>NZ_LMGC01000022.1:0-40369 GCF_001427045.1 Ensifer sp. Root558 | reverse complement strand
CCTTGCAAGCGTGTCGGCCTGCAGCACCGCGTTGTCGCGGTTATAGACCATGACGCCGATGCCGACCGACTGGCAGATCGTCTTCACATGGGCATAAAGCCCTTCCTGCGGCGCATCGATCAGATAGTGCGGCAGAAGCAGGATGCCGTCGGCACCGACGCGCTCGACCGAACGAGCGATGTCGACCGCCATCTCCGTGCCATAGCCGCAGCCCGATACGATCGCCGTGTCGCCGGAAACGTCCTTGGCCGCCCTGACGATGCCGGGGATCTCGTCCGGCTTCAGCGAAAAGAACTCGCCGGTGCCACCGGCCGCAAACAGAACCGGCGCCTTGTAGCCGGCCAGCCACTCGACATGCGCCCGATAGCTGTCCGGCGCAAACCGACCCTCCGCATCGAAATGCGTCACCGGGAACGAAAGCAGGCCCGATCCAAGCGCGGCCTTGATCTGCTCAGGGTTCATTTCGTGCGGGTCCTCCCTAAAACTCGACGCGCCTACTAAGCAAGTCATCACACACATGTCAATATGTCGTAATACAAGTCATCATATAAGATCTGTGGGTCACCTTTGTACTTCGAAAGCGACGTGACGCCATAAGGCCGAAATTCGGCGCCAAACGCCGCCAAGAGATCGCTCCTTAACAAAATCGCCTCATCGCGAAAGCATTGCAATAGAGATGTATTATATGTTAGCGGATATCATATGATATGTGGGCGCATCGATCGCGGTGAGCGCCTGCACCGGCTTGGGGGGACAGGCGATGGAACGACTTCTGATCACCGGCGCGGCGGGGCAATTGGGCCGCGTCATGCGCGAAAGGCTGGCGCCATTGGCAAGGACGATCCGTCTAGCAGATCGCGCGCCGCTCGATCCGCCGGGTGAAAACGAGGAATGCGTTCAGTGCGACCTGGCCGACCGGCGCGCCGTCAACGAGCTTGTCGTCGGATGCGATGCGATCGTGCATCTGGGCGGCATTTCGGTTGAACGTCCGTTCTCGGAAATCCTCGACGGCAATATTCTCGGCCTCTACAATCTCTATGAGGCGGCGCGCGCCAACAACAAGCCGCGCATCCTCTTTGCCAGCACCAACCACACGATCGGCTACTATCCGCAAGGCGAACGGCTCGGCCCGAACGCGCCCTACCGGCCCGACGGGCTCTACGGCGTGTCGAAGTGCTTCGGCGAAGCGCTGGCGCGCATGTATTTCGAGAAGTTCGGCCAGGAGACCGCCCTGGTCCGCATCGGCTCCTGCCTGCCCGAGCCCGTCAACTATCGCATGCTCTCCACCTGGTTTTCCCATGACGACTTCGTATCCTTGACGGAGGCCGTCTTCCGTGTGCCGGTTCTCGGTTGCCCGGTCATCTGGGGCGCCTCGGCCAACGACGCCGGCTGGTGGGACAATTCGCATGTTTCCTGGCTCGGCTGGCGCCCGAAGGACAATGCCGAAGTTTTCCGTCAGAAAGTCGCCGAAAACACCCCCACGCCGCAGCCGGGCGACTCTCTCGTGCGCTATCAGGGCGGCGCCTTCGTCGATGATCCGATTTATTGAGACATCACCCTTGGTTCCCGCGCATTGCAGCCAGCCATGGATTGCGCCCTTGATCGGCAATGGCGTATCCAGACACAAAGCACCCAAGTCGCAGAAACGGCCATTCCCATGAGCAACGTCACCGCCTCCGACCCCCCCGCCTCTCAAGGCAAGACGCTGGTGGCCAAGGTAACGGACGCCCTCAGCGGCCAGATCGGCGCCGGGCATTACAAGCCTGGCGACCGCCTGCCTTCGGAAGCGCAGCTGACGCAGGAATTCGGCGTGAGCCGCACGGTCGTGCGCGAAGCGATCGCGGCGCTGCGCTCCGGCGGGCTTGTCGAGGCGCGGCACGGTATCGGTGTCTTCGTGCTGGAGCCTGCGCCTTCGACCCCGCTGCCGTTCCACGGCATCGATCTTGCGCGCGTCTCTTCGCTGATCGAAATGCTGGAACTGAGGACCGCCGTCGAGGGCGATGCCGCAGCGCTTGCCGCCCTTCGCCGTTCGCCGGCCCAGGAAGAAAAGATCGCCGAAGCGTTCGACAGTTTCTGCGAGAGCGCCGCGCAGGGGCGGCCGACGGCGGAGGCCGACTTCAACTTCCATCTGGCGATCGCCCAGGCGACCAACAACCCGCGCTTCAGCGAGTTCCTGCAGATGCTCGGCACGGCGCTCATTCCCCGCCGAGCGGTTTCGGAGAGCGGCGAGGAAACCGTGCTGGCGTCTGCGGAGCTGTCGCGATTGATCGCCGAGCACGAGGCGATCCTCATCGCCATCCAGGATGGAGACGAGGAGCAGGCGCGCAGCGCCATGCGCCAGCACCTCAAGAACAGCCAGGTGCGCTACCGCTCGATGTTGCGCGCGGCCCGCTGAGGGATCGCGTCACCAGCCCGCTCAGGCGCGGCCAAGCCGGCGTATGTTGCCCACGAGTTCGCCAGCCAGACGAAGCGCTGCCGCCGTCGCACCAGCCATCTGCGGCATGATCAGCCATTCCAGCGTCCAGGCGGCGCCGGAACGCTCCTGTTCGTGGATCAGCGCATGGTGCATGCCGGAAAGCTGGGTCGCGTTGAACCGCGCGAGCGCCACCAGAACTTCGGCTGCCACCGGGTTCTGCTTGTGCGGCATTGCCGAGGATCCGCCGCCACCCGCAAGCTCGATCTCGTCGCCCTGCTGCGCCATCAAGGCGATGTCCTGGCCGAACTTGCCGAGGCTGCCCGTGACCAGCGACAGGGCATTGGCGAAGTCCGCCACCTCCGAGCGCTGGCTGTGCCATTGCGGAAAGTCGGCGAGATCGAGTTCTTCGGCAAGCGTCGCGCGCACGTCGTCCGCCCGGTCACCGAGCTTCTCCAGCGTCCCGGCGGCGCCGCCGAACTGGACGGCGAAGAGATCGCGATCCATGGCTTCCAGCCGGTCCTTGTGATCGAGCAGCGGCTCGATCCAGCTGCGCAGCCGGTCCGACACGGTGATCGGGATCGCCGCCTGCATACGGGTGCGCCCCATCAGTCCGCGCTCGCCCCATTCGTTGTCGCACTCCTCGAGCACCGTGACGATGTTGCCGAGCCGGACGGCGAAAAGCTCGGCCACCGCCTTCATCCTGAGCATCAGGCTGGTGTCGATGACATCCTGGCTGGTGGCGCCGTAATGCACATAGTCTGCCGCCTCGCCGCCGACGATCAATCGCAACTGTCGCACGAGTTCCGGAACCACCACCCCGTCGGCCGCCACGGCCCGCCTCAGCGCGCTGACGTCGGGCGAAAAGGCGCGGCACGCCTCGGTGATCCGGTCGGCAGCCTTGGCCGGAATGATGCCGTGCACGGCTTCGGCCCGCGCAAGCGCCGCCTCGAAGGCGAGCATCGCATGGATATCGGCGGAAGCCGAGAACTCGGCGGCAACCGCCTCATCCCCCAGCAACCCGGAAAGATAAGGGTGGTCGAAGGCGGAATAGGTCATGATTTCCCCGTTTCTGGTCGCGGATGCGGCTCGCCGAACGAAATGCCACCTGCTGCCCTGAATGCCGCCCATGCGGCACTCCATGTCCAGGCGTGACATTCCTGTTCAGATGTCGAGGAAGACCGTTTCCTTCTCACCCTGCAGGTGAATGTCGAAGACATAATTAGGCGCCGTTCCGGTCGCGACAAGCGTCGCGACGCGATGGCGATGTTCGATGCGCGCAAGCAGCGGATCGGCAGCGTTGGCTGCCGCCTCGTCCGGGAAATACATTCGGGTGTGAAGGCCTATGTTGATGCCCCGCGCGGCGATCCAGAAGGTGATGTGCGGCGCCATTTTCCGGTCGTGGCTGTAGGGAACCTGCCCCGGCTTGATGGTCTCGAAGGAAAAGACCCCGTCTTCGGCGCCCGTTGCGCAGCGCCCCCAGCCGGTGAAGTTTGCGTCCGCAGCACCGCGTATCTCGGTCGGCGAATTGTAGAACCCGGCGGCATCCGCCTGCCAGATCTCGACGAGCGCGTCCTTGAGCGGCGCACCGGCGCCGTCGATCACCCGTCCGGTGATAGTAATGCGCTCGCCACGCGTCTCAGCGTTCACCATCCGCGATCCGAGGTCAGCCTCGTAGACGCCGGTGATGCCGCAGAAGTTCGGGGTGAGGCCGATATGCACGTAGGGCCCGGCCGTTTGCGAGGGCGTCTCCTTGAGGTAGCCGAGTTGCTGAACCATCAGTTGCCCTCCAGCCGGTTCTCGAACAGTGTCGAGCGGCGTCCCCGCAGCACGATATCGAACTTGTAGGCCCGTGCGTCGAAGGGAATGGTGTTTGCCCAGTCGAGCGGGGCGATCAATTGTTCTACGGCCTGGCGGTCCGGGATGGTGTTGACGATCGGACACTTCCAGATCATCGGGTCGCCCTCGAAATACATCTGGGTGATCAGCCGCTGCGCGAAACCATGGCCGAAGACCGAGAAATGGATATGCGCCGGACGCCAGTCGTTGACGCCGTTCGGCCAGGGATAGGGACCGGGCTTGATCGTCCGGAAAGCGTAGCCCCCTTCCGCGTCGGTGATCGTGCGGCCGCAGCCGCCGAAGTTCGGATCGAGCGGCGCGAGATAACTTTCCTTCTTGTGGCGGTAGCGGCCGCCGGCATTGGCCTGCCAGAATTCGAGCAGCGCCCCAGGCACGGCGCGGCCACGCTCGTCGAGCACGCGGCCATGCACGATGATGCGCTCGCCAATGGCGCTCTCACCGGGCTTGGCGAAATTGTGGATGAGGTCGTTGTCGCGTTCGCCGATGACCGAGTGCCCGAAGACCGGGCCGGTAATTTCCGAAATCGTGCCGTCAAGTGAAAGCAGCGCCTTTTGAGGCGAGCGCAGCACCGAGGTCTTGTAGCCCGGCGTCAGCGCCGGCGCATGCCATCCACGGTCGCGTGGGAAAAAGGCGCCCGTCTCCGGCTTTCCATTGGTTCTGTCGGACATCGCTTCCTCCCGTCAGGCCGCCGTGCCGGCATCGATCTCGG
Organism: Ensifer sp. Root558; assembly: GCF_001427045.1. Lineage (NCBI taxonomy): Bacteria > Pseudomonadati > Pseudomonadota > Alphaproteobacteria > Hyphomicrobiales > Rhizobiaceae > Ensifer > Ensifer sp. Root558. Next base: position 35,387 of record NZ_LMGC01000022.1, on the reverse strand, counting down.
CAAAGACCTGCTTGGCGATCTTGATCGCGTGGTTGGCCGCCGGCACGCCGGCATAGATCGCCACGTGCAGCAGCGCCTCGCAGATATCCTCGCGGGTCGCACCGGTATTGGCGGTCGCCCGCACATGCATGGCAACCTCGTCGTCCTGGCCGAGGGCGGCGAGCAACGCGATCGTCACGATCGAGCGCTCACGCTTCGTCCAGGTCGGCCGCGACCAGACATGGCCCCACGCCGCTTCGGTGATCAGCTCCTGGAAGGGGCGGTCGAATTCGGTGGAAACCGACTGCGTCCGATCCACGTGATTGTCGCCGAGCACCGCACGGCGCGTGGCCATGCCCTGGCGATAGCGGTCGGAGGGCGCAGAAGCGTCACTCATGGGTCCTGTCTCCATGCATTGCAATTTCGAAGAAGGCGCGAAGCACCGCGGTCAAGGCTTCCGGGTTTTCGACGCAGGGAATGTGACCGGCATCGCGGATGACTTCGTAGCGCGCACCGGGAATGAGGCGGGCGGTCGCAAGCACGACATCCGGCGGCGTCGAGCCGTCCTGATCGCCGACGACGCAAAGCGTCGGCACGGCGATGCGGGCTGCCGCCTCGGTATAGTCGGCGTCGCGGATGGCGGCGCAGGTGGCGACGTATCCGGTTACAGGCTGACGGACGAGCATGTTGCGATAGCCGGCATAGGCGATGTTTTCCGGGCGGCGAAACGCCGGCGTGAACCAGCGCTCGAGCACGCTATCGGCAATCGCCTCGATGCCGTGTTCCTCTACCGCCGCGATGCGTGCAGCCCAGGTCTCGGCCGTGCCGATCTTGTGCGCCGTGTCGCAAAGGACGAGCGCCCGCACCAGATCGGGCCGTCGCTGGTAGAGCGACTGCGCAATCAGGCCGCCGACCGAGAGGCCGCAGATGATCGCCTGCTTGACCGAGAGCATGTCGAGCAGGCCGGCAAGGTCGTTCGCATGGTCCTCGATCGCATAGGGTGTGGGCCCGATATCCGAGAGGCCATGGCCGCGTTTGTCGTAGAGGACGATGGCAAAATCGCCGGCAAGACGGACGATGACATCGCGCCAGATGCGAAAATCCGTGCCGAGCGAATTGGCGAAAACCAGCACCGGCCGGTCGCCGGTGGCGCCGATCACCTGATAGTGGATCGTAATGTCGTTGATACGGGCAAACTGCACGGGCTCTCTCCTCCGCCACCAAATTGGATATTTAATCTGGTTAGGTAAAATGATATTTCATGGCATTTCATTAACTTGAGGGTTATGAATTCCATGATCGACGCCCGGGTCAAGTTTCGCCATCTACAGACATTTGTCGAGGTCTCCCGGCAGAAGAGCGTGATGAAGGCGGCCGAGCTGCTGCATGTCAGCCAGCCGGCCGTGACCAAGACGATCCGCGAACTCGAAGAGGTGCTTGGCGTCGCGGTCTTCGAGCGCGACGGGCGCGGCATCAAGATAACACGCTATGGCGAGGTGTTCCTGCGCCACGCCGGTGCGGCGCTGACGGCGCTTCGGCAAGGGCTCGATTCGGTCTCGCAGGAACGGTCCGGCGACGGCGTTCCGGTCCGCATCGGCGCGCTACCGACAGTCTCGACACGCATCATGCCGCACGCCATGACGCTGTTTCTCAAGGAGGAGACCGGCGCCCGCATCAAGATCGTCACCGGCGAGAATGCAGTCCTCCTCGAACAGCTGCGCGTCGGCGATCTCGATCTGGTCGTCGGGCGGCTTGCGGCACCGGAAAAGATGACCGGCTTTTCCTTCGAGCATCTCTACTCGGAACAGGTGGTCTTTGCCGTCAGGGCTGGACATCCGCTGCTTGCCGGCGCCCATTCCACCTTTGCGCGGCTCGCCGACTTCCCGGTCCTGATGCCGACACGCGCCTCGATCATCCGCCCCTTCGTCGAGCGCTTCCTGATCACAAATGGTATTGCCAGTCTGCCGAACCAGATCGAGACAGTGTCCGACGCCTTCGGCCGGGCCTTCGTGCGGGCGAGCGATGCGATCTGGATCATCTCCGCCGGTGTCGTCGCCGCCGATGTCGACGATGGCACGATCGCAATCCTGCCGATCGACACAAGCGAAACGAAAGGTCCTGTTGGCCTGACCATGCGCGCCGACGCGGTGCCGCCGCTCGCCCTTTCTCTGCTGATGCAGACTATCCGAGAGGCGGCGACAGCGGTCTCAGCCAAGCTCTAGCAGCGCCTGGCCGATCGACATCGCCTCTGCGATCATCTCGCACCGGCAACCGCTCCGACGTTGAGAATTCGGCTGCTGCTCAGCAGGCCTGCGGCCTGCACCAGCGGATAACCGGCGGCTGCGATATCGGAATTGATCCGGTGGAGGTCGCGCACGAGGTCGATGAAGAGGGCATTGTCTCTCGCACCGGCCGCCGTCTCCACATGCTCGCCGCCGAGATGCCGGCGCACGATTTCATCTTCGAGTTCACGGAAGCGGTCCTTTTGGGCCGCGAGCCGCGATGCGGCCGCGACGTCGCGGGAGGAGAGGGCCGCAGGCAACAATCGCAACGAGGCCACGATCACCTCCGAGAGCGCCTCGATCGCCGCACGCTGGCTGACGGTGAACTGAATGTTCTGCTTGATTTTCGCCCTGATGCGATCGGCAAGGCTTAGCTTGATGACGTCGCCCGCATGTTCGAGATTGCTCGCAAACAACATGATCTCATGGGCTCTGCTCGTCTCTCCGGCCGGCAACCCGTCCTGTGTCAATTGTCCGAGATAGGCGTGCACCGACGCCATGTAATTGCCGAGCCGTGCATCCACGGGCAGCAGTTCCTTCAGATTTTCGAGCCTGCCGGCCTGTAACGACGTCAGCGCCATCCGGAACATGCGCTCCAGCAATTCGCTCATGCGGATCGTTTCGGTCGTTGCATTGCTGAGCGCGATTGCCGGCGTCTCCAGCGACATGCTGTCGAGATAGCGCGGAGACGTCAAGGGATCGCCAACGACCGGCGCCGGCGGGACAAGCCGTTCCACAAGGTTCACGACGAACGACGACAGCGGTAGGAACACGGCCGCAACGACCAGGTTGAAGGTGACGTGAAGACCGACCGCGACATGCAACGGATCGGTGGGTAGACGGCCGGCAATATCGACGATCTGCCGCGCGAAGGGCAGCAGCGACACGGCCAGAAGCCCGCGGCAGAAGAGATTGGCGACCGGCAGCTTGCGGGCAGATGGCGGCTGGTCGAGCGTGGCGCTGACCGCCGGAAGTCCGCCGCCGAAATTGATTCCGAGGATAAGCGGGACGGCGCCGGCGACTTCGAGGCTGCCGTTCATCAGGAGCGAGGCGACGAGCAGGATGACGGCAAGCGTCGAGTGGAACAGCCATGCAAGCATTGCACCGACGAGGAAGCCAAGCACGGGCTCCGTCGCGACCGCCTGCAGGACATCGTGGAAAAGCGTGGCTTCGCGCAGTGGCGCGGTCGCCGACACGATCACCTTCAAGGCCATCAGCATCAGCCCGAGGCCCATCAGGATGCGGCCGGCGTTACGCGGTCGGAATTCGCCGGATACGCTGAATGCGATGTATCCGGTCAGGAGAAACAGCGGAGCGAGCACGCCGGCAAGCGACGAGCCGGAGGCAAAGAGGCCGGAGACGAGCGCGGAGCCGATATCCGCCCCGAGCAGGACGGCGAGCCCGGTCTGGGCCGAAATCGCACCGGCGCCTGCAAGCCCGGCAACGATCAGCGCCATGGCCGTGGCGCTGCCGAGCACGGCGGTCGCAAGGACCCCGCCACCGAAGGCGGTAAGCCGGTTCGACAGGCGTTCTTCGACAAAGCGCTGCAGCCGGTCGCCCCAGCCGCGCATGACGCCAGTGCGCACCATGCGAACGCCCCACAGAAGCAGCGCCACGCCACCCAGAAGTTCCAGGATAACGAATGTTCCGGAGTTCATCTCATGCCCCTCGCCGCAAGTATCAGTCGGCGACGAAGTCGTCGGGTGCGACAGATCCGATGTTGTAGCCCTCCAGCTGCGCGGTCATGCTGCCGCGCCGCGGGAAATGCAGGATGGTCGCCGTCCCCGGCGTGACGGGGACGACGCGCGACGGGGGAAGATCGAGGAATTCGTGGCAGGCGGCGCGCACCACGCCGCCATGGGCAACCACGAGCAGGTCCCCTTCGGTGCGCGACATCCAGTCATGCACACCTTCGGCCACGCGGCCGCGAAAGGCGCCCCAGGTTTCGCCGTTGGCCGGCGTGAACGTACCGGCGCGCCATGCGGCATATTCTTCCGGCCGCTCGGCGATGAGATCCGGCTTGCGCCGTCCCGTCCATTCGCCCATGTCCAATTCACGGAAGCGCTCGTCGGTCGGCGCGTCCGGGTGACCGATGAGGGCGACCGTCTGCCGGGTGCGGCCGAGATCGGAGGCGATAATGCGAACCGGCTTCAATGCCTTGGCGTAGGGGCGGAACCGCCTCACCTGCGCGACCCCGCGCTCGGACAGGAGCGAGTTGTCCTGTCCCTGGAGGCGTTGTTCGGCGTTCCACTGGGTTTCGCCGTGGCGCATGAGGATGAGCCTCATTGTTGGATCCTTTCTCCGGTGGCGGCGAAAACCGCATCGGGGGTGCGAATGAAGGAAAGGGGGATCGGCTCCCCCGGTGTGGCGGTGAAGTAGCTGTCGGCCATGGCCGTAACGCGCAGGTCGCCGACCATGGCGGTCACCATGGTTCGGCCCGCGATCGGTGCTGCTTCGGCAAAGCGGGCCATAAGCGACGGTGCTCCGGCGACCGCGACGACGCTGACGTCTTCGGCACGGAAGAGCAGTTGCGCATCGTCGCGGCCGGCCGCCACGGAAGCCGGCGCTAGCACCATATCGCCGAAGACGAGGCCGTCGCCGGCGCGGTGCACCGGTATCAGGTTTGCCGGCGGCGTGCCGAGGAAGGTCGCAACGAAGGTGGTCTGCGGATTGCGCAGGAGATCGATCGGCTTGCCAAACTGTTCGACGCGGCCGTTGTTGAGCACGGCGACATGGGTCGCCATGGTCATCGCCTCGACCTGGTCGTGCGTGACGTAGACCGATGTCGCCCCCGTCGCCCGGTGGATGCGCATCAGCTCGCTGCGCATCTCGATGCGCAGCTTGGCATCGAGGTTCGACAGCGGCTCGTCGAACAAAAGAATGCTCGGCTGTGGCGCGATCGTGCGGGCGATCGCCACGCGCTGCTGCTGGCCGCCGGAGATCTCGGCCGGATACCGTTCGGCAAGCGTGTCGATGCCGAGAAGCGAAAGCACTTCCCGCACACGCTGCTCGCGCTTGTCGCGCGGCCATCTGGCGACCTTCAGCGGCCAGGCGATGTTGCCGGCGACCGTCATGTGCGGCCAGAGCGCATAGCTCTGGAACACGAGCCCGGCGTTGCGCTTGCCGGCGTCGGCAATGACGCCGCCCGCGCCGCTCGAGACGGTCTGCCCGACGAAGGCGATTTCGCCTTCGCTCGGGCTTTCAAGCCCGGCCAGCATGCGCAGAAGGGTCGACTTGCCGCAACCCGAGGGGCCGACGAGCACGAGAAAGGACCCCGCCGGTACCGAGATGTTGACGTCCTTGACGGCGGTAAAGGCGCCAAAGCGTTTGACGAGGCTGCGGATCTTGATGGCGTCCGCAGTGCCGGTTGCTAAAGCATTCATGGTGCTTTCCATTTCTGGACACGGTTCTGCAGGCTGTGGGCCACGAAGGAGGCAGCCAGGCAGACGACGAGGATGACGAGGGTGATGGCATTGGCGAACTGCAGGAAGCCTTCCGCAGCATAGCGATAGGCGACCATGCTCAAGACCGGCGAGGTGGCGGTGAACAGCAGCACGACCAGCGAGAGATCCCGCACCATCTTGACGAAGACGAGGATCGCGCCGGCAAAGAGGCCCCGGATCGCGAGGGGAAAGATGATCGCGAACAGGCGACGGATCAGTCCCGCACCCGTCAGCCGGGCGCTTTCCTCGATGTCGGCGGAGATCTGGCCCAGCACCGACCGCCCCGACTGCACGGCAAAGGGCAGATTGTGCGCCGATGCCGCGATGACCAGCAGGGCGAAGGTGCCGTAGAGCGAAGGCAGCGGCCCGATCGGCGCGCCGAAGAGCGCGATATAGGCCGCGGCAAAGGCGATGCTCGGCACCAGAAGCGGCAGGAAAGCAAGCTGGCTCAGCAGCGTCGCGAGCAGGCTGCCGCGGCGCTGGACGATGGTATAGGCCAGCCCAAGACCGAGCAGCATCGTGGTGAAGGCGACGACCAACCCGAGACGGATCGTGTTCCAGATCGCGTCGATCAGCACCGGATTGCGGAAGATACCCGCCTGCCCCTGCGCCATCTCGCCGCCACCTTCGCCGATCCAGAAGTGCAGCGTCCAGTTGGAAAACAGCGCGCCGCTCTGCGGTGCCAGGCTCGACGCGGCCAGCACGAGGACCGGCAGCACCGTGGTCAGAAACCCGATGATGACGGCGATGGCAAAGAGTGGCCAGCGCCAGGCGCCAAGCGGGAAGCGTTTGGTCCGCCCGCCTTTGCCGGTCACCGTGATGAAGGCCTTGCGACCGGAGACGATACGATCGGAGAGCCACAGGAACAGTGCCGACACTGCAATGAGCAGCAGCGCAAGCACGAAGCCGCGTTCGTTCTGCCCGGTCTCGATCATGCCGAAGAGACGGGTAGAAAGCGTCTGCATCCGCACCGGCAGGCCGAGCAAAGCGGGTGCCGCGAAATTGGCGACGGCACCGGCGAAGGTCAGCGATGCCGCGGCAATCAGCGCCGGCGTGACCACCGGCAGGATGATGCCGAAGAAGATGCGCGGGCGCTTGGCGCCGGCCATCTGGCCTGCCTCGACGAGATCGGCGCCGACCGAACTCAAGGCCGCGGCGATGATCGTATAGGCGAGCGAATAATAGTGCGCGATCAGCACGATCGCCGTCGGGATGAGCCCCCAGGCGAGCCAGTCGGGAATGGCAAGGCCGCTGGTTTCGAAGAAGCCGGCCGAACCGCCGAGACGCGAATTGCGAAACAGCGTGCCCCAGGCAAGGGCTGCGGCAAAGCTCGGGATCATGTAGGGCAGCGACGCCATCAGGCCGAGGAAGCGGCGGCCCGGCACGTCCGTCAGCACCACAAGCCAGGCAAGGAAGCCGCCGATGAGCAGGCAGCCGGCGCCGACGCTGAAGCCGAGGATCATGGTATTGAGGAGCGGCCGCCACCAGAGGTTGGCCGAGAGCGGGCTGGCGAGCACGGCCTTCCAGGCCGCGATGCCCTCAGGCGTCAGCGTCGTGAAGAGGATGCGCAAGAGCGGAGCGACGACCAGGATCGCGACGATGGCGACGAGAATTGCCGGCAAGAGGAAGCCCGATCGGAGCAGCCGGCTGCCCGATGGTGCGGATATTGATAGGGATGTCATGTCAGAGCCTCGGCGTCTGTCGGCACGCGTTTTTGGAAAAGCGTGCCGACAGACGGTTTCCGTTACTGGAGCGTGATGATCAGGTCGGCAATGCGCCCGCGCGCGGCGGCCGTCTTTGCCGGGTCGATCGTCCAGGCCTTTAAGTCATCGAGCTTCACCGAGTCCGGATGGTGGGCGATGGTCTTGCGGGTCGCGTAGTCGCCGGGAACGTTGAAGGGCTCGAAGCCCGCCCCGCCGGTCGGCGTATCGTCGCCGAACATGAAGTCGATCAGCAACCGAGCGGCCGCCGGATGCGGCGCCTTGTCGGCGACCGTCAGTACCGCCGGAAACAGGATGCCGTTGGCCGGCTCGACATTGTTGGCGATCTGCAGCGCCCAGCCCTCCTTCTCGTTGTCACGACGGTCGGAATAGGTGCCGAAACCGACCGGCGGGCTCTTGGCGTTGACGTCACCCACCGACTTGTTGAGCACGTCGCTGTTGGGAACCAGGATCAGGTCGTTGGCGAAGAGGTCCTTGATGAACTGCTCACCGGCGCCCTGAAGATCACCTTCAACTTCGATATCCTTGCCGAAATGCGCCTTGTAGGCGGCGGCCATTTCGTCCGGATGCAGCGCGATCTCGGTCAGGAGATCGAGCAGTTCGCCACGCTGGCTCGGGTCGACCATCAGCACCCGCCCCTGCCATTCCGGTTGGGTGAGCTGCCAGAGATTGCTGACGGGCGAACCATCAGGAAAAGCCTTCTCGTTGTACATCAGCACCTTGGTGGAGAGGCGCTGGGTCAGGAGCGGCGCCTTGTAGCGATCCTCCAGTTCGTTCGCGACCCGCGGCGGCACATAGTTCACGATCCGCTTCCCCTCCAGAAGCTTGGTGAACACGACAGGTGTGTCTGCAATATAGAGCACGTCGACAGCATGCACGCCGGCCTGTTGCTCCGCTTCGACACGCGCGATCTGCTTGGTCGAACTCATGTCGAGGCCGATGAGGTCGATGCCCGGATAGGTCTCTTCGAAGGCCTTCTCGATCTTGGCGATGCGGCTCGACAACGAGAAGACTGTAACGCTTCCCTCCTTCTGTGCGAGCGGCAGCAGTTGCTGCGGCGTCAGCCCGTCGAGATCGGACGCCATCGTCAAGGATGGCAGTGCGAAGCATGCGGCAAGTGCGGCACTGGTCAGTTTTTTCAGCATTTCGTTCTCCTCCCTTTATAGTTCCCCGCTAGAGCATTCTGCCTTCAAGTGGAATCACTTGCGGGCGGAAAGATGCTCTAGAATCAAAGTATTAGAACGTCCCTTGTGCGTTCCTGTGAACGCAGACGCTCTAGTCGAAGTCGTTGAACAACTCCGACAGCTTCTCCAGCCTGCCGATCACCTGCCCCTGGTGGCGGCCGGCGATCGTCAGCACGATGGCGTTGACGATCGCAAACGGGATCGTCGGTGTCTGAAATTCGCTGCCCGAGCGTCCCCTCGGCGCTGCAAGCATCAGATCGGCAGCGGGCTCCATCAGCGGCCCGACCAGATCGGAAACGAGGATCGAGGGCGCACCGACCCGTGTCGCATGCCGCATCAGCGGGCCGTAGCTTTGCGGCTGTTTGCGAAAGGCAAGCGCCACGATGAGGTCGCCTGCCTCCATGCTGACCAGGCGCTCGGCGATGTCCCGGCCGCGCCCCGTCAGCTGGATCGTGGTCATGCCGAAGCGATCGAGGCGACGCTGCAGGAAGCCGGCCACGGATTGCGCATGCCCCTGCCCGAAGATGAAGACGCGACGTGCGGAAAAAATCATGTCCGCGGCCCTGTCGATATCCGTCTGCTCGACGGACCGGGCGAGCGTTTCGAGCGCGCTGATCTCGGCCGCAATCAGATCGGTCAGGTAGTCGCCATGCTCGACCTTCGAGACCGAGCGGCGCATGCGGTTGGCCGCGTCCTGATCGTCCAGCACCTCGCGCTGCAGCTGCGCGCGAAGGTCCGGAAAGCCCTTGTAGCCAAGCTTCTGCGCCAGCCGGGTGGCGGTGGCCTCATGAACGGAGGCGCGCTGGGAAAGCTGCGGGCCCGACAGGAACGCGGCCTCCGCCCGGTTTTCCAGCATGGTGGTGATCAGCTTCTGATCCGCATCGGTAAGCCGCCTGGAATGCGTCTTAATGCGATCGAGTATCGTCATGACGTCCCCGCAAGTTCATTTGCAGGATCCATCGTTCCTGCAATTTTCCGTGCCGTCAATAATGGCAATGCAAGAATCTTTGCAAGGGTCTGCAATGGGTGATGCCTCCTGTCTGTAGATGGGGTCCCGGCCCGGCAGGTTACCGGCTAGACGCCCCAACAAGGCTACCTGCGCGCGCTCCCGGCAGGACAACCTGCAACCTGTGCGTTTGCCCGAGAGATTCTTTGCAAAGCACCGCAAAGCGATGCCGCCGGCCGTGATTGCGCCGGACAAGCTAAGTCCCTCGAACGATTGCTCCTCCGATTTCGGCGCTCTCTCCACGCAACCCAAACACGGCCTCAACGAATCCTGTGCCTGCCGGTTGCACCGCTGCTTCCAGAGAAACTCCGAGAACCACCATGAGCGATCCCCAAACGACAGACCTTACCTTCGGCCCAACCCCGGGCAGCCGTCCCAGGAAACGGGAATGGGCGATCGGAGGCTTCAGCTGGCTTCTGACGAAACACATGTTTCTGGCGGTGACGGCCACCATTGGGGTGCTGACGTCGGGATCGTTCATTTACATGTACGTCCTCTATCTGACGCACCCCGACGCGGTCCTCGAGCCGGTCACCCTGGTCGAGCTCCTGGTTATGGCCGCAGTGCTCACCGTCAGCCTCGTCATCGCTGCCATCATTGGCGGTCGCCTCAGCCACCGGATCGTGAACGCACTGGTGCTCATCCGCGATGCCGCAAAGGCGATCGCGATGGGAAATTTCTCCACCCGCGTGCCCGTTCGATCAAGACGACTGGGGGAGGTCGACGATGTGATCGACCATTTCAACCGGATGGCTGAACTGCTGGAGAACGCAGAGAAGGAGTTGCAGTACCAGAACAACGCCATTGCCCATGAGCTGCGAACGCCGCTGACGGTGCTGCGGGGCCGCCTGCAGGGAATGCGCGACGGCGTCTTCAAGCCAACCACTGAGCTTTACGATGGCTTGATCGGTCAGATCGATCACCTGACCGGCATCGTCGAGGACCTCCGCATCCTGGCGCTCTCGAATGTAGGGCGGCTGGAGCTCCGGTTGGAGCCAGGCGACATGGGCGAAGAGGTCGAGACCGCCGTAGCCGCGATGCTCGGCGAGTTCGAGAAGGCCGGGATGCCGGTATCGCTCAACCTCAGTCGGGCGCCGATGATGCTTGATCGCGGCAAAGTGCGACAGGCCTTGCTTGCGATCATGCACAATGCCACCCGCTATGCGTCCGGAAGCCGGCTCTCCATCGTGGCGAAGATGAGAGGTTCGGAGGCAATCTTCCAATGCCAGGATTCCGGCCCTGGTATGTCCGACGTCGACATCGAGCACGCGTTTGATCGGTTCTGGCGCGCGGATGACTCCCGATCCCGGGCGAGCGGCGGCAGCGGTCTCGGCCTGTCGGTGGTTCGCGCGATCGCCGAGGCCCATGGAGGTTCGGCCAGCGCGAAGCGAAACGAGTTCGGCGGCATGACCTTCGAAATCGCCTTGCCGACAGACTGCGGGAGCAGAGGCTCGCAAAGCGTACTCTCTCCATGAAAACCGGATGAACTCTGCGCGAAACCTGCAAGCAGATGAGGCAAACCGATCGCATTGAACGGGCCGGACCGGCCCGCGACAATAAAGGAAACGATCGATGACACTCAACTTCAAGACGGCCGCGCTTGCTCTGACCGTTGCCGCAACCGCTTCGACCGCACAGGCCGCTGATTTCAACAATTCGGGCGTCGACTTTGCCAATGTGGATCGTTGGACGGGGGCCTATGCGGGCGGCCACATCGGCACCGGCTCCTCGAACCAGAAGGGCAGCAAGAACAAGATCAACGGCGGCGTCCAGGTCGGCTACAATCAACAGTTCGGCGATTTCGTGGTCGGTGGTGAGATCGAGGCGGCGCGCGCCGGCGGCTTACAGTACCAGGTTGGCAAAGGCGGCGCCTTGCAGCAGACCTGGAGCGGTACGGCCAGGGCCAAGGCGGGCTACGCACTCGACAACGTGTTGCTTTACGGCACGGTGGGCGTCACCACCGCCCGCTTCGAGGGCAAGGGCACCGTAACCTCACGCGATCGCTGGCACACGGGCTGGACCTATGGTGCGGGCGCAGAGATGGGATTTACCGAAAACATCTCCGGCAAGGTCGAATATACCCAGACCCGCTTCAACGGCGTGGACTCCACGATCGGTGGCGTGAAGGGCTCGAACAATCTGGTCAATCACGCGATCAAGACGGGCCTGAACTTCCGCTTCTGATCTCGACACGCCCGGTTCTACTGTCCCCCTAGCACCGGTCGGGCGAGCAGCAACACTTCACCAACCGGCGGCGCCTCGGCAGGCGCAGACTTCCTCGCTTCGGGTATTCCGCGGTTCCGTACAGGGCGCACGGCTCTTTATCCGCTGCGCTCCACACTGGGGAGTTGCAAGATGTAGTCACTGGAACAGGCCGATCAACGCCCTGCCGTTGGCCGCCGCCAGCCGGGCATTGTCGCGGTCGTTCACCCGCCCCCGGGGACCACTGGAGAGTGAAATCTCCAGCGCCTCGGGCGGGACGGGACGAACGCCCGCCTAAGTCACGCGAGAAAATCGAGCTCGCGCCCAGCCCGGATCGGGTGAGTTACTCCTCGATGTCGACCTTGTCGAAGCGATGCGAGCCCAGAGGCTCCATCACGTAGTTCTTCACCTTTTTCGACATCGGCAGCACGACGGTGGAATGTGCGATCGGAACCCAGGGCGCCTGATCGCTGATGATCGCCTGGGCCTTTTCGTAGAGCTTCGTCCGCTCGCCCTGGTCCGAGCTGGCGCGGGCCTTCTGGAAGATCTCATCCAGCGGCTTGTAGCACCAGTTGGCATTGTTGCTGCCACCGACGCCTGAGCAGCTGAAGAAGTAGCTGAGCAGGTTGTCGGGGTCTCCATTGTCGCTCGTGCCGCCGAGGATGATGGCGCCGTCGCGCGCCTTGTCCCGCGACTTCTTGAGGTATTCGCCCCATTCGTAGGAGACGATCTCGACACCGATGCCGACCTTGGCAAGATCCGCCTGCATCAGTTCCGCGGCGCGGCGGGCATTCGGCATATAGGGGCGGCTGACGGGCATTGCCCAGATCTTCATCTTCAGATCCTTGACGCCGGCCTCGTCGAGAACCTTCTTGGCCGCTTCGGGATCGTAGCCATAGCCCTCGATCCCGCCGTTATAGCCCCACATCGTCGGCGGCAGGACGCTCTTGGCCATCTGGCCCATGCCCTGATAGACGGACTCGACGATCGCTTTCCGGTCGATCGCCATGTTGATGGCGCGGCGCACCTCCAGCTTGTCGAACGGCGCGACCAAGGTGTTCATCGCCAGATAGGAAACGTTGAGGCCCGGTTGCTCCATGACGTTGAGGTCCGGATTTGCCTTTAGCTTGGCGATATCGGCCGGTGCCGGATACGGAGCGACATGGCATTCGCCCGCCTGAAGCTTCTGCATGCGGGTGGTCGGGTCGGTGGTGATCGCGAAGATGAGATTGTCGATCTTCGGCGCGCCATCCCAATAGTCGGCGTTGGCGGCAAAGCGGATCGCCGCGTCCTGCTGGTAGTCGACAAAGCGGAACGGTCCGGTGCCGACCGGCTTGCGGTCGAGGTCCTCGCGCCGCCCGTCTGCCGCCAGCTTGTCGGCATATTCCTTCGACACGATCGAGCCGAAGTTCAGCGCGAGCTTCGACGGCAGCGACGCATCCGGCTGGTTCAGTACGAACTTGACGGTCCTGTCATCGACCTTGACGATCTCCTTGATTGCCGCCGGCATCTCCATCGCGTTGAACATTTCCCAGTTCGCGCCGGCGAAATAGCTATGCCACGGATCGTCCTTGTCCATCTGCCGGTTGAAGGTGAAGAGCACGTCGTCTGCATTGAAATCACGCGTCGGCGTGAAATCGTCCGTCGTCTGGAACTTCACGCCCGCGCGCAGTTTCAACGTGTATTCGAGATTGTCGGCGGAAATGGTCCAGCTTTCGGCAAGGCCCGGGACGACATTGGTGGTGCCGGGCTCGAATTCGGTGAGGCGGTCATAGACCGTCTCGGCCGAGGCGTCCCAGGTGCTGTTAGCCGAGTACAGTGCCGCGTCGAAGCCTTCCGGCGCGCCTTCCGAGCAATAGACGAGCGTCTTTGCCATGGCCGGCGTCAGCGCGGCGCCTGAAAGCATGGTGGCAGCGAAGAGCGTTACAAGGGTGTTGCGCGTCCGCGCGAATTTCACGTTCATTGGTCTGTCCTCCCTAAAGGAATGGAATGCGAGTGCCGGCGGATGGCGCCGGAAGGATCATTCGGCCCTGCCGGCCGTGGTGCCGAGCCCGCGGCCGGGGGTCCAGACCGGATCCGGCGTGGTCCAGAGCACGTCGTTGCGGATCAGCTTCACCAGTTCGCTCGCCTGAAGATCGAGGAAACGCTCGCCCTTTGCAGCCGTTGCGCTGCGCGGATCGCCCCAGGTACCGGTAACCGGCGCGCGCTCGGAGAAGGAATAGAAGCGCGACACGTCCGCCGGGACGTCGACAGGGTGCTGCTGGTTACCGAAAGCCTGACCGAACATCTCGGTCTTTACCGCGTCCGGCACGATCGCCAGCATGACAGAGGCCTCACCTTCGCAGGCATGGTGGGCGCCGGTGTCGACTTCGAAGATCTTTGATGCCTCCTCCGTCGCCAGCATCCACGGCGTCGTCGCGACGATCGGCATGGCGAACTCGACCGCCAGTTCGCGCACGGCGACCGCCAGCGGATCCATGTTGCCGCCGTGACCATTGACAATGAACAGGCGCTGGAAGCCGAGCGTCTTCAGCGAGCGGACGATGCAGCGGAGGACGCGGCTCAGCGTATCGTAATCGAGCGTGATCGTGCCGCCGAAGGGCAGGTGATGTTCGCTCATGCCAGTCCACAAGCCCGGAAGGACGGCGACCGGAATGTCGTCGGCCACCAGCCGGGCAGCGCGGATCGCGGCTGCCGATGCGCTCGCGGTGTCGGTGATGACGGGCAGGTGCGGGCCGTGCTGCTCCAGCGAGCCGATCGGCAGGATTGCAAGCGCCCCCGGTTTGCCGGCAATTTCGCGCAGGCTCGGCGCGGTCATGCGCGCCCATTCAACTTCCTTGGTCATGTCAGGCCTCTTTCAAGTCATCAAAGCAAATTCTGTTCGCCGCCTCGCCGGCGACACGCGCCGTCTGGCGTCCGCGGGCGTCGACCCGCAGGGTCACCGCGCGCCCATCCGATTGCCGCAGGCTGACGAAAGGCGTCGAGCAGCGTTGGGTCAGTCAATCTCATCTCCGGCAAGCGGCGGGGTCGCGAAAAGGCGGTCCCGATTGGCAAGCGCCGCCCGATGGCGGCGGCTACAAATTTGCACAGTCGGAAATATCAATCAAATTATTTTTCCTATAAGAAAATTATATTTCTCAAACTATCGGAATTGCGCATCAAATGGCACAGGCCGCACCGCGCCGTTCCGGCGGTTGGGCCGGCGGGCCCGGATCTGGCGTGTCGTCTGCGCTTTCACGTCTGCGCCAGGTGACACCTGACATGGCGGGCGCTCTCGCTCAGGCGCCGCAGCACCTGGCCCGCCTCGCAGCCGCCGCCAATCCGGTCGCACCTCTGCTTGTAGAAGCAACCTTCCGGCAGATGGCGGTTGTTGGGAAGCTCGCCCGCACGCACCTGCGCAATATCCGGCAGCGGGCTTTCGAAGCTCGGCGCCGCCGCCAGAAGCGTCTGCGTGTAGGGATGGCGGGGATTGCGCAACACTTCGTCGGCCGGGCCGGATTCGACGATCTGGCCGAGATACATCACCGCGACGTCGTCGCAGAAATGGCGCACCAGCGCGACGTCGTGCGAAATCAGGAGATAGGTGAGCCCGCGCTCTCGCTGCAGCTTCAAGAGCAGATTGATGATCTGCGCCTGTACCGAGACGTCGAGCGCCGATGTCGGCTCGTCCAGCACCAGCAGCTCCGGGTCCGTGCTGATCGCGCGGGCAATGGCGATGCGCTGGCGCTGGCCGCCTGAAAACTCGTGCGGCAGGCGATCGAGGTGTTCCGGACGGAGCCCGACGGCGACGGCCAGTTCCTCGGCCTTCTCATGCAGTTCGGCCCTGCTGTGCCCACCGCGAATGTGCAGCGGCTCGCTGATCAGCCGCCAGACCGGCAGGCGCCGGTCGAGCGAGGATTGCGGATCCTGAAAGACGATCTGCATCTTCTGCCGCAAGGCGCGCTTTTGCTTGCCCTGAGCCTTCTGAAAATCCTCGCCGTCGATCGCCACCCTGCCCTGTTCAAAAGGTGCAAGCCCGATGATCGCCTGGGCGAGCGTGCTCTTGCCGCAGCCTGACTCGCCGACGATGCCGAGGCTCTTGCCGGCGCCGACCTCAAGGGTCACGCCATTGACCGCATGCACATAAGACGTGGGCTGCCCCAACCAGTTGCGGGAGGCCGGGAAGCGGACATGGAGGTCGGAAACCTCGAGCACCGGCCGCGCTATCGTACCAACGCCTTCGGTCATTGCCGGCCTCCCTGCTCTACGAGTTCGGTCGCCACACCGCGACGCCAGCAGGCGACCTGCTGGCCGCTGGCCCCCACCAGTTGCGGAGACCGGGTTCGACATTGTTCGACTGCTTCCTTGCATCGCGGCTGGAAGTAGCAACCCGCCGGTGGGTGCAGAAGGTTCGGCACAGCACCAGGGATCGCTTCGAGTTCCTGCTTCGGCGCGACCCGCTCCGGCAGGCAGCGCAACAGCGCCTGGGTATAGGGATGCTGCGGCGTTTCAAGGACCGTCCGCGTCGCGCCGTGCTCGACGATCCGCCCGGCATACATCACGTAGAGCCGATCGCAGAGCTGCGAGACGACGGCGACATTGTGCGAGATGAAGATGACTGACGTGCCTGTCCGGCGCGCCCGGTTCTGGATCAACCGCAGGATCACCGCCTGCACGGTAACATCGAGTGCAGTCGTCGGTTCGTCGGCGATGATCAGGCCGGGATTGCAGGAAAACGCCATGGCGATCAGCACCCGCTGCCGCATGCCGCCGGAGAGTTCGAACGGATAGAGGTTCATGACCCGCTCCGGCTCGCCGATCAGCATGTCGGCAAGGATGTCCCGCGCCACGCGCCTTGCCTCGGCGAGACCTATTTCCTCGTGGCGCATGATGACGTCGGTCAGCTGCTTGCCGATACGGATCGTCGGGTTCAGCGCGTTCATCGGTTCCTGGAAGATGGTCGAGACCACCTTGCCGCGCAGGTCCTGCAACTGATTGTCGTCCATGGAAAGCGTGCTGTGGCCAAAGAGCCTGACGGTGCCACCGGTGATGCGGTAGCGTCCCTTGGGCAGGAGCCCCGTTGCCGCCATCGTCGTCACCGACTTGCCGCAGCCGGATTCGCCGACAATACCGACAATCTCGGCCTTGCCGACGCTGATCGTGACATCGTCGAGCGCTTTGACGGCGCCGCTGAAGGTTGGAAACTCCAGCGAGAGATTGTTGATGGCCAGCGCCTGGCCGCGTGGTTCTGCCGTTCCCATCGTCATCATCTGCCCCTCAAGCGCGGGTCGAGCATATCGCGTATGCCGTCGCCGACGAGATTGCACCCCATGGCCGTGATCAGGATCGCCAGGCCCGGGAAGGTCGCGTACCACCATTGGTCGAGCATGTAGCTGCGGCCGCTGCTGACGAGCGCGCCCCATTCGGCGGTCGGCGGCTGCGCGCCGAGGCCGATGAAGCTGAGGGCGGCTGCAATCAGCACGACGCCGCCGAGATCGAGGGTCGCCTGGACGATGATCGGCGACATGGCGTTTGGCAGGATATGCCAGCGCAGGATGTAGAACGGCGAGGCGCCAAAGGTGCGCGACGCCTTGACGAAGACCTGCTCGCGCAGCGACAGCGTCTGGCCGCGGGCGAGGCGCACATAGGCGGGGATGCGTACGATCGCGACCGCCAGCATCGAATTGAACAGGCTTGGGCCAAGAGCCGCGGCCAGCGCCATGGCGAGCACCAGCGCCGGCAGGGCGAGCACGACATCCATCAGCCGCATGATGGCGGTATCGACCCGACCGCCGACGACGCCCGAGAAGCAGCCGATCAGCACCCCGACCGACATCGAGATCAGGACGATCATGAAGGCGGCGCCGCAGGAAGCCCTTGCCCCAAAGATCACGCGCGAGAACAGGTCGCGGCCGACCTCGTCGGTGCCGAACCAGTGCGCCGCACTCGGTGGCAACAGGCGCGCCGTCAGCGACACCTTGTCCGGATTGTAGGGCGCGATCACGGGTGCGGCGACGATCATCACGAGGACAAGCAGGATGATCGCGACGCCGACCAGCGTCAGCGGGCTGCGGCGGCTGAGGTACCAGAAATAGCGCAGCCGCTCGGAAAAGGACTTGGTCCTGCGCATTGCTGCATTCGACGCGGCAGGCTCTGTCGGCATGACGGCGGACATGATCAGACCTCCCTGATCTGCGGGTCGGCGAGCATGTAGGCGAGATCGACCAGGAGGTTGATCAGCACGTAGCCGATGGATGCGACGATGGTGAAACCCATGATGGCGGGGAAATCGAGGGTCTGGATCGAGGTCACAACATAGGTGCCCATGCCCGGCCAGGCGAAGATCGTCTCCGTCAGCACCGCGCCATAGAGCAGATCGCCGAGCGCCAGCCCGAGCAGCGTGATCGACGGGATGAGCGCGTTTCTGAGCGCATAGTTGAAGATGATCATGCCCTTGCGCAGGCCACTGGCGCGCGCTGTCCGGATGTAATCTTCCTGCAGCACGTCGAGCATCGAGGCGCGGATCTGGCGCGTGATCACGCCCATATTGGCAAAGGCGAGCACGAAGCCCGGCAGGATGATGTGGTAAAGGGCGCTGCGGAATGCGTCGAAACGGCCCTGCAGCAGCGAGTCGATCAGCAGGAAGCCTGTGATGCGCTCGGGTGTCGCAATACCCATGGCCAGGCGCCCGCTGCCGGGCAGGATCTGGAATTTCGCATAGAAGACGTAGATCAGGATCAGGCCGAACCAGAAGACTGGCATCGAGATGCCGCAGACCGAGACCGTTCGTGCCACCTGATCAATTGGACCGTCCTTGTAGACGGCCGAGAGCACACCGAGCGGCACGCCGAGACAGATCGCGATGAAAAGCGCGACCACGCCGAGCTCCAGCGTCGCCGGCAGGAAGGTGCGGATATCGGCCGCGACGGGGCGATTGGTCCTGAGCGACGTGCCGAGATCGCCCTGAAGTAGATTGCCGATATAGATGGTGAATTGTTCGACGACCGGCCGGTCGAGACCGAGATTGCGCCTGACATTTTCAAGCGTCTCGGCGCTTGCCCTGTCGCCCGCGATCATGCGCGCCGGATCACCGGGAATGAGATGCGAGATCGTGAAGGTGATGACCGCGACCCCCAGCACGACGAAAAGCAAGAGGATCAGACGCGGAAGAATGATGCGGGTGATTGCCATGGACGTCAGCCCTTCCGGCAGGGGAACCCCGGCCTAGCTTGGGAAACGAAGAACCCCTGCCGCCACGGCCAGGGGCCGGCGGCAGGCGTTCCGTGGAATGCGGTCGGTCAAGCGAAGCTTGACCGTTCCTCCTCACTCCGTCTTCGACATCGTTCCGAAGTTGTAGACCTGGATCAGCATCGGATTGTAGACATAGCCCTTCACCGCGGCGCGGCGGGCGAAGATGTCGTTCTTCTCCATGATGTAGAGGTACGGCGCGTCGTCAGTCGAAAGCTTCTGCGCCTCGATGTAGAGAGCCTTGCGCTTTGCTTCGTCGACGATCGAAGCTGCCTCTTGGACGAGACCCGTCACCTTGCTGTTGTTGTAGAAGGAACGGTTGCCCGGACCGCCCATCTTACCGGCGTCGAACCAGTAGTTCATGAACATGTAGGGGTCGGCGAAATCAGGCGTCCAGGCGCCGGGCGCCATGTCGAACTTGCCGTTGGCGACCAACTCGCGCTTCGTCGTGTCGGCGACCGCCTGCAGATCGAGCTTGACGCCGATTTCTGCGAGAGAGGCTTGCAGCGCCAGACCGACCGGTTCCCAGGCAGGATCGGCCTGAGAGAAGGTATAGGTCAAATGGATGTCGCCCTTGCCGGATTCGGCAAGCAACGCCTTGGCCTTCTCGATGTCGTAGCTGTACTGGAAACCCTGCGGATCATGGCCCCACATGCCGCTCGGCACCGCGCCGCGCATCTGCTTGGCCTGACCGAGCATGATGCCGTCGATGATGCCCTGGTAGTCGACCGCATAGGAGATCGCCTGACGCACCTTGGCGTCGTCGAGCGGCGGCTGGCGATTGTTCATGTAGATGTAGTTCACATACATGCTCGGATTGCTCTCGACGACGACGGAGGCATCCTTCTGCAGCGCTTCGGCCTGATCGAGCGGGATCTGTTCGATGATGTCGGCATCGCCGTTGGTCAGTTGAAGGCGACGCGCCGACACGTCGCCGACGATGCGGAGCACGACTTGTTTCAGCGCCGGCTTGGCGCCTGCATAATGTTCGTTGCTGTCGAGCACGATGCTCTGGTTGCGCTCCCAGGAAGCGATGCGATAGGGACCGCTGCCGGCCGTATGCTCGGCGAGCCAGGCCTTCGCCATGTCGCCGTCCTTCTCATGCTCCATCACCTTTGGATTGATGATCGCAGCGCCGGAGACGGCAAGCGTGGAAATGAACGGCGCAAACGGCGCGGTCAGGTGAAACTTTACGGTTTGCGGGTCGACGACCTCGACCTCCTTCAAGACCGGGAACGCGTCGGACGGGCCGGCCTTCAGCTTCATCAGCCGGTCGAAGCTGAACTTGACGGCGGCGGCATCGACCGGCGAGCCGTCGTCGAATTTGTGGCCGGCCGCAATCTTGAAGGTCCAGACGAGGCCGGCATCGTCGGCAGTCCAGCTTTCGGCGAGTTCCGGCCCGACTTCCGTCGAGGCGCCCTTGTAGGCGACGAGCCTTTCATAGGCGGCGTAAGTGAGCGTGTAGCCGCTGTTGCTGATCTCAATGCCTGGATCGGCCGTCGGCGGATCTTCCGCGCGCGCCAGCACCAGCACGTCCTGCGCAGCAATCGCGCCGGAAAGCGGTGTCGATGCCAGAAGCAATGCAATGCCGATCGATTTCCACTTGGAACCGTTCATCTCGTCGTCCTCCCCAGAACCGCGGCGTGCGATGCCCTCCCGGCACCCACCGCAGTCCTAGACTAGGAAACGATTTTCCTAAGTGCAATATTTTTTCTTATCGTATTTGTTTTTTAGTTTCGATCAGCTTTTGAGCTTGATCGTCTGCGCGTTTGCCAGCGTGGAGACCAATTCGGTTTCCGGGGTCGAGCAAACGCATAAGATCTGCGCCGGCTCCTCGCTGACGCTCAAATAGGCGTGTCCCATCATGGCGTCGAAGTAGCAGGAATCACCCTTCTTCAGCCGAAGGGGCGCGTAGATCTCGGTGTGAAGTTCCAATTCGCCGTCGAGGACGTAGAAAAACTCCTCGCCCTTGTGGCGGATGAGCGGTCCGAATTCCTCGAGCGTGCGCGCCCGTGCCATCGCCAGGATCGGGACCATCGACTTCTTGGAAATCTCCGTGCAAACATAGAGATAGTCGTAGTTCTGCGTGACGATCTCCCGCCCGTCGCCGGATTTGGTATAGGTGCGCCGCCCCATCATGTTGGGCACGTCTTCGGCGCCCGTCATCGTCCCGAAAAGCTCGACGATGTCGACCTTCAGGCCCTGGGCAAGCTGGATCAAGCGGTCGTAGGTGAGCTGCATCTGGTTGTTCTCGACCTTGGAAAGGGTCGAG
This sequence comes from Ensifer sp. Root558, assembly GCF_001427045.1. Taxonomy (NCBI): domain Bacteria; kingdom Pseudomonadati; phylum Pseudomonadota; class Alphaproteobacteria; order Hyphomicrobiales; family Rhizobiaceae; genus Ensifer; species Ensifer sp. Root558. Next base: position 14,071 of record NZ_LMGC01000022.1, on the reverse strand, counting down.
ACCGCAAGCCCGGTCATGGAGCTGACTTCGGCCAAGGTCCAGCGGTTGCGATTGCGAATATCCTTGAGGATCTCGCCAAGGCTGGATTTCGCGTCGGTCATCGTTGGCGTCTCCATTTGCCTGCCGCCATCGAAGTGCTCGCCGGTTCTCGCCCGCCCGCAACACAGAATCCGATTGGCATGATAGGAAAACCATTTCCTATAATACGTGGCCGAAAGCAACATCGTGTTGACGGCAATCCCTGCCCCACAACCACTTGCAGCGTTTCGAAGCCCGCCTAATCCGCAAACGGGTTGGCGACCCTTGGCCAATAGGGGCGCTTCAGCTTGGTGAAAGCCAGATCCTCGAAAGTCGGCTGCAAGGCGCCTGGCGCACTGACGTAAAGAATGTCACGCGCGATCGGTTCGAAGCCGGCACGGAAGTGGTTGCTGGATTTCACCACGACGATTTTCTTCTGCGCCGGGTCAAGCCCCAATGCCGTCATGCATTCCGGATGGAAGGTCTGGGTGCGAACGGTGTTGAGCACGATGTCGATGCTGCCGGCAGAAACCCACACGGCATCGCCGATGGCAAGCGGCGTCGGCCCGAAGCGCTGGGTGATGCCGGACGCGACGCGCCTGACCGTCACCGTCAGGTCGAGCGGGTCGCCGGATGCAGGCCCGACCTTTCCGCCGATCCTCAGTGCCAAAGTGGCCCCTTCCCCCGCCTCGCGGCACATGCGAACCGCAATCGGATCCCAATAGAGGCAGGAGGCCACGTCTTCGATGCCGCGCTCGATGATACGACGCAGCATGAAGGTCGAGTCTCCAGGCGCGCCTCCGCCGGCATTGTCCGAAACATCGGCAAGCACGATCGGACCGCTTGTCGCGGCAACGGCCCGGTCCAGCGCCGCGTCGATCCCGAGATAGTCTCCCCGCATCTGTTCACGCGCCTCGAATATCTCGCGAGCGAAGGACCGGGCGACACGCACGGCTTTTTCCGGATCGTTGTCGGTCACAACAAGCATCTTGGCACCGACATCCTCGACATCGCCCCAGGGGAAGCCGTGACCGAAGGAGACCGAGAGCACACCGTCCTGCCCTTCCATCGCCTTCATGCGGTCAACGATGCCACGCAAGGGCGCGCGATGCGGGTGGAAGGTGTTGATCATGCGGCAATCATGCATGCCCATGGCCGGCTTCACATCGCCCGCAAGTGTGCGCTCCACCAGCCGGAACAGTTGTTCCGCAACCTCTTCGATGTCGGTGTGCGGATATTCCTTGTAGGTGGCGATCATGGTCGCATTGGCCAGCATGCGTTCGGTGATATGGCAGTGCAGGTCGAGTTCGGCTGCGACCGGCACATCCGGCCCGACCACCTGCCGGACATGCGCAAGCAGATCGCCTTCGACATCGTCGTAGCCGTCGGCCACACAGGCTCCGTGCAGAGCAAGCATCACGGCGTCAACGGGCATCGCGGCCTTGAGATCGTCGAGAATGGTGGCGCGGAAACTCTCATAGACCGCTCGCGTCGTCCTGCCGCCGGGCTCGGCCACGGCGCACAAGCTCTCCACCACATCCCAGCCTTTTTCTTGCGCGGCATTGCGCCAGACGAACATTTGCGAAGAGCAGCAGTTGAGCGGCTTGCCGGTGGCATCGCCATAGGCGATCAGGTTCTCTCGGAAGGCCTCGATGCCGGTCTGCATGGGCGAAAAGGTGTTGGTCTCCGTATCCAGCCCCGCGATGAAAAGTTTCATTTTCGTCCCTCGCCATTCAAGAAATATATTTTCTAATCATAAAACTATGTTTATCGTCGGAAAGTCAAATGCATTATCCGCGCCCTTGCGCGGCTGACCGGGGAGGCAGGAATGCGCATCTATATTTCCGCTGACATCGAAGGGATCGTCGGGGTCGTGAGCCGCGACCAGCTGATGCCCGAAGGTTTCGAGTACGAGAACGCGCGGCGCTGGATGACGGACACCGTGGTTCACGCCTGCGAGGCTGCGCACGAGGAAGGCGTCGAGGAGGTCATCCTCAGCGATTCCCATGGAAATGGCGAGAGCATCCTGATCGACCGCCTGCCGGACTATGTGCAGGTCGTGCGCAGCTGGCCGCGGCCGCTGATGATGATGCAGGGCGTCGAACTCGGTTCCTTCGTCGGCGCGATGCTTCTCGGCTACCATGCCGGCGCAAGCCACAAGGGCGGCGTGCTGTCGCACACGATCGGCGGCACCGCCTTTGCCGAAGTGCGCATCAACGGCACCGTCATGCCGGAGGCCGGGATCAACGCCGCCATTGCCGGACATTTTGGCGTACCGGTGCTGCTCGCATCCGGTGACAACGTTGCCCTCGACGAAATCAAGGAGCGGATCGGCGACATCGTGACGGTGCCGGTCAAGCAAGTCTACAGCACGCAATCGGCGATCACATTGACGCCCGCCGTCGCCCATCGCCGCATCCGCGAGGGCGTCAAGAAGGCATTGTCGAGGGCCGGTTCGGCAAAGCCGTTCAAGTTGGAGAACCCCGTCCTTGAGATCGTCTTCCGCAACCGCCTTCCGGCCGAATATCTTTCCTATCTCAAGGGCGTCGAACGCACCGACGGGTACACGATCCGCTACCCGGGCGACGACATGGTCGACGTCTCGCGTTTCATCCAATTCGTGGTCGGCTACAATTCCCGCCTCACCTTCTGACGAGCATTTCCGCGGAACCAATCCATGACCACCTCTATCGTCCTCGGCGCCGGCATGGTCGGCGTCTCCACAGCGCTAGCTTTGCAGGAAACCGGGCACCAGGTGGTGCTTATCGACCGCAAGGCACCGGGCCGGGAAACCAGCTACGGCAATGCCGGCATCATCCAGACCGAGGCCGTCGAACCCTATGCTTTTCCTCGCTCGCTTGCCGAGATCGTCAGGGTCGGATTGAAGCGCGGCAACGATACGGACTGGCGGCTCGGCGACATGCCGCGGCTGGCCGGACCGCTCTGGCGCTATTTCACGCAATCGGCGCCGGCGACTTATGCGAGAACCGTCGCGGCCTACTCGAAGCTGGCGCTGCGGGCGAGCGACGATCATGCGCGCTTCATCGAACCCGCCAATGCCGGCGACCTGATCGTTCGCGAGGGCTGGCGCGCGGTCTACCGTTCGCCAGGAAAGCTCGATGCGGCTGTCGCGACCGCCGAGCGTCTGAAACGGGAATACGGCGTGCCGTCGGACGTGCTTACCTCCGACGAGCTTGCGGCAAGCGAGCCTGCGCTCAAAAGCCGGCTGGCGGGCGCAGTCCATTGGACCTCACCCTGGACCTGCCGTGATCCGGGCGACCTGGTCTCGCGCTACGCCGCGCTCTTCGTCGCCCGCGGCGGCAAGGTCGCCCAGGGCGATGCCATGTCCCTGCAGCAGACCGGCGCGGGCTGGCGGGTCCTGTCGGAGGGTGGCAATCTCACGGCTGAAAACGCGGTCGTCGCCCTGGGGCCGTGGTCGCCGATGCTTTTGGCGCGGTTTGGCTATCGTGTCCCCATGGTGTTCAAGCGCGGCTACCACTGGCACTTTGGCGGCAAGGAAGGCCCACGCATTTCGATGCTGGACATCGACAGCTCCGCCTTGATCGCCCCGATGAACGCGGGGTGGCGGGTTTTGACCGGCGCGCACCTGGCGCCGCTCGGCACCGCCCCGGCATCCCGACAGATACGACACGCTGTCAGCGCCGCACGAACGCTTTTTGCACTCCGCGACCCCATCGAAGCAGCGCCATGGTCGGGTACCCGTCCCTGCATGCCCGATATGCTTCCCGTCGTCGGGCCCAGTCGTCACAAGGGCCTGTGGTTCCATTTCGGCCATGGGCACCAGGGCTTCACCCTGGGGCCGACGACAGCACTTCTCCTGGCCGAGCAGGTTGCCGGGAATCGCAACAATCCGCTGGCCCTGCCCCTGTTGCCGTCGACCCGAGACTGGGCATAGCCGAACGTCGGGGCCCGGTCATTGGCGCACGGTCGAAAATGTGCGGTCGGCCAGCCGCGGCAGCATGAGCCGGAAGGCGACGCTGCGGGCGCTTTGGAACAGGATCAGCGCGATCCACAGTCCGTCATTGCCGAAGACCGGCTGCAGGATCGCCCAGGCGGCAAAGTAGATCACCAGCGAGGCGACCATCAGATTTCGCATCTGCCGCGACCAGGTGGCGCCGATATAGACGCCATCCATCTGGAAGGCGACGATACCGAAGATCGGAAGGGCGGCGACATAGGGCAGGTACGCGTGTGCAAGTGCTGACACGCTTTCCGACGGGGCGGTGATGCCGATCACCCAATCGCCGGCCACGAAGAGACAGAGCGCGACAAGCCCGGCAAAGACGAAGCCCCATACCGTGGTCAATCCAACGGCGCGATCGAACGCCGGCCGGTAGCGCGCGCCGACGGCTCGTCCGGCCAGTTGCTCCGCTGCCGTTGCCACCCCGTCGAGAAAGGCGACGCCGAAGAAATAGAAGCGCAGCAGGATCGTATTGGCCGCAAGGACTTCGATGCCGAGCATGCCGCTTTGGCGGGTGAAGAAGGAAAGCCCGATCAGAAGCGCGAAGGAGCGGATCATCATGTCGCCGTTGACCGAAAAGGCGCGGCGGAACGCCGTCAGATCCGGCAGGTTCCACGCGCTCCGGTCGGTCTTTGCCCAGATGAGGTAGAGCCCCGCCAGTGCCGTGACGGCTTCGGCAACGAGAGAGGCGGCAGCAACGCCCGCCACGCCCCAGCCGAGACCGAGGACCCAGTGTACGCTCAAGCCGGCGTTCAGCGCATTGAGCAAGGTTTGCAGGATCATGCCCCAGAGCGCATCGCCACGCCCGATGATCCAGCCGAAAACCACGAAATTGAAGAGGACGAAGGGCGCCGACCAGACCCGCCAGGCGAAATAGGTGGCGGCCGCTTCGGCGACCTTGCCTTCCGCGCCCATGGCGGCAAGGCCAAGCGCGCCGATCGGCTTTTGAAGCAAAAGCAGTGCCAGCCCCGCCACGATCGCGATGATGAGGCCGCTTGCGAGCATGCGCTGCTCTTCACGCCGGTCACCGGCGCCGAGCGCCTGGGCCGTAAAACCCGTGGTCGCGCCGCGCAGGAAGTTGAAGGTGACGAAGATGACGTCGAAGATGACGGTCGAAAGCGCCACGCCGCCGATCAGGGTCTCGTCGCGCAACTGGCCGATGACGCCGGTTGCGACGAGCCCGACAAGCGGGCTCGACAGATAGGCGATCATCATCGGCAACGCGATGCGAAGCACGTCGCGATGCGCGATGTCGAAGGGACGGACCGTGACCGCAGCGTGATCGGAAGCGTGTTTCACTCAATCCAGCCGGTGTGGTTCGCCGAGCGTATGCATCAGCCGATTGGCCCAGCCGAAGATTGCAACCGCGTGGATAAGGTCGAGGATCTGCAGGTCGTCGAGGCCGATCTCGCGCAGATGGTAGAACTGGTAGGCGCCGACATTGTCGGGATGCGCCGTCAGGTCGACGCCGAAATTGAACAGCGCCTGCTCGAATTCCGGCAGGTTCGCGTCAAGGCCGCTGCCATAGATCTCGTCCACCACCTCCGGCCGCTTTTCGAGCTGGATGTAGCGCGCCGCATGAACCGAGGCGCAATAGATGCAGCGGTTGACGAAGGATGCGGCAAGCGCGCCGATCTCCCGGCCACCGCGCGACAGCCCGCCCTCGCTATACATGATGTCGTTGAAGAGCGGCGTGCGCTCCTTCAGGGTTTCCGGCTCGTTGGCGAGAACCAGTACATAGTCCGAGATCTTCTTGTTGGACGGCGTGATCTTCAGCGCGTCGAGCTGTTCGGTTGTGGCGGTCTCGACATCGACCGGCTTGACATAGGGCTTCCAGTCGAGCGCTTCGACGGTGAATTCGTGCACAGCTTGCGACATCTCAGTTGTCCCTCAGCATCTTGAGGCCGGCCGTAACCAGCACCTGATAGTTCACGAAGGCGATCAGGCCGGCGAGCGTGACGATGTCCCGGTCGTCGAGACCTGCGGCGGCGAGCTTTTCGATGTTGGTGCGCGTCGCCTCCTTCGGCGAAAGCGTGACGAGATCGACATGGGCGAGGATCGCCTGAAGGCGCGGATCGGCATCTTCGGCACCGTTGCCAGGATCGGCAATCGACGCCAACGCGGAGCCCTCGTCCTCGCGTTCGAGCAGCGCCCGGAAATGCGCGGAGAGCTCCTGCGACTTCCAGAGTGCCGCCATGCGCGCAGCAAGGGCTGCTCGGAGCGCATAGGAGAAGTTGCGCGGATCGGTTGGGCGAAGGGCAGCCTGATAGCTCGTCTGGCTCAACTGCTTCAGCTTCGCCCGCTGTTCGCGCAGCGCCTGCAGGTCGGGAAAGCGATCGAGCCCGAGCACCGTGTCAATTACGTCAGTTGTCGATGGAGAGGTCATTGGTTTTCCTGTCATCTGAAACGCGGGAGGGTCAGGCCGTCTTCTGCGCCGGCGTCGGCGCGTCGGCATCCACCCATTCGGTCCCGTCGAGCTCCGGCTTTTCGTAGGCGATTAGCGCTTCCCAATGGTAGTCGACATCCCGAATGAAGAGCGAAGCCGCGACCCCGCGCGCCAGCCACAGAGCGCCCTCGCTGATGGCGGGGATGTCGCCGCTGACCTTGCCGACGCTGACGGAGGCGCCGTAGTTGAAGCAGTGGATGTCCTTCAGCCAGGGGGCTGTTCCCGGCTCCTTCTCGGTGAAGGAGAAGTCTCCGTTCAGCCAGGGGAAGCGCCCGAGCCCGGGGTTCTCTTCGCCCGGTGGCGGCGCGTAGCGGTCATCCCAGCAGGCGATCTTGTCCTGATAGGGAGCAAGCTCGCTGCGGCTCAGCGGATCGATCGAGAACCCAGTGCCGAGGATGACGAAGTCGGTGCGGAAGATGCGGCCGTTCGTCGTGGTGATAACGACCTCGCTGCCCTCTTCCCTCATCGACCGGATGCCGCAGTCGAAATGGAAGTAGGCGTTCGGGTGCCGGCTGACGCGCAGCGTCGAATTGTGCGGCGCCGGCGTCTGCTGCTTGGCCGCATAATCCATCAGCCGCCAACGCCATTCCGGCGAGATCTCGGCAAAGCCTGCGGTTACACCATAAGAGCCGATACCCATCAGCTTGTTGACCGTCGGCATTTCCTTGCGGCGGGCGAGAAGCCGCACCTCCCCTGCCCCTTGCTCCAGTGCCTCGGCGGCATTGTCGACCGCCGAAGCACCGACACCGATGACGACGACGCGCTTGCCCTTCAGGCGATCGAATTCGATCTCGTCGGCCGAGTGCGCCCAGGACTTGTGCCGCTCCATGCCCTTGACGAAATCCGGAATGGTCGGCTCGCCGAGCCCATCGCGGCCCGTCGCCATCACCAGCTTGCGGGTGATGATCGACGGTTTTGCACCGCCGGCGATTTCAAGTTCCAGCAGTCCATCGGGGCGCGGCACGACGCGGGTGACATGGGTGTCGTTTTCGACCGGAATGTCCATGACATCGCGATACCAGCGCAGGTAATCCATCCACATCGGCCGCGGGATGCGAAACAGCTCCTCCCATTCCGCTTCACCATGAAGCGCCGTGAACCAGGCGCGGAAGCTGAGTGACGCAACGCCCAGTGCCGGGCCGAGGAGGATCTTCGGCGAGCGCAGCGTCTCCATGCGCGCATAGGTGACCCAAGGGCCCTCGAAACCCTTCGGAGCGCGGTCGACGATGCGCAGATTGGCAATGCCGGCACGCGTCAAGGCATGCCAGGCAACGAGCCCGCACATGCCGCCGCCGATCACGATCACATCGCTGACGTCATCGCCCGCCGCAGTCGTCACCGGCTTCGACCAGTTGGCCGGCGGATAGTTGAGGTAGCTCAGGTCCTGTCTTACCCGCGCATTGAGCGCGGCAAGCCGTTGCTGCTTTTGACTGTCGGTCATCCCCGATCTCCCTTCACTTCGCCAGCAGGACGGCATCGCGGTCGCGCCACCCCACCCAGACGTCGTCCCCTTCGATATGCGAAAGCGCCACCGGATCGATCTGCGCCTCGAGCGTGCTGCCGTTGTCGAGCTTGACGGTCAGTGACGTGTGAGCCCCCTTGAAGACGCGCTGATCGATGCGCCCTTTGAGCGACGGCCGGTCTTCCGGCTTGCGCGACAGGCAGAAAACCGCCTCCGGTCGCAGCGCCACGGTGGCATGGTCTCCCGGTATCGGCGAGGTACCGTTCACATCCGCATGCACGATGTTGCCGCGCCACTCGACGGCGGCGATCCCGCCCGCAACCGATGCGACCGTGCCTTCGAGAAAGTTGCTCTGGCCGATAAAGTTCGCAACGAAGCGGCTACGCGGCCGGGCATAGAGTTCGTCCGGCCCGCCCATCTGCTCGATCCTGCCCTTGTTCATCACGACGATGACGTCGGACATGGTGAGCGCTTCCTCCTGGTCGTGGGTGACGAAGATGAAGGTCTTGCCGGTCTTCTTTTGGATCGACTTCAGCTCGATCTGCATCTGCTGGCGCAGCTTCGCGTCGAGCGCCGACAGCGGCTCGTCGAGGAGCAGCACGTTCGGATCCGGAGCCAGCGCCCGCATCAGCGCCACGCGCTGGCGCTGTCCGCCGGAAAGCTGTGCCGGCATGCGTTCGGCGTGATCCTGAAGGGAGACGAGGGCGAGGAGATCGCTGACCCGTCTGTGGATCGCGGCGCTCTCCATGCCCTTCAATTCCAGGCCGAAGGCGATGTTGCGGCCGACCGTCAGATGCGGAAAGAGCGCATAGTCCTGGAAGACGATGTTGACGTTGCGCTTGTTCGGCGGCAGGTGCGAGATCGGCTTGCCCTCGAGGTAGATTTCCCCCGACGTCGGGCTGTCAAAGCCGCCGAGCATGCGCAGCGTCGTCGACTTGCCGCAGCCGGATGGGCCAAGCAGCGTGACGAACTGGCCGGGCGCGATCGCAAGATCGAGATCATCGACGGCGGTGAGCGCCCCATAGGACTTGTTGACGTTCTTGAAATGGACGACAGGCTGCATTTGCGTCAGCTCCTCGATCGGCGGGTGAAATGCTCGGCATAAAGGCCGATGGCGGTGGTGACGACGAGCACGATGGTCGCCATGGCGTTGATTTCCGGCGACATACCGCCTTGCACCTTGGCGAAGATCAGCATGGGCAGGGTTGGCTGGTAGCCGCCGAGGAAGAAGGTGCGGACGAAGTCGTCGATGCTGGTCAGGACGCAGAAGATCATGCCGCCGAAGAGCGCCGGCATCAGATAGGGGATGGTGACGCGCAGGAAGGCGATGAAGGGATCGGCGCCGAGATCGCGCGCCGCATCCACCAGATTGGCCGGCATCGACCGCAGCCGGGTCAGAACCATGATGACGACGAAGGGCACGGCATGAACCGTATGCGCAAGGATGATCGCGAAGGTTCCGGTCGGAATGTCGACGGCGCGGATGAAGATGCGCATCGAGATCGCGTTGATCAGCCCCGGCACGACGGCCGGAAGACAGGCGAGCGCGAAGATCACTGCTTTGCCCCAGATGTTTTCCGCCGAAACGAGAAGTGCGATCCAGACGCCGATGATCGTCGCCGAAACGGTGGTCGCGAGCGCAATGCCGATCGAATAGAGCGAGGCTTCGAGGAACTGCTTGTCCTGGATCACCTTGCCGTACCAGGACAGCGTCCAGTTGCCGATCGGGAAGGCGATGAAGTTCGCATCCTTGAAGCTCATCGCGGTCATCAGCGCCAGCGGCAGCACCAGATAGACGGCAAAGATCCAATAGGAAGCGCCAAGCGCGGTTTTCGGGAGGTCGTTGAAATAGTTTCGCATGGGTCCACCCTCACATCAGCCGGACGGAGCGACCGCCGACGACCCGCATGAAGAGCCCGACGGTCGTCAAGGACACGACAAGCATGATCATCGAGAAGGCAGCACCTTCCGGCCATTTGTCGTTTGAGCCGTGAAACAGCGTCGCGATAACTTCAGGGAAAATCACTGAATTCGGGCCGCCAAGCAGCAGCGGCGCAGCGAAGACACCGACAGCCGTCAGGTAGACGAGGCTGCAGCCCGAGACGATGCCGTCCTTCGATAGCGGCAGGATGACCCGGCGAAACCGCTGCCACGGCCCAGCCCCAAGATCGGCTGCCGCCTGGATCAGCGGCGTCGGGATCTTCTCGATCGCCGAATAGAGCGGCAGGAGCATGTAGAGCGCCAACAGATAGATGACGCCGAAGCTCAGCGAAAAGAAGGTGTAGAGCATCGGGATCGGCCGGTCGATGAAGCCGAATTCCCGCAAGAGCACGTTCAGCGCCCCGCGGTTGGCGAGCAGCATGATGACCGAGAAGGTGCGGATCAGCTCACCGGCCCAGAAGGGGATGAGCAGCAGCAACAGGGCCCGCATCCGGTTCTTCGGCTGCACAATCTTTGCGACGTAGTAGGCCACGGGATAGACGATCACCAGTGTCGAGATCGTGACCACGGCGGCAAAGATCAGGCTGCGGACAAAGGGCAGGAAATAGAGCCGATCGGAGAAGAACAGCGCGTAGTTGGCCAGCGTGTATTCGCTGCTCTTGTCCGGCTGCGGCGGATAGTTGGCAAGAAGGCTGATATTGGCCATCTGCAGGATCGGCCCGATATGCAACATGGCGATCCAGAAAAGCGGCACGCCTGCCAGCACGGCGAGACGCACGCGCCGGCTTTCGACGAGCAGGCCGATCGTATGGCGATAAAGCCCCGAACGTGCCGCCTTGCCGATCCATCCGGCATAGCGCGGCACCGTCGACAAACCGACGGATGGCGGTTGTGTTGTCGTATCCAGCATTGTCTTTGTTCCCGGCTCTGGAAGAGTCCATTTTATGACGGGCGACCGGCCTCAGCCGATCGCCCGGATTTTGATAGGTCAGGCCGACTTGATCTCGGCCGTTGCCTTGTCGATCATCTCGTTCTTCATGTCGCGGTTGACGGAGCTGAAGAACTGGATGCGTTCGACCTGCTCGGGCGGCAGCGACAGCGCGGCACGCTCCTTCTCGTCCAGCACCTTGTCGACGCCGTCGAAGGCCGACGAGAAGCCGGACTGGCGGGTCATCGCAGCACCAATCTCCGGCGACGACAGGATGGCGTCGAGGAAGGTGTAGGCCGCGTCCGCGTTCGGCGCGTTGTTGACGATGTTGAACGAATAGAGGAAGCCGAAGGTCCCTTCCTTCGGCACCGAGATCTCGATCGGATGGCCGTCCATGATGAGCTTGGCGGCCGGACCGGACCAGGCCTGCGCCAGGTAGATGTCCTCGTTGACCAACATCTGCTGCAGCTCGGAGCCGGCATCGTAGTACTTGCGCACCTTGTCCTTGTGCTGGATGAGGAAATCGCGGGCCTGGTTCGTTGCGGCCTGTGCGACTTCGGGCTTGTCGCCATAGGTGACGTAGTCGCCGTCGTTGCCCTGGTAGCGCATGACGATCGAGAGGAAGTCGCTGACGATGTAGGACGTCAGGTTCTTGTTCTCGTCATCGAACATGATCGCCCAGCTGTCGGAAGCCTTGGCGTATTCGGTGTTGCGCACCAGGCCCTCGAAGCCGGCAAGCAGCGGCACGCCGAAGGTCTTGCCGTCGACGGTCAGTTGCGGCGCGCCCTTGTAGGCGGCTGCAAGCTTGCCCCAGTTCTTCAGCCGCGTGGTGTCGAGCGACGAGAGCAGGTTCGATTTCATGAACTGCGACAGGCGATGGCCGGTCACGGTGACAATGTCGGTGGAAGGTGCAGCCCCTTCGGCGGTCAAAAGGTTGTACTGCTTTCCCTGGTCGTCGGTCAGCCGGATTCGCACCTCGATGCCGGTATCCTTCTGGAACTGATCGATGAAGGACTGCGGTACGAACTTGTCATAGGTCGTGATGTTGACGACCTTGCTCTGTGCGAAGGCCGGGCGGATGATCGAAGGCGCTGCGAGCACACCGGCGCCGGCCGCCAACAGCTTCATTGCCGATCGGCGGGTGACATCAAAATTGTTCATCTCGTTCTCCTCATTTTGGCAGGCTCAATTCTCGTGTGGGCGTTCAGAGCTTTTGCTCCCCTTTATTTCGCCGCCGGGTTGTCCGGCAGCGCACCATTGCCGGCGTTCCTGCCGGCAAAGCTCCTTTCGGCGATACGCGCCATCTGCTTGGGATCATGCACTGTCAGATCCGGCATCCGCTCCGAAGCGATCCGCGCTATCCGTTGAATGAGTTCCCGGACGCCGGCCGAGAGCGGGCGCGACCCAGCCGACAGGATCGCCCATAGGAAGGGGATCTGGACATCGAGCGGCCGAACGACGATGGGTGCCGATTGCAGACCGTAGGCGGTCGCCGGCTCGATGATCGCCACGCCAAGGCCGAGCGATGCGACCTGCACGGCGTTATTGGCCGCGTTGGTCGCGATAATGCGATTGGGCCGCACGCCGGCCGCATTGAGCACTTCATCAACGCTATGGCGCAGCCGAAACGGATTGGACATGGTGACCAGCGTGCGCCCGGCCAGATCGGCGATCGAGATCACGTCTTTCGCCGCCAGCGGATCGTGCGGCGCAACCGCGGCGACGCAGCGCCCTTCGAAAAAACCCTGAACGTCCAGGCCGGGCTGATCGGCCGGCAGCGACGTCACGCAGAAATCCGCCGTCCGCGCAAACACCGACTGCACGGCGGCCTCGGCCGGCATGCTGCGCAGATTGATCGTGTGGGGCAGCAGATGCTCCGGCAGTTCGGCAAGCGCGATCGGGATGATGCCGCTGGCAAAGGCCGGCGTTGCGGCGATCTCGATCGGCTCGGGTTCCTTGCCGGCGATTGCCTTGGCGCGATTGCGCAGGTGCCCGATGCCGCTGACAAAACGCTCCGCATCCTCATGGAAGGCAATGCCCTTGTCGGTCGGCGCGATCCTCGGGCCATTCCGCTCGAACAGCGCAAAGCCGAGCGACGTCTCCAGGTCCTGGATCAGGCGCGTCACCTGCGACTGCGAGCGGTCGAGCAGGCGGGCGGCACCGGTGATGCTACCCGTCGACATAACGGCGAGAAAGGCCTCGAGATCGCGTACTTCCATCGGCTATCATGCGCTCCGTGCATGGTGGACGATCAATAGTGCATAAAACGCATTCTTAGTTCTAGTGACAAAAGACAATTTTTCTCGGATGGGGTCGACCGGGCCGGATCGGGCCGGCCCTTGCGGCCCTACCAGTCCATGACGACCTTTCCGGAATTGCCGGAGCGCATGGCTTGAAAGCCGTCGCGGAACTCGTCGATCTTGATGCGGTGGGTGATGACGGGGGCAAGGTCGAGCCCGCCCTGCACGAAGGCGATCATCTTGTACCAGGTCTCGAACATCTCGCGGCCGTAGATGCCCTTGAGGTTGAGCATCTTGAAGATCACCTTGTTCCAGTCGATCTCGAAGCCGGCCGGTGCGATGCCGAGAATGGCGATCTTGCCGCCATTGTTCATCTTGTCGATCATGTCGCGGAAGGCAGCCCGACGTCAAAACCTTCGGTCATGCCGATCGCCTTCATCACGTCGGCAAGGTTTTCCTTCGAGGCATCGACGACATGGTCGATGCCGACGCTTTTCGCGAGCGCCAGCCGCGTCGGGTTGATGTCGGTGATCACCACCTTGCGCGCGCCCGAACGCTTGGCGACCAGCGCCCCCATGATGCCGATCGGCCCGGCGCCGGTCACCAACACGTCCTCGCCGACGAGATCGAAGGAGAGTGCTGTGTGCACCGCATTGCCGAACGGATCGAAGATCGCCGCGATCTCGTCGGGCACATCCTCCGGGATCGGCACGACGTTATACTCCGGCAGGCAGACGAACTCGCCGAACGAGCCCGGCCGGTTGACGCCGACGCCGAGCGTGTTGCGGCACAGATGCCCGCGGCCGGCCCGGCAGTTGCGGCACTTGCCGCAGACGATATGGCCCTCGCCCGAGACCCGCTCGCCGACATGGTACTTGGTGACCGCCGATCCGACCTCGGCGATCTCGCCCATGAACTCATGGCCGACGACCATCGGCACCGGAATGGTTTTTTGCGCCCACTGGTCCCAGTTCCAGATGTGCACGTCGGTGCCGCAGATCGCCGATTTCTTCACCTTGATCAGCACGTCGTTCGGGCCGATCTCCGGCACCGG
>NZ_LMGC01000021.1:0-40435 GCF_001427045.1 Ensifer sp. Root558 | reverse complement strand
CTTCGACGATGCCGATCTCGATGCCGCGGTCGAAGGCGCGCTGATCGCCAAGTTCCGCAACAACGGCCAGACCTGCGTGTGCGCCAACCGCATCTATGTTCAGGACAAGGTCTATGATGCCTTCTCCGACAAGCTCGCCAAGGCGGTCGCCAAGCTGAAGATCGGCAACGGTCTCGACGAAGGCGTGATCCTTGGCCCGCTGATCGACAAGGCGGCGCTGGAAAAGGTCGAGGAGCACATCGCCGATGCGACGTCGAAGGGCGCACGCGTCATCCAGGGCGGCAAGCGCCACACGCTCGGCGGCACCTTCTATGAGGCGACGGTTCTGGCCGACGTCACCCAGGCGATGGCCGTTGCGCGTGAAGAAACCTTCGGGCCGGTGGCCCCGCTCTTCCGCTTCACCGACGAGGCGGATGTGGTCGAGCAGGCCAACGACACCGAGTTCGGTCTCGCGTCCTAAGGACCTGGCGCGGGTGTTCCGGGTCGCCGAAGCGCTGGAATACGGCATGGTCGGCGTCAACACCGGGCTGATCTCGACGGCGGAAGCGCCGTTCGGCGGCGTCAAGCTTTCCGGACTTGGCCGCGAGGGCTCGCGCTACGGCATCGAGGAGTTCACCGAGATCAAATATGTCTGCCTCGGCGGCGTTGCGTAAGATACGGTACCCAATCTGAAAAACCGGCCGGAAAGTTCTGGCCGGTTTTTTTCTTTGCCGGTAGAAATCTCGTGATTGCGGGATTGAGGCATCGCTCGTCCCGTCGCATAGCAGGAGGAGACGACCCATGCCGGCACCGAAGAACCCTTTCAAAGCAGCCCTGCGCGAAAACCGCTTCCAGCTTGGGCTCTGGGTGGCGCTAGCCAGCCCCTATGCGGCCGAAGTGGTGTCCGGCAGCGGCTATGACTGGCTGCTCATCGACGGCGAACATGCGCCGAACGATATCCCGCTGCTGTCCGCACAGTTTCGTGCCGTCTCCGCATCGGCGAGCCACCCGATGGTTCGCCTGCCGGTGGGCGATACCGTGCTGATCAAACAGATCCTCGATACCGGCATGCAGACCCTCCTGATCCCGATGGTCGAGAGCCTGGCGCAGGCGCAGCAGTTGGTGCGCGCCACCCGCTATCCGCCCCATGGTATTCGCGGCGTCGGCGCCGCCCTCGGGCGGGCCTCGGAGTTCGGCCGCATCGGCGACTATCTTCAGACCGCCGGCGACGAAATCTGCCTGATCCTGCAGATCGAGAGCCGCGCAGGTCTTGCCGCCATCGACGAGATTGCCGCGCTCGATGGCGTTGACGGCCTGTTCATTGGTCCCTCCGATCTGGCGGCCGACATGGGTTACCTCGGCAAGCCGGGTCATCCGGAGGTGCGCGCGGCGATCGCCGACGCGTTTGAGCGCATCAAGAAGGCCGGCAAGGCGCGGGGCATCATGACGCTCGATCTCGAACAGGCGCGAGACTATCGCGAGATGGGCGCCGATTTCATGGCGATCGGCACGGATGTCACCTCGCTCGTGCGCGCGACGACGGCATTACGCCAGGAGTTTCTCGGCGAGGCGACGTCGGTTCCGAAAAAGCAGGAATCCGGCTACTGATCGCAAATTGCCTGGAGCTCAGGCATGACTACGCCGGGGCTCCAGCGCAGCAAATCGACGATCCGCCGTTCGATCTTTTCGCGATGATGATTGGCGATATCGCCTAGGCGGTGGTTGAGGAACGGGTTTCTGAAGCGTTCCAGCGTCGCGGTCACGTAGTCTGCCGCTTCGCTCTCCAGGCCTTTTGCGGCAAAGGCGGGGATCACTTCGGATTGGTAGATTTTGTCCAAGTGCGCGGCAATGCCGGGGTCGGCCAGGATTTTCCGAACGGTCCCGTTCTGGTCGCGACCTTGCCTAAGCCAGAGCTCGGCGAGCACCGTGTGGCCGAGATTGAGAATGTGAAGCTTCAGCTTCTCGTAAGGCGTCAGGTCATCCACGAGCTTCACGCACGGATGGATGCAAGGGAGCCGCAGGCCGGACTGGTTTTCGATCGCCCAGAGCGCATAAGGTTCGGCAATTGCACCGGCAGGCTCGAGCGGCTCGGAGACGATGCGGTCGACCAGCGTGTTGGCCCAGACGACATCCTTGTCCAGCCAGTCGATAAAGGCGATGTTTCCCATCCGCTCCGCCGCGAGCCGCAGCATCAGCGCCTTCAACACGTCGCCGTTGCGCGACACGAGCTCGCAAGGAAGAATCGTCAGCGGGCGTCGGGCCGCGTCGAAACGCGCCTTCAAGAGCAGGAGCAGCTTACCCGGAAAGGAAAGCGGAATGTCGGTTATCAGGTCGTTGTCGCCGACCTGGTAACCCGTGTCGCCGGTGTTGGAGATCAGGATTTCGGCTTCCTCGGCGATAATCGCCCGGATCTCGCTCCAGTTTTGGGCGGTCGAAAGCGCGCGCGCCACGCTTGTCACTCGCTGCGTCGCGTCGATCGTCTCGCCTTCCTGGATGCCACGGATGATGACGGGAAAGCCTTCCGGCCGGGCAAGGGCTGCAAGGCGCCCAGACCGTTCGCTCGACCCTGTCGTTTGCACGATGGTGATCGGACCGGGCGCTTCCCCCTTCTTCAACGCTTCGCTGATGAAGAGATCGGCATGCGCCTGAAGAAAGCGGCTCGTCCCGAATTGCACGATCGGCGTCGGCATGCATAGGCTCCGATAGCTGGCTATGGAATGGATTGGAGAAGGGTTTCGCGAGCGGACTGAAGGTGTCGCCGGCAGGCCTGTTCCGCCTTGGCCGGGTCGTGCGAACGCAGTGCTTCGATATAGGCGAGGTGTTCTTCGAGCGCGCGGGCGTTGCGCTGGCGGGCATTCGTTTTGTTCCACTGGTAGTGATAGTGGAAGACGATCGCGATGATGTCGTAGAAATCGACGATGAACCGGTTGCTCGATGCCTTGTGTACCAGCAGGTGAAACTGCTCGTCGAGCTCGGAGAACTCCCGGTAGCGATTGTCGATGTCGGCGAGGATGTCCCGGTGCAGAGCCTCGATCTCCCGAAGCTCATCCCACGCCGGATGGTTGTCGGGCAAAGAGACAAAGCGCGCGGCCGAGCGCAGTTCGAACATCTCGCGCACTTCCGTCAGCTCCAGCGCGAATTCGCGGGTGAAACCCTTGAGGATCCAATGGCTGTTCGGCCGCTTCTCGATCAGGCCGAAGCGGCTGAAACGGATCAGGAATTCACGTACGCTGGTCGTGCCGGTTCCAATGTCGCGCGCCAGTTCCAACTCGTTGATCTGCATGCCCGGCTCGGCGCCGCCGGCGAGAATCCGGCGCATGAAGCTGCGCTCGATGATCTCGGCGAGTGAATCCGTCTCTTCCGTCGGAAAATAATCGTCGGGCCGGGGTTGTCTCAGCACGCTCTTTTTGCGCTTGTCCCAGGCTATCAGCTGCAGTTCCTCGAAGCGGCTGAGGATCGCGCGGACCGTCGTCCGGCTGACGCCGAGCATCTGTCCGAGTTCTGGCTCGGAGGGCAGCGAGGATGTGTCCGCCAGCAACTTCAGGCAGCGGTTATAGGCATCCTTGAAGACGGTGTTCTGCTTTGCCATGGGCGACGTCCGGATCGTTCGAAGTTTTCTGCGCTTACGCGGAAGGCTCCTCTATCCCGTCGCTCCGGTTTTGTCTGCGTCTGTCATCCACATCTGTTCCTCCCAAGTCGCTCCGGGGCGTCTCGGCCTGCCGCCGATGTTTTCGCTATAATACCCATTGACGGCTATCTGTCTATTGTAGATAAAAGACAGAACGAAAATCATTTGGGAGAAACCGGGTGTCTGCGCCGTCCACCATCCTGCTCGCACCGGAGGACAATGTCGTCGTGGCGACGCTGGCGATTGCCGCTGGCGACGCCCTGCCGAACAATGTTCATGCAGCAGCGAAAGTCGATGCCGGCCACAAGATCGCGATCCGCCCGATCCGCGCCGGCGAGCCGGTCGTGAAATACGCCCAGGCGATCGGCCGGGCGACCGCCGATATCGCGCCGGGCGACCACGTGCACTCCCACAACCTCGCCTTCGACAAGGATCGCTTGGCGATCAGCCCACAGGGGGTGCCGGAAGCGGCAAGCGATGCCGACAAGGCCCGCACCTTCATGGGCTATCGAAGAGGTGATGGCCGGGCAGCGACGCGCAACTACATCGGTGTCGTCGCCAGCGTGAACTGTTCCACCACGGTCTGTCGCGCCATCGCCGAGGAGGCGAACAGGCGCATTCTCCCGAGATATGAGGGTATCGATGGTTTCGTGCCGATCGTGCACGATCAGGGCTGTGGCATGTCCTCGACCGGCGACGGCATGGCCAATCTGCACCGAACCCTCGCCGGCTACGCCCGCCATGTCAATTTCGGCGGCGTTCTGATGGTCGGCCTCGGCTGCGAGGTCAACCAGTTGACGCTCTATGGCCAGAGCGGCGCCGGCGCGGAGAAACGTCATTTCAACATCCAGGAAGCCGGCGGCTCGCGTCGATCCGTTGAAAAGGCGCTGGGCATTCTCGAGGAAATCGCGGCCGAAGTCGGGAACGAACGCCGTATTGCGATCCCGGTCAGCGAGATCATCGTCGGTTTGCAATGTGGCGGTTCAGATGGGCTTTCGGGCATCACCGCAAATCCGGCGCTGGGTGCTGCGGTCGATATCCTTGCCGCGGCCGGCGGCACGGCGATCCTCTCCGAGACTTCGGAAATCTATGGCGCCGAGCACCTGTTGCGCAGCCGTGCAGTCAACGAAGCAGTGGCGCTGAAACTTGATGGGCTGATTGCCTGGTGGGAGAGCTATGTGGCGATGCATGGCGCCTCGCTCGACAACAATCCTTCGCCGGGCAACAAACGTGGTGGCCTGACCACGATCCTCGAAAAATCGCTCGGCGCCGTCGCCAAGGGCGGCCGCTCGCCGCTGAACGCGGTCTACCGTTATGCCGAACGCGTCACCGAGCACGGGCTCGTCTTCATGGATACACCTGGCTACGACCCGGTATCGGCCACTGGCCAGGTCGCCGGCGGCGCCAATGTCATTGCCTTTACCACCGGTCGCGGCAGCTGTTTCGGCTGTCGGCCCGCGCCGTCGATCAAGCTTACCAGCAACACGGCGCTCTACCGGGCGATGGAAGAGGACATGGATATCGATTGCGGCGTGATCGCTTCGGGGGAGGCGAGCATTGCCGGGCTTGGCCGCGAGATCTTCGACCTGATCATCGAGACCGCTTCGGGCCGCAAGACCAAGAGCGAGCTTTTCGGCTACGGCGATAATGAGTTCGTGCCCTGGCATCTGGGCGCAACGCTCTAATTTGCGTAGGCCTTGGAGGAGGAAACGGGGAAATGCAGACGAGACGGATCGGTCGAACCGACCTATCGGTGACCGAGTTTAGCTTCGGCGCCGCCGGTCTTGGCGGCCTCTACCGCGAATGCACCCGCGAGTCGGCGATGGCGACCCTGGACGCTGCCTGGCAGTCGGGCATGCGCTACTTCGACGTTGCGCCCTTCTACGGCCTCGGCCTTGCCGAGCGCCGCGTCGGCGACTTCCTGCGCGATAAGCCGCGCGACCAGTTCGTGCTCTCCACCAAGGTCGGCCGTCTCCTGCATCCGGTGCCGCAAGACGAGGTGCCGGACTATTCCTATGTGAAGCCGCTCAATTTCGACGTCACCTACGACTACAGCTATGACGGCATCATGCGCTCCATCGAGTTCAGCTACGCCAGGCTCGGGCTCAACCGCATCGATATCCTCTATGTGCATGATATCGGCGTCTATACCCATGGCGCCGCCCGCAATGCGATCTACTTACGGCAGTTGATGGAGGGCGGCCTCAAGGCGTTGGAGGGGCTGAAATCCTCGGGAACGATTGCGGCCTATGGTCTTGGCGTCAACGAAGTGCCGGTCTGTCTCGACGTCCTGCGCCAGGCCGATCTCGACTGCATCCTGCTGGCCGGGCGTTACACCTTGCTCGACCGGTCGGCTGTCGCCGAACTGCTGCCGCTCTGCGAGAAGAAGCAGACTTCGCTCGTCGTCGGCGGGGTCTTCAATTCGGGCATCCTGGCGACGGGACCGGTCGAAGGCGCGCATTTCGACTACATGCCGGCAACGGAAGATATCCGGCAAAAGGTCGGTGCCATGGACGCGGTCGCCCGCGGCATGAACGTGCCGCTTGCCGCACCCGCCATGCAGTTTCCGCTCGCCAGTCCGCAGGTCGCCTCGGTGCTGCTCGGCACCGCCAAGCCGCAGAGCCTGGCGCGCAACATGGCGCTCGTCGAGCACCGGTTTTCCGCCGCCGATTTCGCCGCCTTCGAGCCGTTCACACTGGTCGCACCGGAGCTCGGGGACGAGCCGGTTCGGGTTTAACGGACGGCACTAAAGCGCCGTCTGAAATGCTGTTCCGGCAGCTTGCCAAGCCGGGATTGTCGTATTAGCATTCCAATATGTTTTTTATCGATAAAAGGTCGATAAGCCAGCACCTGCGATCGACCTCCAAGAAGTGGAACACGGTGCACCAAGAGGAGAAACCTGGGATGAGCATTCTGAAAAGCAGCCTTACCCGTCGCGCCTTTACCGCCCTGGCCGGCGCCGCGATGATCGCCGGCATGTCGCCGGTCGCCTCCTTCGCACAGGACGTGACGATCCCGATCATCGTCAAGGATACCACGTCCTTCTACTGGCAGATCGTGCTCGCTGGCGCCCGCGCCGCCGGCAAGGATCTCGGCGTCAACGTGCCGGAGCTCGGCGCTCAATCCGAATCCGATATCAACGGCCAGATCAGCATTCTCGAGAACGCGGTTGCGGGCGCGCCGGCTGCCGTCGTCATTTCGCCGACGGAATTCAAGGCGCTCGGCAAGCCGATCGATGAGGCGGCAAAGGCCGTTCCGATCATCGGCATCGACTCCGGTGCCGACTCCAAGGCCTTCTCGTCGTTCCTCACCACCGACAACGTCCAGGGCGGCCGCATCGCTGCCGATGGTCTCGCTGCGGCGGTCAAGGAAATGAGCGGCAAGGAAGAGGGTGAGATCGCCATCATCACCAGCCTTCCGGGCGTCGGCTCGCTCGACCAGCGCCGCGAAGGCTTCCTCGATCAGGTCAAGACCAAGTATCCGGGCTTCAAGGTCGTCGTCGACAAATATGCCGACGGCCAGGCGACCACCGGCCTCAACATCATGACCGACCTGATCACCGCCAATCCCAACCTTGTCGGCGTCTTCGCGTCCAACCTGATCATGGCGCAGGGTGTCGGCCAGGCAATTGCCGAAAACAAGCTCGGCGACAAGATCAAGGTGATCGGCTTCGACAGCGACGACAAGACGGTCGGCTTCCTCAAGGAAGGCGTTCTGGCCGGTCTCGTCGTTCAGGATCCCTATCGCATGGGTTATGATGGCGTGAAGACGGCGCTCGCGGTCTCGAAGAAGGAGAAGGTCGAGGCGAATGTCGATACCGGCGCCAATCTGGTGACCAAGGCCAACATGGCCGAGCCGAAGATCGACGCTCTCTTGAACCCGAAGGTCAAGTGACGACGGCTGCGGTGGGCGTTGAGCCCGCCGCACCCGCTTGCGGCCGGAACGAGGACCGGCCGCAAGCGATCTCTGCGATGGGAGGAATGCGCAGATGACCGATTTGCAAGAGGCACGCGACGGGAGGACCGAAGGACTGCATGTGGCGACACGCCATCCGGTTCCGAAAGGCGAGCCTATCCTGGAGCTGCGCGCCCTGCAGAAGAAGTATGGCGCCGTCGAAGCCTTGAAGCCGGCGTCGCTGACCTTTCTTTCCGGTGAAGTTCACGCGATCGTCGGTGAGAACGGGGCCGGCAAGTCGACGCTGATCAAGCTTCTGACCGGCGTCATCAAGCGCACGTCCGGTGAAATCTTCTGGTGCGGAAAACCCGTTCAGCTTGGCACGCCGCAGGAGGCGATTGAGCGCGGTATCAATGCCGTGCACCAGGAGGTCGTACTTTGCGCGCACCTGTCGGTCGCGGCCAATATGTTTCTCGGCGACGAGATCAATCGCAACGGCCTGATGCGCAAGCGCGCCATGACCGATGCGGCACAAAGCGTGCTGGATGATCTCGGCTTTAACCTGCCGGCCGGTGCCGTGCTTGGTAGCCTGACGATCGGCCAGCAGCAGCTTGTCGCCACGGCACGCGCGGCCATGCGCGGCACGCAGTTTCTGATCTTCGATGAGCCGACCGCCTATCTCACCCGCCAGGAATCGGCACAGCTCTTCCGGTTGATCCGAAGGCTGCAGGCCGAAGGCGTGACGATCGTCTATATCAGCCATCGCATGGAGGAAGTGTTCGAGCTTGCCGACCGTGTCTCGGTGCTGCGTGACGGCACCCATGTCGGCACCCGCAAGATCGGCGAGACCAATGAGGCGGAACTGATCGCGCTGATGATCAACCGCACGATCGAGCAGATCTATCACAAGGAGCATTTTCCGCCCGGCGAGATGATCGTCGAGACGCGCAACTTGAGCGGTCCCGGTTTCCAGGATGTATCGCTGACGGTGCGCGCCGGCGAGATCGTCGGCCTCTATGGGCTGATCGGCGCGGGACGCAGCGAGTTTGCGCTCGGCCTCTATGGCCGGCACCGACCAACGGCTGGAGAGATCTACTGGCAGGGCCGCAAGGTTGAGATCGCCAGCGAGCGTAAGGCCATGGACCTCGGCATTGCGCTTGCGCCGGAAAGCCGGCGCGACCAGGGCCTCTGCCTCAACCTGCCGATCGGCCTCAACATCAATCTGCCGGTTTTCAACCGGCTGACACGCGGTCTGACGATCAATGGCCAGCAGGAACGGGAAAACGCCGACCGCCAGATTCGCGACCTGAAGATCAAGACGCCGTCACGCCGGGTGCTGGCCTCCGCCATGTCCGGCGGCAACCAGCAGAAGATCGTAATCGGCAAGTGGCTGAGCCACGGCGCCAAGCTTTT
The DNA here is from genome assembly GCF_001427045.1 of Ensifer sp. Root558. NCBI lineage: Bacteria > Pseudomonadati > Pseudomonadota > Alphaproteobacteria > Hyphomicrobiales > Rhizobiaceae > Ensifer > Ensifer sp. Root558. The sequence continues at coordinate 31,521 of NZ_LMGC01000021.1, read as the reverse complement.
CATCTTCGACGAGCCGACGGTCGGCGTCGATGTCGGAACCAAGGCGGAAATCTATCGGCTGTTCGCACGGCTTCTGGAGAACGGGGCGGGCATCATCCTGATCTCGTCCTATCTGCCCGAGGTCTACGAACTGGCGGACCGGCTGCACGTGTTCCGGCGCGGGCGGCTGGTCGCCAGCCACGACTATCGCGCCGCGAGCCATGAGGAAGTGCTGACGCAGGCAATTGGCGTTTGAACCGATAAAAACAAACTTGAGGATGCAGGGAGGAAGACGATGAGTGCGGAAACGGTGGAGAGCGGCGCCAGCGCGGCACCACGCAAGGGCGTGAGCATTCTGTTCGGCCTTACCCTCCTGGGGTTGCTTCTGTTCCTCTGGCTGCTGTTGGGCTTCGCGACCAACAGTTTCTGGACGCCCAACAACATCAGCAACCTGCTGCGCCAGGGGGCGATGACGGCGATCCTTGCGGTTGGCCAGACCTTCGTCATCATTACCGCCGGCATCGACCTTTCGGTCGGTGCCGTGGTCGGCTTCACCAGCGTTATCGTCGCCTGGCTGCTGGCCGCCGGCGTGCCGCTCTGGATCGCCATCATCCTGACGCTCGCCTTCGGTGTCCTGATCGGCGCGTTCCACGCCTTCGGCATCGTGCGCATGGGCCTGCCGCCCTTCATCATCACGCTGGCGACCCTGACCTCGCTCCGCGGTATCGGCCTCTTGATCACCAATGGCTCGACCATTTCGATCACCAATGAGGCCTTCACCAATTTTTCGCGGGCGGATTTCCTGGGCGTTCCCAGCCTGTTCTGGATGGTGATCGTGGTGGCGATCCCGGCCTATGTCTTCCTGCATTTGAGCCGCTTCGGCCGCTATCTCTTCGCCGTCGGCTCCAACAGTGAGGCCGCCCGTCTCTCCGGCGTCAACGTCCACCGCACGATCTATCTGGCCTACATCCTGTCGTCGACCTGCGCCGCCTTCGTTGGCCTGCTGCTTGCCTCGCGCATCGGCATCGGCAACGCCACCCAGGCCGAGGGTTGGGAACTGCAGGCGATCGCTTCGTCGGTCATCGGCGGCACCAGCCTCTTTGGGGCCGTCGGCTCGGTGCACGGGCCGCTGCTCGGCGCCTTCATCCTCGCAACGATCAACAACGGCGCCAACCTATTGAACGTCAACTCGTTCTGGCAGCGCATCATCACCGGCGCGCTGATCATCGTCATCGTCTATTTCGACCAATTGCGTCGCCGCAGCGCCCGCTAGGCGCTGCCGTACTCGAGAGAATTGCCATGAAAGCCGTGCTCTGCCCACAACCCGGTCGGCTGGAGGTCGTCGATCGCACACCAATCGAAACCGTGCCGGACGGTTGGGTCCGCCTTGCCGTCAGCCATGTCGGCATCTGCGGCACGGACTACCATATCTTCGCCGGCAAACATCCGTTCCTCGAATATCCGCGGGTCATGGGCCACGAGATCTCGGCAACGGTGATTTCTGGCGGGCGAGGGACGACGATAGCGCCCGGCACGCCGGTCGTGGTCAACCCCTATCTCTCCTGTGGCGCTTGTATTGCCTGCCGAAAGGGCAAACCGAACTGCTGCACGGCCATCAAGGTTCTCGGCGTCCATACCGACGGTGCGTTTTGCGAGGAGATCGTCGTGCCGGAGGGTAATCTTTATCCGGCGGAGGGTCTGTCGCCGGAGGCGGCCGCCACCGTTGAGTTCCTGGCGATCGGTGCCCACGCGGTCCGCCGGGCATCGACGGATGCCGGGTCACGGGCGCTGGTTATCGGTGCCGGGCCAATCGGACTCGGCACGGCGATCTTCTCTCGCATCGCCGGCCATGACGTGGTGCTCGCCGACACCAGTACCGAGCGGCTGGACTTTGCCGCTCGCAAGCTCGGCTTTGCCAAGGGCATCGTCGTGGATGTTGATGCGGCGGCGCGCATTGCCGCTGCGACGGATGGCGACGGTTTCGATGTCGTCTTCGACGCCACCGGGCACGGTGGTTCGATGCAGGCGGCCTTCGCCCACGTCGCCCATGGCGGTACCCTGGTCTTCGTCAGTGTCGTCAAGGACGAGATCCGCTTCTCCGATCCGGAGTTCCACAAGCGCGAGATGACCTTGATCGGCAGCCGCAACGCGACCCGGCAGGATTTCGACCACGTCGTCGCGTCGATCGCGTCCGGCCTTGTGCCTATCGACGCGCTGATCACCCACCGCACCACGCTCGATGGCGCGGTTGCCGATCTGCCGCGATGGGCGGAGGAAAAGACGGGTCTGGTGAAGGCAGTCATCCAAGTGGCGGCCACCTGAGTGATGGCGGCTTTGCTGCATCGCCACAGGGGAGCGTACCCATATTTTCCTGCGGCGAGGCTCCAGGTTTTCCTGAAAACGTCAGGCAGCGTGCCTCAATGCACGAAAACAGCGGAAAACGGCCAGTTTCGAGCAAGCTCGTTTGCAAATCGTCAGGAATCCAGATTCATTCTAGCTTCAGGCCTTGTATCGAGGCGAGACGGGTATATTTGTTGCACTGCACAAGAAAAATGGTAGTCTGGCAGCGATTGCGGACACCAAGACAAACAATCTCAAGCTTGCGTCCGACCGGGAGCGGCGTTGTCGTTGATTGAACCAAGGGGTACGCTTCCCATGTTCTACCAGCTCTATGAACTGAACCACGCAATGATGGCGCCGTGGCGCACGGCAGCCGACGCCATGCGGCTCGCGTTCAGCAATCCGATGAACCCCGTCTCGCACACCTATTTCGGTCGCGCCGCCGCCGCCGGTCTCGAAGTGTTCGAGCGCTCCACCCGCCGTTATGGCAAGCCGGAGTTCGGTCTTCCCGAGACTGTGGTCGATGGTCAATCGGTTTCGATCTACGAACGCATCGTCTGGCGGGCGCCATTCTGCAACCTCATTCATTTCGAGCGTGCGCTTCCCAAGGGCCGCGCGCCCGATCCGAAGGTGCTCATCGTCGCGCCGATGTCCGGCCACTATGCGACGCTGTTGCGCGGCACGGTCGAGGCGCTGCTTCCGCATTCCGATATCTACATCACCGACTGGATCGATGCCCGCATGGTGCCGCTCAGCGAAGGCACCTTCGATCTCGATGATTACATCGACTACGTCATCCAGATGCTGCATTTCCTCGGGCCCGACACGCATGTGATCGGCGTCTGTCAGCCCGCGGTGCCGGTGCTCGCCGCCGTCGCGCTGATGGAAGCTGCCGACGATCCGCTGTCGCCGGCGACGATGACGCTGATGGGCGGCCCGATCGACACCCGCATCAACCCGACCGGCGTCAACCAGCTGGCGGAAGAACGTTCGATCGAATGGTTCCGTGACAATGTCATCATGCCGGTGCCGTGGCCGCAGCCGGGTTTCATGCGCATGGTCTATCCGGGCTTCCTGCAGCTCTCCGGCTTCATGTCGATGAATCTCGACCGGCACCTGATCGCCCACAAGGAGTTCTTCGCCCATCTGGTGAAAAACGACGGCGATGCCGCCGAGAAGCACCGTGACTTCTATGATGAATATCTCGCGGTCATGGACCTGACGGCCGAATTCTACCTGCAGACCGTGCAGGTGGTGTTCATGCAGCACGCGCTGCCGAAGGGCGAGATGATGCATCGCGGCAAGCGCGTCGACACGACCGCGATCAAGAAGGTCGCGCTCTTGACGGTCGAAGGCGAGAACGACGATATCTCGGGCGTTGGCCAGACGAAGGCGGCGCAGACCATCTGCACCAACATCCCGGATCATATGCGTATGCACTACATGCAGCCGGATGTCGGTCACTACGGCGTCTTCAACGGCTCTCGCTTCCGCCGCGAAATCGCGCCGCGCATCGTCGCGTTCCACCGCGAGCATGCGCGCCACGCAAAACCGGTAAAGCAACTGATCAAGGGCGGAAAGTCGGCCTGATCCCGGCTCTTGGGTCGTTTTGACCGCGTAGAGTCAAGGGTTTGTCGGATTCCGGAGGGAGGCGTCTTGCAGAGCCAAGGGCGCCTTCCCACATCGTTTTCATCGGGTCGCATGGGCGGCCCGGATGATTGCGAGGAATCCTGAAGATGAACCAATCTGCAATGATCCGTCCGGATTGGACGCCCGCGACCATCGCCCTGATGGTGCTTGGCTTTGTGGTCTTCTGGCCGCTCGGCCTGGCCATGCTCGCGTACATTCTCTTTGGCGAAAAGCTCAAGACGTTCAAGAAAGACGCAAACGATACGGTGGATGGCATGTGCTCGGCTTTCAAGCGCGGCGGCCGCCGTTCCAACTGGACGCATCGTACCGGCAACGTCGCTTTCGACGACTGGCGCGAAGCTGAACTGGCTCGCCTCGAAGAGGAGCGCCGCAAGCTCGACGAGATGCGCGAAGAATTCGACACCTACGTGCGCGAGCTTCGCCGCGCCAAGGACCAGGAAGAGTTCGACCGCTTCATGCGCGATCGCAAGAATGGTGGCTCGGGTCCGATTGTCGAAGCCCATTAACCTGACGAAACCGCTTCCGGCGTTTCACATGAAACGCCGGATCACTCTCGGCACGCATCCAACCAGCGAACAGTAGGCGAAAGCCCCGCGAATCGGTTAGAAAGCCTGCATGTTCCCTTCCTTCAAGCGGCGCATTCAACCTGCACCACCCGCAACAACGCGGCAGATCGAGGTCGCCGGCAAGTCCCTGCCGCTGACGATCAAGCAAAACGCGCGCGCGACGCGCATGACGCTGCGCATCGAGCCAGGCGGGCGGGCCCTGAAGATGACGGTGCCGCAGGGCCTCCCCGAGCGCGAGGTGAATGCCTTCCTGACACGACACCAGGGCTGGCTGATGACCAAGCTCGCCCGCTTCTCCGGCGAAAGCCAGATCGAGGAGGGCGGTTCCATCCTCATCCGCGGCGTTGCCCACCGCATCGAGCGCACCGGCAAGATCCGTGGGCTCACGGAAGCGATCGTGATCGATGACGAACCGGTGCTGCGCGTCAGCGGTGGCGAGGAACATCTCACACGGCGCATCGTCGATTTCCTGAAGAAGGAAGCGCGCCAGGATCTCGACCGGTTGGTGGCGATCTATACCGGCCGTATCGGCCGGAGGGCAAAGTCGCTTTCGCTCAAGGACACGCGCAGCCGCTGGGGATCATGCTCAGCCGACGGGGCGCTGAGTTTTTCCTGGCGCATTGTCATGGCGCCGCCAAAGGTCATCGCCTATCTCGCTGCGCATGAAGTGGCACACTTGCAGGAAATGAATCACGGGCCCGACTTCTGGGCGCTGTGCGGGAGGCTGTGTCCGGATACGGACGATGCCAAGCGATGGCTCCGCCGCAACGGCACGATGCTTCACGCGATCGACTTCGATTGAATCTTACAGGGCGATGAGCGGCGCGTTATGCGCGGTGGCGCAGCGCTTCGCGGATCTTCTCGTCGGTCTTGTATTGGCTGAGCGCATAGACCGACCAGATCGCCGCCGGAACCCAGCCGATCAGGGTCAACTGCAGGATCAGGCAAATGAGGCCAGCAAAGGGGCGGCCGATGGTAAAAAACTGCAGCCAGGGCAGGATAAGCGCGAGCAACAGGCGCATCAGTCTCTCCGTTGTGGTAAAATGCATATGGTGAAAGCGCGCCTGCCGCGCAAGGGGCGCGCACCCGCCAAAGGACGGGTGCGGGGGCGCTGAGTGACCGCTTTTGCGTCGGTTTTTGGCTCGACTCGCGCGGCATTTCATGCAAGGTCGCTTCTCATGAAAACCCAAGTGAAGATATGCGGGCTGAAGACCGCGGAAGCGGCCGAGCGTGCTGTCGCGCTCGGCGCATCCCATGTCGGCTTCATCTTTTTCCCGAAGAGCCCCAGGAACATCGAGCCCGACGATGCCGGCCGCATCGCCGACAGGATTCGCGGCCAGGCGAAGATCGTCGCCGTCACGGTGAATGCCGACAATGACGAGCTTGACGAGATCGTCTCGGCCCTCAATCCGGATATCCTGCAGCTTCACGGCAGCGAGGACGCGGAGCGACTGCTGACGGTCAAGGCGATGTATGGCCTTCCTGTCATGAAGGCCCTTTCGGTGCGCGAAGCATCTGACCTTGAAAAGATCGATGCCTATATCGGCATTGCCGATCGCTTCCTCTTCGATGCCAAGCCGCCAAAAGGGTCCGATTTGCCCGGTGGCAACGGCGTTTCCTTTGACTGGAAGCTGCTCGATGCGCTTGACGGAAGCGTCGATTACATGCTTTCCGGTGGTCTTAACGCCGACAACATTGGCGAGGCCATGGCGCAGACCAGCGCGCGTGCCATCGATATCTCCTCCGGCGTCGAGAGCGCGCCGGGCGTCAAGGATCTGAAGCTCATGGAATCGTTTTTCAATGCCGTTCGCCAGGCGGAGGCGGGCATGCCACGGTCAGGGAGCAGGACGTGAACCAGGCGCCAAAGTTGAATTCCTTCCGGGGTGGCCCGGACGAGGACGGCCGTTTCGGTATCTTCGGTGGCCGCTTCGTGGCCGAAACCCTGATGCCGCTGATCCTCGATCTCCAGAACGAGTGGGACAACGCGAAGAACGATCCGGCCTTCAAGGCGGAGCTGGAGCATCTCGGCGCGCATTATATCGGCCGCCCGAGCCCGCTCTATTTTGCTGAACGGCTGACGGCGGAGCTTGGCGGTGCCAAGATCTACTTCAAGCGCGAAGAGCTGAACCACACCGGCTCGCACAAGATCAACAACTGCATTGGCCAGATCCTGCTTGCCAAGCGCATGGGCAAGACGCGCATCATCGCTGAGACCGGTGCCGGCCAGCATGGCGTGGCTTCGGCAACCGTCGCTGCCCGCTTCGGCCTGCCCTGCGTCGTCTACATGGGCGCGACCGACGTCGAGCGCCAGGCGCCGAACGTCTTCCGCATGAAGCTCTTGGGTGCCGAGGTAAAGCCGGTGACGGCCGGCAGCGGCACGCTCAAGGACGCCATGAACGAGGCGCTGCGTGACTGGGTCACCAATGTCGACAACACCTACTACCTGATCGGCACGGCTGCCGGCCCGCATCCCTATCCGGAGATGGTCCGCGATTTCCAGGCGGTGATCGGCCAGGAAGCCAAGGAGCAGATGCTCGCCGCCGAAGGCCGGCTGCCGGATCTCGTCATTGCCGCCGTTGGCGGTGGCTCCAACGCAATCGGCATCTTCCATCCGTTCCTCGATGACGAGAGCGTCAAGATCGTCGGCGTCGAAGCCGGCGGCAAGGGCATCGAAGGCGACGAGCATTGCGCCTCGATCACAGCCGGTTCGCCCGGCGTGCTGCATGGCAACCGCACCTATCTGCTGCAGGACGGCGACGGCCAGATCAAGGAAGGGCATTCGATTTCGGCCGGTCTCGACTATCCCGGCATCGGCCCGGAGCACGCCTGGCTGAACGATGTCGGTCGCGTCGAATACGTGCCGATCATGGACCACGAAGCGCTTGAGGCGTTCCAGACGCTGACCCGTCTCGAAGGCATCATTCCGGCGCTCGAGCCGTCGCATGCGCTTGCCGAAGTCATCAAGCGCGCGCCAAAAATGGGCAAGGACGAGATCATCCTGATGAACCTCTCCGGCCGCGGCGACAAGGACATCTTCACCGTCGGCAAGTTACTGGGAATGGGGCAGTAAGATCATGACCGCACGCATGGACAAGCGATTTGCCGATGTTGCGGCCGAAGGACGTCCGGTCCTCGTCACCTATTTCATGGGCGGCGATCCGGATTTCGAGACGTCGGTCTCAATCATGAAGGCGCTGCCGAAGGCCGGCGCCGACGTCATCGAACTCGGCATGCCTTTCTCAGACCCGATGGCCGACGGCCCGGCGATCCAGCTGGCCGGTCAACGCTCGCTGAAAAGCGGACAGACGCTCGCAAAGACGCTTGAGATCGCCCGCCGTTTCCGTGAGGACGACCAGCGCACGCCGATCGTGCTGATGGGCTATTACAACCCGATCTATATCTACGGCGTCGACCGCTTCCTGACGGATGCGCTGGCCGCCGGCATTGACGGCCTGATCGTCGTCGACCTGCCGCCGGAGATGGACGACGAACTCTGCATCCCGGCGCTGGAGAAGGGCATCAACTTCATTCGCCTGGCGACGCCGACCACGGACGACCGTCGCCTGCCGAAGGTCCTCGAAAACACCTCCGGTTTCGTCTATTACGTGTCGATGAACGGCATCACCGGTTCGGCTCTGCCCGATCCGTCGTTGATCGCCGGCGCCGTCGGGCGTATCAAGGCACACACCAATCTGCCCGTTTGCGTCGGTTTCGGCGTCAAGACGGCGGAACATGCAAGGGCCATCGGAGCATCTGCCGATGGCGTGGTCGTCGGTACGGCGATCGTCAACCAGATCGCGTCGAGCCTGACCGAAGAGGGCAAGGCGACCGATGCGACGGTTCCGGGTGTCGAAGCGCTGGTGAGAGGGCTCTCGGCAGGCGTGCGGTCCGCACGTCTCGCAGCAGCCGAATAATTGCCTATATTAGCGCGCACAACCCGAAGGAAATCTTCAGGAGTTACTAAGTGAACTGGATCACAAACTACGTTCGGCCGAAGATCAACTCGATGCTGGGCCGCCGGGAAGTTCCGGAAAATCTCTGGATCAAGTGCCCGGAAACCGGCGAGATGGTGTTCCATCGCGATCTCGAGGAAAACAAGTGGGTCATCCCGCAGTCCGGCTTCCACATGAAGATGCCGGCCAAGGCGCGGTTGAAGGACCTGTTCGACGGCGGCATCTTTGAAGCGTTTCCGCAGCCGAAGGTTGCTCAGGACCCGCTGAAGTTCCGCGATTCCAAGAAATACGTCGATCGTCTGCGCGACAGCCGCGCCAAGACTGAACTCGAAGACACGATCGTCGCCGGTCTCGGCCGCGTCCAGGGCGTCAAACTCGTCGCCGTCGTGCACGAGTTCAACTTCATTGGCGGCTCGCTCGGCATGGCTGCCGGCGAGGCGATCATCAAGGCCTTCGAACGGGCGATCGCCGAGAAGTGCCCGCTGGTCATCTTCCCGGCTTCGGGCGGCGCCCGCATGCAGGAAGGCATCCTGTCGCTGATGCAGCTGCCGCGCACCACGGTTGCCGTCAACATGCTGAAGGAAGCCGGCCTCCCCTATATCGTCGTACTCACCAACCCGACCACCGGTGGCGTCACCGCATCCTACGCGATGCTCGGCGACATTCACATGGCCGAGCCCGGCGCGGAAATCGGCTTTGCCGGGAAGCGCGTGATCGAGCAGACGCTGCGCGAGAAACTGCCGGAAGGTTTCCAGACGTCGGAATACCTGCTGGAGCACGGCATGGTCGACATGGTCGTCAAGCGCCATGATCTGCCGTCGACGCTCGCCCGGGTCCTGAAAATCCTGATGAAGAAGCCGGCGGAAGCCTCGAAGCTCAACGGCGGCACGCAGCCGGCCGCCTTGCCGGTCGCTGCCAGCGCTTGAATAAGCGCTGGGCTGGTCGAACTGCGTAGAACAAAATAATGCATCTCCGCGATTTCTTGTGTGTGGGGATGCTGCAACTCAAGGCGTTACAGCGATCGGTAGACGGCCTATAAGGCGCGCGCTGTAGCAGCCGAGCGTGTCGGGGCGGGGTTAAGAGATGGCAGCGGTGGAAGCCAGCGAAGCGGGCTACGAGATCGAAAAACTTCTCGCCCTTCACCCCAAGGGCTTCGACCTGTCGCTGGACAGGATCACCCGGCTTCTCGCCGCCCTCGGCAATCCCCAGGATCGTCTTCCGCCGGTGATCCATGTCGCCGGTACCAACGGCAAGGGCTCGGCGACCGCGTTTTCGCGGGCGATCCTCGAAGCAGCCGGCCTCAGCGTTCACGTCCACACGTCGCCGCATCTCGTCAACTGGCACGAGCGCTATCGCCTGGGCGTCAAGGGTGGCAAGGGCAGGCTCGTCAGCGATCCCGTTCTCGCCGATGCCGTGCGTCGCGTCGCCGAAGCCAATGGCGGCGAGAAGATCACCGTCTTCGAGATCCTGACCGCCGTCACCTTCCTGCTCTTTGCCGAGCACCCGGCCGACGTGGCGATCATCGAGGTTGGTCTCGGCGGCCGCTTCGACGCGACCAACGTTATTGCCCGGCCGGCCGTCTCGGTCGTCATGCCGATCTCGCTCGACCATCAGGCCTATCTCGGTGATCGGGTGGAGCTGATAGCCGCCGAAAAGGCCGGCATCATGAAGCGTGGCTGCCCCGTGGTAATCGGCCAGCAGGAGGAAGAGGCCGCCCGTGACGTGCTCGTCTCGACGGCGGAACGCCTCGGTTGCCCGATGTTTGTCTATGGCCAGGATTTCATGGCGCATGAGGAGTTCGGTCGCCTCGTCTATCAGGACGAAGGCGGGCTCGCCGATCTGCCGCTGCCGAAGCTGCCGGGGCGCCACCAGTATGCCAATGCCGCAGCCGCCATCCGCGCGGTGCGGGCCGCCGGTTTCGATGTTTCCGAAGCGGCGATCGAGAGGGGCCTCGCGGGCGTCGAATGGCCCGGACGCCTGCAGCGCCTGACCAGCGGTAAGCTCACGCATTACGGGCCCAATGGCGCGGAGATCTGGGTCGACGGCGGCCACAATCCCGGCGCCGGTCAGGTGATCGCCGAGGCAATGGCGACCTTCGAGGAGCGCGAATCGCGCCCCCTGTTCCTGATCATCGGCATGATCAACACCAAGGAGCCGATCGGCTACTTCCGCGCCTTCCTCGATCTCGCCGAGCAGGTCTTCACCGTTCCGATCCGCGGTTCCGATGCTGGGCTTGATCCTGTGGCGCTGGCCAGTGATGCCGCATCGGTCGGCTTCGAGGCTTCGGCGGTCTCGTCCGTTGCCGAGGCGCTGACGGTCATCGCCAATCTGGTCGACGAAGATCCGGCGCCGCCGCGCATCCTGATCGGTGGCTCGCTCTATCTGGTGGGCGATGTGCTTGCCGACAACGGCACGCCGCCGAAGTGATCGGCAGCTGGGACCGCCATCCCGCTTCCAGATTTAAGACAAGAAAAAAGCCCGGCATGCCGGGCTTTCAACGTTTTCAGCAGTGAACTCGCTTTAAGCGACCGCCGTGGAGATCCACGAGGACAGGGCCGTCTTCGGGGCGGCGCCAACCTTGATGTCAGCCACTTCGCCGGCCTTGAACATGGCGAGCGTCGGGATCGAGCGAACGCCGTACTGGGCGGCCAGTTCCGGGTTTTCGTCGATGTTGAGCTTGGCAACCTTGACCTTGCCGGCGAGTTCGTTCGAGATTTCCTCGAGGCTCGGGGCGATCATCTTGCACGGGCCGCACCATTCAGCCCAGAAATCGACAACCACCGGCTCGGCGGAGTTCAGCACTTCCTGCTGAAAATTGGACGTATCGACCTTTACAGTAGCCATAGGCTGCTCCTTGCGTTCGGAATGGCAGTATCCAGATGTTGTGTCTCATGTGAGAAGGCACCGCTGGATTTTCAATATCGGGTATCTCACTTTGTTGCGAGGTCTTCAAGGCTCCTGTCGAGTGCCTGGTCGGGAACGACGTGGATTGCCGGCCCCTCGGTGAAGATCAGCACACACCGAAACGCATGCGCCGGATAAAGCGGCTGCAGGAGCGCGCGGTAGATGGCAAGCTGCGCCGTGTAGGCGAAGGGAATGTCGTTAGGCGATGCCGGCACCTGCCTGTTGGTCTTGAAGTCCGCAATCGTCACGACGCCATCGCGGACGGCCAGCCGGTCGATCCGGCCTGAAACCGCGTGCTCACGCTTGCCGAGCGTCAGCGTACCCATGACCGAAACCTCGGCCCGGCTGCTCACCGAGAAAACTGCGCCGAGGTCCGGATGGTCGAGCACGGTTTCGATGCTGGCGATCAGTGCGGCGCGTTGTTCTGAAGGCCAACTGGGCACGGATCGCTCGAGATAGCGTTCGGCCGCGGCCCGGCGATCGTCTCCCGCCATCGAGGGCAGAACCTGCAGCAGGCGGTGCAGGATGGCGCCGCGCAGCATCGAGAGGTTTGCCGGGGCCTTTTCTGAGAAAAGAGCCGAGCCGACGAGCGCATCGCCATCGTCCTCGTCAACCGCGATGCCGACGCCGGAAGGACTGAGCGGCCGCGGCAGCTGTTTTTGCGGCGGCAGTGGCGTCGAAAGCGCCTTTGGCAGGGCGGTGGCGGGACGGCCCGAATCGGCCGAGCGCGCATCGCCGGAGGGCAGATCGCGTTCGAGCTGCTTCTCGCGCCAGGCATGGCCGGACCATTCCTCGCCGCCGGCGTGAAAACTGGTCGGGTGGCCGCGGCCGCTCTCGTCTCCGGCAAGGCTCGCCTGAACCATAGCGTGCCATGTATCGGTAACGGCCCGCTGGCCGCGATAACCGCAGACGATCAGGCGGTCGGCGGCGCGGGTCATGCCGACATAGAGCAGGCGACGATATTCTTCCTCAGCCAGCGTCTTCAGCCGCTCGCCGTCGGCGGTGATGAGCGAGTTCGATTCCGCGCCCGGCGCGCGCCACACCGGAAGCGGCAGGACGGTGCCGTCTCTCTGGGCAAGCTCCAGGAAGCGAAGAGAGGGCACATGCTGGTTGCTGAACGCCGCCCCGCCGCCATCGGCGAGGAAGACGACTGGCGCTTCCAGGCCCTTGGCCGCGTGCACGGTCATGATCCGGACTTCGTCGCGTTCCTTGTCCTGCTCGCGCTTGACCGTCGGCGCTTCCATTTCCAGCGTCGAGACGAAGGCCTGCAGGCCGGGCAGGCCGCTTCTTTCCTGGTCGAGCGCGAAGGTCAGGAACTCGTCGAGAATGTCGCTGACCTCGGTGCCGAGGCGCGCGAGAAAGGCGGCGCGGCCGCCATGCACGCCGAGGACGCGGGCATAGAAGTCATGCGGCGCCAGCTGGCTTGCGAGCGCCATGTAGGATTTCAGCGTTCGCGCCGTCTGGTGAAACAGGATACCGTCATCGGCTTCATGCTGCAGCCTCTCCCAGAGGCTTTCGCCTTCGCCGCGCCGCGCCGCGAGTTCGAACAGCGCGTCTTCGCCGAGGTTGAACAGCGGGCTTTTCATCAGCGCGGCCAGCGACAGGTCGTCCTGCGGCAACAGCACGAACCGCCCGAGGGCGAGCAGGTCCTGGACGGCAATATGCTTGGTGAGCACCAACCGGTCGGCGCCGGCGACCGGAATGTTGTTGCGGCGCTTGAGTGCTCTCGTCAGAGCATTGACGAAGGCGTCGCGCTTGCGGACCAGTACGATCACGTCGCCCGGGCGCATCGGCCGGCGAACGCCCTTCTCGACGATCGTCTCCTTGCCGATCCAGCTTTCCAGCGTGGCTGCGATCCGGCGGGCGAGGATGTTGACCGGCGCACTCTCCGGCGTTGCGTCGAAGGCGGCGGTCCATTCCTCGTCTGTATCCACCGGTTCGGCGGCAATCACGTCCCAGATGTCGACGGCGCCGGGATGGCCGATGCGGTTCGAAGCATGCACCACGGGCTCGTTGCGGGCGCTGAGGCCTCGCGCATGCGCCGGATTGGCAAAGACGGCGTCAACGGCCGAAAGCACGTCGACGGTCGAGCGGAAGGAGAGCTGCAGGCGGATGGGCTCGAAAGCCTTGCCGCCGTCGCGCACCCGCCGTTCGGTCTCCTGGCTCTCGCGCGAAAACCGCTCCGGACGGGCGCCCTGGAAGGAGTAGATCGACTGTTTCTCGTCACCGACAGCAAACATCGTGCGGGCAGTACCGCGTGCGCTCTCGCCCGAGAAAAAGTCGGAAGCCAGCGCCTGGATGATCGTCCACTGCGCCGGGCTGGTGTCCTGCGCCTCGTCGACGAGGATATGGTCGATGCCCTGGTCGAGCTTGTAGTGTACCCAGGCGCTGACGTCGCCGCGGGCAAAGAGCGCCGCCGTGCGGTTGATCAGGTCCTCGAAATCGAGCTGGCTGCGGCGTCGCTTCAGTTCCTCGTAGTCGGCATTCAGCCGCTCGGCGAGCGTCAGCGCCGCCAGCGTCGCCTCGAACATCCTGAGGATGCTGATGTGATCGATGCAGGCGACGACATGGCGATAGGCCTCGTCCACGAGGTCAATGAGATCGGGGGCAGCCTGCTGCATCGCCTTGTTGAGGAAGGCGGATTGCGCCCGCGGCTTGCCCGTGCCGGTGAAGAACAGATGCCTGAGCCCGTCATAGCGCGCGCTGAGATCCGTCATCTTCGAAACGGTCCTCAGCCCCTCCGCAAAGTCGAGCACCTTCGTGCCGCCGACGCTGGTGGCGAGCGAGAAGTACCTTTCGAGCGCCGCGCCGTTCAAGCCCGCCAAGGGCCAGATCGTCGCCATGGCGCCATCGACGCTTTCCCCCGGCGAAAGCTTCAGCGCCCGGCGCAGCTCGGCCTCGGTGCCGCCGAGCCCGTCGGCATGTTCGAGGAAGACCTGGATCGCGGTTCGGTTTTCGACGATTGCGGCCAGCAGCTTTTCCAGGCCGGTATCGTCGGCGATGTCGAGCACGGTGGCAAAGGCGTGGGCAAGAGCCGGATCGTCCTTGGCCGCGGTCGCGGTCAGCAGCAGCCGGCGCGCATCGGCAAGCAGAACCGCAGCCGCGCGATCGTCGAGAACCGAGAAATGGCCGGCGACATTGGCCTCCAGCGGAAACTGGTGCAGCAGCGCCTCGCAAAAGGCATGGATCGTCTGGATCTTCAGGCCGCCCGGGGTCTCCAGCGCGCGGGCGAACAGGCGCCGCGCCTCCTGCAGCTTCAAGCGCCCGGGCCGCTCGCCCTCAATCGCCTCGATCCGCTTTTCGAGCGTCGCGTCGTCGAGCGTTACCCATTCGGCCAGCCGTTCGAACACGCGATTCGACATTTCGGAGGCCGCCGCCTTGGTATAGGTGAGGCAGAGGATCGCCGAGGGGCGGCAGCCGGCAAGCAGCAGCCGTATCACCCGCTGGGTCAGCACGTGGGTCTTGCCGGAGCCGGCATTGGCCGACACCCAGGCGGAGCGGTCCGGGTCCGAAGCCAGCGACTGCCGGCGCGAGGTCCAGTCGAGCCAGCTTTGAGGCGTCGCCTGTTCGGGGCCGAGGTCGTCATCCCTCATCGCCATCCTCCTCTTCGCTGTCGGCCGTCGACCATTCGGCTACGCGTGCCAGATGGTCGTATTCGCCGCCATAATCGCGCTCTTTCTGAACAATCACGCGCGAGGCAAAGCCATGCTTGCCCGAAAGCAGCGCGCTTAGCAGCTTCCTGAGTTCGGCAAGCGACTCGTCCGCAAGCTGATCGGCCGACTTCGTCTCCTTCGACTTGCTGCCTTCGTTGTTGACCGCTTCCGGTTTGAAGCGCGCGCCCGGTTTGAGCCGGACATAGAGCAGCGACTGTGGGTGGCTGGGCGGCATGTCCTTAAAGGCGCCGGCCTTGAGGGCCGCGGCTTCCAGCGCGAGCTGCGGGTCGAGCAGGACGCGCGCTTCCTTGGTCGATGGGCTGGAGCCGGTCTTGTAGTCGACGATCTCGACGCTGCCGTCGGTCAGCGTATCGAGCCGGTCGGCAATGCCGGTCAGCCGCATGTCGGCGACGCCGAGCTCCATCGATGCCGCCACTTCGGTGCGCGACCGGCGGATGAAGCGGGCGCGGTCCCGTTCCCATTTGATGAAGGCCAAGCCGACGGCGGCAAAGCGCGGCCGCCAGATCGTGTCGATATGGGTGGGCAGTCGCGCCTCGTCGAAAGCCTCGTTCAGCAGCCGGTGCATGACCTCTTCCGCCGCCGGCAACATCAGATCGACGCCGGCGCGTACGAAACGCTCGACGATCTGGTGGTAAAGCGTGCCGCGCTCGGCCGGGCCGGGGTCACTGTTGAACGGCAGCAGCGGATCCAGCCGAAGGATGCGTCGCGCATAGATCGCGTAGGGGTCGCGCCGTAGCCGCGACACTTCGCTGAAAGAGTACTTGCGCGGCTGTAGGTCCGCCGGCGGCTTGGGGGCGGGACGCTCGGCCAGCGGCTGGCGGCCGCCGTCGTCGAGCATGCGGGCCCAGGCGAGATAGTCGGCGCCATTGGCGTGCAGCGCTCGCGTCAGCCGTTCGCCGCCGAGCGCCAGCAGCCGCTGCAGCCAGCGCGAGGCGACGGTGGGTGCTGCGCCCTGGCGCATCGAGCGGGTGAAGATCAGCCGCCTTGTGCCGCAGGCCATCTGGAAGTCGTGCGCAAGCTGGCCGATGCGTCGTTCAGGCGGCTCAAGACCGATCCCCGTCTTCATGGTGCGCGACAGGAACGGATCGTTGGCCGTCTGGCCCGGCCAATTGCCTTCGTTCAGGCCGCCGAGAACCACCAGGTCCATGCTCTGCAGGCGCGATTCCAGCGCGCCGAAGATGAACACCCGCGGATGGCGCATGGAGCGAGGCTTGACCGCGGCGCTGGCCGATAGGGCTTCGACGACATCGCACCATTGCGGCCCGTCCGCGGTCATCTGGCCGTCGGTTTCGATGATGCCGCGAAGGAGAGTTGCGAGCGTATCGGCGGCCTCTCCGGACCAAAGCCCACCGAGGTCGCCACGCTCGTCGGCTGAGGCCGCTTCCAGGGCCTCGCCGGTGCGCATCGCCCAGTCGGCAAAGGTAAATTCGTCCGAGAACACGCGGCTTCCGTCCCGGCTTCGCGTCAGCGCTGAGGCGAGCGGTGCCACCGCGAGACCGATCTTCGCCGCCACGTCGCGGGCCGCCTCAAGCGCGTCATCCCCGATGCCGATGCGCCATTCCGGTGGATGGCGATCGGTCTTGTGCCGGACGATCGCCGCGTCGAGCACGGATCCGAGGACCAGCAGATCGACCGTCGCGGTGCTGCCACGCAGTGCCATGCGTTCCAGCGCGTCGGCCCCTTCGCGCATCCTGTCGCGGGAAAGCCCGAAGCGCGCCAGCGGATGCTTGAGCAGCGCGACGAACGGCACGGGATCGCCGGGGCGCAGGCATGCTTCTAGCAGCAGCCGCAGCAGGCTGCCCTGCGGCGTCGCGATGAGAGGCGTACCGGCGGAATCGTCGGCCTCGATGCCGAAGCGGGCAAGCTCGGCGCCGACCCGCCGTGCGAGATTGCGGTCCGGCGTGATCAGCGCTGCCTGGCTCTCGTCGCTGCCTTCGAGCGCGAGCCGCAAGGCGACCGCGATCGCGGCCGCTTCCTCGCGTTCGTTGGCGGTTTCGATGAGGGCTGCATCCTGGAAGGCTTGCTGCAGCAACGCCGGATCCAGCTCGCTGCGCATCGCGGTCCATGCATTGGTCGCCTTGGCCGGCAGAAGAGCGTGCGACAGGATCTCGGCACGGACGTCGAGGTCGACCTCGGCGACAGCCAGGGCGGTCACGTCGGGCCGCAGTACGCCCATGCGTTTCAGCAGCCTGTAAAAGCCGTATTGCGGGTGGCTGCGGCTTGCCGGGTCCGGCCTGCCGTCAAGGGCGGCGTCGGCGACGATCATGTGCCATTCGGCCTCGCTCATCGTCTGGTCGAGGCCAGGCAGCACGATCGTACCGTTGGGCAGCTTCTGCACGGCGGCAATCAGCGTGGCCGTTGCGGGAATGGAGCCGGTCGAACCGGCAATGATGATCGGGCCCTCGATCTTGCCGGCGGCGATGCGCTGCGTCTCGGCCTGCAGGATGGCGTTGCGGTGGCGCGCGGGCGAGGATTGTTTCAGTTCCTCCAGCCGTTCCGGCCAGTAGCTGCGGGCAATCTTCAGGAATTCGAGCGTCAGCTGCCACCAGAGGGCGTGCTCGCCGGCATCGAGCTTGTCGAGCTTGTCCCAGTCGAGCTCTTCCGTCTCCATCGCGTCGATGAGGTCGGCAAGATTGCGCGCGAGCCAGATCGCATCGGCAGGGCTTGCCGGCGCAATCAGCGGGCTCTCCGCATGGATGTCGAGCACCACCTTCGGCAGCCGGTTGCGCCAGGCGAGGATAAGCCGGCCAAGCTCGATCAGGCGTGCGGTCCCGGGCAGGGGCGGGGCGAGATCGAGGATCGCCGGCACCTCGGCATCGAAGAAGCCGCTGTCGTCATCGGTCTCGCCGAGCGCCTTGATCGTGGGCAGGATGGTGGAGCGGCCGCCGAGCAGGTCGACGAACTCGGACCGGAGCACACGGGCCGAGCGCCGCGTTGGCACGAAGATCGTCACGCCGGCAAGCGGCAGGGGATCGGCCGGGTCGTAGCGGAAGTCCGGCGTCAGGCTACCGTCGCAAAGCTTTTCGGCGAGCGTCTTCAGGAAGGGGAGGCCGGGCGGGATCGTGAAGACGTTGGACCGGCGGCCACGCACGCTCATCCCTCCGGCTGGAGGCGGCGGATCGCCGCCTCCGCTTCGCCGATCGCCTCGGGCGTTCCGACCGTCATCCAGTGACCGTCGAGCAGCAGGCCGTAAAGACGGCCTTCTTCGGCGGCGCGATCGAAGTAGATGTTGAGATTGAAGGCGTCGTCGGGCGCGTCGGCAAAAAGCCGGGAGTGAAGCGCGATCGCGCCGGCATAGACCACCGGGTTCGGCAGGCCTTCGGCGTAGCGCGTGAGCTTGCCGTCGTCACCCAGCGAGAAATCCCGCTTGCCGTTGTGGCCGGTCGTATCCTCGTCGCGCACGCAAAGGAGCAGCATGTCCATGCGCTCCGCGTCGAAGGCGGCGGCCAGGCGCGTCAGGTTGCTGGGCTTGCCCTTGGGCTCGCCGACCCAGAAGAGATCGGCATTCATCACCAGAACCGGCCCCTCCGGCAGCAGTTTCAGCCCCTTGGCGAGACCGCCGCCGGAATTCATCAGCGCCTCGCGCTCGTCCGAAATCACGATCTCCGGGGCGCTGCGTTGGCTGAGATGGCCTTCCATCAGGTCGGCGAAATGATGCACGTTGACCGCGGCCGTGCTGACGCCGGCCTCCACCAGGAGGTCCAGCACGTAGTCGATCATCGGCTTGCCGGCGATCTCGACGAGCGGCTTTGGCATGGTGTTGGTGATCGGACGAAGACGGGTGCCGAGGCCCGCGGCGAGCACCATCGCATTGCTGATCGACATTGATTCTCTGTCAGTTCGCTGATTCGGAAACGAGGATTCCGGTCTTCATACACCAGTCGTGCAAGGGTTTCAGCGATTCATGTGAAAGCGCCGCCTGAAGATAGGCGAAAGTGCGCGGCATGTGCTTCATGTAGCCGGACTTGCCGTCGCGCTGCATCAGCCGCACCCAGATGCCGACGAGCTTGCAGTTGCGCTGCGCCGACATCAGGTGCCAGTCGCGAAGGAACATAGCCTCGTCGAAGCTACCACCCGCGCGCCGTTCGGCGAGATAGGCGTCCATCATCCGGCTTGCGAGCGAAGGCGGGATGGTGACGCGGGCATCTTGAACCAAGGACGCGACGTCATAGGCAGTCGGACCGATCATTGCGTCCTGGAAATCGATGAGGCCGATCCGGTTCAGACCTTCGCGTTCCCCGCGCCAGATGATGTTCGGCGAGTGAAAATCGCGCAGCAGCAGGTTCGTTTCGGATGTCTGCAGGAGGTCGATCAGGCCGTCCCAGATCTCTCCATATTCGCGCTTCTCGTCGTCGCTTGCCGGCGCGCCGCGTTTCCAGGGCAGATACCAGTCGGTCAAAAGCCGCGTCTCGATCTTCATCGCCGTCCGGTCGAAATCCGGAATGCGGTGGATCACAGTCGGCTCGACCTTGATCTCGGCCTCGGCCGGTTCCGCGTGCAGGCGAGCAAGCAGCCGCGCGCTCTCGATGTAGCGTTCGTCGATCGGCTCTCCGTCCGCATCGAGAACGCCGTCCGAGCCCAGATCTTCGATCAAGAGGACGCCCTGGTCGATGTCGCGGGCGTAGATTTCAGGTGCCGCGAAGCCGCGGGCAATGAGCATCTGGTCGACGGCGACGAAGGGAACGACATCTTCGGCGATATGCGCCAGCTGCTGATAGTACTTTCCGTCCTGAAGGATCGGGCCCGGCTTGTGCCGCGGCGAATCCATCAGAATCCGGCTAACGGAGCCGTCCGCCGGGTAAATGCGCTCATAGGCCCGGATCGAGGCGTCGCCGCTCAGGTGCCGCCGCCGCGCCTTGGAATGTCCGTTCGTATCGAGAAACTCGCGGATCGAAAGCGTTCGGGCGATGCGCTGCAGCGTGTCATCAGGCGCCGAAATCCCGACGCGTCGCCCGTCCTTCTCGTGGGTGATCGCAAGCGTGATGCGACGTGAGGGGAGGGCGTCGTCCGCCCGTTCCGGCCATTCGACCAGGCAGATGCCCTGCGACAGGGCTTCATCGAAGCCCAGTTCGTCGAGCTCGCTGGAATCGGCCAGCCGGTAAAGGTCGAAATGCGCGACGGGTATGCGCAAGTCGTAGCTCTGGACCAGCGTGAAGGTCGGGCTCGGCACTTCCAGGCCGTCGTCATCGGCGACGGCTCTCAGAAAGGCGCGCGCCAGTGTGGATTTGCCGGCGCCGAGATCGCCCGAAAGAGCGACGCAGTCGCCAGGCTTCAGGGCGAGCGCCAGGTCCTCACCAAGCTCGATCGTTGCCGCCTCGTTTGCAAGATGGCGCTCGATCGCCGGCATCATTCGGCCGCGACGGTGGACGGCACGTCGGCCGAAGGGATGCGGCAGGTCACTTCCGTGCCTTCGCCTTCCTTGCTGCGGATCGAGACCGTGCCGTGATGCAGGCTGACGAAGCTCTCGACGATCGAAAGCCCGAGGCCGGCGCCGCCGCGCTGACCGTGGCTTTCAAAGCGGTTGAAGACCGTGTCGAGCACGTCCTGCGGAATGCCGGGGCCGCTGTCGGAGACCGAGAAGATGAAGTCGCTGCCCTCGCGGCGGCACGCCAGTTCGATGACGCTGCCATCGGGGGCGAAGTTCGCGGCATTGGTGAGCAGCTTGACGAAGATCTGCTTCAGGCGCTGCTGATCGGCGACCATCCGGCCGAGATTATCAGGTGCGGCGATCCGGAGCGTCACTCCGCTTTCGGTCAGACGGTCGGCCATCTGATACGCGATGTCGTCGAGGAAATCGGTGAGGCTGATGTCGGCAAGGTCGAGCTGGACGATGCCGGCGTCGACGGTCGCAAGATCGAGGATGTCGTTGACGATCGTCAGAAGCAGCGACGACGACGTGGCGATATGGTCGACATACTCTGCCTGGCGCTCGTTGAGGTCGCCGAACGCAGGCGTCTTCAAGAGATCGGCGAAACCGATGATGTTGGTGAGCGGCGAGCGCAGCTCGTAGGAGACGTGGTGGACGAAGTCGTTCTTCAACGCATCGGCCTTGCGCAGCGCCTCATTCTTTTCGGTGAGCGCGCGCTCGACCCGGACGCTGTCGGTAATGTTGACGAAGGTCAGCATCGTCTGGGCGTTCGGCAGCGGGATGACCGCGTAGTCGAGAATCAGCCCGGTCCTGAGTTCGAGAATGCCGCGGCTGGAGGGCCGCTCGTCGTCGAAGCTGGTGATGATGTGGGTGAAACGCTTCCAGCCGTCGGGCTGGTCGTAGGAGATCAGGCAGGCCTGCTCGATCGCCTTGATATGCGTACCGGGTTTGGCTTCAGCCTCGCTGATGCCCCAGATCGCGCGAAACGCCGGGTTCGACAGGCGGATGCGGCCGTCCGGGCCGAACACCGCTACGCCTTCGGCCAGGTGATCGATGGTTTCGCCCTGGACCTGGACGAGGGTGTTGTAGCGCGTTTCGAGGTCGACCTTCTCGGTCAGGTTCTCGAACACCCAGGTAACGCCGCCCTGCGGGCGGGCGGTGGCAAAGACGCGCAATGTCTGTCCGTTCGGCAGGTGCCAAAGGTCGCTCTGTGTATCGAGCGCCTGGTAGACCGATAGTGCGTTCGCCTTCCACTGTTTCCAGTTGAGCTGTTCCGGCAGCTGGCCGCCGGCGCGCAGCCGATCGAGCACTTCGCCATTGTCCGGCTTGCGCTCCAGGAAGCCGATATCGAGGTTCCACAGGCGCTGGAAGGCCTGGTTGTAGAACTGCAGACGCTGGTTGCCGTCGAAGATCGCGACGGGCGTCGCCAGATGGTCGAGCGTTTCCGCATGGCTCTTGAGCGTGCGGTTGAGCTCTTCGCGCACGGCCTCGATCCCCGAAATATCGACTGCGATACCGGCCGAACCGGCGGCGCTGCGGGCGTCGACGACGTCGAAGAAGGTGCGGTTGCCGCGCACGACGGTCGAGACCTTGTCGTGGAAAGGCGTATCGAACGTCGAGACCGACCGGATCTTTTCACGCGCAACGGTCGCAAGCAACTCGCGCTTTTCCGCGACGGCGGTGGCGACATCGGGTGCCTCGACGGCGTCGGCATAGGCTTCGTTGACCCAGACGAGCGCGCCGTCGGTGCCGCGCTGCCAGACGGGCAGGTCGATTGCGTCGAGGAGTGTATGGAAGGAGCGAAGAGCGATATTGAGCCGGTCGTGTTCGAGCTTCAGTTCGGCGAGCTCCGCCCGCATGTTGTTGAGCGCGATGAAGCGCACAAAGGCGCGGCCGCCGGAAACGCGTCCCTGGGCTTCCAGCACTTCATTGCGCTGCGTTTCGATGACGAGATCGAAGCTGCGCGCCTGGGTGCGAAGCGCCTCGATCGATTTTTCGAGCTCGCCTGCAGACTGCGCCTTGACCCAGCGGCCGAAGGCCAGGAAGTCGCGGTCGTCGGAAGGCGCGCCGGTTTCCGCCGGCAGCTGGCCGAGCAGTTCGGCGCGTTCGAGAAGCCCGTCCCAGATGACGATCCGGCGGTTCTTGTCGGCGACCAGCGCTTGGTAGCGCGAGAGGCGCTGGTTGGCGTCGGAAAGGTCGGACCTAAGCTCGCGGTTTTCCGCCTCGATGTTGCCGCGCTGGCGGATCAGCCAGATCGCCGAGATCATCGCAGCGGAAATGACGCCGATCAGCACGGAAAAGGTGACGACCTCCGACGAGCCGAAGATGCCGGCCTTTTGCGGGACAACCTGGGCGAGAGCATCCGTGGCGGTGAAAAGGGCGGTGCCGGCCAAAAGGCGGCGCAGGAATTTCGGACCCTTGCGGCGGATGGCCGGAAAATCTGTGTGGTCTTTGTTCATGGCGCTGCCATCCCCGTCTGTCCGAAGGGTGCTGCCGGCCTTGCTGCGCCTTGCACAGTTCCACCGGGGCCCTGTTCAAGGGTCCGCGTCAGTTCCGATTGCATCCCCGGTCTGTCTCCGTCTGTTTGCCGCTAATTCGACAAGACATCCCATCCGCGATGCCCAAGGTCCGCACCGGCATCACGAATCAATGGGTTAGAGCATACTTCCTAGTCGAATCGTCGGGAAGGGAGAGGCCCAAAAAAGCGGCCGCGCTCTCTTGTCAAGAACGCGGCCACAAGATGTTGTGGATTGCCCGGGTAAGGATTAGTACCGGTAGTGCTCAGCCTTGAACGGACCCTGCGTCTTCACGCCGATGTAGTCGGCCTGCTCTTCGGAAAGTTCCGAAAGCTTGGCGCCGAGCTTCTTGAGGTGCAGCCGAGCGACCTTCTCGTCGAGCGCCTTGGGCAGGACGTAGACTTCGTTCTTGTACTTCTCACCCTTGGTGAAGAGCTCGATCTGGGCCAGGACCTGGTTGGAGAACGAGGCCGACATCACGAAGGACGGGTGACCGGTGGCGTTGCCGAGGTTGAGCAGGCGACCTTCCGAAAGCAGGATCATGCGATTGCCCTTCGGGAACTCGATCATGTCGACCTGCGGCTTGATGTTCGTCCACTTCAGGTTACGCAGAGCCGAGACCTGGATCTCGTTGTCGAAGTGGCCGATGTTGCCGACGATCGCCATGTCCTTCATCTCGCGCATGTGGTCCATGCGGATGACGTCCTTGTTGCCGGTCGTCGTGATGAAGATGTCGGCCGAGGAGACGACGTCTTCGAGCTGGACGACTTCGAAGCCGTCCATGGCGGCCTGGAGCGCGCAGATCGGGTCGATTTCAGTGACCTTGACGCGGGCGCCGGCGCCGGAAAGCGAGGCGGCCGAACCCTTGCCGACGTCGCCGTAACCGCAGACGACGGCGACCTTGCCGGCCATCATCACGTCGGTGCCGCGGCGGATGCCGTCGACCAGCGATTCCTTGCAGCCGTACTTGTTGTCGAACTTCGACTTGGTGACGCTGTCGTTGACGTTGATCGCCGGGAAGGGCAGCAGGCCCTTGGCCTGGAGCTGGTAGAGGCGGTTGACGCCGGTGGTGGTTTCCTCGGTCACGCCCTTGATGGCGTCGCGCTGCTTGGTGAACCAGCCCGGCGAAGCGGCAAGCCGCTTCTTGATCTGCGCGACGAGGATTTCTTCTTCCTCGGAGCCCGGGTTGGAGAGCACGTCCTCGCCGGCTTCGGCGCGGGCGCCGAGCAGGATGTACATGGTGGCGTCGCCACCATCGTCGAGGATCATGTTCGAGACGCCACCGTCGGCCCACTGGAAGATCTTGTCCGTGTAGGTCCAGTATTCTTCGAGCGTCTCACCCTTGACGGCGAAGACCGGAACGCCGCTGGCGGCGATCGCGGCTGCGGCGTGGTCCTGGGTCGAGAAGATGTTGCACGAAGCCCAGCGTACGTCGGCGCCGAGCGCGACCAGCGTCTCGATGAGGACGGCGGTCTGGATGGTCATGTGCAGCGAGCCGGTGATGCGCGCGCCCTTCAGCGGCTTCGAAGCGCCGAACTCTTCGCGGCAGGCCATCAGGCCCGGCATTTCCGTTTCGGCGATCGCAATTTCCTTGCGCCCGAAATCGGCAAGTCCGATGTCGGCGACGATGTAGTCCTGAGTGGTGGTCATGGAGTTCTCCGGGCTGATCTCTTCAAGCCGCGCGGCCTTGGCCATCTCCGCGGCGCGATTATGCCTCCCACGCCTATACGACGCGGTGAGAGTGCGACCGATCTATCAGGATTCAGGGTGGAGAGCAACCTCGATATAAAGAAGTCTTTATATCTTTATATTGCCGTCAGATTTCTTCGCCGAACTTGTCGGCGACCAGAGCGTCGAGCGCGTTCAGGGCTTGTTCGGCCTGCGCGCCGCTGGCGGTCACGCAAACGCTGCAGCCGGTGCTGGCGGCCAGCATCATCAGCCCCATGATCGAGGTTCCGCCAACGGTCATGCCGTCCTTCGAAACGGTGATCTCGGCGTCATAGGCCTCGACCGTCTGCACGAACTTTGCTGACGCCCGCGCATGCAGGCCCCGCTTGTTGATGATCAGCAGTTCGCGCGTCAGCGACATGTCGGGGCGGTGATCCATTACTTTCCACTCAGGACGCGGCTGGCGACGTTGATGTATTTCCGCCCGGCCTCGGAGGCCTCGACAAGTGCCTTGTCCATGTCGCTCTCGCCGCGCACGCCGGCAAGCTTGATCAGCATCGGCAGGTTGACGCCGGCGATCACTTCGACGGTGCCGCTGCGCATCACCGAGATGGCGAGGTTGGAGGGGGTCCCGCCGAACATGTCGGTGAGAATGATGACGCCGTTGCCTTCGTCGACATTGGTGACCGCGTCGAGGATATCCTGCCGACGCTGGTCCATGTCGTCCTCGGGGCCGATGCAGACGGTCTCTATAGCTTTTTGCGGACCGACAACATGCTCAAGCGCATGTCGAAATTCCTCAGCCAGCTTGCCATGGGTGACAAGCACAAGTCCGATCATGGGTATCTTCGCTCCAACTGCACACGCAATTCACTGATGGCCAGATATCGCAATGCAGCAATTTCGTCCACCTGTTGGGGAGGGCATCTTGGCAAGGAAAAGGGGAAGTGCAAGCCAAAAATGCCGAAATTCCGGTCGCGCTGACGGTAAATCGGGCTAGAAACCTATTTTTTCAGCGATGAGCGCCTGCAAAATATTGAGAACCTGGGCGCCTTCTTCAACGGGAACGCGAACAATCGGCAATACGCGCCCGAGTGGCAGGGGGAATGTCTCGTCTTCGGGCGGTAGCCGCGGGTCGAATGGGGCGGCGACGGGCAGAATGGCCCAGTCCATGACGGCGGCAGGCACGGTTTCGATCGTGCCGATGCCGGCGCCGCGGATTTCGATGAGGCCGTGAATGGAGGGCGGGCAGCGCGCCACGATCCGGCCGTGTTCGAGCGCAAGATCCACGCGGTCGTCGGCGACGAGCGCCGCGAAATGTCCGGCCTGCCGGGCGGCCGTGATGCAGGCGAGCGCCAGTCTGGATTTGCCGCTGCCGGACGGGCCGGTAAGCAGGAAGCCGCGTGTCCCGAGCACGATTGCGGTGCCGTGGACATTGGCGCGGGCCGTTGTCACGCGTGCGGCTCGGCGGGCAGGGACAGGACGAAGCGCGCGCCGGTGATATGGCCATCCGGTCCGGCGATGTTCTCGGCCTTGAGCGTGCCGCCATGGGCTTCGGCGATCTGCCTGGAGATCGACAGCCCGAGGCCGGAGTTCTGTCCAAAATCCTCGCCTTCCGGCCGGTCGGTATAGAAGCGCTCGAAAATGCGGTCGATGTCTTCGGCCTGGATGCCCGGGCCGTTGTCCTCGACATAGACGAGGCAGCGCGAGCGCGAGCGGGTGAGGCGCACGACGATCCGCCCGCCGTCCTCGGGAACGAAGGAACGGGCGTTTTCGATCAGGTTGGTAATGATCTGGCCGATGCGCAGGTCGTAGCCGCTGACGGCAAAGCGCGCCTTGGGGCTGTCCTTGCGGTCGATGACGAAATCGAGCAGCACCGCCTTCTTCTTGCTGCGGACCTGTCGCGAGATATCGACGAGGTCGCCGAGGAGTTTTTCGAGATCGATCGTCTTGGCGTCGCTGCGGGCAAGTTCCGCGTCGAGACGCGAGGCGTCCGAGATATCGCTGATCAGGCGGTCGAGACGGCGGACGTCATGCTGGATGACGTCCATCAGCCGCTTCTTCGATTCGTCGGTCCGCGCCAAAGGCAGCGTCTCGACGGCGCTACGCAGTGAGGTGAGGGGGTTTTTCAGCTCGTGGCTGACGTCGGCGGCAAAGTTTTCGATCGCGGCGATCCGGTCATAGAGCGCGGTCGTCATCTCACGCAGCGCGACCGAGAGGTTGCCGATCTCGTCCTGGCGCGAGGAGAAGTCGGGAATTTCCTCGCGCTCCTTGGCGCCGCCGCGGCGCACGCGCACCGCTGCTGCCGCAAGCCTGCGCAGCGGATTGGCGATCGTCGACGACAGAAGCAGCGACAGGATGATGTTGACGAGCGCCGCGACGCCGAAGACGCGGATGATGGCGAGGCGCTCGGCCTGGACGATCTTGTCGATGTCGCCGGCCTGGGTCGAAAGCAGGAGCACGCCGAGAACGGCGCGGAAGCGCTGGACGGGCACCGCCACGGAAACGATGAGCTCGCCCTTCTCGGTAACGCGCTCGACATAGCCGCGCACGCCCGTCAGCGCATTGGTCACCTCAGGGTAGATCGAGCCGTTGCCACCCGGCGGTTCTTTATAGAGCGGCAGGTTGCCCGGCTGCAAAAGCTTGTTCAGCCAGCTGTTGAGCTTTTCGCCGATGCCCGTCGCCTCCGGCTCGATCGGCGGCAGGTCGAAGCGCAGCACCTGGCCGCCGCTATAGAGATGGCGCGAATCGAGCAGCAGGTCGGCGTCCGCGTCGAACAGGCGGGCGCGGGTGCGCGTCGGCGAGATCAGCCGGCGCAGAACCGGCGCGACACGCTCCTGGATGATCGGGAAGTCGAGATCCTCGTCGCTCGGCAGCGGCGTGATGCTCTGGCCGGCCTGCAGTTCCAGCAGCTTTTCGGGATCGATGGTGATCGAATTGGTATCGACCGAGGCGGAAGCGGAGATCGCGCCGGCGATGATTTCGCCCTGGGTCAAAAGGCTTTCGACGCGCGCGTCGATCAGCCCCTCGCGGAACTGGTTGAGGTACATGATGCCGCCGACCAGAACGACGAGCGCCACCAGGTTGAAGAAGACGATACGGCGGGTGAGGCTCGAGAAGACGGCATTGCCGAAGAGACGACGAATGAGCGTGAAGGGATGCGCCCAGCGGCGCTGGCCCTTCAGTGCCTGGGCACGCCCGTCAGTGTCTTCAATGTCGCCGTGCAAGACTTCTACCAAATGTCCCGCTCCCGCGCGGACTGTCCTTCATAATCGTTCGATAGCGGCGGCGCTGCCGGCCGGTTGCGCCGCCTTCCATGGTTTTGATCCGAAGACGGCGGAGATCGTGTCGAGCCTCAGATGAGGCCATCACCATCGCGCCGCTTCAAATGCGCCACTCTGGGCTCGATGGCAAGCCCCGAGGCTCAGGCACTCTCCCGGAAACGATAGCCGACACCGTAAAGCGTCTCGATCATGTCGAAGTCGTTGTCGACCATCTTGAACTTCTTGCGCAGCCGCTTGATGTGGCTGTCGATGGTGCGGTCGTCGACATAGACCTGTTCGTCATAGGCAGCGTCCATCAGTGCGTCGCGGCTCTTCACCACGCCCGGGCGCTGCGCCAGCGAATGGAGAATGAGGAATTCCGTCACCGTCAGGGTCACCGGCTCACTCTTCCAGGTACAGGTGTGGCGCTCCTGATCCATCACCAACTGCCCACGCTCGAGCGAGCGCGACGGCGCGTCGGTTGCCTTGACGGTATTGTTCGGATTGGCGGCCGCGGCTTCGCGGTTGGCGGCGCGGCGCAGGATCGCCTTGACGCGTTCGACCAGAAGGCGTTGCGAAAACGGCTTGGTGATGAAGTCGTCGGCGCCCATCTTCAGGCCGAAGAGTTCGTCGATCTCTTCATCCTTGGAGGTGAGGAAGATCACTGGCAGGTCCGACTTCTGCCTCAGGCGGCGCAGCAGTTCCATGCCGTCCATACGCGGCATCTTGATGTCGAAGATCGCAAGCTGCGGCGGCCGGGCGAGCAAGCCTTCGAGCGCGGAAGCGCCGTCGGTATAGGTCTCGACTTTGTAGCCTTCTGCCTCCAGGGCGATGGATACGGACGTCAGAATATTCCGGTCATCATCGACAAGCGCGATGGTCTGCATCGTGTTCAACTCCGTCTTTTGAGGCGCCGGTCCCGTCCCCGAAAACTCCGGCATTCGCGAGTCACGGGTGCGTTAGTGAGTATAAAGGTGGAACAAATTGTGGCGAAGCCCAAAAAGCACCTGTCGTGACGATAGGATAGGTCCTGTCAGATCGGTGTTCGGGAGGTCGATTTCAACCGATTAAAAAAACGATAATTTTCTTTAAATCGATTAATATACTGAAATCATTATTCTTTTTTTGACGTCGCCTTGTTTTTGAGCGAGCATGCAAGTAAGGTCCGGCGAAATTCAACGCCAATGGCCAAACACGAAGGAAGCTTGACCATGGAGCAACTCGGCACTCGCAATCTCGCGAACGGCTTGGAAAAACTCGGCTTTATCGACCTGGAAACGGTTCGGTACAACCTCGAAGCCGCAGAGCTTTATGAGGAAGCTCTTCGCCGCGGCGAGGCTGAGCTGACGGCACACGGTGCGCTCGTCGCCCGTACCGGCCAGCACACCGGTCGCTCGCCGAAGGACAAGTTCGTCGTTCGCGATGCGAACACCGACGACCAGATCTGGTGGGACAACAACAAGCCGATGTCTCCGGAGCATTTTGCCCTGCTGCGCAAGGATATGCTTGAGCACGCCAAAGGCATGTCGCTCTACGTGCAGGACCTGGTTGGCGGCGCCGATGCCGACAACGCCCTGCCGACGCGCGTCGTTACCGAGTACGCCTGGCATTCGCTGTTCATCCGCAATCTGCTGATTCGCCCAGCCCGCGAAGCGCTCGGCTCCTTCCTGCCGAAGCTGACGATCATCGATCTGCCGAGCTTCAAAGCAGATCCGGAGCGCTACGGCTGCCGCACCGAGACGGTCATCGCCTGCGACTTCACCAACGGCCTGATCCTGATCGGCGGCACGTCCTATGCCGGCGAAATGAAGAAGTCGGTCTTCACCGTTCTCAACTACCTGCTGCCGAAGAAGGGCGTCATGCCGATGCACTGCTCGGCAAACGTTGGCCCGGCCGGCGACACCGCGATCTTCTTCGGCCTCTCCGGCACCGGCAAGACGACGCTTTCGGCCGACCCGACCCGCACGCTGATCGGCGACGACGAGCACGGCTGGGGCGAGCAGGGCGTCTTCAACTTCGAAGGCGGCTGCTACGCCAAGGCGATCCGCCTGTCGGAAGCCGCCGAGCCGGAAATCTACGCCACGACCCGCCGCTTCGGCACCGTCATGGAAAACGTCGTGCTTGACGAGCGCCGCGTTCCTGATTTCGACGACGGTTCGCTGACGGAAAACACCCGTTGCGCCTATCCGCTCGACTTCATCCCGAATGCCAGCGCCACCGGCACCGCACCGCAGCCGCGCACCATCATCATGCTGACCGCCGATGCGTTCGGCGTGATGCCGCCTATTGCCAAGCTGACGCCGGAACAGGCGATGTACCACTTCCTTTCCGGCTACACCGCCAAGGTCGCCGGCACGGAAAAGGGCGTTACCGAGCCGGAAGCCACCTTCTCGACCTGCTTCGGCGCACCGTTCATGCCGCGTCACCCGTCGGAATACGGCAACCTGCTGAAGGACCTGATCGCCAAGAACGGTGTCACCTGCTGGCTGGTGAACACGGGCTGGACCGGCGGCGCCTACGGCACCGGCAGCCGCATGCCGATCAAGGTAACGCGCGCTCTGCTCGCGGCCGCGCTTGACGGCTCGCTGAACGCTGCGGAACTGCGCACCGATGCCAACTTCGGCTTTGCCGTTCCGGTCTCGGTCCCGGGCGTCGACGACGGCATCCTCGACCCACGCTCGACCTGGGCCGATGGTGCAGCCTATGACGCACAGGCCCGCCGCCTGGTCGACATGTTCATCACGAACTTCGCCAAGTTCGAGAGCCATGTGGACGGCAGCGTTCGCGACGCGGCTCCCGGTACGAAGATCGCCGCCGAATAAACATTGTCGGCTATGATTCACGTGAAACCCGGTCCTTGTGGCCGGGTTTTTCGCTTTCGCGTCTGCTCTATGTCCCTTTAAATCCTCTTCGATCTAAGGCGAGCCAGAGTGCTACGGCGACCTTTGCGCCTCTGATGAGACGCGCGGCGCCGCAGTGTTTTCAACGGGTTCGCTCTGTGCCATAGATCGGGCCGAGGTGAACCATGGCCAGCGACCCGCTCTACATAAACGACAATATCGTCCTTGCCGGCTGGGAGCTGACGGAGCAATTCGTGCTGGCCGGTGGCCCGGGCGGGCAGAACGTCAACAAGGTGTCGACCGCCGTTCAGCTGTTCTTCAACGTCCAGGCGTCTCCGGCGCTTTCCGATCGCATCAAGGCCAACGCCCTGAAGATCGCCGGCAAGCGCGCCTCGAAAGAGGGCGTGCTGATGATCGAGGCGAGCCGCTTTCGCAGCCAGGAGCGCAACCGCGAGGATGCGCGCGAGCGGCTGAAGGAGTTGATCCTGAAGGCTGCCGAACCCCCGCCGCCGCCGCGCAAGAAGACCAAGCCGACGCGCGGTTCCGTCGAGCGGCGTCTCAAGGAGAAGTCGGGTCGCGGGGAGATCAAGAAGCTCAGGGGCCGGCCTGGAGGCGATTGATTCTTTTTGCGGCTCCCTTGCCTTTTGGCGGGCAGCGCCCTCTCTTATCGAGCAGTGTTTTCGCAAAAGGAGGTGGCATGAAAGAGACCGCGTCCGCTGAGAGAACGGATCACTGAGATGCAGGTGATGATTGAGGGACAGCCACGCTTCCGGCCTTTCGGCTTATCCTGTTGGGGTTTT
>NZ_LMGC01000020.1:0-40764 GCF_001427045.1 Ensifer sp. Root558 | reverse complement strand
GCTTCGCGTTTCCGCCGGTTGCTCCCACCGCGCCACTTGGCGTATTCAGAACCGCGGGGACTTTAGTCGCAGCTGGATGAAAGTTCAGTGGCAGGTCACTTAAAGCCGCTTGATCGGCAACGCTCGAATGACAATCTCTTGCTGGCCAAACGCGCACTCCAATTCATGGCGATAAACCCGCCACCATAGCTGGTCGAGGTTTTCTGTCATTACTTCCGCCACAACGATCTGATCACGCTCCATTTCAGCTCCGGATACCCAATTTCCTTCCGCGGGAGCATTCCTGTAAAACGTTATGCCGCCGAAGGCCTCCGCAAGTTGTTGCCGAACGGTATCGAACATTTGGGAACCGAACGGTTGCCCATCCCGTCGTTTGAGAGGCAGTAAGATCTGGATAAGATGCATGTTCGGTTCCTTGATTTCGAGCAGTCCCATCCTCTAATTGCCAGGTGGTTTCTTCCAGCGAGATAAAAAGCCACAGTCATCGTCAATGACCTGCCCCTCGTAGGATCAGAAATGCTTGCGGACCACTGCTCTCACTCTTCGCGTAAAGTCATTGCCGTGTTTCGTTGGACGCCGCCAACCCACCCTGCAAAGCACCGCGTTCAACCACCAGGACCGAGAAAGGCGCCTGCGGAAACAGTATCGGCTGCAACTCCCGCGGCTTCAATCGCCTCCTGCTTGGCCGCAGCGATGCTTGTGGTGGTAAGTCTTTTCATACCGCTCGACATGCGTCCGTGCTTGCAGGCTTCCACATTGAACAGGTGAGGGTGAGCCAACAAGGGATTTGCACGATCCCGCCCGTATCGCGACACCTCATGCCTTAGGGTCTTGTTTCTCTCCCGCGCTTTTGCCGTCGGAGCTTCGCGAACGCTCCTCGAAACGTTCCTCCCCTTTTGCCAGGGGGCTTCCTTTTTGGAGTTCAATCCGGCGCTCCTCTCGTTGGGCACTCTCTTGAAGCCCTCGCGCAGACTCGTTGCCCTCGGGTTGTTCATCCCTCGGCCCTTGAGCCGAGAGCGCCTCGGAGGACGACTTTTGTTCGGCGTCAGGCATTGCTGAACTCGCGCTCGCGGCCTCATCGGCCGAGCGAAATCTCTTCAAAGCTGCGCGAACCTCATCTTCTTCCCATCCAGCCTCGACGGCCGCGGCGACCAATTCGGTTTCAAAGTCTCGCCAACTGTCCCGCCCTTCATGAGCTGAAAGAATGGACGAGAAGCACTGGTAACAGTCGGCCGACCTCTCCAACGTGCCCTTCGCAGTCCTTGGGGATGCAATGTATGTCATGATCTCGGACCTCGTATCTGACGGAGCGACCAGGCAGCGAAGTGCAAGGACCTGCATTCGCTATCACTGGCGCGCAAACCTTCGGCCTTTCAAAATGTTCCTGGGAATTTCATACGGAGGGTACGTCGTCGGCCAGGCAAAAAGGCGTGACATGGAGCCGTTGCCGCAGGATCGGAAACTCCTGAAGATCCGTGCAGCCGACGTCGTTGCGCGCGCTTCACCCAGGTTACGTAACAATCCTCTCGCGGGGGGCCCTCTAACCACAGGCTCATCGCCTATGAACTGCCTTGCCCAGGCTTGCAAGCAATTCGCCACCTGAACTCCTCCCGGCGTCTGGCGCGATGAACTCTATCAACCCTTGAACGAGCGCAGGTGTCTTTTCACATTTGGACGGAACCACCGTCTCTCGTGCGGGTTTCACTGATGGCCGGCCGCCAAGTTCGTTCCGATGGAGAAGTTGCAATGGTAAATATCAAAGCAAAGGGGTTTGAAAACCTCGCGCAGTTGCAAGAACATCTGGCTGAGCTCGAGGAAGAAAGCCCTGCAGACGAGCAGGTGCCGGAAGCCTCCCCTTCCCCACAGGAGCAGATCGCAGAATTGCGCCGAGAGCTCGCTCAATTGCAGGCGCGGCTGGTGCCAATTCACGCGAAAACAGAGGGGTTGGACGTTCCATCGCGCCGGGACGTCCATCTGTGGTTGAGGATCGTCATAGCGGCGGCGACAACGCTCGTACTCGCCCGCGTGGTTCAACACTTTCGTCCCGGAGCACCGGGTGCAGCGATCCTACCGTTGCTTACGGCTCGACGTGACGGCAGAATCTGATCCCTACAGGCAAAAGGCCACGGTGAATACATCGGGAGGATCCTATGTCGAACGACAATGGAACGGATGACAGAAATAGCCAGCCAACAGCACCTGGAACCACGTTCGGACGCTCGCTCGAAAGCCAGGCGCAAATGGCGGACGCGCGAGTTGTTGCGACTGGTGAAGCGGTCGAAACCCTCAACGTCTACCGGCTTGTTCCCATTGCGGAGGCAAATGATCCCCGCTGGGCAAACGCTCCATCGCACGGCGTGGTTGTGGTGGCTGCGCGCACTGCCGGGGATGCCCGGGTTGTGGCGGCCGGCGGCGAGCTGGATTTCATGGAGGTCGACGCGGCTCCTGCGGAGGACGTAACGACGCTGCAGGCAAGTGCGTTTCGATCCGAAAAACTTTACAGCGTGGTCGAGATTGAAAGAGGAAGATCGGATCTCAGGAGGGGCGTACTTTCCGGTGCGATCTCGGTCGGCAACATCCGGCCGACTCAGGAGTAGAATCATGTAATCCGTTACCGTCGCCAACATCTTACGACCAACCTTGGGTCGGGGGAGACAATTTCCACCGCCTTGTACTGTCTGCATTCCACCCATTGATGTTGAGAAGGGGGCCGAGACAAGTGGCCCGGCATTGACCGGGATGTCCCCCGCCTCTTCTGCTTTGTGCAACTTGGCTTTTCTTCGTCGAAGGCATCGCGTCCCATTGGACCAGAGCGTTCCAACAAGCCGCGCGGTGCCCATGGCAATTTGTGGGTCGAGCGCTAGATCTATCTTGCCTCAACGGAGAACACCAAGGTGGGAAGACAAAGTGGCGATGTCCGGCGTGACAATATGGGCTCAGTCGATCCTCTGGACCCGGCAATCATGGCGGGCGAAGACGCACGCGCCTTGTTCGAAGCACTGCTCGCGATGAAGCGAGGAGACTTCTCGGTCAGGATGAGGCTTGACCTGGATGGTATCACAGGAAAGATAGCCGATACCTTCAACGACCTGGTCGCCGCCAACCAGAAGATGGCTCAGCAGCTAGCGCACGTTGGTCAAGTGGTGGGGCGCGACGGACGCACAAGCACCCGAGTCCGCTTCGGGCTTTCCGACGGGTCCTGGTCCGATATGGAAGACTCCATCAATACGCTGATCGATGATCTCGTATGGCCCACGGCTGCCGTAACCCGTACGATTGCCGCAGTCGCCAAAGGCGATCTTTTGCAGACCGTTCCGCTCGACGTCGATGGTCGCCTCCTCAAGGGGGAGTTTTTAAGATCCGCGAATATCGTCAATACGATGATCAAACAGCTCAGCGTATTCACCTCGGAAGTCACGCGCGTCGCCCGTGAAGTCGGCACTGATGGCAAGCTCGGCGGCCAGGCGCAGGTCCCTGAAGTCACCGGCGTCTGGAAGGACCTCACCGAAAGCGTCAACTCGATGGCGTCAAACCTGACGGCACAGGTGCGCAATATCGCCGAGGTTACGATCGCGGTTGCCAACGGCGATCTGTCGAAAAAGATCACCGTCGATGTCCGCGGCGAAATCTTGCAGTTGAAAGAGGCCATAAACACGATGGTGGATCAGCTTCGCTCTTTCGCCTCGGAGGTAACG
This sequence comes from Ensifer sp. Root558, assembly GCF_001427045.1. NCBI lineage: Bacteria > Pseudomonadati > Pseudomonadota > Alphaproteobacteria > Hyphomicrobiales > Rhizobiaceae > Ensifer > Ensifer sp. Root558. Next base: position 37,069 of record NZ_LMGC01000020.1, on the reverse strand, counting down.
CGTGTTGCACGCGAAGTGGGAACGGAAGGAAAGCTCGGCGGCCAAGCGCTCGTGCCAGGCGTTGCCGGGACCTGGAAGGACTTGACGGACTCCGTCAACGCCATGTGCGGCAATCTAACGGCCCAGGTTCGAAACATTGCACAGGTCACGACCGCGGTTGCCCGAGGAGATCTCTCGCGCAAGATCACTGTCGACGTGTCGGGAGAAATCCTTGAGCTCAAGGAAACCATCAATACGATGGTCGACCAGCTGAATGGCTTTGCAGGGGAGGTAACGCGCGTCGCCCGTGAGGTTGGTACCGAGGGGCGTCTGGGCGGGCAAGCACAAGTCCCAGGCGTTGCCGGCACGTGGAAGGACTTGACCGACAGTGTGAATTCCATGGCTGGTAACCTCACGGCTCAGGTTCGAAACATCGCCGAGGTGTCGACCGCCATCGCCAACGGCGACCTTTCACGCAAGATTACCGTCGACGTGAAAGGCGAGATCCTTCAACTGAAAGAAACGCTCAACACCATGGTGGACCAGTTGAACCGTTTCGCTTCCGAAGTTACTCGCGTCGCCCGCGAAGTCGGTACCGAGGGCAAGCTTGGCGGTCAAGCACAGGTTCCAGGCGTTGCTGGCACCTGGAAGGATCTCACTGAAAATGTGAACTTCATGGCATCGAACCTGACGGGCCAGGTGCGAAACATTGCCGAAGTCACGACGGCCGTGGCAAGGGGCGATCTTTCGCGCAAGATCACCGTCGACGTCAAAGGCGAAATCCTAGAGCTCAAGAATACCATCAATACGATGGTCGATCAGCTCAATGCCTTTGCCGGCGAGGTTACACGCGTGGCGCGCGAGGTCGGGACGGAGGGCAAGCTTGGGGGGCAGGCGCAGGTCTCCGGTGTCGCGGGCACCTGGAAGGACTTGACCGATAGCGTCAACTCGATGGCCGGCAACCTGACGGACCAGGTCCGCAACATCGCCGAGGTCGCGACCGCGATTGCCAACGGCGATTTGTCGCGCAAGATCACCGTCGATGTCCGCGGCGAAATCTTGCTCCTGAAGGACACGCTCAACACGATGGTCGATCAGCTGCGCTCGTTCGCGGGGGAGGTGACCCGTGTGGCGCGCGAGGTCGGTACCGATGGCCGACTGGGTGGCCAGGCTGTTGTTCCCGGTGTCGCCGGCACATGGAAAGATCTGACCGACAACGTCAATCTGCTTGCGGCCAACCTGACGACCCAGGTGCGCAACATCGCCGAAGTCACCACGGCTGTCGCGCGCGGTGATCTCTCCCGAAAGATCACGGTCGACGTCAAAGGGGAAATCCTCGAACTCAAAAACACCATCAACACGATGGTCGATCAGCTCAACGCCTTTGCAGGCGAAGTGACGCGTGTGGCCCGCGAAGTGGGTACCGAGGGAAAGCTCGGCGGACAGGCGCAGGTGCCGGGTGTCGCTGGAACCTGGAAGGACTTGACCGACACGGTAAACGTCATGGCTGCCAATCTGACTGAGCAAGTTCGTGGTATCGTGAAGGTGGTGACTGCTGTTGCAAACGGGGACCTCAAGCAGAACCTGACGGTTGCCTCCAAAGGCGAAGTTGCCGCTCTTGCCGAGACGATCAACAACATGACGGGTACGCTTGCAACCTTCGCCGACCAGGTCACGAGCGTGGCGCGCGAAGTGGGTGTCGAGGGCCGGCTCGGCGGGCAGGCAAACGTTCCTGGCGCCGCCGGGACCTGGAAAGACCTCACAGGCAACGTCAACTTGCTCGCGGCAAACCTGACGACGCAGGTCAGAGCGATCGCTGAGGTGGCGACGGCTGTGACGAAAGGTGACCTGACGCGTTCAATCCAAGTCGAGGCCCGCGGCGAGGTGGCCGAGTTGAAAGACAACATCAACACGATGATCGGCAACCTAAGGCTCACGACGGAGCGCAACACCGAGCAAGACTGGCTTAAGACTAACCTGGCCCGGTTTACCAATATGTTGCAGGGGCAGCGCGACCTGACATTGGTCGGGCGGATGCTGCTGTCCGAGCTCGCAGCGCTGGTCGGCGCACACCAGGGCGTCATCTATAAGGTTGATAGCGACGAGCGCCGGTCGACACTTTCGCTTTTGTCGACTTATGCCCACGGGATCGATGCTACCCACCCGGCGCGTCTGGATTTTGGTCAGGGGTTAATCGGACAATGCGCGAGCGATGCACGCCGTATTCTCATTACCAATCTGCCGGACAACGTCGTTCCGATCAGTTCAGGCGTGTTTTCCGCACTTCCCAAGAGCGCGATTGTGCTGCCCGTTCAATTCGAGGGTCAGGTCAAGGCAGTCATCGAATTAGCCTCGGCTGGCGATTTTACAGACCTGCAGTTGTCGTTCCTGGACCAGCTGACGACATCGATCGGGATTGTGCTCAACTCGATTGAAGCGAACATGCAGACAGAGGGACTGTTGAAGCAATCGCAGCAGCTGGCAACGGAACTTCAAACCCAACAGAGAGAGTTGCAGCAGACCAACGAGCAACTTGAACAAAAAGCACAGCAGCTCGAAGAGCGAAACGTCGAGGTCGAAGGCAAGAACCAGGAAATCGAGCAAGCCCGCCGGGCTCTGGAAGAAAAAGCGACCGAACTTGCACTGACATCGAAATACAAATCCGAGTTCCTTGCCAACATGTCCCACGAGCTGCGGACGCCGCTAAACTCGATCCTCATTCTGGGTCAGCAACTAAGCGACAATCCCGACGGAAATCTGTCGGGTAAGCAGGTGGAGTTCGCCAAGACAATTCACGGAGCCGGCACCGATCTCCTCAACCTCATCAGCGATATCTTGGACCTTTCGAAGATCGAGTCCGGGACGGTTTCGGTCGATGCTGAGGAGATATTCATCAACAACCTGCTGGAGATGATGTCGAGGCCATTCCGCCACGAGGCCGAAAACCGCAACCTCAGCTATTTGGTGGAGATCGGCGACGACGTTCCCAGAAGCGTCATCACAGACTCCAAGCGATTGCAGCAGATCCTCAAGAACCTGCTGTCGAACGCGTTCAAGTTCACCGCAGAGGGCGGCGTGACGCTACGGGTGACCGCGGCAACGGAGGGCTGGTCTTCGGATCACCCCTCGCTCCAACACGCTCCCTCAGTGATCGCGTTCGAAGTGTCTGACACCGGGATCGGCATTTTGCCGGAGAAGCAACGCATTATCTTCGAGGCATTTCAGCAGGCTGATGCTTCGACCAGCCGCAAATACGGCGGCACCGGGCTCGGTCTCGCCATTAGTCGAGAACTAGCAAACCTCCTTGGCGGAGAAATTCAGTTGCGCAGCACCCCCGGGATCGGCAGCACCTTCACGCTCTTTCTACCGCTGACATATGTCGGTGCGTCGACGGCGCTCAAATCTGTTCCCGCTCCAACCAATGTGGTGCAACTGGCGGAGGCTGCAGCCGCATGGCGCGGCGAGAAAGTGGCTGAACAGATGGATGACGATCGCGACGTGATTGAACCCGGCGACGTTGTTCTTCTGATCATCGAAGACGACGCTCACTATGCGCGGGTTCTTGTCGACCTTGCCCGTGACAACGGCTTCAAGGTCCTGGTCGCCAGCCGCGGTAGCGACGCATTGGATCTCGCCCATGAGTTCAAACCCGCCGCGATATCGCTCGACATCTTCTTGCCGGACATGCTCGGATGGACCGTACTGAGCCATTTGAAGCAGAGCGCGGCAACACGACACATCCCGGTCCAGATCATCAGTCTCGATGAAGACCGGCAGCACGGCCTCGCGCGAGGTGCCTTCGCGTTCATGACCAAGCCCACCACCGCACATAGCGTGGGCAAGGCTTTTTCGCGATTAAGAAACTACGCCGAGCCCCGTCGCAAACGCCTCCTTCTCGTCGAAGACAACGAGGCCGAGCGCCTGAGCGTCACCGCACTCCTTGGTGACCATGACATCGACATTGCGAGCGTGGGGTCCGGTGCGGAGGCTCTGGTCGCCCTCCGTAACGATCCCATCGACTGTGTGGTTCTAGACCTGACGCTCCCCGACATGACCGGCTTTGAGGTTCTGGAGAAGATTCGGGACGACGATGACATCGTTGAAGTGCCGGTTGTCGTATTCACGGGGCGAGAACTCTCTCCGGAGGAAGACGCACGACTACACTCCATGGCGCGCAGCGTCGTCGTGAAGGGGGTGGAATCGCCGGAAAGACTCCTCGACGAAACCGCGTTGTTCCTCCATCGGGTGGTAGCTGACATGCCCGCGGCGAAGCAAACCATGCTCGAAGAGCTGCACAGTTCGGATGAGGATCTGCTCGGGGAGGCCGTGTTGCTCGTCGATGACGATGCGCGTAATATTTTTGCGCTAAGCAGCGTGCTGGAACGGCGGGGTATGCGGGTGCTGACAGCGACGACCGGCAGCGAAGCCATCGAGGTCCTTCAAAACGAACCAGGCGTTGCCATCGTTCTCATGGATATCATGATGCCCGGGATGGACGGCTATGAAACCATGCAGGTCATTCGATCGGATTCGAAATTCCGCAGGCTGCCCATCCTTGCGCTCACGGCCAAGGCGATGAAGGGAGATCGCGAGAAATGCCTGGAGGCAGGCGCTTCGGATTACCTTGCAAAGCCGGTCAATACGGAGCAACTGCTGGCAGCTCTTCGTATGTGGCTTCATCGTTGAGGGTTTGGGCATGAATCCTGTCAACATTCTTCTTGTCGATGATCAACCGACGAAATTGCTGAGTTACGAAGTGGTCCTCCAGGATCTGGGTGAAAATCTCCTGAAGGCGCAATCCGGACGGGAAGCTCTGGAGCATCTTCTTCGAAGCGACATCGCGGTAATCCTGGTCGATGTGTGCATGCCGGAACAGGACGGGTTCGAACTCGTCAGCATGATCCGCGAGCATCCGCGATACCAAAACACGGCGATCATCTTCGTGTCGGCCGTCATGATGGCGGAACCCGACCGATTGCGCGGTTACGCCGCTGGCGCCGTCGATTATGTCTCGGTCCCGATCGTACCGGATGTCCTACGTGCCAAGGTTAGGGTCTTTGCGGATCTCTACCGCAAGACCCGCGAGCTCGAACGTCTCAATGCGGAACTCGAGAACCGAGTCCGCGAGCGCACAGCCGAGCTGGAGGCGTCTGCGACCGAACTCCGGCAGCTCAATGAGGAACTCGAACAGCGCATCGAACAGAGGACGCGCGAACGAGAGGCAGCGCTTGCGCAACTGTTCGAAGCGCAAAAGCTCGACACCGTGGGTCAATTGACTGGCGGTGTTGCTCATGACTTCAACAACCTGCTGATGGCGATCCTCGGCAGTTTGAAGCTTTTGAAGAAGCAGCTCCCTCAGGGAGGTAAGAGCGAGCGGCTGGTCGAAAACTCGATCCAGGCGGCCGAGCGTGGTGCCGCATTGACCCAACGCTTGCTGGCGTTCGCCCGTCGTCAGGAACTGAAACCTCAACCGATCGATTTCCTCGATCTTTTTCAAAACATTGAAGACATACTCGTCCGCGCTCTTGGCCCCGGCATCGACGTGCGAAAACACATTCCCGCATCTCTTCCGCCGTTGCTCGTCGATCGCAACCAGCTCGAGCTTGCCTTGCTCAACCTGTTCGTGAACGCTCGCGATGCGATGGTAGGTGGCGGCACGCTTGTCGTGTCGGCTGAGGAGGATTTAACATCGATGCCCGTTAACCTCAAGCCGGGTCGCTACGTGCGAATAACGGTTTCGGACAGCGGTGAAGGCATGGACGAGGCCACTGTGGCGCGCGCGACCGAGCCATTTTTTACCACCAAGGGGCAGGGAAAAGGGACGGGGCTCGGCTTGTCGATGGTCCACGGCCTTGCAGCTCAATCCGGCGGTGCGTTGAGCCTTTCGAGTAGAAAGGACGAAGGCACTACCGTCGCGCTTTGGTTGCCCGTCGCCGAAGATTCCGTGCCGGCGAGCACGCCCTTGGAAACCACCGCGCTCGAGGTTTCCCAAGTCCAAAGTCCTTTGAGGGTACTTGTAGTCGACGACGATGTTCTCGTCAGTATGGGGACAGCCGCTATGCTGGAGGATCTCGGCCATACCGTTGTGGAGGCATCTTCGGCAGCCACCGCACTCGAGATCCTTGGATCGGGACATACGTTCGATCTCGTTATCAGCGACCAGGCGATGCCAGGCATGACGGGTGCGGAGCTGGCACGTTTGATTTTCTCGTCCTATCCGGGTCTCCCAGTGATCCTTGCTTCGGGATATTCTGAGTTGCCCGACGACGAGGGACTTCAGGCGCTCTTGAGAATGACAAAGCCGTTTACGCAGGAAGAACTACAAACAACGATCGGACGCGCGGTGGCCCACCGGGCCACAGCCGCTTGAGAACTTCGTCACGTGCTGAACATCGCAGCAATGATGAAGCGTTCGGAATTCTCGCGGCTGTTGAAGTAGTAGACGGCCAAAAGGGAAGGACACAGCCGATGTCTGGTCCGCCGCGTCGGCTTGGATGACCGTTTCCGAACGCCGCTAGGCGACAGCCTCTATCCATAGCTCGCGCGTGCAAAGCCACTTCAACATTTCCAGCTGACGATAATCAAAGAAGCTGCGGGTGGCGTGGGGGGGAGACGATCGCTGCGAAATCTTTCACGCGGAACCTGCCGGCGGCAGACTGAGCTCAGGCGTCACCTCAGAGAGCGGCTTTCTGCAAGCTCACATCTCGATCACGACGATGTGTACTTTGACAAAGGAACGGGAGTTTGGCTCGATGGTTCGTCCGACATCTACTGGATCAAGAGGAGATTCACGATGCTAAAAGCAATGTTAACGGCAGCTGCGCTGTTTGTTGCAGCGACGCCTCCCGCATTTGCCCTATCGGATATCGTGTGTGACCAATCGAACATGTCAAAGCTCGAGAAGGACGTAAAGAGCATCAAAGACGAGATGAAGAAGGACTACGCCAACAAAGAACTCGCCATGGCAAAGGACGCGCTTGCATCAAACGACAGCGACAAATGCAAAACGCACATGTCGAATGCGATGAAAGGCAATGACCCGATGTGATGGGTGAGCGGATTCGGAGGCTCCCTTTTCAAACCGGCCCTGTTGCATGCCCAGACGGAGTGTTGATGCAATATATCGGAGCATTGGAGTGGTTGCCCTTCCTTTTCGCTCGACTCCAGCGGCGCGAGCGCTGCAGCCACCTCAAAAAAACTTGAGGCCCTCGAGGGAGTCGGAGGGTCTCAAAATGCCCACGTCGCCTTCGTGCCACGCGGTCTTTTAAGCTGCCCCCTCAACCTCTGATCTGGTGCCGGACGCGGAAAGCTTCGCTCCAAATGGTTCCCGCCGCTCCTAAATCAAAATAGTCCGCCCCGCCAAGGCGGGCAGACAACGTCACCAGGTTTGCCGGCCATACCAGTCGTCGATGTTCTTGCCGGACGCGATCCTTCTCGAGGCCGTAAGGCTTCCTGAATCTTCACTTCTAGCTGATCTTGTTTTTCCCCTTACTTGATCAAGATCGTCGTCGGTGAGTTTGCCCTACTTTCCTTGATTTTTCCCTTGAATTGCTTGCAGTTACCTTCATGCGATCCGGCGGCGAAACGCCTGGCGGCTCCTTTGTTCACCGGTTCGTCCAGATTGGGGTTTGAGGAGGGTGATCGACATAACGGCCGCTTCGCTTCGCGGGATGGCTGGCGGGTGTGAGGCTGCAGAAGAGGACTAGATTTCGATTTGGCTTAGGAAGCGAGCAAGTGCCTTCGACAATTCCTCGGGTGCTTCCTCAGCCATATGATGGCCTGAACTGATGGAGTGGCCCTCGAGGTTCGTTGCCCAGGGGGTCCACACCGCCAGAACATCATCGTAGAGATCCGCGAGGTCGTCCAACCTGGACCATAGACACAACATCGGGCACTCGATCAACCGGCCGGCCCGCCGATCGGCGAGGTCGTGTTGCCTATCGACACCCAGCCCAGCCCGGTAGTCTTCAAGCATACCGTGAACAACGGAAGGATTGCGGGTGGCGGCTCGGAAGTCCTCATAGGCAGCCTGACCCATTGGTTCCATTTCGCCGCCGTACCACGCATCCGGATCGGCAAGGATTGCGCGTTCCGGCTTATCAGGGACGGCAAAGAAAAACCAATGCCACCATTTTCTCGCAAACTGCTCACCAGTTCGTTCGAGAGCTTCCAGGATTGGAACAGCGTCGAGTACGACCAGGTGCGTGACGCTGTCGGGATGATCCATTGCGAGCCGAAACGCGGTGTAGGCGCCACGATCATGCCCGACAACGGCAAATTGAGTATGTCCAAGCGCCCCCATCAGCTCGACGCATGCGGCAGCCTTGGCCCGTTTCGACGAGCCGGAGTGGTCAGGCGTATCCTGCGGAACATAGGATTGACCAAATCCCGGCAGATCTGGACAGATAACCCGAAAGGTGTCTGCCAGCCGCTCCGCCACCTTCCACCAGGTGACGTGGGTCCGGGGGTGGCCGTGAAGCAATAGAACAGGCGGACCGCTTCCGCCATGTCGCACCCGCAGCTGGCCAGCTGTTACAGGTATCGTTTCAAGTTTGAAGCCCTCGAACATGGTAGTGCCACGAGTGCCATGGGGCCGTTTTGCATTATATCCGGGCCGCAGATCGGTTAGTAACCGAAGAAACTCTAGCAAAGTCCGATAGTTCCAACCGAGTGTCTGCCTCCCCCAACAAATCGTGGGCCCCACGGGTTAGCATTCGGAACACGTCCGACGCCCTGTCACGCCGCCCATTCTGGCCATCATCACGTCCGCAGGACTTCGTCCATTTGTGTCTCCCGTCGGCGCAACGTGGGAATTTTACTTCGGCGCTTTTGGCGAATTCTCGCCCGTCAATGGTCGAAGAAAGCCACACGGAGGGATAGCGGCGGCATGAGACCCTTCCAGCAGTTACGCTCGACAAGCGCGGAAGCGTCCGCTTGGGGGCGAAAGCGACGAGCGCCCTGCGGAACGTTCAAGCTTCTCGCCGGTTTTGGCCTGAGAGAGGAGCCAATTATGGGAATCAACGAATCAAAAAGCGGCGCGCGAGGACTCCATCACATAGGCTTGGGATACTTGTCCGGGGCCGATTGGAACTTTCCGTCTTTTAGCGCGCTTATCGGATTTGCGGCCAATGCCAGTCGAGCGATGATGCCCGCCTGCCCAGATCAAGGAAAAAGACGATGCGGAATTCAGTTGCCGCGGTCATTGTCAGCGTTTCGCTCGGCGGATGCACCGCCGGCGTCGCGACTTACGGCTTCTCGCCAAACTTAGAACCGATACCCGGTAGCATCACCTATCGCGGCCAGCCTCGCACCAAGCTGACGAAAGCACCTGTGGGCAGCATCGTGCCACACGAGTTTCGAGACCAATTCGGTCGGCGCGTTTCTGAGATCTATGTCATTCAGCCGGATCGCTCTCTTCGTCTTGTCTCCCGACGCAGGCAGACATTTGATTTTTTCGATGACGATTAAGGGGGCTTGGCATCCGTAGATTGACGGATGAAGAAATCGCAGAGGCGATAACTTTTAAGCGGCAAGAGGTCGATGTGACGAAGTCAAGGGAAGCCGTGGAACCGGGCAGGGGGCGAAATGCTTCAACGCCTGAAGAGATACCGCCGAAAGGCATTCGCGATGTCTTTTGGCGTGTTGTTTCAGAAATGTTCGAGGAGCGTGTTTTCCTGATCGCGGCGGGGGTGAGTTTCTATCTTCTGTTGGCACTCTTTCCCGCTCTTGCTGCCCTCGTGTCCTTTTACGGCTTCATCGCCGATCCCATCGACATCGGAACCCATATGAGCGTGCTGGACGATCTGTTGCCACCCGGGTCTTACGCTTTGATTTCGGACCAGTTGAAATCTTTGACATCCCAGAAGACGACAACGCTTAGTTTCGGTTTCGTCAGCGGCCTGTTCATCTCGCTCTGGAGTTCTGCCAATGGCATTTCGGCGCTTTTTGATGCCATGAACGTCGCCTATGGCGAAACTGAGAAGAGGACATTCGTCACCCGGACGCTGCTTTGTCTCGCATTCACGTTCGCCGGGTTGCTTTTTGCGGTGGTCCTGATCGTGGCAATCGGCGTCATTCCCGCCTTGCTGGCGTATCTGTGGCTCGATCGGTGGACTGAAATCCTGACGAGGACGGTGCGGTGGCCGATGATCCTCTTCCTCGTCGCTATCGGCACGGCCTCGATCTACCGGTACGGGCCGAGCCGCGAGCGGGCGAAGCTACGGTGGCTCAATTGGGGTGTCCTATTCAGCACGTTTATGTGGCTCGCCGCCTCATGGCTCTTTTCCTTCTATTTGCAGAATTTCGCGAACTACAACGCGACTTACGGCGCTCTCGGCGCGCTAGTGGGTTTCATGATGTGGGTATGGATTTCGACGGTTATCCTCATCATAGGTGCTCTGATTAACGCGGAGCTCGAACACCAGACAGTCGTCGACTCCACCACCGGTATACCCCTCCCGATGGGTGAACGCGGCGCCTACGTTGCTGACACACTCGGCAAAGCTGCCGACTAGGCGCGTAAAGCCACGTCGGTTCGCGCACCGCTCTCCGAGGCGGGGATCTGCAGACCCGAATGAGCCGATCACTCTGAAGGTCGGGTGTGCGCACCGTCAGCAAGAAACGCTCCAACGACCGACGTTGTGGCGCGTGCTCAGCTCCGTTATAGTGACACCGACACCAGTGCGCTCGGCGTTCGCACTTCGACGAAACCTCAAGCCGCGGCACATCGCGTTCGCTCATCGCTATGAATGCGCGATCTCCCAGGTCATCCGCCCTCCGGGAAGCGCGTGCACAAGTCCAGGGTGAACCGTGGTTAGGGATCCTGCCGTTGCTCCGACACGAAGCCGAATGGCCGGTTCCGCCCAACGTCGGGTTAGCTGTGCCCTTCGATTTCCGCGGCCGGTCTGCGAGCAAGTCCGAGAGTTCGCAAACTCCTGCTTCGTGAGGCCGATGCACTAGCGCATACCCGGCAAACGCAAGCCGCCGCGGCGCGCCTCTCAGTAGATCCTGGCGCATCTGCGAACCTCGCTCTTTTGTGGGCCTTCTCCGTCGTGCCACTTTGATCAAGCTCCTTCCCGGCGCCGATCTCAGGCGCTGAGTGAATGCCCGCAGGGGCGGTCAACTGCCTCATTGCTACGAACGGCAATTGTCGGAGGCCGCGGGCGGGAGGTCCTGGTGGAGCTCACCGCTCGACCCCAAAATACAGGCCATATAGTCCCAGATCGTGAAGGGGGGTCGCACAGCGGCCCTCCAATGTTTCCGATAGAGATGGCAAGCCAGATAGGGCTATAGGCAAAATCTGATCAAAGGGGGTCTACTCGAGCAGCAGCTCCGACAGGCGCTTGGCATTCTTGATCGCATGACCATCACGATCATTGTTGAAGTAAGCCCAGACCGTTTTCGCTCCGCTTCGGCGGATGCGTTCCGCCCATATCCTCAGTTCGGCGTCACTGTAATCGTGCCTATACCATTGATATGGCCCGTGAAACCGCACATAGATGTCATCGCAAGTCTTCACGAGGGCGTCGGGCAGCCGAGGGCCACTGCAGGAGCAGAAAATAGTTCCATTTTTCTCAAAAGCGTCGAAGACGTCGTCATTCCACCAACTCTTGTGGCGGAACTCCACAACGTTTCGACGGGAAGGGTCAAGCTGAGCCAGTATGGTGTGCAACATCTCGGCGGAGTAACGGACGCTTGGAGGCAATTGAAACAGAAAGCAGCCCATCTGGGGGCCGAGAACGTCGGCTATGTAGCCAAAGTCCTTGACCAAGGTGCTGGTGTCGTCGAAGCGCCTGACGTGGGTAATGAGCTCACAGACTTTGACCGTGTAAACAAAATTCGGTCCTGCTTGTCGCAGCCAATTCCTCACCGCGGCGATCGTCGGCCATGAATAAAAGGGCGCATTGAGCTCCACCGTTTGGAACTGCTGGGCATAGATGGAAAACCACTTGTTCGAAGGAATATCTGCCGGATAGAGCTGTCCTTTCCAGTGCCAATAGTACCAACCCGAGCAGCCGATATGGAGGCCGTGTAACAGGCCCCGCGGAATGGTGAGCGCGCCTCCATTCGTCCCGAGCGCCAATCTCAACGCATGCATCTTTTCGGCCCGGCCTATATTCGCAAGCCGCTGCCTCTGTCGGCGCTGCGCGCGACGGGCGCGACGTTCTGCAAGTTCTTCCGAAGAGCGCTCCACCATCTGACGATCCGCCGTTTTCCCTGGTCAGAAAGTCTCGAGACGGGATTTGGTCCCTGCTTTCCAAACACCTATCCACCTTCGCGCCATTACATCCGTGAAGCACGCGAACTCCGGGGCGGAGCATCATGTTTGTTTGCAATTTCTTGAAGAAATGCCTCGATCGTTTTGACCTGATGGAACAACTGATCCGCCAACGGCCTGTAAACATTGCGAAGAGGTGGCGTTGGTTCAGCTGACAAAAGGCCATTGTCGCAAGGGCGACCGTCATCCCAGCCCGCATGATTGGCAATAGGATAAAGACATACTGCCTCTATAGGCACTCCCCACATCATAGCAGCCCTGACTTCTTCGCCGACATATGCCAGCCAATCGGACCGGCGATCGCCTTCAGTACCCGTCTCTGCGATCAGCATTGGCCTGCCATATCGAGCGTAGGTTTCGACAAGAATTTTGCGCAATGGTTTGTAGAGAGGGTGTTCGACGTCGATCGTCGGGCCGCCGTGGATCCACTGGTTGTTGTGGTAGTAGTTGACGCCGATGATATCGAGATACTTTTCCGCGCCTCCCAACTGGGGCCACAAGCGTCCCGAAATCATGTCCCAGGCTTGGTATTGTGCCAATCGATGGCCTTCAGCAGCAAGTCGATCGCCTGGTCGCTCGGGATCGGCCAAAACATTGATGGCCGGCTCGCAGTGGACAAATCGGGCCCGAGGCTCGACCTCAAGAATAGCATCCATCGCCGCGATCGAGGCGCGCGCAAGCTGCACCTTGAGCTCAAAGCCCCTGCGCCCTGCCCAAGGGTTGAGGTAAGCAGCATCTCCACCCGCCCATGAAAAGAAAGAGATTTCGTTGACAGGCACGAAGAACGGCGGGGCGGCGATTTCGCTTCGCAGGAGTTTTGCGGCAGCCCCCGCAAAACGCGCAAACCGTCTCACAAATTCAGGCGACCATATATCGATATCATCGGGCCAGCCGTAGTGCATAAGATCCCAGATGACCTGCGTTCCGGTGGTGCGCGCTGCGCGCATTAACGGTAAAACACTGCTCCAGTCATATGTTCCGGGCAGTTGCTCGACCAGATGCCAGCGAAAACCATCCCGTACGCTGCGGATATGATGGCTCGCCAGCTGACGGTAATCATTTTCCGCATATTGTTCGTGTTTTATCGAGGCTATCATATCCAGGCGCCGACCCCGGCCCACCCCATCCCTTGGTCGGACGCGGTGGGTAGAACATTCAAAGCCTCCTTGGAAGAAAGACTGGAACAGTCCGGTCGGAGCGCACGGCGTCCTTTCCTCAAGGACTTCGTCAAAAAGCGCCTGCCACTGCGGAACCACCGCTTCGACGCTGTAAGTCTTCTCTACATGCAAACGCAACTGTAGACCGAAGCTGGCGCGCAACTCCGGCGATCCGGCAAGCATTGTGACGGCCTCTGCCACTGCTAGTGGATCGTTATGTCCGACAAAATAACCAGAAAGGCCGTGTTTGATCTGTTGTCGTGAACCGTTGTCGGCCGTTGCAATGACCGGAAGGCAGGCGGCCCCAGCCTCAGAAATGACATGGGGCATGCCCTCATCCCGCGAAAGCCAGACGAACACGTCGAACGCTGCAAGCAGGTCCGCGACGTCGACCCGGTCACCCAGGAAGCTCAAGACGGCATCCAATCCAAGCTTGCTACACAGAGCCTTCAGATGCTGCGCATATTCGGGCATGAATGCATCTGGTCCTCCCACGATCACAAAGCGCATGGTGTGATCTTGTGCGTGAATAATCGCGGCCGCCTCGATGAAGGTCTCGACATTCTTTTTTGCATCAAGACGCCCTACCCAGCCGACCAGGATCGTGTCGTCGTAGATGCCGAGTTGCCGGCGCGTTGCAGACCGCCGGCTCGGCTCGAACTCCTTGAGATCGACCATCGATGGGATCTCTCGGGCATCACATTCCCGCCCAGGCATTCGAGACGCGGCGGCGTCGCGAATGGAGCGACAGACACCCACATAGCGACTGGTCAAATGTTTCGGTCCGCTCAAAGCTTCCAGGACCAGGCCACCATGCTCGATCAACGGCGGGCGAATGTGCAGCCGTTCAAGTGCCGGGTAAATGTCTGCAACATTCTGACATGAAACCACCACGTCATAAGAAGGAATTTTGTCGGCGAGATAGGCAACGGTCTCTTCGAGCGACATAGAATAGGGCGCAGTGTCCACTTCGATGCCCAAAGCCCGCAGCTGCTGATGCGTCTGCGCGGGCATGCCGTCCTTGTGCAAACATGCGACCACATCGATTTTGTAGCGCGAACGGTCGATATTGGCCGCAAGAAGACGAACCTCGGTTTCCTCTCCTCCCACCACCAACCAGCCGAAGACGAAGAGGACGGTCTTGGGGCGGCATGATCCCGTCATGGTCCCACCTTGAAGACGATCTGCAAGAACTCAAACCTCCGCTGCAGCAGATCCGAAAGAAACTCCGGAGCATCCTCGAAGGGGATCACATGGGTGATCATGTGCTGTTTGATCAGTTCGCCCTCACGGGCCAACAGGTCGATTGTTTCGCCCGCAAGCCGGCGTTGGCTCCAATGCGATGAAAGACCGCGTGGAACACGATTGATCTGCGCGCAGCGTATGTTAAGGCCATTGTGGTGGAACTCCTCACCCAATCTCAGCCTGTCAGCTCCACCCTGATAAAATGCCAGGTCAATCACGCTCCCCTGGGGTCGTACGGCCTTGAGTGCGACGTTAAGGCTTTCCGAATGGGCCCGGGTCTGAAACACGATATCGGCTCCGCGGCTTGCAGCGCCGTCGTGCCAGTGCGTCTTCGCGTGTTGCCAGGCGTGTTCCTCTGACATTGCCTGAATGCCCATCGCCTCTGCCTTTTCTCGGCGGAACTGTGACGGATCCGCGACGACGACCTGGCAAGCGCCAAGGGTCTTGGCAAAGAGCGCTGTGAGCAAGCCCACGGTCCCAGCTCCGATAACCAATACGCGTCGACCGACGACACCGCACCCCAGGAAGGGCAGTGCCGTTCCGAACGCATCGGCATCGGCATGGAGAATGCCATTGGCAGCTATCGGGCCCATTTGTGCGACGAAGATGCCAAGCAGCGGATCGATCGTGGTGGGAAGTGGGACGAGAAGGTCGCAAAACGGGTCGGCTACATGGCCGGTCTTGTGGGCGTAGGTTGCAGCGACGATATCGTTTGTTGCGTAGCCGGCGGCGTTTGTGTCTGCGACCCGCGCCACCTCCATGTAGCCTAGAAAGGGAACGGGATATGACAGGTCAGGTTCGTTCGCTATGAAAACCCCCCGCTCGCGGTCGAAGCGCGAATGAAAGTAGGGATTAGTGTTTTTGAGGAACGTTAACTCGGTCCCGGCCGAAAACCCGGTAAAGAGTGTGTCGAGCTGTACGTGACCGTCGGCTGGCGCCTCTTCCTCATATTCCAGGAAGTACATTTTGCCAGGGCGCTCGACGCCGAGGGATCTTATGGTGCGGCTGAACATCGGCACAATTCCTAAAAGTTGTGGAGGTCGATCGGCTGACCGGTTTCGGCAGACTTGCTCAGAGCTAAAGCAATGCGGTGGGTCGCGAGCGCCTCATGGTAAGGGCAACGAATGCGATTTTCGCGGCCCCGCACCGCATCGACGAAGTCGCGATCCTCCAGCCGCACCGGGTCTCCGTCGGCCCGGCGCACCGGCCTCCCCGCCCCGACATCCACCATGATGTCATGGTCTGTCAGTTCAATCGCCAAGCCATCGGCAAAGAGGTTCAATCCCATGTGATGCCCCCACTTCAAGGCACACGTGGACGCAATGTTTCCGATCGCACCTGTTGCGAATAAAAAGCTGGCCGTGCTCGAAGTGGCAACATCGAGATCAGGAAAGTCATCCCTTTTTCTATGCGTCGTCTGGCCGAATACCCGGACGATATCGCCGACAAGATAACGGGCGAGATCGACGATATGGGTCGTCTGTTCGACGGTTTGCCCGCCTGATGTCTCCTTTTTCCACCACCACTTCGGGGGTGGAGTCTGATCGAGCCAGTAGCCCGAAACAAGTTGTGCAGGGTTCTCAGCCAGGCATCGGCGCGCTTCCTCGACGGTGTCGAGGTATCGCCAGTGATAGCCCACCGCGGTAATCAGGCCGGCCGCAGCAATGCTCGCGGCGAGCTCTCTGGCAAGATCGAGATGCAGGCTGATTGGCTTCTCGACAAAAAATGGAATCCGAGCCGAAATGAGCTCTCGCTCGACATCGCCATGCGCAAATGGGGGGACACAGATATAGGCGGCATCCAGTTCCAGTTCGCCCAGCATCTGGGCAGAGGAAGTAAAGGCTCTGGCGCCAAATCGGCCTGCCGCATGCTGGGCCCGTTCGATGCCGGGATCGGCAAAGCCTACGAGTTGCACGTCGTCGAATTCCGCCAAAATATCGAGATGGCGGGACGCGATCCCGCCCACTCCAATAAAACCGATGCGCGTGCGTTTCATGGTTCGATGCTCTCTTTCGTTGGCGATCGCTGAATGGAGAACGGATCGGTAGATTTCTGCGGTCTCCTCGACCATCCGGGCTGCGGTGAATTGTTGCTTGAACCTTCGTCGCTGCGCCTCTCCCGTGCGAGCTGCCCCTGCCGGATCGGCTAGGACGGAGATAATCCCCTCAGCAAGCCCTTCCGGATTGCTGGGCTCCACAAGGAAGGGATGCTCGTCTCCAAGAGCGTCAATCGTGCCTCCGATCGCAGTCGCAACGACAGGGACCCCCACCGACATCGCCTCAAGAACCGCCAGCGGCAGCCCTTCGAACAGCGATGAGAGAACGAAAACGTCCGCCGATGCCAGCAGCGAGGCTATGTCGTTGCGCTGCCCTGCAAACAACACAGCGCGTTCAAGTCCGAGCTCTGCGACCAAATCCTTCACATTGCCGACTTCAGGACCCGTACCCACCAGTAGCAGCACAGCATTGGGGAATTGTTGCAGGACGCGAGGCATCGCCCTGACCAAGGTCAGGTGGTCCTTCTGCCGTGTGAAGCGCGCGATCGATATAAGGGTGTTTGATCGTTGGGAACCCCACTCAGACCGCGCCTCGATGCCATCGCGAAGCGGTGGAATTCCGTTTCGGACAACCTTGATCTTGTTTGGATCGACGCTCTCATTGGGGAAAGTCGACCGCGCCGCGGGGGAGACGACAACCAGTCGCTCGACGAAGCCAAGGCCCTCGAAGAACGCCGCCTTCTGTTCTCCTTCGGTGAGGAGAAACGGCAAATGCTCCGTTCTGATAACCGGAACACCTGCGACTTTTCCGGCGTGTGCGAGCCCATGGCCTTCCCAGCCGATGCCTGCGTGAACATGAATAAGATCGGCATCGACCGATTTCAGCCACAAGCCGCACTCGGCGATGTCGTCGAACTCTTTGACCGCCAAGCCGAGTGCGAAGGCTTTCGAAGCAAGGTTGCCCTCGCATCCTCGCGGCAACACCATCGTAACTTCAAAGTGTTCGCTCAACCCCTCGCCGAGAATAAGCATGTGGGCACCCATGCCCGATGCATCGCAGCTATCGGTCGCAATGACGAGCTTTTGTTTTGGCTTCATGAGAGGGCTCATCGAACACCCAAGCTATGGTCCGCCGTGTCCCTGGCCGCAAATCGCTTGAAAGTCGAAAGTGCCTGACCCACAACCTGGTCCATGTTGTAGTAGCGGTAGCTCGCCAGTCGTCCGACGAAGGTCACATCGCTGCGCGAGCGTGCAAGAAGCGCGTACTGGTTGTAGAGCTCCTGATTTTCGGGCCTTGGGATCGGATAGTAAGGGTCTCCGGCTGAACACGCGTACTCGTGACACACACTCGTCTTGGGATGGACTTGCCCGGTGATGTGCTTGAATTCGGTCACTCTCGTGTAAGGAATCTCTTCAGAGGGAAAATTCACGACCCCGACGGGCAAAATTCGCCGCCGGTCGTAGGTCGTGTGTTCGAACCGCAGGCACCGGTAAGGAAGCCGACCATACTGATAGTTGAAGAACTCGTCGATCGGTCCGGTGAAGATGATATGCGTGCCGGGGAACTCATCCCGGACATCTCTAAAGTCGGTGTTGAGCCGAATATCGATGCGATCGCTATCCAGCATATTCTCAAACATCTTCGTGTAGCCCTCCTTTGGCATCGCCTGGAAGGTGTCCTGGAAGTAGCGATCGTCGGTGTTCGTGCGAGTAGGAATGCGGGCGGTAACTGCCTTGTCGAGTTGAGAAGGATCCAGTCCCCATTGCTTGCGCGTATAGCCCTCGAAAAATGTCCGGTACAAATCCAATCCGACCTGCGCGATAACGACGTCCTTCGAAGTGCGCACCCGGTCCATCGGCTCCGCCTTGGAGGCGAGGTACTGGGCAGCCGCGTCGTCGTCCTTCAAATCAAGTCCGTACAGCCCATTGAGGGTTGTGCGATTGATCGGTATCGGCAAGAGCTTGCCCTCTACATCAGCAAGCACGCGATGTTCGTATGGCCTCCACGCGGTAAAGCGCGAAAGATAGTCGAAGATCATTTCGCTGTTGGTGTGGAAGATGTGCGGGCCATATTTGTGAACAAGAACGCCATGTTCGTTGTAGAAATCGTACGCATTGCCTGCGATGTGGGATCGCCGATCGCAGACGAGCACATTGTGCTTGCCTTTGTTTGCCAGCCTCTCGGCAAGAACTGCCCCAGCAAAACCGGCGCCGACAATCAAAAAATCATAAGCACGGCGCCTAGATCTCATTTTTGCCGGTTTTCGCGAAATGGGCGATATCGAGCGCAGGTTTGTTTCAGCCGCTTCCTGCACCAATCCGTCCATTTTCCGGTGAGTCTCATCCCATGAGACCGTCGATAGAAATTCATCGACGCCTTTCAGCCATTTTCCTGACCGGGGCTTTAATTTCATTGCGGCTTCGCATGCCTCAACGAATTCGCTCGCATCGGATGCAAAGAAGACCCCGCTGATGTCTTTGTATTGACGCACGACGTCGACAACCGGCGTAGTGACCACGGCAAGCCCGGCTGCCAGGTATTCCGGGGTCTTTGTCGGGCTGATAAACCGGGTGGCCTCATTCATGGCAAACGGCATTAGAGCCACGTTCCACCCAGAGAAATAGGCAGGCAGGACCTTGTAGTCCTTCTGGCCGAGGTAGTGGATGTTGGGTGCGCGAGGAAGATCCTCCTCCCTGATCTTGGCCACCGGACCAATGAGAACGATTGACCAGGACGGCCGTCGTGCCGCCAAGACGCTTATCAGTTCCAGATCAAGACGCTCATCGATGACTCCGCAAAAACCGAGGACAGGGCCAGCAAGATCCGCTTGGTCCGGTGGGCTGATCGGCACCGTTCGTGCCGACCGAAAGTGCCCCACATCCACGCTGGAGGGAAAGGGATGAATGTTGTCATGCAGGAGGCGCTTGGCGTCGTAGAGGCTATGGCCACCTGTGAAGACCACGTCAGCCCGATGCATCAGCTCACGCTCCAGTTTCACCATATTTGCCGGCGCGAATCTGAAGTTGGCAAGTTCGTCCATGCAATCATAAACAATTGCGGCCGCATCGACATGCCGGGCAAATGGAAACATCATTGGTGTGTAGAACCACAGGACTGGCTTGGGATGACCAACAAGGTCCAGAAGCTCGTCGAGCAATCCGGCCAAACCCGTGTTTCGTTGTGCCTCGGTCCATTCCCTGGGAATTCGGGGCCTAACGGATTTTACGGTCGTGCCCGCGAAAGGATGGATTTCCAGATAGGCCAGATGGTGGTCTGTCGGAATAAACTCTTCAAAGAAGTAGACGTGTCGGTCGCGAGCAAACCGCTTCATGAGGTGTTGTGGCCGCTGCACGACATAATCCCACCGCAGGTGTGAAAAACAAATCACCGGCGCGCGAGCATTAGAAGAACTCTCTTTTTTCTTCGGATCTGCGGTTAGAACATCCATACTCATTCCGCGCTGAGATGTTCGTAGGCCCGAACAACTTCAATTGACGCGCGCCTCCTTGTTTGCTGACTGTTCGGCTCGAATGAGCTGGCGAAGTTTCTTGATGGAGTGTGGCCAAGTCCAAGATCGGAGGACTGCGTCGCGCGGTCTAAAGTCGGTAAGCCGCGACAACATCTGGGCAATAGCAATATGAAACTCGTCCGACGTTGCGGTCGCGCCGGTCTGCGGGGTTATGTATTGCTGGCCGCATCGCAGTTCGGCGTTGGCAAGTACAGGCAAACCTGCGAGCATGTATTCGGTGAGGACCGCCGGGGCCCCGTCATCGACCCCGCACACCACGCCCATGCGAGCGAGATTCATCAACCTGTTGACCTCCGCGAAGGAGACGCCTGGAGGTCCGACAAAGTCGACATCAATCTGCAATTCCGCCGCGTGTTGACGCAACTGATCCGATCGATCGCCGTAGCCGAAAACGCAAAGTGCGCGCACGGACTTCGGCATCTTGGCGAGCGCGTGAAACAGGACATCGTGACGCTTATAGGCTTGCGCGGCGGCTACATAAATTATGTCGTAAGGCTTGGCCCCCTCGATTGGGTAGAACATCGACGGTGCTGCAAATTCCGGACCGATCGGAAGGACCGCGGTGCGTTTGCCCGGGTGACACGCCTCGACCTCGCGGCTCTGCTCTTCTGATCCGGTCAGGATCAGATCGAAGTGGCGGCTGGTGGCGAAAGGGACCCGCAACGCCGGCGCGTCGATCGAGTTATAGATCTTGAAGCTGTGTCGACAAGCCTGCAGGATTTCCTCATCGACCCCTAGGCCCCAGACACAGAGAATATCCGGAGCGCCATAGATCTCGATATGAGCAAGCATGTCGTCCGACGAAAACGGAGGGGTGTTAGCGTCGAGGTGGAACGAGCGCCGTGTCAGGAAGGAACTTTCTCTTACCGTTGGTGGGGGGCCGCTGGCCAGCCAATGGCTCCAGATCTCCGCCCGATCGACTAGGCCATCGGCTACGCAGGCAATTGGCATTCGTTCGAGATAGCTACCCTTTACCTCGACATTGTCTTCTGCGGTTGGCCGAGCAGCCAAATCATCCGCGAAAGTCGATGCCCAGGCCGCCAAGCGCTCTGACTTAGTCGGGACTGTTGAAACCGGTGGCCAGCCGTCCTGGAAATCACTGATGACGACAATCTTTCGCATTACTCACTTCGCACATCTACAGTCGCGAACGTCTTGACGACCACCGCGTTTGGGGAAACGGAGTTGTATTTGTCAGGAATCTAATAGTCTCGGCTTGGAACCGCCGAGCACACTGTTTGTTCCAGTTTTGGCCAACTTAAATTTCCCAACCCGTCTATTCGGGACCACCGGTGTCAATCGAGTTCCAATTGGTGGCGCCGATTCTGCTCACGAAAGCCGAACTTCAAACGTCCCTGAACACGGGATCGTCAGAAGAAAAAGGCATCTTGCAGAAAGAAAGAATGAGTTCACTGCGTCGCCGATCTGTGGCACTGCGAGTTTTCGACGCTCCTTTTCACAGAAACCGGAACATAGCGGGCGCCACAACGTTTGGTGTGGTCTGAGGTCATGCGGATTGATGACTTGGTGACCCTCACCTGTGAACTGTTCAAAGAGTGAACTGATGTAGTTCAACTCGAAATGAGAGAAAGGCCACCAAATGGCTACCAAGACGAAAGTCCTGAGCGATCTCTTCCACGATACCCTCATGGACATCTATTTCGCGGAAAAGCAAATCCTCAAGGCGCTCCCAAAGATGGCACGCGCTGCGCGGTCTGAAGAAGGCAAAGCTGGCTTCCTCAAGCACCGGGACGAGACCGAAGGTCAAATCGAGCGGCTGGGGCAGGTTTTTGAGATTATCGGAAAACCTCTGCGGGGTAAGACATGTGAAGCCATCCAAGGCATCCTCGCCGAAGGCGAAGAAATCATGGAAGAGTACCGTGACAGTCCCGCCCTCGATGCCGGCCTCATCTCGTCGGCCCAGGCGGTCGAACACTATGAAATTGCCCGCTATGGGACGCTCAAATCGTGGGCCGCCCAGCTTGGTCTCGATAAAGCCGTTCCACTGCTCGACGCCAATCTCCAGGAGGAGATCGCCACCGATCAAAAGCTGACGGCACTGGGCGAAGCTGCGGCAAACTTAAAGGCTTCCAAGCAGGCCGCCGAGTAGTCCAACTCGACATGGAGAAGCCGCCGTGAACGGCGGCTTTTTCATTCCGGCACAGGCAAGTGCGCACTCTCCGCGTAGTCCCCCGGCCAATCAATTCGAAACAACGGAGTTCGCCCCATGGCCAAGAAATCTCAAGAAAAGTCGACCTTGAAGCAGCGGGAAACTGTGACGATCCATGATCAAAAGGTGCGCCGCGGGGAAGGAGGCGAGCTTCACCAGATCGCGGAAGACGATACGCCCGTCCTGACCACCGCTCAGGGCGGCCCCGTTGCCGACGACCAAAACTCCCTGCGCGTTGGGCCACGCGGTCCGCTTGTGATTGACGACTTTCATTTCCGTGAAAAGATTTTCCACTTTGACCATGAGCGCATCCCCGAGCGGGTAGTCCACGCTCGAGGCTATGGAGCGCACGGCTATTTCGAAACCTACGAGTCGCTCGCCGCCTATACCCGGGCTGATGTTTTTCAGCGAGCAGGTGAGAAGACACCGGCGTTCGTCCGCTTTTCCACAGTTGCCGGCAGCAAGGGGTCGTTTGATCTTGCCCGCGACGTCCGCGGTTTCGCGGTAAAAATCTACACCAAGGAGGGCAACTGGGACCTGGTAGGCAATAACATTCCTGTCTTCTTCATCCAGGATGCAATCAAGTTTCCCGATATTATTCACGCGGTGAAGCCGGAGCCGGACCGCGCCTTTCCCCAGGCGCAATCTGCCCACGATACATTCTGGGACTTCATCAGCCTCACGCCGGAAAGCATGCACATGATCATGTGGGTGATGTCGGATCGCGCGATCCCCCGCTCGTTCCGGTTCATGGAAGGGTTTGGCGTTCACACCTTCCGCCTCGTCAATGCAAAGGACGAGTCGACCTTCGTTAAGTTTCACTGGAAGCCGAAGCTGGGCCTCCAGTCGGTAGCCTGGAACGAGGCGGTGAAGATCAATGGCGCCGACCCGGATTTTCACCGCCGCGATCTTTGGCAGGCAATACAGTCGGGCAATTTCCCGGAATGGGAATTGCAGGTTCAGCTTTTCGATCAGGAATTTGCAGATAGCTTTGATTTCGACGTGCTTGATCCGACGAAAATCATTCCCGAGGAGGTCCTGGCGCCCCAGCCGATTGGACGGCTCGTCCTTGATCGCATGCCGGACAACTTCTTTGCCGAGACCGAGCAGGTAGCATTCATGACGCAGAACGTTCCGCCTGGCATCGATTTCAGTAACGATCCTCTCCTACAGGGGCGTAACTTCTCCTATCTCGATACGCAGCTGAAACGTCTCGGCAGTCCCAATTTTACCCATCTTCCGATTAATGCGCCGAAGTGTCCCTTCGCGCATTTCCAGCAGGATGGCCACATGGCTATGCGCAATCCGATCGGTAGAGTGAACTACCAGCCGAACTCCTTTGCGGAGGGGCCACGGGAATCGCCGATGAGCGGCTACCGGCATTTCCCCGCCGAAGAGACAGGGACGAAGGCGCGGCTACGGCCGGAGAGCTTTGCCGACCACTACAGCCAGGCTCGCCAATTCTACATCAGCCAGACCGCTCCCGAGCAACGCCACATAGCGGCCGCGCTGACATTCGAGCTGAGCAAGGTCGAAACGCCGGCTATCCGCGAACGGATGGTGTCCCATCTCCTCAATATCGACGAAACGCTAGCAACCGCCGTTGCCCAGAAGCTCGGCTTCCATTCGATGCCAAGCCCGGCTGATGCGGCCATGCCAACCCGGCAGGATCTTGAACCGTCCCCAGCGCTCAGCATCGTGGAACGCGGACCGAAACGCTTCGAGGGCCGCAAGCTCGGCATCCTGATCACCGACGGTCTGGATGCAGCGTTGTTAAACGGCCTGACGGCGGCGGTCGCCAAGGAAAAGGGGGCCTGCGAACTTGTCGCTCCGAAGGTCGGGGGCGCTACGGCCTCGGACGGGACCTGGATAGAAGCACATCACATGATCGATGGCGGTCCCTCCGTGCTGTTTGACGCCGTCGTCCTGCTGACTTCGGCTGACGCCATCGACGACCTCGTAAAGGAAGCCACCGCCCGCGATTTCGTGGCGGACGCCTTCCAGCATTGCAAGTTCATCGGCTACGACCCCTCGGCGATGCCGTTGATCGAAAAAGCCGGGATCGCCGATGGCCTCGATGAGGGTACAATCGAGCTTCCAGGCGAAAAGGGAATATCCGATTTCGTCTCGACGCTCGGCAAGCTGCGCGTCTGGGCCCGAGAACCGTCGGTGAAGCTGGGTAAAGCGTCGTCGCCTCTAGACTAGGCTCGCTGAGATCCCGCGCGCCAAACAAGGGACCCGGGCAAACCATCTGCTCTCCACCCCGAAGCCGGCAGGTTACCCGTTCAGCCTGACGCTTCCTCCGCCGCCGGACAGCGAACCGTCCGACGGCCATATCCTTAATTCGGGAAAAAGCGTCCGTGCTAGACGCCAGCGGGCCTCGCAGCCTCTCGCGGGAAGGTTGGTTTAAGGCGAGAGTCGCCCGCCGCCGGACTTTGCTTTGATCATCCACGGCGCAACCGCGGGAGTTTTCACGAGTATACCCTTCTTCTTCGCGAAGGCGCGCAGTGCGTCTCGCGCCACCTGAAGGGGCTTATGTCCGTCGTGGGCGAGGTAGCACGTCTTCAGGGTTGCGTCGTGAATGATGTCACGGTCTCCTTTGGACCACTCCTCAAGGAAATCGATCGCATCGTCTAGGTTTGTGATTTCGAGGATCAGATCCTTCCTTTCACGCAGGTAAAGTGGCCGGTCAAACATCTTCATTTGCATTTCTACCTCACTTAATAGCTGCGGCACCACCAACCTGTGGACCAGCCGGCGGGGCCGATCGGTGGAGTCGTCAGGCCCGCTCCCGTGAGAACGGGCCTGAACCATCGCTTTAGAAGTCCATGCCAGGGCCGGCCGGTAGTGCTGGCGCGGCGTCCTTCTTCGGCTTTTCTGCAATCATCGCCTCGGTAGTTACCAGGAGGCCAGCGACCGAGGCAGCATCCTGGAGCGCTGTGCGCACGACCTTGGCCGGGTCGATCACGCCCTGGGTGTAAAGATCACCGTATTCTCCGGTCTGGGCGTTCCAGCCGTAGGAGAAGTCCGTCTTCTCGCGCAGCTTGCCGACGATGATTGAGCCTTCTGCGCCAGCATTCTCAGCGATCTGGCGAACCGGGGCCTCGACCGCACGCCGAACGATCTCGATCCCAACCTTTTGGTCTCGATTGGCCGAAGGCAGATCGTCGAGCGCCTTGACGGCCCTCAGCAACGCGACACCGCCGCCCGGAAGAATACCTTCCTCAACGGCCGCTCGGGTGGCATGCAGCGCATCGTCGACGCGGTCTTTCTTTTCCTTCACCTCTACCTCAGTCGACCCGCCCACTCGAATGACAGCAACACCGCCGGCGAGTTTGGCCAGACGCTCCTGGAGCTTCTCGCGATCGTAGTCGGACGTGGTTTCTTCGATCTGGGCGCGGATCTGTGCGACACGGCCGTCGATATCAGCTTTGGCGCCAACGCCGTCGATGATCGTTGTGTTCTCCTTCTCGATCGCAACTTTCTTTGCCCGACCGAGCATGTCGAGGGTGACGTTCTCAAGCTTGATACCGACGTCGTCGGAGACAACCGTGCCGCCGGTGAGAACGGCGATATCTTCAAGCATGGCTTTGCGGCGATCGCCGAAGCCCGGAGCTTTGACCGCTGCAATCTTCAAGCCGCCGCGCAACTTGTTGACGACCAGCGTCGCTAGCGCTTCGCCCTCCACATCTTCAGCGATGATGAGCAGCGGCTTGCTGGATTGCACCACCGCTTCGAGAACGGGCAGCATGGCCTGAAGGTTGGAAAGCTTCTTTTCGTGGATCAGGATGTAGGGATCGTCAAACTCGGTCCGCATCTTGTCCGCATTGGTTACGAAATACGGGCTGAGATAGCCGCGGTCGAACTGCATGCCCTCAACGACTTCGAGTTCAGTCTCTGCAGTCTTGGCCTCCTCGACGGTGATGACACCTTCATTGCCCACCTTCTGCATCGCCTCAGCCAGGTAGCGGCCGATCTCCTCGTCGCCGTTGGCCGAGATGGTGCCGACCTGGGCGATCTCCGAATTATTGGAGATCTTGCGGGCGTTTGTCTTGAGTTCCCTCACTATCGCGTCAACCGCAAGGTCGATGCCCCGCTTCAGATCCATAGGATTCATGCCCGAAGCAACGGCCTTCGCGCCTTCCTTGACGATCGCTTGCGCAAGCACAGTGGCCGTAGTCGTCCCGTCACCGGCGAGATCGTTGGTTTTGGAGGCGACTTCGCGCAGCATCTGCGCGCCCATATTCTCGAACTTGTCTTCCAGCTCGATTTCCTTGGCGACCGAGACACCGTCCTTGGTGATGCGAGGGGCGCCAAAAGACTTGTCGATAACGACATTGCGCCCCTTTGGGCCGAGCGTCACCTTGACGGCATTGGCAAGAACATCGACCCCACGCAGCATGCGTTCACGGGCATCGGTATGAAACTTGACTTCTTTCGCAGCCATTTCCTTAACTCCTCAATAGGCAGCTAGTTGACTGATGGATTTATGGTGTGGGCTTAAGCTGCCTGCTTGCGCTCGACTTGGGCCTCGAGGACACCCAGGACGTCGCTTTCTTTCATGATCAGCAGGTCTTCCCCATTGATCTTGATCTCGGTTCCTGACCACTTGCCGAACAGAATACGGTCGCCTGCTTTGACGTCGAGCGCCTGGACTTGGCCCGCTTCATTGCGTGCGCCAGGTCCGACGGAAACGACTTCTCCCTCCTGGGGTTTCTCCTTTGCCGTATCAGGAATGATGATGCCGCCCCTGGTTTTCTCTTCTGAGTCAACCCGGCGGACGAGAATGCGATCATGCAGCGGTCGGAAAGACATGTTTTCCTCCAATGGACAAACACTATTGACGTTGTTCCCCCATCACCGGACCGGACAGTCCAGACGGGTGCAAAACCTCGAATGAGCGTCTTGCGCAAATCATCTGGTTTCACAATTTTTCGAATTCAAGGGGTGAAATCAAAAAAATCAGCACTCGCATCGTGCGGCTGCTAACATGCTGTAAAGGAACAACAAAGCCTCCTTGCCGTTTAGAATTTCGTTGATGACCGCGAACAATTGCGCCACCTTGGCGCTTGTTGAGGCAACGGAGATGAAACATGCGATATTCATCGGATTTCGAGCGTCAAATAAACGGCTACGGACTGACCACCGCGCATATCCTTTACCGCATTCCCGATTTCGAATCCGTTCTGCAGACCTATATCTGGCAGGATTACGATCTTGCTCCCGAGTTTCCTGAGATGCAGAAATTCCTCGATTTCTGGCAAGCCAATCTTGACGGTCCGCTGCATTCCGTTCGCTATACGCATCACCATCTGATCGGCCCGAATGAATGGCGACGCGTGGATGGCGAGTTCCGACTGAACTGAGCCCTCTGTTGGGGTTTTGAGTCTGCAGATGCAGTCGTTTAAAAACGTCGAAATGCGCACGCGATTTTTTTTGTTATGGGCCCTTGAAACTGCGGCCCATCCTAACCAAATCGCTTGCCGCCAGCCGCTCGTGTAGGGCTGGCCTTGCTGGAAGCGTCGTCTTTCGGCGCTTCCGTACCCATGTTGCTCAAGGAGGATATGGTTATGGCAACAACTTACGACTACGCACCACTGTTCCGTTCGACTGTCGGGTTCGACCGGCTCTTCCATTTGCTCGAAAACGCGCAGCGCGCTCGTTCGATCAGTGATTGGCCTCCCTACGACATTGCCAAGACCGGTGACGATAGCTACCGGATCTCGATTGCGGTGGCCGGCTTTACTCGCGACGATCTCGATATCACGTTTCAAACCAATCTTTTGACGGTCGTCGGCAAGAAGCAGGAGACCTCTTCCGAAGCCTATCTGCATCGCGGGATCGCCGGCCGACCGTTCGAGCATCGGTTCGAGCTTGCCGACCACGTCCGAGTGATGGGCGCGGATCTGAACAACGGCCTTCTAGAGATCGATCTCGTGCGGGAAATCCCGGAGGAGATGAAGCCACGCAAAATCGCGATCGAAACAGCTGCGGCGGTTGAGCGGTCAAAAGCTCAGATGCAAATCGAAGCATCGAATGCCGCGTAGCTGACGTAAATTGGGCGCCGGTTTCAAGGCGCCCATCGGCATTCCGGGTTGGAAAGGAGAGCACGATGAAACCCGATATGTTCGAGCGGCCTGTTAGCATCCTTGTTGGCCTTGGTTTCCCCGGTGAAATCCGCTCCGTGATGGACGCTTATCGTCTCCTCGTCGATTGGCCAGCCCCGTCGGGGGATGCGGTGCATTCGGTGGCGATCAAGGCCTGTCTGGCTGCATTACGGGGAGAGGTTGAAGCAGAGACTGTGCGCGGCCTTTTCGTCGCCTTCGCCGAAAGGCACCATCTTCTAGCGCCAGCGATGGATGCGAGCATCCCATCTGCGCCGCCGGCTTTTGAGATCGGCACCGTGCCTGGCGCGGCCGTTGAAAAGTCTTTGTATGGCATCAAGGCGAAGGGAGATCACCATGCTTAATCCCGAACTACTGCTCATGGCACCCATCTCGGTTCAGATGAAGGACGGCACGCGGCAGGTATTTGCGTCTGTCAACGACGTTCTCGATTTCCTGGAAGGCGAATGGACTATTTATAGAGGCCGCAAGCACAATAGGGCGGTTCAAACATGTCGTCGGGCGCTTAACCGAATGACGCCGGTTGCCATCGCCCGCGAAGCGTTCGTTGAGGCCTGCCGAGACGCTGGAATGTCGACAGATGCCGAGCGGCCGTTCGGCGCCAAACCCGATGCTGGTGGCCACCATTCCCCAATTTAGAATGTGATAATCCGGGCAACCCGAAGCGCCCGACTCCCCACTTCTCGAGGCCGCTCGTGCGCCAGACTGCTTTAGCCGCAGGAGTGGCATGTGAGAGACGAGGGTCATCGACCCGGTCGCCGACGCGACCGGGTAGGAGACGAGAAATCAACCTCCGTAGAAACCAGTCAGAACCCTCGTACGAGCGGAGTGGCTTTTGGGCACCTCTGCACGATTCCTTACCTCGCCCCTACAGCAGCTGGACGGGGCGACTTCGGTTGCAGAGCAGAGCTGTATCCGTCGCCGCTTGTCAAACCGCGTTGGGGAATAACTGGTTCCAGCCCTCAGCAAGCGACAGGTCGTTCGAGCAGAGAGGGCCGGCGAGAGTGGGGGGCTGCACCCGTCTCACATCGATTGACGGCTCTGCTTGATCGATAGGTCAGTCCCAAGCAAGGGACCTCTTGAGTTTGAGCCACCCATCTGTCGTGCACGGTTCGACGAGTACCGCTGGTTCCCGAGCCGCGCCGGTTCGAAATGAAACTGGCTGGATCGTCGAGTGGCTCGGAACGTCGACCGACGTCCACGAGATGCGGGAGTTGTGGGCACATCAGAAGGTCCTCGTCGCTGAACTGCAATACGGTAATCATCCGGACGTGGTGCTTGCGATGGGGAACAAGACGTCACGCCCCAGAGAGGATCTGTATACCTCCCGGGCTCGCTTCCGTGACCAGCTGTGTGGCCGTCCAAAATGTACTCGCTCAATTGATCTGACCGCGTGACATTTGATGAAATGAACCATGCTGAATCTGCCGCGATGGATGGTTCGACGGACCGAGCAACGGAAGCGGCCGGGTGTTAGACAAGCGATTGGTTGTCGAAGCCATCGGCCTTTCAACGAGGGACGACCGATGAAAGCGTCAGCGAAGACTCTTTGAGAGCATTATCTTGTACAAGCCTCAGCACTTCCTATCTCAGATTCCACCCTCGACATGGAGCCTCGAGATGGACCAGATGGCACGAAAACTCCCTACCGATCGCGTGATCGAAATCATCCCGCCTGCGCCCGTAAAGCGGGACGCGCGGAGCACTTTGACGTGTCAGTGTTGTCAAAAGCAGTTCCCAGCCTCACGTATGGACGTCGATGGTTGTGGCATATGCGAGGAATGTCTCGCCCCGTAAGCATCTGCGGGGCGAGTGGCGCGTTCAAGCTGGCCTGACGTTTGCGGCTCGTACCAGACTGCGTCCAAGCGAAGCGCAGGCCCGCGTTCCGCGGCTCGGATAAGACTGCATAAGAGCCAGTTCGGCCGGCAGAACGTTCCGGCGGTGCAGTAAGGGTCTGAGCGGGCGAGCGGCGCTGTCGCCGAAACACACCAGCTGCTCGGCACTTGAGATGGGCACAGGCATGCGATCAGAGCAAGTGGTGTGAGATAATCGACGGCGCCGGCGCTACTCCGGAGATGCTTTATTGAAAGATTGTCAGGCTTGAGGGAGGTGGTGGCAGATCCTCTCCAGATAACACCGCCCGGAGATACAACAGAGCGTTTTGTAGGCCGTTGGCCGAGTAAGGTTTCTCGATAGCGCCGAGTGCACCCGCGAAGTCCGCCGGAATTCGTTTAAGGTTGCCTGAGACAAAAACGAAGGGGATGCCCCTCGAGGCCAAGTATCGACCGATATCAATACCAGTCGGACCATCGCGCAGGTGGATATCGACGAAAGCGAACTCTGGTTGTTCTCGCTCGACGAGCGCAATCGCTTCGCTTTCATCGCTTGCCAGGCCTATAACCCTGTAACCGCTGGACTCGACCTCATGTTCAAGTTGCAGGGCCAGGAGCATTTCGTCTTCGACAATAAGGGTTCGCAAATATCGGCCCTTCCTAATCTCCTACCGGCAGCGTTACACGAACTTCCGTGCGGTGACCGGAAACCTCTCGCTCGCTGGTTGCCCTTAGCTGCCTGATCGAGGCGTCAAGCATGGCGCGGCTGAAGGACTCTTGTTCTTTATCGACCTCGACGGGTGTAACCGTGTCCAGGACTCGTATGAGCAAGTGTCCGTTGAGCCTTCGGATTTCGAGGTGTATTTCGCCCCCGCCATCACTGAGGCCGCGTCTGACTGCATCACCAACGAGTTCGTTAACGATAAGGGCGAGGGCCGAAGCTTTCGACGCCGAGACTGTCACAGAATGAAGGTCCGTAGTTAAGATGATGTCTGGCCTTTTCAGAGAACCCACGATTTCGGTAATCAGGTCTCGACCGAAATCGGCCACATCGAACTGACCAACGCGGTTATCATTGAGAAGCTTCCTTTGCGCGGCACTCAGAGCCTCGACGCGGTCGAGTATTGATTTAAGTGTCTGTGCGACCGTAGCGTTGCTGGTCATCCGCATTTGCAATCTGATGATCGAGGCGATTGTCAGAAGGTTGTTTTTAACCCTGTGATCGACCTCGTGGACAAGGGCAGTTTTCACGCGCAGCGCTTCCATGAGCTCCGCAGTGCGACTTGAGACTTCCTCTTCCGCAAGCTGGCGCGCCTTGGCCAGCTCGGCTTCTTTGCTTTTGGTGCTCGTGAAGTCGAGTTGTGACGCGAAGAAGTAGATCACTGCGCCGGCCTGATCGCGGACGGGGCTGACAAACAGCGCGTTCCAGAAGCTGCCACCGTCCTTACGGTAATTGAGGATGTCGACCGAGACATCGCGCGCTTCTGAAATGGCATCCCTGATCTTAGCGATCGCCGCTTTGTCCGTGTCCGGCCCTTGGAGAATGCGACAGTTCCGGCCGACCAACTCATTCTGACTGTAGCCCGTCAACTCGGTGAAGGCTCGGTTTGCAAAGATGATGGGATTATCGTCCTGCCTTGGATCGGTAATTAGCATCGGCATGCGTGTGGCCTTGAACGCAGCCGCGAATGGATCTTCAGATGGGTGTGAAGCTAAGAGGCGGTCGCCCGCATCACGGGCGTCACGAAGGTGGTTTTCGTCGGCCATTTTGCTCATCCAGGTCGGCTGTTGCGGGCCCCCCAAACAACGGATTGCAGATGATAGGTATCTATCCGCGCGTTTTGTGTTTTCAAGGTTTTCCGAAATGGGGGCGCACACGGCATCTTATGAGGTCACGCAAACAGTCTTAACGAGGTTGCTCCTCAGTCTGTTAGACCGAGCTCGACTTGCGCGATAAAGTGCGTGCCTTCTGTTGACTTGTATTCGAATGAACCGCGCAACTGACTTACGACCCCGCGAATGATACGGCTGCCCATGCCTTTGCGCACAGTCGATGTGTCGAAGCCCACGCCGTTGTCGCAGATGGTAAGCAGGGAGCGGCGCGAAGACACTTTGTTGAACGCTATTTCGAGCTTCCCTGGGCGGCCGTCCGGAAACGCGTATTTAAGACTGTTTGTCACGACCTCGTTCACCAGGAGCGCGACGGCCGTGGCCTGTTCGGGTCTCAGGTCAAACGCACCGATATCGTACCGTACGGATACGTTGTCAGAATAGGCGCTGACGAGTTTGTCCACGATCGACGGGATAAGATCACGGGCGGACAGGGCGTTGAACTGGTCGCGATCATATATTTGCTCATGGACCGCGATCATGGCGTCGATCCGGTCAAAGAGCGACTTCTGTGCCTCGGGCGGCAGTAGCTGCATGCGGATGACGCCCTGCACAGCCTGAAAGTTGTTTTTGACCCGATGATGGATTTCGCGCAGCAGAAGGCGATTGTCCTCAAGTGCGGCCTCAAGTTGGGCGGATTTCTTCACATCGCGCTTAACGAGGTGCCTGACCCATCCTCCTGCGGCAAGCGATGAAGCGGCAGCAAGTGCCATAACGGCGATCGCGATGAAGACGTCATTGCGGAAGGGGACCAGCCCGACACGGTAGTCAGCCGACGCGAGCGCAACGATGTCCGTTCCCTCAACAACCCGATAGGCGACCATACGGTGCTCGCCGTCCGCTGGAGATATTGCCTCGTAAGTCCCGTTGGGCGAGGAGAGAAGATAGTCTGTAAACAATACGTACTTGCTCATGTTCAACGGACCGTCGGGGGCGGGGTAGCGTGCGACGAGTTCTCCGTCCTTGCGGATCATGCTGATAGTCGAATTCGTGCCGAGAGAGACGGCCTCCCAAACATCCCTCAGCAGGTCGCTCCCTTGGAACGACACCATTGCAGCGCCGACGAACACGCCGTTCCGTTCCAGGCGCCGGCTGAACACGAATATCTGCTGATTGTTGAGTCTGCTGACCAGGAGACCGGAAACGAAAGTTTTCGCTCCCTTTTCGACGGCGGCGAAGTATTCGCGGTCCCTTATGTCGATGGGCTTTATATCGGGATCGGTGGACAGAAGTGTCCGGCCATTCCGGTCGACGACGTAGGCCTGAACCTGACCCGGAAGATTAGAAACCGCCTCGTTGATGTTCTTGACTTCATCCGTGGCAATGCCCAGCGTCGGTCCAAGAGCGTCATCAATTCGTTGAAGTGTCTGTGCCGAGAGCGCGTTTATCCATGAGGCGTTCGTGGATACGATTTTCGAGGCGGCAATTGCGCGCTCTTCGGTCCGCCGTATTGCGGCATGATAGCTTTCGTATAACCACAGGCTCAGTAGCACGACAAGCGCCGCGAACATTGCCGCAATGACGAACGTCGCGGCTCTGGACACCGTAACCGTCAGACTTCTCACCATGCCCCAGTCCCTAAAACCTGAGTACATATTAGAAGGCTTCTAATCCAATGCAAGAAACTCCACCCCTCGATCGGACGCCTTTCAGTCCTGGTTACCAAGCACCTGGGCATCATGGAAGCTCCGGCCGATAGATCCTCAAGAGTAGGGTATGCTGGGAAGCGCCAAGCGACCAAGCAGTAGGTGCCTCTCTTTCACTCTCGCCATTCCCTCGTACGGCCGGAGGATGCATATTCGGTAACTCCGTACGGGCTCTGGTTGAGTTGCTACACTCCTCTTTCATAGATAACTGCCATGGCCTTAGCCAGGTCTCGCGCCAAATCATCTCGGGCGATCGTGGCGGCTGCTGGGTCGCCTGCACGCAGGATATAGGAAGGATGCCATGTCACGAGGACGGGGCCGCCGTGAAGACCGGTTTCAATCTCCCCCCGCCGCTCCGCCATTGGACGGTTGTCGCCTGTGAGGGCGAAGGCCGCGGAGGCGCCAAGCGCCACCGTCAACTTCGGTTTGACAAGGGTCAGTTCCAGTCCCAGCCACCAGCGACAATGAGCAATTTCGCCGCGGTCCGGATTGCGGTGCAGGCGCCGCTTGCCACGTGGGCTGAACTTGAAATGCTTGACGGCGTTCGTCAGCCACAGCGTCCTTGCGTCTATACCGGCGTCGGAAAGCAATGCCCGAAGCAACTGCCCGGCCGGCCCCGTAAACGGGCGGCCCTCGATATCTTCCCGGTCGCCAGGCTGTTCGCCGACGATCATGAGCTGCGCGTCAGCGGCACCTTCACCCCAGACGGTCTGCGTCGCGGATTCGCAAAGGTCGCAACGCCGACATTGTGCCGCGGCCTTCGATGCCTCCTCCAGGGTGTCAATTTGCTCGGGCGGCTGCGGCATTGAGGCCCGATAGCGCTCGGACACGGGGGCTGCGCCCGTTCGCGGCGCGGAGATGCCCGCCTCGTGCATCTTTTGCACCCGTGCTTCCGCTGCGGCGAGCATCTCGGGGATCAGGCGCGTTTCCGGCAGGTTGTGCCAGTATTTCTTCGGCATCTCCGACTGCATGGCGTCGAGCTTGATGCGGGCCGGATTGAAGATGTTGACGAAATAGGCTGCCCAAAGTTTCTCGGCCGCATCCTCCGGCAGGTCTGGTTTCGTGCCACCCTGATCAAAGGTCAACGCGCCGTCAACAAAAAGGGCGGTCAAGCGCGGCGTCGCAATCATCCAATCCATGTCGCCGAACCGGCGGGCAAAGAAAGCGCTTCCCGGCTCCAGCGTATTGTGCGTCGGCTCAAACCAGGCAGCAAAGCGTCGACGCGGTCCCTCTGCTGAGATTTCGCGGAAGCGAACGAATGCATGCATCTTGTGAATGTCCCGTGCGACGGATTTCTGCATAAGCGACAGTTTGCGACCGAGCGGATCGGCGGGCGAGAGCGGCTCGCCCTCGCGCCTGTCGAGGCGCCAAAGCGCGCGATAAAGGAGCGCCAAGCCTTCTGGTGCTGAATGCCAGATCACGGACTGCGCCAAAGTCATGAAGGCTTGAGGAACGCGTGCTGCGTGCTCGCCTGGAGTCTCCGGGAGAAAGGCCCTGTCGAATAGGCCGCCCGCGCTATTCCAGTCAATTTGGTCGGGGGCGATCCG
Source organism: Ensifer sp. Root558 (assembly GCF_001427045.1). NCBI lineage: Bacteria > Pseudomonadati > Pseudomonadota > Alphaproteobacteria > Hyphomicrobiales > Rhizobiaceae > Ensifer > Ensifer sp. Root558. The sequence goes on along the minus strand of NZ_LMGC01000020.1, from coordinate 1,675 downwards.
GTGGCTGATAGCGCGCCTGGCGGCATTTCGCCAGGCATCAAAAGTTCCCTTGTCCGGAAGTGAGACCCCGTAAGTCATAGAAGCTGAAGTTGCTTTGGCGGGGGCGCCAGGCGCGCGCGCAGATCGCTGCTGTCCGTCAAACCGCCGGGGCTCCAGCCGGGCAGGGCAACGAAGGGGCGGGCCTTGCGTGTCAGCGCTCCCATTCGAGCGAGATCCTCGACACGGAGGCGGCGATTGCGTCGCGCGGTGATGATGCGGTCGACCACGCGCGTCCCAAATCCCGGCACGCGCAGAAGCGTATCGCGGGAGGCGAGGTTGACGTCGACCGGAAAGAATTGCCGGTTCTGCAGCGCCCATGCCGTCTTCGGATCGAGCTCCAGATCCAGAAAGCCTCCTTGCGTGCCGGTCGCGATCTCGTCGGTCGTAAAGCCATAAAATCGCAGAAGCCAGTCGGCCTGATAGAGCCGGTGCTCCCGAACAAGCGGTGGCTGAACCAGGGGAAGCGCAGAGGAAGCGTCCGGGATCGGTGAGAACGCCGAATAGTAAACGCGCCGCAGCTTGTAACCGCTATAAAGCCGGGTTGCGCAGGACAGGATGGCGGTATCGTCGGCGCCGTCAGCGCCGACAATCATCTGCGTGCTCTGGCCGGCAGGGGCAAAGCGTTGCGGCTTGCGGCCGGTGTGGGTCTTGTCTTGCGCGGCTTCACCTTCCAGCCGAACCTGTGCCATGGCGGCACGAATGGTTTCCGGCCGCTTCTCTGGCGCGAACTTCCTTACGCTCGAATCCCTTGGCAGTTCGACATTTATTGACAACCGGTCGGCCCAAAGGCCGGCCTCACGAATGAGCTCAGCCTGTGCGTCGGGGATGGTCTTGAGGTGAATGTAGCCTTTAAAACCGTGGACTTCTCTCAGCGTTCGGGCAATGCGGACCATATCGGCCATGGTCTGGTCAGGCGAGCGGATGATACCTGAGGAGAGAAACAAGCCTTCAATGTAGTTGCGTCGGTAAAACTCGAGCGTCAATGATACCACTTCTTCGACGCTAAACCGCGCGCGCTCGACATTGGAACTGACGCGATTGATGCAATAGGCACAGTCGAAGATGCAGAAGTTCGTCATCAGGATCTTTAAAAGCGATATGCATCGCCCATCTGGCGTGTAGGCATGGCAAATACCGCTCCCACCGGAAGATCCTATTCCTCCTTTGCGTGAATCTCGCTTCTCGCCACCGCTCGAGGCGCATGAGGCGTCGTACTTGGCTGCGTCCGATAGGATCGCCAGCTTCTTTCCAAGTGCCATAGGTGTCATGACGCGACTTTAGATGTTCATGTTATGTTCGTCAAGGTTTCGCGGGGAGCCGCAGGCGAATGTCGAAAGATGAACGGTCGCTGTGTTCCGCTTCCAGTATCGCAGCTTTCAATCAAGAACGCTTTCCCTGGTCGCTTCAGAATTTTCAGTCGCCGCTGATCCATCCCGCATTCCATCCGTATTCAATTGAGTTGATAAATGAAGAAGGATGTGATGCTCAAAAAAACTGCCGGCCACCCCACTATTAAACGCGGCAACATCGGAGTTCTCCTGGTCAATCTCGGCACGCCTGATGGCACCGACTACACCTCGATGCGCCGCTACCTGAAGGAGTTTCTGACCGACCGCCGGGTGATCGAGTGGTCGCG
>NZ_LMGC01000019.1:0-41008 GCF_001427045.1 Ensifer sp. Root558 | reverse complement strand
GATCCGGTGCGGGTCAACCCGATCGAACCGATCCTGGAGTTCGACCGGACGGAAAACCCGTTCCGGCAGGCGGTGCTGAAGGCGCCGATCGAGGCGGTCGACGGTGTCGTTGCCATCCCCGATGCGCCCGGCCTTGGCATCGAGATCGATCGTGACGCGCTCGCCAGGTTCAAGATGCCCGAGACATGAAAGTGTTGTTGACACGCGTGCCGACCAGGGCCATTTCCGAAATTGCCGGGTATGTTCTCCCACATCATCGCGGCGAGACACATGGTTGCTTGTCTGTCCGGCTTAGCGCCAACACACTTCGAGCTAGTCGCCCGCAAGCCCGTCGGCAAGTACCAGGGCCTGTTCGCGCTCGTCGAGGTGCATGAGGCCGCCATCTCGGCTTTGGCGAACCCTTTTCATGTGATCGCGTGGACTGAGACCCAGAGTTCGCTTGAACATGCGTGAGAAGTAGTAGGGGTCGGGATAGCCGACTTCCGCGGCCGCAGAGGAAACCGAAAGCCCTGCTTCGAGAAAGTGCATCGCCCGCTCCATGCGTTTCAGTTCCTGGTACTTGCGCGGCGTGCGCGCCACGCGCTTTTGGAATTCCCGCAGGAAATAATCGCGATTGTAGGGTGATGCCTCAACCGCTTTCGTCGCAATATCCGGGTCGAGCGGGTTGGCGGAGATCATCGTTGCGGCCTTCATGACAGCGAGATCGATCGCGTCTGCCCCCTCGGGCTGGTAGGTGGCATGGTCTCGCCACCCGATGAACGCATCCTCGATGAAAGCGATCAACAGAACCATGAACAGGTGGTGCTGGCCAAGCGTCACGGAAGAGGGCGGCGCGCCTTGACGATAGTGGCGCGCCAACGGCTCAAGCAACCCCCACCGCGCCAGTCTCAACTTCGGCACCAAATCCATCTGCTCGACCAGGTTGTGGCGGCCGTAAATATCAAGGGTGAAATGCTGGGCGAGGCCAAGATACGTCTCCGGTCCCTCGCTCCATCCGATGAAGCGCTGGCCGCGCGAAATCAGCATGGCATCACCCCGCTCCATCACGCGTGGCTCGCCGTCGACCAGATAGTGGCCGCGCCCTTCAAGGCAGATGACGAGGTCGTCGACCGGGTTCGACTTGTCGATGCGCCAAGTCTGCGAATGCTCCATCCGGATAGCAGCGCGGGTCAGATTAAGCGTCAGCGCCGCCGGTGGAATAGCTGAGAGAATTCCACCTTCAATTTCGTCCATCTTTTTCCTCGCCTTTGTGAATTCATTCTGTGACAAAAATACGTGAATGTCATCGCAGAAATGCATGCACGCACCGCATCGAACTGGGAGGAGATCGGTCAGCGGACGGGAAGGAGGCTACAGCCTGCGCCTGTCTGCGCCGTTCCGGGAGCGTAATTTGTACGAAACCGTATCTAAAATGGCCGCTCTGCAGTGCCGTCCGGGAGGGGCGGCATGAAAGGGCATCGTCTTTTAGGGCTTGGCTATCTGGCGCCCTACATTATCGGCCTCTTGATCTTCACGGCCATTCCGTTCATCGGCTCATTCTATCTCAGCTTCACGAGCTACGACTTGATGAGCGAGCCGCGCTGGACAGGTGTCGCCAACTACGAGCGGCTGTTTACCCGCGACCGGACTTTCATCAAGTCGCTGAACGTAACGCTGCTTTACGTGTTCATTACCGTGCCTTTGAAGCTCGCCTTTGCGCTCTTCATCGCTGCAATTCTAAATCACAGGTTGAAATTCATCGGTCTTTTTCGAACGGCGTTCTATGTGCCTTCAATCCTTGGGGGGTCGATCGCGATTGCCGTTTTGTGGCGTTATGTCTTCGCTTCGCAGGGCCTTGCGAACATGGCGCTTTCGACCCTTGGTATCGCGCCCGTCGATTGGTTCGGCGATCCCGTGAATGCGCTTTTCACCATCACGCTGCTGCGCTGCTGGCAGTTCGGCTCGGCCATGGTGATCTTTCTTGCCGCCCTTCAATCGATCGACAAGTCACTTTATGAAGCGGCCGCCATCGACGGCGCCGGCAAAGTGCGCACCTTCTTCTGGATCACCCTACCGCTGCTAACGCCGGTTATTTTCTTCAACTTGATCATGCAGATGGTTCAGGCGTTCCAGGAGTTTAACGGCCCTTACATCATCACCCAGGGCGGTCCACTCAAGGCGACCTATCTGCTGCCGCTCTACATTTATGACGAGGCTTTCAAGAAGTTCAACATGGGCTACGCCTCGTCTATCGCCTGGGTGCTCTTCGCCATCATCACTGTGCTGACCCTTGTTGCCTTCTGGTCCTCCAAGAAGTGGGTCTATTACGCCGGCGACAAGAGGAGCTGACGAGATGACCGAGTTTCAAGCTCTCAACGATCGCGTGGCTGCACGCAGGGCAAGGGTCCGCCTGATCTCCACGGCGGTTCGCTATGCGCTTCTGTTTTCCGTTGGGTTCGTCATGCTCTACCCGCTGATCTGGCTGGTAGGCGCGAGTTTCAAGACCAATTCGGAGATCTTTTCTGGTGCTGGTTTCATGCCGGCAAATCCGACGGCTGACGGCTATGTAAAGGGCTGGCAGACGTCGACGCCCTATACTTTCGGCCGGTTCTTCTGGAATTCCTTCCTGATCATTCTGCCGAAGGTCATCGGTACGGCGATCTCATGCACGATGGCGGCCTACGCCTTCGCAAGGTTCGACTTTCCGCTGAAGAAGATCCTCTTCGGTTCGGTCATTGCCATCCTGCTTCTGCCAAATGTTGTAACCCGTATTCCGCAGTATATTCTCTTTCGCGATCTCGGCTGGCTCGACACGTTCCTGCCGCTCTGGGTACCTTCCGCCTTTGCGGGCGATGCCTTCTTCGTCTTCATGCTGGTGCAGTTCCTGCGCTCGCTTCCGGCGGATATGGAAGAGGCCGCTCGTGTTGACGGCGCAAACAGTCTCCAGACGCTGGTCTACATCGTCGTGCCGATGCTCGCGCCGGCGCTGATCTCTGTCTGCCTGTTTCAGTTCATGTGGACCATGAACGACTTCCTGGGACCGCTGATTTACCTGTCATCGGTCGACAAATATCCCGTGAGCCTCGCGCTCAAACTTTCCATCGACACCACCGAAGCCTTCGAATGGAACCGCATTCTCGCAATGTCGGTGCTGACGATCACGCCTGCCTTGGTCGTCTTCTTCGCTGCGCAACGGTACTTCATTGAAGGGATCTCCTCTGGGGGAGTCAAAGGCTGAACATGGCTAAGGTCCAATTGAAGAACCTCGAAAAGGTCTATGGCAACGCATTCAAGGCCGTGCACGGGATCAATCTCGATATCGAGGATGGCGAGTTCATGGTCTTCGTCGGTCCCTCTGGCTGCGCCAAGTCCACCACATTGCGCATGGTCGCGGGGCTCGAGGAGATTTCGGGAGGCGAGGTCGTAATCGGCGACCAGCGGGTTAACGACCTGCCGCCCGGCAAACGCTCCATCGCAATGGTGTTCCAGAACTATGCACTCTACCCGCACATGAAAGTGCGCGGCAATCTGGCCTTCGGGTTGAAGATTGCCGGCAAGCCGAAGGCGGAGATCGACGCGGCTATCGCTCACGTAGCCAAGATCCTTGAAATCGAGCCGTTGCTCGATCGGTTGCCGAAGCAGCTCTCCGGCGGCCAGGCCCAGCGCGTGGCGCTTGGGCGTGCATTGATCAAGAAGCCCGGCGTCTTCCTGTTCGACGAGCCGCTGTCCAACCTCGACGCCAAGCTGCGTGCCTCGATGCGTGTCCGCATCACCGACCTGCACCGCCAGCTCAAGGCCGAAGGCTTATCCTCAACGGTCATTTACGTGACACACGACCAGACCGAGGCGATGACGATGGGCGACCGCATCTGCGTCATGCAGGCGGGCCACATCATGCAGGTTGCCGCGCCGAAGGAGCTCTACAATCGCCCGGCGAACCTTTTTGTCGCTGGCTTCATCGGCAGCCCCGAGATGAACCTTGTCGATGCCGAACTTGTCGACGGGCATCTTTCGATCGGGACCCAGCGCCTGCCGCTCGGCTCCAACCTTCAAGCAAGGCTCTCGGCGAGGCCGGCAGAGGCGGTGCTCGGCATGCGCCCGCAGCACCTCTCACTCGCCACCGACGGCCCTGCGTTCACAGCGAAACTCACGAATGCCGAGTTCATGGGCCATGAAGTCTACCTTCACGCCGATCTCGAGGGTCGAAAGCTGGTGAGTGTAGTGGGCGCCGCCGAATTCGAGGCTCTTGGCCGCTCCGATCTGATCCGGCTGCGCCCGGACCCCAGAAAGCTTCATGTTTTCGACAAGACCGATGGCCGCAACGTGTCGCTTTGAGGAGGCGATGCGTCGTTCAATTTCAAGGAGGAGAAACCAATGAGAATGACAGTAAAGATCGCTGCGCTCGCCAGCGTTGCATATGGCGCTCTCGCGCTCGCCACGGCAGCGCACGCCGCTGAGCTACGCATGGCGTGGTGGGGCGGCGAGAGCCGCCACGTTGCCACCCAGAAGGCGATCGCAGCTTGCGGTGAAAAATATGGCCATACCGTCAAAGGCGAGTTCACTGGTTTTGACGGCTACCTCGAAAAGTTAACGACCCAAATGGCCGGCAAGACCGAGGCCGATATCGTGCAGGTCAATTGGCCGTGGCTGCCGCTGTTTTCGAAAAATGGTGACGGTTTTGCGGACCTGCGGACGCTCCAGGCGATCGATCTTTCCAACTGGAGCGAAGCCGATCTCGCGGCGGGCTCAATGAACGGCGTCTTGCAGGGGCTTTCCGTCTCGACCACCGGCCGCGTCTTCTTCTTCAATGCCACGACCTTCGAGAAGGCCGGGGTGCCTATCCCGAAAACCTGGGAAGAGTTCTTCGCTACGACGGCAACTATTAAGGAGAAGCTTGGCAAGGACTATTACACCTTCAACGCCGTCAAGGAGACCGCGCAACTTCTAACGACATTGGCCGTCGTCCAGAAGACCGGAAAGGATCTCGTCGATCCTGAGACCAACCGTGTCGCCTGGACACCTGAGGAGCTGGCTGAAGGCATTTCCTTCCTCGGCAAGCTGGTCGAGACCGGCGCCATTCGCTCCCAGAAGGAAGAGGCCGCCGACGGCAACGTCAATCTGTTCGAGAAACCCTCTTGGGCCGAGGGGAAGGTCGCCGGTTCCTATGAATGGGATTCGACCTATTCCAAGTATGCCGATCCGTTGAAGGACGGTCAGGTGTTGACGCCCGTGCCGATGCTCAAGCTTGCTGATGCGGTAACGGACGGCGTCTATCGCAAGCCCTCCATGGTGTTCTCGATCTCGAAGAATTCGAAGGACCCAGCGGCTGCGGCGCAAATCGTCAACTGCCTGTTGAACGAGCCGGAGGGGATCGATGCACTCGGTACCTCTCGCGGCCTGCCGGCGTCGAAGGCCGCTGCCACTCGCCTTGGTGAAAAGGGCGAGCCCGAGGTGCGCGCCGCCAATGCCATTGTGCTGGCCGCCGGCGGGCCGACGGTTTCGCCGTTCAATGAACACCCAGAGATCCGCGCCGCCTTCATCGATACGCTCGAGGAATACGCCTACGGGCAGCTCGATGCCAAGGAGGCGGCAGAACAGATCATCGATACGGTGAACGACGTTCTCGCCAAGTTTGACTGATCGCTGAGACTGCCCGCCGTTGCTTGTCGCGGCGGGCGTCCCTGCGCCCTGCGGGAAGCCTACACGAGAGAGATTATGACCCGACCATCCATCATCGCGCTGTCGGCGCGAACGGCGGCGCTTTGCCTGTCGGCACGCGGAGCGCTATACCACCTGCCGGCGACAGCGAAGTGGCGCCTTTCCTCGTCCGACGGGGACAATCAGATGCGGCAGGGAGAGACCTCCCTTGCTGTGCCTCTGCTGCACGAGCTTCAACCTCGCACACGTTACCGCTTCGAAGCGGAAGGGTTTGAAGCGGTCGAGTTTGACACCCCGTCCTGCGCGGGGCTCGTCGACGCTGCCGAGTTTGGTCTTGTCCTTGATGTTCTTCCCGAGGATTTCGACGGTGCCCGCCGGAATGCGGCTGCTTTGAGAGAGGCCGTTGCTGCGGTTCCGGTGGGCGGTACGTTGAGGGTGCCGGCTGGGGTCTGGACGGCATTTCCGGTCAAACTCAAGAGCCACATGACTTTCCACCTTTCCCAAGGGGCGGTCTTGCGAGCGCCGTCGGTGCGGCGCGGATGGCCCATCCTGCCCGCCCGTGACGCGTCCGGCCGGATGTTGGGGAGCTGGGAAGGCCTTCCGGCCGACTGTTTCGCAGCTCCGCTCCATGCCGTTGGCGTGAAAGAGTTGACAATCGAGGGGCAGGGCACGCTCGACGGTTCCGGTGATAGGGGCGACTGGTGGACCTGGCCGAAAGAAACGCGTGACGGTGCACGCCGCCCGCGCGGCCTTCATCTCGTTTCCTGCTCAAATGTGCAGCTCCTTGGCTTTGCCATCCGCAATGCGCCCTCCTGGACGATCCACCCGCAGGGCTGCAGGCAATTGACGGCGGCAGGACTATTCATTTCCGCTCCGTTCGACAGCCCAAATACCGATGGCTTCAATCCTGAAAGTTGTCGCGACGTGACAATCACCGGCGTGCGCTTTTCCGTCGGGGATGATTGCATCGCCGTGAAGGCCGGCAAACGCGGCCCAAATGGTGAGGATGACCATCTGAGCGAAACGCGTGGCGTGCGGGTGAGCCACTGCTTGATGGAGCGTGGCCACGGGGGGCTCGTCATTGGTTCGGAAATGTCTGGTGGCGTGCACGACGTTTCGATCGAGAATTGCGCCATGGTCGGTACAGATCGCGGCCTGCGCCTTAAGACGCGGCGCGGGCGTGGTGGAGCGATCACCGATATCGCTATGCGCAGCGTTCTTATGGACGGCGTCGAGACCGCGCTTTCTGCCAACGCACACTACCATTGCGATGCCGACGGCCACGACGCCTGGGTGCAATCCCGCCAGCCGGCTCCAGTCGATGTGGGCACGCCTGTCATCGACGGCGTCACGATCGAGGATGTCGAGATCCGGAAGTTGGCCCATGTCGCCGGTACCTTCCTTGGCCTGCCGGAGGCCCCAATCCGCAACATCAAAATTCGTCGGCTCAAGATCGTCTCCTTCAACTACGAGGCCACAGCCGCTCCTCCTGTCATGGCCGACGGGATCCGACCGATGCGGCATGAAACGATCGTCTCGGAACAAGCGGACGTCGATTGCGACGAGCCGGCGCTCCTGAGCACCGCCGCGATATCAACGCACTTCGAGTGAGAGATCCCATGAACCCGACCGACTATTTCGACCAGTTCGCGCATCGCTACAGTCCCTACAAGGGCGGGAGCTGGTGTTACGAAGACGGCTGCCTCTACCGAGGCCTTCAGCTGCTGTTTCAGGCGACGGGCGAGAAACGTTGGATGGACCATCTTCACCGGCTGGCCGATCGGCAAATCGGGCCCGATGGCTCACTCCTCGGCTACGATCCCACAGAATACAATATCGACCACATTCTCGCCGGACGATCGCTCTTTGCCTTGGCCAGGGATACCGGCGACGCCCGCTATCTCGCGGCGGCAGAACATCTGGCTGGTCAACTCGAAAGCCATCCGCGCATCCCCCAGGGCAACTACTGGCACAAGAAGCGCTACCCACACCAGGTCTGGCTCGATGGGCTCTATATGGGCCTGCCGTTTCAAATCGAATATGCGCTGGCCACGGATAGGCCGGCGCTTGTTACTGACGCCCTTCGGCAATTTTCGACGGCGCTTTCGCTAACGGCGACCCCGGCCGGCCTCTATGTTCATGGTTACGACGACAGTCGAAAACAACTGTGGTCCGATCCGGAGACAGGCAAATCGCCTGCCGTGTGGGCACGCGCTGTTGGCTGGCTGGCGATGGCGCTCGTGGATGCGCTGGCGCTTCTACCTGATGACGAAATCTCCGGTCCTCATCGGCTGAGGGCACGCCAGCTTTTGGGGGAACTCATGGCGCGGCAGACATCGTCTGGCCTCTGGATGCAGGTGCTTGACGCACCAAACCTCGAAGGCAACTACGAGGAAAGCTCGGCCTCCGCCATGTTTGCCTATGCGCTGATCCGCGCCGCACGCCTTGGGCTCGTCGAACCTGATCGAGCGTCAGAGACAATCGCGGCCGGCCGCCGCGCACTCGACGCTCTGCTCTCTATGCGGCTCATTGCCGACGCCCAGGGCATAACCAGGCTGACGACGATCGTCTGCGTTGCAGGTCTCGGAGGCTTCGAAGGCACGTACAGGGACGGTACGCCCGGCTACTACCTCGCAGAACGGCTGGTGAGCGACGATCCCAAGGGCGTCGGTCCGCTGATGATGGCCTTCGCCGAAAGTGTCAGCAAACGTGTCGATCAGTCGCTCTCACCCGGGACGAGCGTCATGGGCCAGAGGAACCGCGCAGATCTCACCGGGTAAATGTCGGCAAAAGCCGGCATCGTACCAAGCAGGGATTCGGCAAGTGCTATGCCAAGATCGCGTAGGGACAGGCTGAAAGCCGTCAATCGGGGCGACAGGAATTGCGAATGCGGACTTTGACGACCGATGATCGCCATGTCCCGTCCGGGCTTTATGCTGGCTTCCACCAGTCCGCGATAAAGGCCGACAGTGATTGCTTCGTTGATGAGCACAATCGCCGTCGGACGGGTCTCAAGCGCACTCAGTTCCCGGGCGATTTGATACCCTCCCGCTTCGTTCGGGGTTGAGCGGAACACATGACGCTCGTCGAGGTGAAGCCCATGTCGGGCCAGGGTCGCGCGGCACTGATCTTCAAACACATAGCCCAGGTTCATGTCGTCATGCGGCCGCGTGATCGCTATTTGCTTGTGGCCGTGCGCAACCAGCCGATCGATCGATGCCTCAGCCATGCCCTCGAAATCCAGATCAAGCCAGGGTTGACCGACATCTGTCAGGCTACGTCCGAGCGTGATGAACGGGATCTTGCGTTTGGACAACAGCTCGAAGCGGGCATCGTGTCGCCTTGTTGCCGAAAGGATGATGCCGTCGGCAAAACCGCGCGCGACAACGCGCTTCAAGTAGTCGTTCGGGTCCTCCTCAGAGGAGCAGAGCAGGGCGACGAGGTCGAGCTTGTGACGAGCAAAGACGGTCTGGACACCGTCGAAGACGCTCATGAAGAATGTGTCACCCTGGCCGGTGATTTCGGAGCCGGTCTGCATCATGAAGCCGATGACGCCGGTCGCGCCCTTGCGGAGCGCACGGCCCGATTGGTTGGCGACATAACCAAGGGACTCGGCTGCTTCGAGCACCCTTTTTCTGGTCTCTTCGTTGACGTCGGGCTTACCGTTCAGCGCCCGGGATACTGTCCCGATCGAGATATCGAGGTGTTCGGCAAGCTCGCGAATCCCCTTCATTTTTCCGCGTTCCTCCCCAGACCCGCGACTGGTCATTTTCACACCTCTTGACATAAAAAACCTTTGCCGCATAGTATCGTAAACGTTTACGGAAGCCAATTGAGGAGTTGCTGCTTCCGTTTCTTGGAGGAAATCACGTGCGATACAGGGCCGTTTTGTGCGGGTGCGGAGCTATGGCCAAAGGCTGGCTGAGGGCGCTGACGGAGAGCGAACTTCTTCGCGTGAAAGTCGAGATTGTTGGCCTCGTCGATCTCGACCAGGCGACTGCTGAGGCGCTCGCTACCGAATTTAACCTTGGCGGCATCGTTATCGGAACGGACCTGCCGACCGTGCTTCGCGAGAGCCGCGCAGATCTTTTGTTCGACATCGTCGTTCCGGCCGCACGTCGTGCGGTGGTGGCCGCCGGACTTGCGCATGGTTGCCACGTTTTGAGTGAGAAGCCCATGGCCGCCTCGCTCGGCGAGGCACGCGAATTGCGTCGACTTGCTGCAGCGGCCTCGCGGATCCATGCGATCGTTCAAAACCGTCGCTTCATCAGCGGTGTTCGGCGCATACGTCGCCTCATCGAGTCGCTCGTTCTCGGTGAGCTGACGGCGTTGCATTGCGACTTCTTCCTCGGCCCGCATTTCGGAGGATTTCGCGAGCAGATGGACAATGTCTTGCTGCTCGACATGGCCATCCACACCTTCGATGCAGCGCGCTTCATGTCGGGCAAGGACCCGCTCGCGGTCTATTGCCACGAATACAATCCCAAGGGCTCCTGGTATCGCCATGGCGCGGCCGCCAATGCGATCTTCGAGTTCTCCGACAATGTCGCCTTCACCTATCGCGGTTCCTGGTGCGCTGAGGGTGCCAACACCAGTTGGGAGAGCGCGTGGCGCATCACCGGTTCGAAGGGCACCTTGCTTTGGGATGGCGGCGATCGCTTTGACGCCAAAGTCGTTACGGGTCAGGAGGGCTTCATGCGCACCGTTGAACCGGTTGCGGTGCCCGATACCGAAGATCTCGCCGATACGAACGGGCATGCCAGCGTGATCGAGAATTTCATCCGCGCGATCGACGCGGGAGCTGTGCCGGAAACCGACGGCAGCGACAACATCAAGAGCCTTGCCATGGTCTTCGGCGCGATCGACAGCGCGCGGGATGGCAAACGCGTCACCATTGCAGCCTAGGGAGCCTATTTTGATCAACCCAAGCAAATCCATCCGTATTGGCACGATGATCTCTGCCACGAAGGGCGGTGCCGACAGGCGTATCGCCCAGATCGCGGGCATGGGCTTCGAGAGTTTCGAGCCCTTCTTCTGGCAAACGACGAATGGCCAGGACCTCGCCGACCTCGGCAGGCGTTGCGTGGCGGCGGTCGGCGATCGTGACATCACCATCTCCACGATCGGCATGTTCGGCAATCCGTTGGAGACGACCGCGATCGACGAAGAGACCTTGCAGGGCTGGCGAGACTGCATCGACAATGCCCACCACTTCGGCGCGACCTGCGTTGCCGGGTTCACCGGCCGCCTTCGCGGCAAGCCTTTGACCGACAGCCTGCCGCGTTACAGGAAAATCTGGTCCGAGCTGTCGAAACGTGCCGCCGACAAGGGCGTGAGGATTGCATTCGAGAACTGTGCCATGGACGGCAACTGGCATACCGGCGATTGGAACATCGCGCATAATCCGGATGCCTGGGAACTGATCTTCAACGAGACGCCAGACGACCACATCGGGCTCGAATGGGAGCCATGCCATCAAATGGTCTATCTGATCGATCCGCTGCCGCAGATCCGCAAATGGGCAAGCAAGATCTTCCACGTGCACGGCAAGGACGCGACCATCCGCTGGGACGTCATCCGTGAACACGGGATCTTCGGCAAAGAGAAATTCGTCTTCATGCGTACGCCCGGCTTTGGCGACACGAACTGGACCGACGTGATCTCCGAACTTCGGCTGGCTGGTTGGTCCGGCTCGATCGATATCGAAGGCTGGCATGACCCGGTCTATCGCGATGATCTGGAGATGACCGGCCAGGTTCACGGCCTGAATTACCTTAAAACGTGCCGGGGCGGCGACTTCGTCATCGATCCGGTCTGAGACGTGCATGTTGGCCGGCATGGAGGATGCCGGCTCGGGGAAAATCAAAGGAGGAGAAAATGGCTATCCGCGGATCCGCAATCCTGGGCGCGCTCGCCCTTGCAGGTGTCTCTCTATTCGGCCTCACCGCCAAGGCGGAGGATGTCACGATCAGCGTCTGGTCGCTCGATCGCGATATTCAACCCGCACCGAACTTGATTTCGGACTTCAACAAGCTGAACACTGGCATCAAGGTGGAGTACCGCCAGATCCAGTTTGACGACGTCGTCAGCGAGGCGATGCGCGCCTATTCGACCGGGCAGGCACCCGACATCATCGCTATCGACAATCCTGAGCATGCGCTTTTTTCGTCGCGCGGCGCGTTCCTCGATCTCACCGATATGATCGCCAAGTCGACGGTGGTCAAGACGTCGACCTATTTCCCTGGCCCGCTCGCCTCCACCATGTGGGATGGCAAGAATTACGGTCTTCCCAAGGCCACGAACACGATTGCGCTCTACTACAACAAGGACATGTTCAAGACGAAGGGCCTCGATCCTTCCAAGCCGCCGCAAACCTGGGACGAACTCGTCGATGCGGCTCGCAAGCTGACGGACCCTGCGGCCAACGTTTATGGGATCGCGTTTTCAGCTAAGGCGAACGAGGAGGGGACCTTCCAGTTTCTCCCCTGGGCCCAAATGGCCGGTGGTGGCTACGAGCACATCAATTCGGATGGCGCCGTCAAGGCGCTCGACATCTGGAAGACCATCATTACGGAGAAGCTGGCGTCGCCGGACACGCTCACCCGCGGACAGTGGGATTCGACCGGTACCTTCAACTCCGGCAACGCCGCCATGGTCATCTCCGGTCCGTGGGAGCTCGACCGGATGGTCAAGGAGGCGAAGTTCGACTGGGGTGTCGCTCTGTTGCCCGTGCCTGAGCTCGGTGCGGAGCGTTCATCGGCCATGGGCGATTTCAACTGGGCGATATTCTCCAACACGCAACACCCTGCCGAAGCGTTCAAGGTGCTCGAGTACTTCGTCTCGCAGGACGATCGCATGTTCAAGGACTTCGGCCAGCTTCCCGCCCGTTCCGACATCGCTATTCCGGAGACTGGCGTGCCGCTCAAGGACGCGGCCCTTAAGGTCTTCAATGAGCAGTTGAAATACGCAAAGCCGCGCGGCCCGCACCCGGAATGGCCGAAGATCTCAAAGGCAATCCAGGATGCAATCCAGGCAGCGTTGACGGGACAGATGAGCTCGAAGGAAGCACTCGACCAGGCTGCTGAAAAGATAAAGGCAGTCCTGGGCTAAAGTCTTGGCCAAGGCGGCCAAGAGGCATCCCGCCTGAACCGGAGAGCCGGGCCGCCTTCCGCAAGCGCTCGATCGCATTGAGGCGCTGGGACGGAAACCCGCAAAAACCATGCCGGCTATGCCGGCGTGGTTCTGGTTGTCTAGTTTGCAGGCCAAGCTGCGTCAGCCCAAATGCGCTGAGGCCTTGGCGGCGGAGGAGCTCATGAAACGCCTTCTATCCAGCATCATCGACGGCCGCGGCTTCGATATCGGCCTCGTGAGCCTGCCGCTCGCCTTCCTGCTAACCCTGTCCGGCCTGCCACTGCTCTACAACATCGCCATGAGCTTCCAGGAGGTGGACATGTTCAGCCTCGGCAGCTTCTGGCGCCCGTTCGTCGGTCTCAGGAACTACCGCGATCTCTTTGCCCAGCCGGAAACCTGGCCGATCCTGGCCAATACCGCGACTTTCGTCGTCGCCTCGATCGCCGGTCAGTTCCTCGTCGGCTTTGGACTGGCGCTGTTCTTTTGGACAAATTTTCCAGGCGCCTCGTGGGTGCGGGGTCTGTTTCTGGTTTCCTGGGTGATGCCTGGCCTCGTGGTTGGCGCGATCTGGAATTGGATCCTGTCGGGCGATTTTGGCGTGCTCAACTTCATGCTGCGGGAAACAGGCCTCATCGACAGCAATATCTTCTGGCGCTCGGATCCCGGTTACTCGCTCTGGGCCGTCATCATCGCGAATATCTGGCTCGGTACCTCCTTCAACATGATCCTGATGTCCGTCGGTCTGTCGGCCATTCCGCGGGACCTTTATGAGGCGTCCGAATTGGATGGTGCCAATGTCTGGCAACGCTTCTGGACGATCACGCTGCCGATGATGCGCTCGTCCATAGGGGCCATCATCGCGCTCGGGCTCATTTTCACGCTGCAGCAGTTCGATCTTTTTGCCTCGATCACCTCCGGAGGGCCGAACAATGCCTCCAACGTCACGCAATACTGGGCCTGGGATCTGTCTTTCCGGCAGTACGATTTCGCCAAGGGCGCGACGATCTCGGTGATCATGATCGTCTTTGTGATGATCGCTTCTGTCGTCTACGTGCGTTCGACACGGCATGAGGTGCGCGGATGAGCAACGTATCCCGGGATCGCCTGCTTCTCGCAATCGCGATCATTCTCGCCGGCCTTTATCTGTTCCCACTCTACTGGATGTACATCACCACGATCAAATCGGGGTCGGAGATGTTTGCCACTCCGCCGACCTTCTGGCCGAGCGATCCCCAGTGGCAAATCTTCGGCAACGTGTGGCAGAGCCGGAACATGGGCCGGTACATATGGAACTCCTTGGTCATCGCCTGCGGAGCGGTCAGCGTCATCACCGTGCTTGGTGTTGGCTGCGCCTACGTGCTGGCGCGCTATCGCAACATCTGGATCGATATCGGGCTCTTCCTCATCCTCATGTTGCAGGTCCTTCCGGCGTCGCTGATGGTGACGCCGATTTTCGTGGGCTTTTCGCAAGTTGGGTTGCTCAACTATCCGCGGCTTGCCGTCATCCTGGCGATTGCGGCCAAGAGCATGCCGTTCTTCGTCGTCCTGGTGCGCGCGACCTTCATGAGCGTGCCACAGGAACTGGAGGAAGCAGCCCTTGTCGACGGCAACTCCAGGGTCGGCGCATTCTTCAATATCGTCCTGCCGCTCGCACGCAACGGCATCCTCGTCAGTGCGATCCTGATTTTCATGCAGGCCTTTGGCGAGTTCGTCTATTCGAAATCGATGATCCAGGCCGTCGAGCTGCAACCGGCAAGCGTGGGGTTGAACTCCTTCATGGGGCCAAACACCAATGAATGGAACAATATCATGGCCTACGCGGCGATCTACGTGACGCCGATCCTCGCCATTTTCGTCCTCCTGCAACGCCGCATCGTCTCTGGTCTTACCTCGGGAGCGCTCAAATGAATGCCCAGATCGAACTAAGGAACGTCAACAAGTATTATGGTGCCTACCATGCGCTGAAGGACATCGAGCTTTCGATCCGCAAAGGCAGCTTTACAGCTCTCGTCGGTCCGTCAGGTTGCGGGAAGTCGACGTTGTTGCGGTCTCTGGCGGGCCTGGAGAGCATATCGTCCGGTACGCTCAAGATCGCTGGCGAGGTGATGAATGCAGTGCCGCCGCGCAAGCGCGATGTGGCGATGGTGTTCCAGTCCTACGCGCTCTATCCGCACATGACGGTTGAGGAAAACCTGACTTATAGCCTACGCATCAGGGGCGTTGCCAAGGCCGAACGCAAGAAGGCGGCACATGAAGTTGCCGCCGTCACCGGGCTCACGCATCTCCTGGCGCGCTACCCGCGCGAGCTTTCCGGGGGTCAGCGGCAACGCGTAGCGATGAGCCGGGCGATTATCCGGCACCCAAAGGCGTTCCTGTTCGACGAGCCGCTCTCCAATCTTGATGCCGCACTTCGCGTTCATATGCGCAAAGAAATCCGCGCGCTGCACGATCGGCTGGGCGCCACGTCGGTCTATGTCACGCACGATCAGGTGGAAGCGATGACAATGGCGGACCATGTCGTCATCATGCGTGACGGCGTCATCGAACAACAGGGCAGTCCGCTTGAGCTTTATGACCGGCCGGCTAACAAGTTCGTGGCCGGCTTCATTGGATCTCCTGCCATGAATTTCCTGCCCGCGGTCGGCGGTCCGGACGGACGCTCGATCATCCTCGATGTCGGTACCAAACAAACGATCGCCCTTAACCGGACGGTGCAGCCAGGACAGGCCTTGAGCGTCGGCTTGCGTCCGGAGCATATCGAACTTGCGGCAGCCGATGAGGGCATTCTCTCAGCACCAGTGGCAATGATCGAATCGACCGGTGCGACGTGCTTTCTGACAATGGCAACCACGCCCGAGCTGTCGGTGGTCTTCAATGGCCGATCGGTCGCAAGAGCAGGCGACCGGGTCGGACTGAGCTTTGCTCCCGGCAGCATGCATCTTTTCGATGCCGATACCCAGCGCCGCCTTGCCGATTGAAGCCCGAACTATCCAGGCGCGCACCGCCAAAAAAGGAGCCTGCCGACGCCTCGGCTGCGCGTTCCCGGCCAACTCGTCGGTTCTCAGCGGTGGCTCGACCCGCTTCGAGGATCATGCTTTCCCGATCTGAGCGACACGGAGATTATTCGTGCTGCCTTCAGTCGCGAACGGGAATCCGCTGACGATGACAGTTTGAAGGTCCGTCCGACGCCGGTGAGGAACAACGATTTGAGCGTTTCGGGCGAATTTGAAGCCGGCCCGACCGTCGCAACGATCTTGGCCTTGCGGTTGCTGCGTGGGAGCATGATTTCTATCCGATCAGGATTGCGCGTATGTCATTGACGTTTGTGAGTGTTGGCCCGGTGACGACAAGGTCGCCAATCGCCTTGAATGCGGTGTAGCTGTCATGTTGTGAAAGCGCGGTGCGCGGAGCAATGCCGACTTGCTGCAGACGGGTAAGGGTGTCAGGAGTGACGAAAGCACCCGCAGCGTCCTCGAGACCGTCGATACCGTCTGTGTCTCCGGCAATTGCCCAGATCGAATTTGCACCACTCAAGCCAATCGCAAGGCTCAGCAGGAATTCGGTGTTGCGGCCGCCACGTCCGGTCGAGCCTTTCGGCAAGGACACGGACGTTTCTCCGCCCGACAGGAGCACGGCTGGTCCCGCAACCGGTAAGCCCTTGTCGCGCGCGGAGAGCGCGATGCCGGCAAAGACTGTACCGACTTCTCTCGCTTCTCCCTCAAGCGCATCGCCAAGGATCAAGGGGCGGATCCCGTGAGATTGCGCAACTTGTGCCGCCGCATGCAGGGCTGTGGACGGTGAGGCTATCAGCCGCGTTTCTGCGTTAATCGGGGCGCTCGCCGCCGCGGAGCCGCCACCGTCGAGAACGGCGATCGCTTCCGGTGGAAGAGCGAGTTTGTAGCGCGCGACGATTTCGCGAGCCTCGACAACGCCCGTCTCGTTGGAGACAGTGGGTCCCGAGGCAATTTCGGAAGAGTTGTCGCCCGGCACGTCGGAGATCACGAGCGTGACGACCCTTGCAGGATATGCTGCCTGCGCGAGCCGTCCGCCTTTTATGTTTGAAAGCTGCTTTCGAACGGTGTTCATCTCCGAGATCGTCGCACCGCTGGCAAGCAGCATCCGGTTGACCTCCTTCTTGTCAGCCAACGTCATGTTGCCGGCTGGAGCAACCAGCAAAGCGGAACCGCCGCCTGAAATCAGGGCAATGACCAGATCGTCCGGCCCAAGGTCGCGGACCTTCTCAAGGATACGTGTCGCCGCCTCAACGCTCATCGCGTCGGGGGCCGGATGGGCCGCTTCGACGATTTCGATGCGCCCGGCAGGAACTGCATGGCCATACCTCGTCACGACTAGTCCGGAAAGTTCAACGTCGCTCCATGCGGCGTCGAGTGCCGCCGCCATCGCAGCCGAAGCCTTTCCGGCTCCGATCACGATGCAGCGGCCCTTGGGCGGATCGGGCAGGTGGTTTGACACCACTCTAACCGGATCCGCGCTGGTGACCGCTGCGTCGAACATTTGACGCAGCGCATCGCGGGCGGATGTATCGCTAAAGGTCATTCGGCAGCAACGAGGATGTTTGAGCCGGCGATCGCCTCGCAAACGGCATCGGTCACCTGCTGTGTGGTGGCGGTGCCGCCGACATCAGGGGTGAGGATGCCTGCCTCGGTGACGCGTTCGACAGCCGTCATCAGTCTTGTCGCAGCGTCTTTTTCTCCGAGATGTTCGAGCATCTGGGCGGCCGTCCAGAAGGTGGCGATGGGGTTGGCGATGCCCTTGCCGGTGATGTCGAAAGCTGAGCCGTGAATCGGCTCGAACATTGATGGGAAGCGACGCTCCGGGTCGATATTGGCAGTCGGTGCGACGCCGAGGGAACCAGCAAGGGCGCCGGCGAGATCCGACAGGATGTCGGCATGCAGGTTGGTCGCTACAATGGTGTCAAGACTTTCCGGCCTCAGGGTCATGCGCACCGTCATCGCGTCGACTAGCATCTTGTCCCAGGTCACATCCGGGAATTCCTTCGAAACTTCGGCAGCGATCTCGTCCCACATGACCATGCCATGCCGCTGCGCGTTCGACTTGGTGACGACGGTCAAGAGCTTGCGCGGCCGCGACTGGGCGAGTTTGAAGGCGTAGCGCATAATGCGGGTAACGCCGACGCGTGTGAAGATGGCAACCTCGGTGCCAACTTCCTCCGGCAGCCCCTTGTGGGCGCGACCGCCGTGGCCCGAGTATTCGCCTTCGGAATTTTCTCGAACGATGACCCAGTCCAGGTCGCCTGGCCCGCAGTTGCGCAGCGGCGGAGTAATTCCTGGGAGTATCTTGGTCGGTCGGACGTTGGCATACTGGTCAAAGCCCTGGCAGATTGGAAGACGCAGGCCCCAGAGCGTGATGTGATCGGGGACATCCGGCGCACCAACCGCACCAAAGTAGATTGCGTCGAACTTCTTGAGTGTCTCCAAACCATCGGCCGGCATCATGACGCCATGTTTTTTGTAGTAATCCGAGCCCCAGTCAAAGGTTTCGGAGTGGATCTTGAAGTCGCCGCTACGCTTCTCCAGCGCCTCAAGGACCTGAAGACCCGCTGCGATCACTTCCGGGCCAATTCCGTCGGCCGGTATCGCTGCAATTTTGTATTCGCGCATTGTTGTTCTCCAATCTGGATTTCAATGTTGAATGGAAGCCGTCCGAGTGGCCTCGCGGGAGGCCCCGCGAGCAAGGATCAGAGTGACCACTGCCGAAATCACGAGCAGTGCCGCGACGAAGTAGAGACCACCGGCAAAACTCCCTGTCGTGTCCTTGATCCAGCCGATCATCGAGGGGCCGACGAAGCCGCCGAGGTTGCCCAATGAATTGATGGTGGCGATACCAGCGGCTGCGGCCGGGCCTGAGAGGAACATCGTCGGCATGCTCCACAGCGGCGGCTTGGAGGCGCTGATCCCGATGTTCACAAGCGTCAGGGCGATCATCACGGCAAACACAGTCGTCGCACCGGTTGCAAAGACAAGGCCCGCGGCAGCCAGCAGACAGGCACCGACAACGTGCCAAGTGCGTTCGCCGGTCCTGTCGGAATGGCGTGCCCAGACAATCATGCCGATCACAGCAAAAACAGCTGGAATGGAATTGATCAAACCAACGTGGAAAGACGAAAGGCCAAAGCTCTTGATGATCTGTGGTGCCCAGATTCCGAGCGTGTAGAGACCTGCTGACGTGCCAAAGTAGATGAGCGAAAGTGCAAGGACCCTTACATCAGCGAGCCCTGCCCAGATGCCGTGGCTTGCCTTCACCTTGCCGGCCTGTTCCTGCTCCATGGTCTTCACAAGCCAAGCACGCTCGTCGTCGGTAAGCCACTTTGCCTTTTCCGGTCGGTCCGTCAGGAAAAACAATACGACGACACCGAAGATTACCGCCGGAACAGCTTCGATGATGAACATCCACTGCCAGCCGGCCAGGCCCCAGATGCCATGCATCTCGAGAAGGGCGCCAGAAATAGGCGACCCGATGGCTGTTGCAAGCGGAGCAGCTGCCATAAACATCGCGGTGACAGCCGCTCGGCGACGCGCAGGAAACCAATAGCTCAGATAAAGAATGATGCCTGGGAAGAACCCAGCTTCGGCCACGCCCAGCAAGAAGCGCAGGGTGTAGAAGCTCGTCGTGCCTTGGACCAGCGCCATCGCGCCCGATACCAGGCCCCAAGTAATCATCACCCGGGCAATCCAGATGCGGGCGCCGACTTTGTGGAGAATGAGGTTCGACGGCACCTCGAAAAGAAAGTAGCCGAGAAAAAAGATGCCCGCGCCCACGCCCAAGACGGTCGATGAAAATCCAAGGTCCTGGTTCATCGTCAAAGACGCGAAGCCGATGTTCACGCGATCGATGAACGCGATCAGGTAGAGAACCATGATGAATGGCACGATGCGCCATGTGATTTTGCGCAATACGCGCGTCTCCCGGTCGCTCGTCAAAACAAGCTCCTCCCTATGTTCGAACCCGGCGCGTCCTCTCGCGCTTGTCGAGAAGGTTAGTTTCTCCCTTCCTGCGCATGAAGGTTCATGCAATTATATAATTTATTGATATAATGGAGGGCGTGGGGGTGGAACTCGAACAGCTCAGGTGTTTTGTCGCGGTCGCCGAAGAACTGCACTTTGGAAGAGCTGCCCAGAAGACGGGCATGCTGCCTGCTTCGCTCGGCCGGCACATCCGGTTACTGGAAGAATCTTTGCGAACGCAGTTGTTGAGTAGAACAACCCGAAGCGTGAGCCTGACCGATGACGGCGTGTCGCTTTTGCAAGAAGTGCGGCCGCTCCTGGGGCGGCTTGACGAAGTTGCCGAAAAATTTCGTGCAGCCCGACACAGGCCGTCCGCCATACTGCGCATCGGCGCGATCGATAGTGCTGCCGCCGGTCTCTTACCGTTGCTCTTGCAGGATTTTCGGGAGGCGGCGCCTGATGTCATCACCCAGATCATTGAAGACAAGTCTGTCCGGCTTATTCCGAAACTGCTGGCCGGGCGCCTCGACCTTGTTTTGATCCGTCCTCGCGATGGGATCAGCCGCACTCTGAATGTGCAGTTGCTGTTTCATGAAACGGCAGTTGTTGCGGTACCAATGGGGAGTGCTCTTGCTGGACGGTCTGAAATTACCGTCCAGGATCTGGCGGAAGAGCCATTGATCGTGCCAGAACGCCGCTCGCGACCGCACAGTCATGACCTCACAATGGGATTGTTCGCGGACTTTGACATGCGTCCCCGCGTCGCACAAATAGCCGATGAAAAGCAGACGATAATCAATCTGGTTGCCGCCGGAATCGGGTCCGCCATCGTTCCACGCTGGACCTCGAAACTTGCTGTGTCAGGTGTGAGCTACATCCCGCTCGCTCATCCATCGGGATCGCCGATGCATCGACTACCCCTCTCAGCCGCCTGGATGAAAGCGGTGCGAGATCCGTTGCGCGACACGATGCTCGCGTTGTTGCAGCACAATGTCGCGCGATACGCGGAATTTGCGTGAACGCCACGAGCCGTAAAAGGCTGTCACGATCGCGATCCTCGGCCTGACGCTGCGCGGGGGGCCTTAGCCGGTCCACCGCATGGGTAGTTCTCAGCAGCAGTTTGTTCACGACGACGTGCGGCGCGCCCTGAGCTCACATGTTGCGCTCTGAATGCGCAATGAGTGCATCGGTGTTCGCTAAAAGTCGCCTTACGGCGTTACGGGCCGCGTTCGGGCGTTGAAGCCGAATGCTTTTCTCGATGTTCTCATGGAGCCTAAGGGCATGGACGAGGGTGCTGTCGTTCCGGGTTACCAGCAGGAAAAGGTGGTTGAGTGCGGATTCGATCAACGTCCCGAGCGGAATGAGGAGGTCATTTCCGGAAGCGCGCAGGATCGCGAGGTGGAACCGCGTGTCAGCTTGGGTGCGAGCCTGCAGCGTTGTCGCTTGCCCCACGTCTCTCAGCGCCTCGCTGATTTCGGCCATCTGTTCTTCGCTGCGGCGGATCGTTGCAAGGGCGGTGGCTTCCGGTTCGATGATGTGACGAAATTCCTGTACGGTCTTGAGGAACTGGATCCGATCCGGCGAGTGTGCGTACCAACTCAGGACGTCGCGGTCGAGCAGGTTCCAACGCTCCTTCGGCTCCACCCAACTGCCGATTTTTGGACGCGATGCGAGTAGCCCCTTGGCCATCAATATCTTGATCGCCTCCCTGACAGCGGTTCGGCTTACATTGAAGATTTCCGTCCACTGGGCCTCGTTCGGCAGGATCGTTCCCGGAGGATAGTCGCCACGCACGATCCTGAGCCCGATATCTTCGGCAAGCGACATATGAACGCTCGGCCCTGACATGCGCGGCGCGTCGAGCCGTCGGGTCGCACGCGCCGCCTCCGCGGTACCCGAGCCTGCGGAGAGTTTTTCTGGTCGCTGTTCAGCCATTCATCTTTTCTCGTATCTCGAACCCTCTAGCCACGCATTGCATCACCTGCCGCCAACATAGGTCCGCCAGCTGTGTTGCGGCTGAAAACCGAGCATCGCGCGCGCCTTCCGGTTCGACAGAAGTGTCTCGTATTCGCCAAGCTGTCCTTTGACCGGTACGCCCCGATAGAACCGGTCGATCAGCTCTTGCGTCGGAAGGTCTGAAGACGTCTCGTCGTTCGCTGCATTGAAGATCTGGAACCCGAGACCATCCGTGTCGATGGCCCTGAGGGTGATCTGGCCGAGGTCCCGCGCGTCGATGTAGCTCCAGGCGATGCGCTTTCGAAATCCAGGATCGGCAAACCAGCCTGGGAAAAGGTGGTATTCGTTGGGCTCGATCACATTTCCAATGCGCAATGCATAGATGTCGGCTCCGCTTCTGAGCGCAAAGGCGCGCGCGGTCCTTTCGTTCACCACCTTGGAGAGCGCGTAGCTGTCCATCGGATCGACGTCATAGTCCTCATCGAGCGGAAAATAGGTCGGGTTTCGTGGCTCATTGGCGAAGACGAGACCGTAGGTCGTTTCGCTGGATGCGAGGACGATCTTGCGGATGCCAAGTTTCGTCGCGGCCTCAATGACATTGTAGGTGCCCATCACATTGATGCGAAAGAGTTCATTGTCAGGCGCGATCAGGATGCGCGGGATCGCCGCGAAATGAACAACGGCATCGATCGGTTGCGGCGCAAGCGACGGGTCGAATTCGTGCAGGCCGGTGTAGCTCGACAGTGCATTGAACACTTGGCCGCTGTCGGTAATGTCGGTGATCAGCGTGCGTACTTTCGGGTTATCGAGGGGCTTCGTGTCGAGGTTGAGCACCTGATGGCCCTGCTCGAGGAGGTATTGCACGACATGGCGACCAGCCTTGCCGCTACCTCCGGTGAAGATGATCCGCTTGGTCATTGCGCTCTCCGTGCTTTGCAAAATTGGGGAATGGTCTTGTCGATGATAGTTCGCCGAAGGGAACTTCCAAGCGGGGTCGTTGCAAGGAGTCGCGGCCGGCCGTCAAGCGTGCTGACCGCGCTCGCTGCTCATGGGGCGGAGGCGCCGGAGGCCGTCAAAGGGCGCTCCGGCCACCGTTCCTATTTCTGGATGCAGGTATCGGCCGTATCCTTGGTGCATTCATCGAGACCGGTAAATACCGGATCGTCTACCGGCTTGCCGGCGATCAGGTCGAGCATGACCGATGGCGCCTTGTAGCCCATTTCGAAGGGTCGTTGGCCGACAAGTGCGGTCACGAGACCCTCCTTGGCGATCGCCACTTCCTCTCCGATCGTATCGGCCGCGCCGATGACGAATTCATTCTTCGCAATCTTGTCTGCCATTGGCTTGAACAGATCGCGATAGGGTTGCGGCGCACCGAACAGTGGCCAACCACCCATGATGCCGAAGGCGTCGAGATCGGGATTGGCCGCAAGAATGTCCGTCATCGCCTGCACGCCTTTGGCGCCGTCGTCATTGGTAAAGACCGGGCAGCCAGCAACCTCGGTCCAGCCACCTTCACCCTTTAGCTCGGCCAGCCCGTCCTTGCCGGTCAGCACGTCACGCATCCCTTGAGCACGGCGCAGGATGTTATCAGCGCCAGGGTTCCCTTCGATCGTGCAGATCTTGCCGCCGTTCGGTTTTGCCTTCTTGATGTAGTCCGCGATCCGCGCGCCCATCGTATAGTTGTCGGTACCAAGATAGGTCTTTCGCAGGCCCGCATCTTCCTTGGCAAGGTCGGCGTCAAGCGTCATGACCGGGACTGTCGGGTTTGCCGACTTCAACGTCTGGGCGATCAGCTTGGCGTTGGAAGGCGAAATGGCGATCGCAGCCGTGCTGGGCTTGCCGAGCATGTCCTGGACGATCTGCGCTTCTCCTGCTTCGTCGGAAGTCGACGCCGGGCCGGTATAGAAGCATTCATATTCCGAGCTTGTGTTTTCCTTGTTCCACTTCTGGCAACCCTGATTGATCGCCTCGAAGAAGGGATTGTCGAGACCCTTGACGACGATGACGAGCTGCTTTTTCGTCTGGGCGCCGGCGGGGCCGGCGGCCAGCGCCAGCGCTGCGACTGCGAGCACCAATGCTTTCCTCATTTTATCCTCCCGTTGAAACAAGCGGACACCCTCTGTCCGCGGCACAAATCAACCCGGATACCAGACGATACGAGGGTCACTTGGTGGACGCTCGTATTGAAAGGCCTGGTCGATAAGCTTTTCGAGATCGTATTCCGGTTGCCAGTCCAGCAGGAATTTTGCCTTGCTGTTGTCCAACCAGTTTGAGTGGAAATGGCTCGGAACATCGACCGACGGTAGGCCGCGCGTGCGTTCGAGATAGCTTGCGACCTCGCCGTAATCGACCGGACGATCCATGGCGATGTTGAAACGTTGACGCTCTGCGTGCGGATTGTCGATCGTGCTGAGGATCGCTGACACAAGGTCGCTGACGTGGACGAAGTTGCGCTTGAGCGGTCTTCCGTCGGCATCGCGCAGTAATGGTACGGTTCCGGCCTTTACGTGGCGCCTGGCTTCATGGGGCGGAAAATACGTCTTCCAGTCCGGTCCACCGAAAACGTCGTCGCCGAAAGAAAGCGAGTGCCTGAAGTCGTCCTTTTCCATGATCCACGGCGCGCGCAGGCAGCAGACGTTCATCCCATATTGGACTGAGTACTGCTCGACCATCACCTCCTCGAGGACTTTGGAGAGCGCGTAGCTGCCGGGATAGGCGCGATGCGGTGTCACCTCGGTTATCGGTCCTTCATGGCGATAGAAGAAATGGCCGACCGCGGCGTCGCCGCCGATCAGAATGAACTGCCGGGCTGTTGGGCTCATTCTGAACGCTTCGAGCAGCCAAAAGAGACCTTTGACGGTCACATCCATGACGTCGGCGGGCGTTTCCTTGCAGGTCGCCAGATGCACGATATGGGTCGCGCCGGCAATCGCGGCGTCAGCGACCGCGCGATCGGCGATGGAGCCGCGGATAATCTCGAGGCGCTCGCTTGGATTGAGCACGCGGTTGTGGCAGAGCGCGCGAATGCGCGCTTTCGAAAAACGTGGTCGGTCAAGCAGCGTGGATATGAGGTGCTGCCCGACCTTGCCCGTTGCCCCGGTGACAAGGATAAGCATGCTTATCTCCCAGTAGTAGCTAATATATGATTGCGACTTTCGTCAATGTCTAATTGTCATACAAATAAGGTTTATCAGACGAGAGATCATTGACGCGGTTGTGATGATTTGCGTAAATAAGCAATCTCTCACTCAAGGGGCGGGCATATTGTGACGCGCCTTGGTGAAGGCCGCGCGTCTTGGGAGTTTGGAAGGCTGGTCGTGCTGCTAGAACTCAGCAATATTTCCAAGCACTTCGGGGCCATACAGGCCGTCAATGACATTTCGCTGTCGTTAGAGGCGGGCCAGGTTGTCGGATTGATGGGCGACAACGGCGCCGGCAAGTCGACTCTCGTCAAAATGATTGCGGGAAACTTTCGACCGAGCGAAGGCACGATGCGCCTCAATGGCAGCGAAATCGTGCTGCATCGCCCGGTCGAGGCGCGGCACTTCGGAATTGAGATCGTGCACCAGGATCTTGCCCTTTGTGACAATCTCACCGCGGCGGCGAACGTTTTTCTCGGACGCGAACTGAGGCGGGGCATCGGCCCATTGGGCGTGCTCGACTACAAGGCAATGTACCGGAGGGCCGCGGAGATCTTTAAGGAACTCCGTTCCGAGACCAGAGCACGCGACCTCGTGAAACAGATGTCGGGCGGTCAACGCCAGGCGGTGGCGATTGCGCGTACGATGATTTCGGAGGCGAAAATCGTTCTGATGGACGAGCCGACCGCGGCCATTTCCGTGCGCCAGGTCGCTGAAGTGCTCCATCTCATCCGACAACTGCGCGATCGTGGCATTCTGGTTGTGCTTATCAGCCATCGCATGCCCGACGTATTCGATGTCGCCGATCGCGTCGTTGTCATGCGCCGAGGCCGAAAGGTGGCGGACAAGCCAATCATCGAGACCTCTCCGGAAGAGGTGACAGGACTTATTACTGGCGCCATTGAGGGTGGATAGCGGAAAACGATCTGGGTCTTTTGCGCCGGAGGAACGCGAGGTTAACATGGCAACGACGCTGCACGAGACGATAGCCCATAGGCAGCGCACGCTCGCAGCAACAGTCCTGGGCAGCCAGACCTTCTGGGTACTGGTCGCCGTCGTTCTCGCCTGCATCTTCCTGTCATTCGCCACCGACAGTTTCGCAACGGCAAAGAACCTCTACAACATCACCCGCAACGTCACTTTCATCGCAATCATCGCGCTCGGGATGACGCTTGTCATCATCACCGGTGGGATTGATTTATCGGTAGGGTCGGTGCTCTGCCTGTGCAGTATGGTACTTGCAGTCACGATGCATGCGGGATACGGCATAGGGACGGGCATTGCCGTCTCGGTCGCCACGGCATTAGTGATCGGCGCGTTCAATGGCATCTTGATTGCCTATCTCGGCTTTCCGCCCTTTGTCGTAACGCTCGGCATGCTCTCGGTTGCCCGGAGCCTGGCCATGGTCGCGTCCAACAATACTGTCGTCTTCGAATTTGGCCCCGATCATGCCAAGCTGCTGGCGCTGGGCGGTGGGGCGGTCTTCGGTATCGCCAATCCAGTGATCTACATGATCGTGCTGGCGCTCCTGACCGGCTTCGTGCTGCGGTGGACGCGGATCGGCCGCTACATTTACGCCATTGGTGGCAACGAAAAGGCGGCCGTTGCCACGGGCCTTCCCGTACGACCCATCAAGGTCTGCGTCTATATGATCTCGGCGCTGTCGGCTGGCATCGCCGGCATCATTCAGACCGGCTGGCTGGGTGCTGTGACGACCAATATTGGAGCGGGCATGGAGTTGCAGGTCATCGCTGCGGCAGTGATTGGGGGCGCTAATCTCGCTGGCGGCGCAGGTACGGCCTTCGGCGCACTTGTCGGTGCGGCACTCATCGAGGTGATCCGCAATAGCCTCGGACTTCTCGGCATCAATGCGTTCTGGCAGGGGACATTCATCGGCGGCGCGATAATCCTTGCAGTCCTTTTCGATCGCATCCGCAATTTCCGCCAAAGCGAGTAGCGCACACGCCCTGCAGCACGCGATTTTCTCACGCGTTGGTCGCGCACGCCAGTGCGCCCGGTAGTGCGAGTTTGTGTTCTATTCCCGGTGGAGAACGCGTTCATCACCCGCCTACCATTCTTCGAAGGCCGCTTGCGGTCGTGAAGGCTGCTCGGACCTATGCGTCTCACTGGAGAGGAGAGGCATGACGGATCCAGCATGCTGTGGCTCGGGGTGCTCGCTACCCATAGGCATACGAGCCAGCGCCTATGGCCATCAGGGCCAGGAGACGGGGATACTTATGACCGAGGGCAAAGAGGTCGAGATTTGGTCGAGGGCAAGCTCGACGGTGTTGCACTTGGTGAGGCAATTTACGGCCAAACCCGCAGCGCCACACTAGCCATTCGGCAGTTCTTTGAGCATTGTCAGTCGGTTTCCAGGCAACAGAGCGATGATTTTGTCCTGTTCAAGAGCGTAGAGCACCTCCAGGATTTCATCCTGCGAGAATCCTGCCGAGGTCAAAGGATCGCCGACTTCAAACACGTTGATGGACATGTCCGGCATAGCCTTCAATGCGCGTAGGCGCTCGATCAATGCGATTTCGGTTTCCGTGAATCTGCTCATACCAACTACATAACGCTCTTCGGGCAGAATTGTCTCATGGCCATTGCACGTCTGCCGTCATCGCTATGACCATGGTCCGCGGATCGAGCTGTTCCAGCGGATCGAGCTCTTCCAGTTGCACCACCTGCGCACGGCCTGGCGGCGGCCCTCGGCTACGCGGTGTTGTCACGAAGCGTTGACGGCGTTGTGAAAAAGCCCCACCTTCGCCGGAGCGATGATGGGGCTCCTACCTTGATCCGGAGGGATCCGAGATCATCAGCAAAGCAAAAACACGAATGTACGGAAAAGGTTCCCGCTTGCTGGGCCGCCTTGGCCGGTTCCGAGAGGGGAAGGCATCGAGGCTTTCCGCCTTTGTGGGCGGTTCGCATTTGATCCGACGTATTCGTCATTTTTCGCAGAGCCTTCGCTCCCCGAAATAGGGTTGGTAGCTGCAGTCCGATGGCCGGAAGGAGCGATAGCTGCGAGAGCAAGCGGTGATGTTGCAGCTCTGAGGCGGAGCGCTGTCGTCAACCAGAACGCCCGCTGCGGGGGTCGCCAACGCTTCCCGCATGAAATCCCGCCAAATCTGCGCTGGCATATCCCCGCCCGTTACGCCTTTCATCGGCGTGTCGTCGTCGTTGCCGACCCAGACCCCTGCGACAAGCGGCTCGGTGAACCCGACAAACCAAGCGTCACGATTGTTCTGGCTGGTGCCGGTCTTGCCAGCAGCAAACGCGCCGGGGTCGGCTGCGCGCCCGGTACCGCGTTCCACAACAAGCTGTAGAAGGGAAAGGAGATCGCGCCGATAGGGGGCCAGATCCACGCTTGGCGTATCTTTTGCCCCGACTCGAAAAGCCGTTGCTTGGTTCGAAGCCTGAAATTCGATAATTCCCCTGGGTTCAACGGGGGCCTTGCCGAATTGCACGGACGCATAGGCACTTGTCAGGTCAAGCAAGCTGACCTCGGACGTGCCTAACGCCAGCGAAGGCGTATCGACAAGTGGCGCGTCGATCCCGAGTTCACGCGCGGCACTGATCACCTTGTCAAGGCCGACATGTTGGGCGAGCGCCACTGTTGGCGCGTTGAGAGACCGGGCGAAGGCCTCAGCGATCGTGACCCAGCCGCGATAGCGGCCGCCGGAATTCTCTGGTGACCAGCCGTTGATTTCGATCGGTGCGTCCAGTACCCGGTCGGATAAGGAAAGTCCGGCCTTCAGAGCGGCATAGTAAACGAACAGCTTGAAGGTGGAGCCCGGCTGCCGTTTTGCCGTGACGGCACGGTTGAACTGGCTCTCTTTGTAATCGCGGCCGCCGACCATGGCCACAACCGCTCCATCCGGGGTCATTGCCACCAATGCGGCCTGAGATGCACCAACAGTTCTTCCCTCAGTATCCAAGGCCCTCTTGATGACCCTTTCGGCAATCCCCTGAAGCCGGGGAACAAGCGTCGTTCGAACTGTGGTCGAGCCCGGCGAAGTCCCGGCGATTTCGCTCGCCTGCGGTGAGACCCAGTCCGCAAACCAACTGCCGGATCGGGGCGTTGGCGTTGTCGGGTGGAGGGTAGCAAAGCTCGCCTTGATCTGCGCAGCCTTTGACGCGTCAACCTTGCCGTTCGCAACCATCGCGTCGAGGACGACCGATGTGCGCTTTCGGGAACCTTCAAGATTGTCGATCGGGTTCCATAGGCTAGGAGCCCGCAACAATCCCGCCAGAAGCGCCGATTCCGAAAGGTTTAGCGCTCCGATATCCTTGTTGAAATAAATGCGTGCGGCGGCCGGCATACCCGTTGCGCCAGCGCCAAGATAGGCGCTGTTGAGGTAACGCGTCAGGATTTCCTGCTTTCCGAGTTTCCACTCCAGCCACAGGGCAATCACGAACTCCTGTATCTTTCGTTTTACCGTACGATCGCTGTCGAGATACTGCAACTTGATGAGCTGCTGGGTGATCGTGCTACCACCCTCCACAACCGACCCTGCCTTGAGGTTTCGAAGAAGCGCTCGTCCGATGCCTCTGATATCGATGCCGAAGTGGTCCATGAACCGCCGGTCTTCAACAGACAGTACCGCATCGATCAGTTGTGGCGTGAATTGGTCGAACTGTGCGTAAGGTCCTTGATAAGGTCCTTGTCTGACCAGCGGCTGACCGTCCGCGGTTTCCAACACCACGATAGGCTTTAGTGTACCGTCCCGGATCTCGGCCCAAGGGACATCTTTTAGCGCCCACACCAACCCCGTTACACCAACCAGAATACAGAAAACGGCGGTCAGCCGCACCGCCGATTTCCACCTGGCTTTCCTTTGCAAGACAGGCTGGCTAGACCGGCGAAGCGCTCGTCCTGCCTTTTTGGGAGCGTTCGCAAGTGCCCCGCCGAGATTTTTCAGCAGAAATGAAAGAGTTTGCTTATCCGCAGCCTGGACCTTGGTCTTTACGGACGAAGCAGCCGCCCGGACCTTGACCTTGACCGCTGTTGAGATAGCCCGCGAATCGTAGTGAAGCGCACGAAGCAGAGCGTGCGCTGCCTGTCGGGTCTGCTCAAACGGCAGAGGTGGACGTTCGCTCGTTCCAGCTCGTATCAACGGGTCAGCGTCTGCGCTGTGATCCGCCTCTTTTGTTCCCGCGGGGGCTCTCTGGGCGAGCATTTCCGCCTTTTGATGGTCGTCCGACCCAGTGCCACTTCGTGTAGAGACGTGAGGATTGCGGGGCATTTTTTAAGACGCTCAAACCCTTAATGACTTAGAGCACTGTGGCGGGTTCTCAACGTACGGCAAAGACGCTGGTTCCAGCCAAAGGAAATACGCTGCCATCATCAGTGCGCGCGTCACGACAGGTGGGACCTAAAAATCCCAACCGTGGCGGGCGCGAGCTTAGGTCTTGAGACTGCCTTTACCAGCCCGCGAACTGCGAAACAACTGTATCGGGAACGTCGGAGACTTCGGCGAAAGCTCGATCCAGAACGTTTAATGCCTGAACGATGTCGGTGTCCGGGACGGTCAGCGGCGGAGTCATCTCCAGAACATTTGCGTTCATCCCGACACAGTAGACGACGAGGCCGAGTTCATAGGCCCGATAGATAAGTTTTGCTGCTTCCGCTCGCGCTGGAGCCCGTGTCTGCCGATCGAGAACGAGGTCGACGCCGCAGGCAAGACCTCGACCGCGGATATCGCCGATCAGTTGATATCGTTCGGCAAGCCTTGCCAGGCCGTCGCGCAGCAGTTTGCCTTTGCGCTCCGCTTCCTGCGCAAGCTCGTCGCGCTCAATGGTTTCAAGAACGGCAAGGCCGGCGGCAGTAGAGATCGGATTGCCGTGGAGCGTCTGCATGGCAAAGGCGCTGGCACAATCGAGGATGCGTGCCGGGCCGATCGCGGCAGAAAGCGGCAGCCCGCCGCCAAGACCCTTGCCGATGGTCAGGATGTCGGGGACGAAATCCTCATGTTCGAAGCAATGCAGGCGGCCGCTGCGGCCAAGCCCGACCTTCACTTCGTCGCAGACGACGAGCACACCGTATTCCCGGCAGATCGCGGAAAAGGCTTTAAAAAAACCGGTTGGCGGAACGATCAGGCCGCCGTCTGACTGGATCGGCTCGATGAAGGCGACCGCGAAACGCTCCGGCGCCGCCTCAAGTCGCTCCCGTAATTCTGCGAGTATCGCACCACCTGTCGGGTCGTCGTGGTAGGGCCGGTAGGGATCGGGGTACGGTAGCAGGAGCAGTCCGTCCGCCTTGGTCGCGCCCGCCTGGACGCTGTGGCCGGAAAAAGCCATCGAGCCCACGGTACAGCCGTGGTAGGCGCCGACGAAGGCGATGACGCCCGACCGTCCCGTCGCCTTGGTGACAGCGCGGAAGACCGCCTCGTTGGCATCGGATCCGGAATGACCGAACCAGACCTTGTTGTCGCCCGATCCGGGAAAGGCCGTGAGGAGTTTTTCGGCAAGGGCCGCCGCCGGTCCATTGGCGGCAGAAAGAACACTGGCGCCGGCGGGATTTGCCGCAGCACCGGAGATTGCCTCAACCAGCGCCGGGTGGCCATAGCCAAGGCTCGCCGCCCCCCATGCCCCGGAGAGGTCGATCAGTTCGCGGCCGTTTTCCTCCGTCAGCCTCGCGCCGCGGCCACCGGTCACTGCAAGCGGGAAGAAGCGTAGCTTCTGTAGGTTGGCGACTGCCGCTTGGTCTCTCTCGTAGAGTGCGGTCACGGGGCTTCCCCTACGCTAGCTTTAAGACACCGGGTGAGACGCTCGCCCCAGGCAGTGACGCCCGCATCCGTATCGATCAGATCGTGGCGCACCTCGACCAGAACGCCCGGAAGCCCACGCGCGTCGGCATGAACCGGCACGGTGTAATCCTCGTCGGGATGGATGTTGTAGGGCTCGTTGTCACCGATCGTCAGCTGGCTTTCGCTGGCCAGTTCTCGGATCAGCGAACCGGCAAAATCGACGGCGTCGCGATAGAGGATGCCGGCCTGCCAGGGGCGCGGCTTGCCGAAATAGACCGGCGTGAAGCTGTGGATGCCGACGACAAATGGCCGCTTGCCTTCGCCTTCGAGCCGGTCGAGACGGCGGCTGACCGCTTCAGCGAAGGGCGTGAACAGCGTATCGATCCGCTGCTGCCGCTCTTCGTCGCTCAGGTTTCGGTTGGCGGGGATCTCCGTCGTCTCGCTGATTTCGGGGATCATCGAGGGGGCGGGAAGCGGCCGGTTGCAGTCAATCACCAACCTTGAATAGTTGGTGAAGAACAGTGGTGCATCGAGGCTGAGGCTTAGGTGCTGAGCCAGCGCCATGGCGCCGATATCCCAGGCGATGTGGCGCTGGCGCTCGTGCAGCGGAAGCCCCATATCGCCGAGCGCGCGTGGCATCCGGTTGGAGGCGTGCTCGCATAAGAGAAGGATCGGGGAGGTGCCGTCCGGGTTGAAGACCGCATAGGGCGGCAGTTCGTCGATCGAAAGCAGCGGCGCGCTCGGGTCGTGTCGCGCGCCGGGTTCTAGGCTCTTGATGGCCGTTGTCGAGGTCATGGGTTGCCCATCCGTCAATCAGTAGACCGCCGCATAGCGGGCACAAAGTTCGTCCGGCGAGAGCCCATCGACGATCTCGATCTCCTTGCGCTTCATCGCCATGTAGCAGTCAAGGAAATCTCGAGAGAACCAGCCCGTGACGACCGGATCGGCGACGAGCGTATCCAGAGCTTCCGGCAGGCTCGCGGGCAGGCGACGAATACCGAGCTTCTCCTGCTCTGCCGCCGAGAAATCGGAGGGGTCGGAATTGATCAAGGGCGGCTGTTCGAGCCCGGCCTTGATGCCTTCGAGGCCGGCCTTCAACAAGACGGCCAGCGACAGATGCGGGCTGGCGCATGCGTCGGCGGCGCGGTATTCCATGTTGAACTGCCTGGCCGGATTGCTGCCGGGAAGGTCCAGTGTCGGGCAGATCCTGAGCGTCGCTTCGCGGTTCTTTTCGCCAAGGCAGGTGTAAGCGGCGCTCCAATGGTGCGGCACGAGCCGCATGTAGGAAAGCACCGACGGAGCGGTAAAGGCGGTCAGCGCCGGCAGATGCTTGATGACGCCGGCGGCAAAGGCGCCGGCGATCTTGGAGAGCCTGCCGGGGCGCGAGGCGTCAAAGGTCACCGGATTGCCGTTAAGATCGGTGAAGCTCACATGCAGGTGCACGCCGTTGCCGACGCCATTCGAGACCGTCTTCGGGGCAAAACTCGCATTCCAGCCGAAGAGGGCGGCGACTTCCTTGGTGATTGCACGGATGGTAGCGCCGCGATCGGCGGCGGTCAGCGCGTCGGCGGGACGGCAGGTGATTTCGAACTGGTCCTTTCCGTATTCCGGCAGGAACATTTCCGGCTCGGCGCCGGCTTCCTGCAAAGCGGTCATCAGCAGAGACCCGAAGGGTTCGGCACGGCGCTGGGCGCGCAGGCCGAAGGACGGCGCATCCGGCCAGTCGACGCCGAGCAACTGGAACTCCTGCTCGACGGCTGAAATGACTTTGAGGCCGACTTGTTCGTATTCCTTCAGCGTCTGTTTCAGGAAGCTGCGTACGCAGCAGTCCCAGGCATTGCCTTGGAGGTCGGTGATGTCGGCGTGATAGAAATGCAGCGGCGTCTCGTCTGGCAGGCAGGTGACGCGCGCCTTGCTGTCGGGGTCGGCCATCAGCCGGAGGTCGCCGGCCGAGCCCCAGGGATTGTTCTCGGCAATCAGGTCGAAGGGCGTGAGCGCCAGGTTGGCCGGCACCCAGCCGACACCCTTGCGCAGGTAGCTGTCGATCTCGGAAGCCGCAAAACTGCGGCCGCGCGTGATGCCGGCGATGTCGGTCGTGACGAAGGTGGCAAGTTCCGTCAGTGCGGCGGCCGCCTTGCCGTTGTTGGTTTCCGTCATGGGGTTCCCCTCTATTCGTTCATTTTTTAGGCGGCGACTCAGGCTTGGCGCAAAGTGCCGAGGCGGCTGACCACCGTCTCAGTGTCGGTCGTCCAGCAATAGCCGGAGTAGGCGCGAAGGGCCGCGTCATGGCGCTGCTCGCTATAGGTGGCGCAGGCGTCGTTGACGACGGTGACAAGGTAACCGCGGTCGGCGGCGTCGCGCACCGCCATGTCGACGCACTGGTCGGTGATGACGCCGGCGATGATCAGGTAGCGGGTGTTGAGGTTGCGCAGGACGTAGTCGATGTTGGTCGAGTTGAAGACGCCCGACGACGTCTTCGGCAGCACGATCTCGTTGTCGATGGGCGAAAGTTCCGGAATGACCTGCCCCTCCGGAGAACCTTTCGGCACGTGCATGTCGGAGAGCTTGTGGTCGAGCGAGCGGTCGCGGCCGTCGAGCGTCAGGCTTTCGATGATCGTGTGCAGCACATCGCAACCGGCCTTTCGCGCCGCCTCCAGAATGCGTACCTGGTTGGGGATGACGGTCTGGCGCAGGCGCCTGTGATAATAGCTCTCGGCGTCCTGCGGGTGGGTCGGGTCGAGGTTCGGCTCGCACCAGATGCGCTGCATGTCGACGAACAGCAGCGAGGTGCGGCCAGCCTCATAGGCGCTGTCGCGCCTCAAGCGATCGTCGCCAACCTTGACAGTGACTGCACTCATTCGAATTCTCCTCGGTTTATTTTGGTTCGCCGGGACGGCGGAAAGGGTCAGCGGTCGTCTTCAACGGCTGGATTGAAGGCGTCCTCCGTGATGGCGTATCCGCGGCGCAGGTCCTCCATGCGCTCGATGCGACCACGTGACTGCGTGGCAAGGCGGGCGGTAAGTGCCGCAATCACCGCCTCCGTCTGGGCAATCGCCGGCACCATCGTGTCGTAGGGCGAGACCGTGTCGACGGGTGCCGTCAGCGTCACTGTCGCGAAATCGGCGATCGGCGATAGCCAGCGGTCAGTAAAGAGCACGATGCGCGATCCTTGCTCGGCCGCCTGACGAGCAAAGCGGATCGTGTCGTTCTGGTAGCGGCGATAGTCATAGACGAAAAGCACGTCGCGCTTGCCGAGGTCGACAAGCTGATCGACCTGGTCGGCCTGACTGCCGTTGATCCAGCGCGTGTCGCCCCTGAGCTGCTTCATGTGCGACCAGAGGAGGCCCGCGAGAAAGCCGCTGAAGCGGCCGCCGAGGCAATGGATGCGAGCGCTCATGTCGGCCGCCGCATCCACGGCTGCCTCGAAGTCTTCCGAAGGCAGCATTTGCATCGAAGACTCCAGCGCATGGATGCTGGCGCGAAGGAAGTACTGGTAGAAGTTCTCTTGTTCCAGCGACGGGCGGCGCGCGTCGAGCATGGAGAGCGGCGAGCTCATGCGCTCTTGGACTTCACTGAGCAGCGCCTTCTGGAACTCCGGATAACCCTCAAAGCCCAGTGTGTTGGCAAAGCGCACGACGGTCGGATTGCTGACGCCGGCAGCGGCCGCGAGATGCGCGACCGTGTTCAGCCCTGCTGCCGGATAATTCGACAGAAGCTGCCTGACGATCTTCAGTTCCGAGCGCGTGAAGGTAATTGCGCCGTCTGTCAGTCGGTCCCGGATTGCCACGATTTCTGCCTCCCAAAAACGATGGCGTGAATTCCGATTTCTAATTTTTGTTACATAATTGCTAGCAGATAATGTTTTTTGAAACAAGATTGACATTTGGTCGATCTGCGATAACGTTCATGTCGGGAACGGGCCCGAGCCAAAAAATACGCGGCCGGGCCAAAATCTGGGGGAATGCGGATGGTGCGCGTCAGGCGAGAAACCGTCGTTGGTATCCTTGTAGCGTCGCTGCCGCTTTTGGCCGCTGCCGCCATCGCCTCGTTGTTCTTTCCGGGCAGCGGCGAGCGCCTGGTGACGCTTTACATGATCAACGTCATCGCCGTGCTCGGCATCGGCATCTATGCCGGCAATTCCGGTATCGTTTCCTTCGGCCATGTCGGCTTCATGGCGATCGGTGCCTATGCGTCGGGTCTGTTGACGCTAAATCCGATCATTCAAAAGACAGCGTTGCCACATCTGCCGGAATGGCTGGCCGGGATGGGCATGCCCTTCCTTCCGGCACTTGCGATTGCGCTTGTCGTGGTTGCGCTCGTCGCGGTGCTGATCGGCATTCCCGTGGCGCGCCTTGGCGGCTCATCGGCTTCGATCGCGACCCTTGGTTTCCTCGTCATCGTGCATGTTGTGCTCGTCGCCTCGACCGATTTCACCCGCGGCAGCCAGACCTTTTTTGGTATTCCCCGCGCGGTCAATCTCTGGGTGGCGGTGCCCTTTGCTATCGCTGCCGTGGTGGTTGCGCGTCTCTATCGGGATTCGAGTGCTGGCTTGAAGCTTCGGGCGTCGCGCGAAGACGAGATCGCCTCGAGCGCCGTCGGCGTCAATGTCAAACTGCAGCGCTTCTTCGCCTGGGTTCTCGGTGCGGTGCTTGCAGGCGCTGCTGGCGCCTTGCTGGCCCATTTCCTCGGCGCGTTTTCGCCGAAAGACTTCTACTTCAACCTCACCTTCATGCTTTTGGCGATGCTGATCCTCGGCGGTATCACCACCGTCTCGGGTGCCGTCGGCGGCGCTGCCGTAATCATGCTGATTGTCGAACTCCTGCGCAAGCTCGAGGGTGGCGTCGATCTCGGCTTCCTCAAGCTGCCGACCGTCTTCGGCCTCACCGACATCGGGATCGGCGTGGCAATCCTCGTCGTGATGTACCGCCTGCAGGATGGCCTCTTCGGTGTGCGCGAACTTGACGAGCGCTTCGGCTGGTTCAAGCTCTCCACAGAGAAGGACGTTGTGTCGGTGAAAAGCGTGCCAGCGTCCGAGGCCGCTTCAGCCGGTCACGGCTCTCTCCGGGTCGAAAATCTCGGCAAGAAATTTGCCGGCCTCGTGGCGCTCGAGAACGCCAATTTCGAGATCAAGCCCGGTATCGTCACTGGCCTTATCGGCCCGAACGGTGCGGGCAAGTCCACGCTGATCAACAGTGTGTCCGGCGTCGTGCCGCCGTCGACGGGTCGCGTGCTGATCGATGGCCAGGATGTGGCGTCGCTTGCCGTTCACGCGGTTCCCGTCGCGGGCCTTGCCCGCACCTTCCAGAACATCCGTCTCTTCAAGAACCTAACGGTCATCGAGAACGTCACGGTCGCGGCGAGCGCCTTGAAGGCGGGCGGTGAGGATCCCGCTGCCCGTGCCTTGACGGTGCTTTCGGAAGTGGGCCTCGCGGAATTTGCCGACCGGCTGGCCGGCACGCTTTCCTACGGTGCGCAGAGGCGGCTAGAAATCGCCCGCGCGCTGGCGCTGAAACCGCGTTACCTGCTGCTCGACGAGCCGGCTGCCGGCATGAACCCGGCCGAGACCGAGGAATTGATGCATGTGCTCGACCGCATCCGCATGAAATACCGCCTCGGCCTGCTCGTCGTCGAGCATGACCTGAAGCTGATCATGCGGCTCTGCGATGTTGTCGTCGTGCTCAACAAGGGCCAGCAGATCGCCATCGGCACACCGGCGGAAATCCAGGCTAACCCTGATGTCATCGAGGCCTACATCGGCCGCCGCCGCTCAACGGCGCAGGCGCGCAACGCGCCCGTCGGGACCCCCGTTCTGCCGTCCGGCGCGCCGGGCCTGCATAAACCAGCATAAATCAAAAGAGGGAGCTTTTCGGATGAAGAATAACGTCACGGCCCTGTGCCTCACAACCATGCTTGGCGGTATCGCGTTGTCGCCGCTACCCGCATTTGCAGACGATCTGGTTATCGGTCTTGCGACCGCACAGACCGGCGGTCTTGCACCCTATGACCAGCCGTCGCTGAAGGGTCTGGAAATGGCGGTCGAGGAGATCAATGCGGCCGGTGGTGCTGCCGGCAAATTCCCGATCAAGCTCGTCGCCAAGGATACGCGCTCGGATGCGGCGCAGACGGCGCTGGTGGCGCAGGAGCTGGTTGACGAAGGCGTCAAGATCGTGATCACGCCTTGCGATGCCGATCCGTCGATTGCTGCCGGCCAGGTGACGCAGGCAGCCCAGATCCCCGCCTTCTCCTTCTGCGCCACGACGCCGACCATGCCGCTTGCGGTGGGCGACTACATGTTTGGCAATTATCCGGCCGACAACGTCCAGGCCTCTGTTCTTGCGACCTACGCGTTCGCGAGGGGTTACAAGAAGGCCTACATCCTGAAGTCGCCCGATAGCGCCTATACTCTGAAGCTGCCGGAGTATTTCGCCGTTGCGTTCAAAGCCAAGGGCGGCGAACTGCTCGGTGAGGGCACCTACGGCATGGGCCAGCAGGACTTCGGCGCCGAGGTCACCAAGATCAAGGCGATGAACCCGGCGCCCGACGTCATCATGACGGCGGCCTACGAGCCGGATTTCCCAGCCTTCATCCGTCAGCTGCGCGGTGCAGGGGTGGCCACGCCGATCCTCGGCAGCGACGGCATCGATTCGCCCACGACCTTCGGCCTTGGTGCCACCGTCGACGGGGTTGTCTTTACAACCGCAGGCTTTGCCAGCGAAGGCAGCCCGCTTGCTGACTTCAATGTGAAGTACAAGGAAAAATACGGTCAGGTGCCGGATACGGTCTACATCGCCAACGGCTACGACCTTGGCAAGGTGATCGACGCGGCGGTGACGGAGGCAAACAGTATCGATCCGGTTGCCATACGCAACGCGATCGCCTCGCTCGAAAACGTCCAGGGTGTGACCGGCCCGATCAGCTATGCCGGCACGCAAGGGATGCCGATGCGCTCGGTATCGCTGGTGCAGATCGAAAGCGGCAATCGCCAACTGATCAGTCAGGGCGTTCCGGCGGCCGCCGACGTTCCAGCCCCCTGACCGATCACCTGTGGTGGTCCCCGGATTTCCCCGGGGATCGTGCCTGTCTGCGCCGGCGGCGCTTTGCAATCCACGGCAAGGACTTTGCCCGATGATGATGAGTGAAATTCCCGTTCTGAAGCCGCTTCTGGAAGTGAGCGGCCTTAAGATCGCCTATGGTGCGGTCGAAGCCCTGAAGGGTGTTGATCTCGCCGTCGGCAAAGGGCAGATCGTGACGTTGCTCGGCGCCAACGGCGCTGGCAAGAGCTCGACGCTGAACGCGCTTGTCGGTCTGGCGGGAAAGAAGGCCGGACGTGTGTCTTTCAACGGCCGGGATGTTTCCGGCCTCGCGCCGGAACAGATTGTCCGGCTCGGAATGACCTTGACGCCCGAGGGACGGCGCATCTTCCCGAGCCTCACCGTCGACGAACACCTGCTGCTCGGCGGCGCCATGCACAAGGCGCGCGGCGCGATATCAGAGGTGCGCGAAGACATGCTCTCGCGATTCCCGATCCTGAAAGAACGCCTCACCCAGAAGGCCGGCTCGCTCTCAGGGGGCGAACAGCAGATGCTCGCGATCGCCCGCTCGATGATGTCGTCGCCTGACTTGTTGCTGCTCGACGAGCCCTCGCTCGGCTTGGCGCCGCAGGTGGTGGATCTGATCTTCGACCTGATCGCCGGGCTGAGACAAAAGGGCCTGACGATCCTCCTGGTCGAGCAGAACGTCTCTCTGTCGCTCGAGATTGCTGACGCGGGCTACGTCATGGCCAATGGCCGGGTCGTGCTTTCGGGCACGGCCGCCGAACTGCGCAATTCAACCGAAATCCAGGGCGCCTATCTCGGCGCCTGAGCCGAGCGCGTGGAGGGTCAATTCATGGATATGTTCCTGCAGCAACTCGTCAATGCGCTCAGCCTCGGCGGCACTTATGCGCTTCTGGCGCTTGGCCTTGCGGTCGTCTTCTCGATCATGGGGCTCATCAATTTCGCCCATGGCGAACTGATGACGGCTGCCGGCTACGGCCTCTGCTTTGCCCTGTTGCTGGGCCTGCCGTTTCCGCTCGCTGTCTGTGCGGCTCTTTTGATCGCCATCGTGCTTGCCATGCTGATGGAGCGCATCGCCTTTCGGCCGGTGCGCGGCGCCAGTGGCACGACGCTGCTTCTAACGAGCTTTGCCGTTAGCGCGATCCTGCGCGTGATCTTCCAGAACTTCATTTCCGCCCGTCCGAAGCCGGTGCCGATGCCCGAAAGCTTTTCTGGCACGATCGAGATCGGCGGCCTGCATCTGGGCCTCATTCAGGGAACGTCGATCCTCGTCACGATCATCATGCTGGTCGGCCTGAACCTCTTCCTTCGCACGACCGTGCTCGGTCGTGCCATGCGTGCTGCATCCGAAGATTTCGCTATCGTTCGGCTGATGGGTATCCGCGCCAATGCGGTGGTCGCTACCGCCTTTGCGATCTCCGGCCTGCTTGCCGGCGTCGCCGGCATCCTCTGGGTGGCCCAGCGCGGCAGTGTCGATCCGTTGATGGGCTTCCTGCCAGTGCTCAAAGCCTTTATCGCCGCAATTATCGGTGGGCTCGGCAGCCTCTCCGGCGCTGTCGCCGGCGGCTTTCTGCTCGGCTTCATCGAAGTGTTCTTGCAAGCCTATCTGCCGGAAAGCCTGCTCAGCTACCGCGACGCCTTCACTATCCTGCTCGTCATCGGGGTTCTGCTCTTTGCTCCGCAGGGGTTGCTTGCAAAGAAGACCGTCATCAAGCTTTGATGTTCGCGAAAGCACCTGGTATCGGGATGATAGGGTCAGTACAGACGCAAGCAATGGCAATGAGTTGGCATTGATCGTCCGCAATCACCTTGTGGGCTCGTCGAGGTCGGCAGGATTTGCGGCTTGCCCCTGGGCCCTGTCGTCTTCCCGTCATGGCACTTGGTATCAACGAATGGAATGGAAATGCCGCACATAGTCGTAAAGATGTTCCCTGGCCGCTCCGAGGAGCAGAAACAGGAATTCGCCGCGAAAGTGGTCGAAGCTGCGAAAACCATCCTAGGCTCAAGCGACGCTTCGCTTTCCGTTTCCATCTTGGAAGTGGATCCGGCGGAGTGGGATGCGAGTGTCTACGACCCGGAAATCGTGGCGAACGAAAGCACGCTCTATAAACGGCCGGGTTACGGGGCTCTCTCACAGTCGTAGGGGGTGATCGCCGAGGGCGTTTTTGAATGAAGCGGGGGTGCCATGCAAACCCCGCTCGCCTCGGCCACACGGCCACTTTGCCCTGCATGCTGTGCTGACAGGATTGGAGTGTCGTGAGCGTCCGGTGAGCGGATTTTGGTCCGGCGGGGAATTGGCGCAAGTTACGTCACA
Organism: Ensifer sp. Root558; assembly: GCF_001427045.1. Taxonomy (NCBI): domain Bacteria; kingdom Pseudomonadati; phylum Pseudomonadota; class Alphaproteobacteria; order Hyphomicrobiales; family Rhizobiaceae; genus Ensifer; species Ensifer sp. Root558. Next base: position 40 of record NZ_LMGC01000019.1, on the reverse strand, counting down.
GATGATTCATTTGTGACGTAACAGGGTATGAATGGCCAAG
>NZ_LMGC01000018.1:0-45112 GCF_001427045.1 Ensifer sp. Root558 | reverse complement strand
CTGCAACGCGCGGCATGACGTTCTTGCCGACCGAGGTCGCGGCGCTCACGATCGTGTCGTAGCTGCCAGCGAGCGAGACGATCAGGGCAGCGAGCGGTTCTGCGAGGTTGTTGGCAAGCGAGGCGTCGTCGGCAACGAGCACCTTGGCAACGCCTGCAAGCTTGGCGGCCTGTTCGGCAGCTTGCTTCGCGCCGGCGCCGGCAACGAGAACATGCACATCGCCGCCAATCTTCGAAGCGGCGCTCAGCGCCTTGGCGGTCTGGTCGGAAAGGTGGTTGCTGTCGTGGTCAGCCAGAAGAAGAATGGCCATGATAAAATCTCCCTTCCTTAAATCNGCGGCGCTCAGCGCCTTGGCGGTCTGGTCGGAAAGGTGGTTGCTGTCGTGGTCAGCCAGAAGAAGAATGGCCATGATAAAATCTCCCTTCCTTAAATCAGAGCACGCCGGCTTCGGTTTTGAGCTTTTCGACGAGCTCGGCGACCGACTTGACCTTGATGCCGGCCTTGCGGCCCGACGGCTCCTCGGTCTTCAGCACCTTGAGGCGGGCGGCGGTGTCGACGCCGAAGTCGGCCGGCGACTTCTTGTCGAGCGGCTTCTTCTTCGCCTTCATGATGTTCGGCAGTGAGGCGTAGCGCGGCTCGTTCAGGCGCAGGTCGGTGGTAACGACGGCCGGCAGCTTGATGTCGATCGTCTGCAGACCGCCGTCGACTTCGCGCGTCACGGTTGCTTTGCCATCGCCGATCTCGACCTTGGAGGCGAAGGTGCCTTGCGCCCAGCCGAGCAGGGCGGACAGCATCTGGCCGGTCTGGTTCGAATCGTCGTCGATTGCCTGCTTGCCGACGATAATCAGGCCCGGCTGTTCAGCCTCGGCCACACCCTTGACGATCTTGGCGACAGCGAGCGGCTCGACCTGGTCTTCGGTCTCAACCAGGATGGCGCGGTCGGCCCCCATGGCGAGCGCCGTGCGCAGCGTCTCTTCGGCCTTGGCCGGACCAACGGAAACGACGACGACTTCCTCAGCCTTGCCGGCTTCCTTCAGCCTGAGCGCTTCTTCGACCGAGATTTCGTCGAAGGGGTTCATCGACATCTTCACGTTCGCAAGTTCGACGCCCGAACCGTCTGCCTTCACCCGGATCTTGACGTTGTAGTCAACGACCCGCTTGACGGTGACCAGGATCTTCATGTTTGCCTCCCAAATCGTCAGCAGCCAAATCGTCAGCAGATNACGGAAACGACGACGACTTCCTCAGCCTTGCCGGCTTCCTTCAGCCTGAGCGCTTCTTCGACCGAGATTTCGTCGAAGGGGTTCATCGACATCTTCACGTTCGCAAGTTCGACGCCCGAACCGTCTGCCTTCACGCGGATCTTGACGTTGTAGTCAACGACCCGCTTCACCGTCACAAGTATTTTCATGGATTCTTCCCTCCAAGAGCTTTCGCAGGAAAATGCGCCTTAACGGAGCCGCCTGATTGTCGGTTGGCGACATCGATACGCGTTTTTTCTCCAATTACAATCGCTGTACATGGCGCTAAATCGATATAATCCCGAGAATTGGAATTACGTTTACGTACACGTAAGAATGATCGATGGCAAGTGGCTTGGGGCCTGATGCGGCACTGTCCCGGCAGGGCCGGGCGCGCTTCAGGCAAGCCATTGAAATAACGGATCATCCTCGTTGAAGGCTGGCGATTGCCGGTGTCAGGATCCGGTCTGGCGTCCCCAGGGAACGGGCGATCTTGTCGCATCTGACGACGGCGGTTGGCTTGCGGTGACCGGTTCGGCCTTGTGCCGGACGGCGCGCGGCGTGACGATCGTGCGGTCGAAAAGCGGCACATCGCGGCGTCGCAAAATGACAACCAGAACCAGGCCCGCGACGATGCCGCCGACATGGGCGCTCCAGGACACGCCGCTGCCGGGATCGACGACCAGCATGAAGAACTGCTGGCCGATCCAGAAGGCAAGCGGGATGGCCGCGGGCAAGGGCAGCGGGATGCGGAAGAAGACAAGCACCCAGACGCGCACCTTCGGGTGTAGCAGGAAATAGGCGGCAACGACGCCGGAGATCGCGCCCGATGCGCCGATCAACGGCGCCTCGGAGGCCGGGTCGAGAAGCCCATGCGCCAGTGCGCCTGCAGCCGCGCAGAGAAGATAGAAGGCGAGATAGCGGAAGTGCCCGAGCGCATCCTCGACATTGTCGCCGAACACCCAGAGGAACAGCATGTTCATGGCGAGGTGCATGAAGTCGCCATGCAGGAAGGAATAGGTGACGAAGGTGAAGCCGTCGGGGACGACGACGAGCGAGGGATCAAGCTGCGCGTAGTCGAAAATGAGCGCCGGGATATAGCCGAAGCCCAGCAGCGCGGCGTTGGTGAATTGCTCGGAGGCAATCGGTCCGGTGATCAGCCAGACGGCAATGTTGATGACGATCAGGCTGATCGTGACGTACTGGACCTTGATGTGCTTCAGGGTGTTCGTATCGTGAAGCGGTATGAACATGCGGTCTCCCGAAGCACAGGTTATTGCCCGTTTCTCCCGCCGAATCTCGATCGGGCGCGACAATGCGCGAGCCGACGTTATCTGTTTTTTCCGGGAATCCAAAGGACGTCGGCTTGACCTTTGTCATTTGCAAAGCGCGCCGCGACGAACAGGAAATCCGACAGGCGATTGATATAGGCGATGGCTTCCGTGCTGACGACTTCACCTTCGATCTGGGCAAGGGCCACCACCTGGCGTTCCGCACGGCGTGCGACCGTGCGGGCGACGTGGAGGGCTGCGGAGGCGGGGCTTCCGGCCGGAAGCACGAAGGAGCGCAAGGGATCAAGTTCGGTATTCAGCCGGTCGATTTCGGTTTCGAGCCAGGTCACCTGCGCTGCGACGATGCGCAGCGGTTCGTATTGCGGCGGCTCGCCGGTGTCGGGTGTTGCGAGATCCGCGCCGAGATCGAAGAGATCGTTCTGGATCCGCATCAGTGCGGCGTCGAGATCGACGTTGCCGGCCGTATGCTGCCGAGCCAGGCCGACGAAGGCATTGGTTTCGTCCACTGCGCCATAAGCATCGACGCGCAGATCGCTCTTCAGCCGGCGCGGGCCGGAGACGAGCCCGGTGGTGCCGTTGTCACCCGTCCGGGTATAGATCTTGTTGAGCTTCACCATGGGCGGACGCAGTCCTCTAGCGCAATTTCAGGAACGGTGTGGAACGGTTGTCCGTTCGGAATTTGCGTCAGGTCGGACGGCCGCCGCCGGTGATCCAAAGGGTCACCATGATGAGCACGATCGCGATTGCCTGCAACAGTACACGCGCCTGCATCAACTTGTTGGACGTGTTGCCGCTGCCACCCTTTGCCATGTTCACGAGGCCGCGGATCAAAACGATCACGACCAGGCCCATGACGAACAGGGTCAAGCCGGTAAAGAAGCTGGACATCGAACTCTTCCTTGCAATTCTGCTTCAGCCAAGTCGGCCGATGATGCGATAAAACAGTGCCGCCGGCAGGAGCTTCTTCAGAAGCGCGCCCTGTCTGGCTGGCCTTGTTACAATATAGTGCGGTTTCGGTTTCTTTGCTGTCAGTGCGTGCTTCAAAACCGCATAAACCGCCTCCGGGCCGAGCTTTCCGGCCGCGGGTTTGCTTTCGCCTTTCAGGCGTCGCATCTGCCGCTCGTATTCGACGCGGTGCACCGAATTCTTGAGGTCGATGAAGCGCTCGATATAGGTAACGGCATTGGCGGTGAATTTCGATGTGATCGGCCCTGGCTCGATCAGGCTCACCTCGATACCGCTGCCGGCCAGCTCCATCTTGAGGGTGAGGGACAGGCCCTCGATCGCAAACTTGGAGGCGTTGTAGGCGCCGCGCCAGCGATAGGGCACGATGCCGAGGATGGAAGAGCACTGCACGATGCGGCCGCTGCCGCGCGCCCGCATCGCGGGGATCACCCGCCGCGTCAGGTCGTGCCAGCCAATCACGTTGGTCTCGAGCTGGAGCCTCAGCGCCTCGGTCGGCAGATCCTCGACCGCACCCGCCTGGCCATAGGCGCCGTTGTTGAACAGCGCGTCGATGCGCCCGCCGGAAAGCGCCAGCACCGTATCGGCCAGGGCAGCGATGCTCTCCGGCTTGGTGTAGTCCATCAGAAAGGTCTCGATGCCCTCGCTTTCAAGCGATTGCCGGTTCTCTTCCCGGCGCACGGTCGCAAAGACCCGCCAGCCGTCGGCATGAAGCGCGCGTGCGCAATGGGCGCCGATTCCGGAGGAGCATCCGGTGACAATGATTGTGGGGCGATCCGTCATCCGGTCGAATCCTGTAGAAATCCTGCCTCGGTTTCCCATATTCATCGGCGGGATACAATTGAATTGCGCAAGCCGGAACCCGCCAGCGTTGTCGCCGTTGGGGTCATGCGAAGCCAAGGAAACGGCGCCGAGACGGACGTACTGATCGGGTAGTCCCGGCGCCTCGTAGGATTGGAATGGAATGCCAGCGTTTATACGCATCACCTGGAAAGTCGTGTTCGATGCGCTCTGGCACTTCAGCCTCGACGACGGTTGGGCGATGGCGAGCCATGTGGCGCTGTCGTCGCTGCTCGCCGTCTTTCCCTTCCTGATTTTCGGCACGGCGCTCGGCAGCTTTCTCGGGGCCGACCAGTTTGCCGAAACGGCGGTGCATCTGATTTTCGATGCCTGGCCGGAATCGATCGCCAAGCCCATCGCCGACGAAATCGTGCGGGTGCTGACGATCCCGCGCGGTGGGCTCTTGACCGTTTCGGTGCTGGCCGCCGCCTATTTCGCCTCCAACGGCGTCGAGGCGCTGCGCGTCTCGCTCAATCGCGCCTATCGAGTGACCGAGAGCCGCTACTGGTACGTCACTCGGCTTGCGAGCCTCGGCTTCGTGCTTGCCGGCGTCCTGATCCTGGCCGCACTCAGCATTCTGCTCGTCGCCGTGCCGCTGGCGGTGCGTTATGCCGGACAGTGGCTCCCCTGGCTTGGTGGCGTGCTTGCGACCGTCGACAACTGGAGCCTGCCGCTCGCTCTCGTCGTGCTGACCAGCGGATTGCTCGTGTCCCATCTCTGGCTGCCGGATGGGCACCGTAAAGTGATCGACGTTTTGCCGGGCATCGCGCTGACGCTCGTTTGCTGGACGATCGGCGCTTATGCCTTTGCTTCGTACCTCGCGACCTTCGCCACCTATGTGTCTACCTATGCTGGCCTGGCGTCGATCATGATCGTGCTGGTGTTTCTCTACATGATCGCTGCAATCTTCATCATCGGCGCCGAGATCAATGCGGCGATCCTCAAATACAGGGTCAAGAGCATGGTGCGGCGCAGCTTCCAGCTGCGCAATGGCAACGACGCGGCCCGCGAGGAGCAGGACCTAGCCGATTAGCGCGCGGATTTCCTCCGCTGTGCGACCGGCGGCGCGGAAAGCGGCGATGCCGGTATCCTGGTTGCTCTTCGACAGCTTGCGCCCATCCGGGCCGAGGATCAGCCGGTGATGGTGATAGAGCGGTTCCGGCAGATCGAGAAGCCGCTGCAGCAGCCGGTGCACGGAGGTCGCATGATAGAGGTCGCGGCCGCGCACCACATGGGTGATGCCCTGCAACGCGTCGTCGACGACGACGGATAGATGGTAGCTTGACGGCGCATCGGAGCGCGACAGGATCACGTCGCCCCAGGCGGCGGGGTCGGCGATGATGGTGCCGGTTTCGTCCTCAGGACCATGGCCGCTCTCGGCCCAGCTCAGGTGGTCTTTTCCCAAAAGCGCGATGGCCTTCTCCATGTCGAGCCGCCAAGCATAGGCCTTGCCGCCCGCGGTGAGAGCCGCGCGCTCGGTTTGGGGCAATTCGCGCTCGCGGCCGGGATAGAGCGGGCTGCCGTCCGGATCGCGCGGCCAGGTCTGGCCGCCGGCTTCCGCATCGGCAACGGCGGCCTTGATTTCGCCGCGGGTCATGACCGAGGGGTAGATGACACCCAGCATGTCCAGCCGTTGAAGCGCCGACGCGTAGGCGTCGAGATGTTCCGATTGCCGGCGCACCGGGCGCTCCCAGTCGAGGCCGAGCCAGGCAAGGTCTTCGAAGATCGCCGCCTCGAATTCCGGGCGGCAGCGGGTCTGGTCGATATCCTCGATGCGCAGCAGGAAACGCCCGTTCGCGGCCTTCGCCATGTCATGGTTCAGCACCGCGGAAAGCGCGTGGCCGAGATGGAGCAGCCCGTTGGGGCTCGGGGCAAAACGGAAAACGGGTGGCGTGTCAGGCATGCTTTCCCTTTGCCATGGAAGGGGTATAAAAATCATCCGCTTTGTGGAGGCGTCATGCGGATCATCCGGACACATGAGGATATCGAGGCCGGGCTGTCAGGCCTGGTGATGCTCGATGCGCGCCTCGGGCACGTCGTTGCGAGAGCCGGCCCGGTGCCGCTCCGGCGCACCGATCCCGGCTATCGCGGCCTTGCCAGCATCATCGTCTCGCAAATGGTCTCGAAGGCAAGTGCGGCTGCGATCTGGCGGCGCATGGAAGAAAAGCTCGGCGAGGTCACGGCGGCAGGCGTCAATTCGCTGAGCGACGAGGATTGCCGGGCGATCGGGCTGTCGCGGGCGAAGGCCGAGGCGCTGAGGCGCGTGGCCGAGGTGGTCGTCAGCGGTCAGATCGATCTCGACGCGATCTGCAACATCGAAGGATCGGAGGCGATCCGGGAGCTGACGGCGATCAAGGGGGTGGGGCGCTGGACGGCGGAAGTCTATCTGCTCTTCTGCGCCGGTCATCCGGATGTCTTTCCCTCCGGCGACGTCGCGCTGCAAAACGCGATCGGTCACGGACTGGGCCTCGAACTGCGCCCGAGCGCACGCGAAATTGATTCGCTCGCCGCTTCGTGGTCGCCCTGGCGCAGCGTCGCCGCACGCCTCTTCTGGGCCTATTATTCACAGGAAATGCGTCGTGATGCTGTTCCTGTGACACCTTGAAGGAAAAAGCGAATCCAGCGCACGCATTTTTGTTTCCGGCTTCACAATCCTGTTGCAACGGGCCTAATATAGAAGGTGCAGATGCCGAATCGATCAGGAGAATACGCTTGACGATTGCAGTCTCACCACAGGCCTTGCCGGCGCTCGTCTTGAACGCTGACTATAGGCCGCTGAGTTACTACCCCTTGTCGCTTTGGTCCTGGCAGGACGCGATCAAGGCCGTCTTCCTTGACCGTGTAAATATCCTTGCCGAGTACGAACATTCGGTGTCGTCTCCGAGCTTCTCGATGCGACTGCCGAGCGTTGTTTGCCTCAAGAGCTACGTGCAGCCCTCACGCCACCCGGCCTTCACCCGGTTCAACGTGTTCCTGCGCGATAAATTCGAATGCCAGTATTGCGGTTCGCCCGACGATCTCACCTTCGATCACGTGGTGCCCCGCGCTCACGGCGGCCAGACGACCTGGGACAATGTCGTCGCAGCCTGCTCGCCCTGCAATCTACGCAAGGGCAGCAAGCTGCCGAAGCAAGCCGGCATGTTCCCGCACCAGAGGCCTTTCCAGCCGACGGTGCAGGACCTGCACAACAACGGCCGGCTCTTCCCGCCGAACCATCTGCATGAAAGCTGGATGGACTATCTCTACTGGGACGTCGAACTGCAGCCCTGACGCTGTTCGTGCCTTCTTGCCGGATCTAAGCCCAAAGCGGGGTCAGGAGAGGTGCGTGCGCTCGCGAACCCCTTGTTGGGGCGTTGCCTGTTTCCCGAGAGCGATCTGGGATCAGCGCGCCTTTGCCGCACCGCGCAAGGCGATTGCTGCGAGGATGAGGCTGGCGATCACATTCCATCCGGCAAAGGAGAGCCCGAGCACCCGCAAGGAGGCTTCGGTGCACGACGGGCCATGCTTGGAATCGAGATCGCCCAGCAGATCACCGACATTCGACGAAATCCCTTGCGCGGTCGTGGCGCAGGTGGACGGTCCTTCCCAGAAGCCCCATTCGGCGCCCGAGTGATAGACGCCCATGCCGGCGCCGACCAGCATCAGGATGCCGACGATGAGAAGCAGCGTGCGTGTCGTCCACGCCGGCAGTTTGAACGCGGTCGTGGCGATTGCCAAAACACCGACCGGGATGCCCCAGTAGTAGGGATCGCGCTGCAACAGGCAGAGCGCGCAGGGAATATAGCCACCGACATGCTCGAAGCCGAGCGCGCCGCCCACGGTCGCCGCCATGCCGAGTGTTACGATAACGGCGATCAGCAAATGCTGGCGGGATTGGGTGGCGGCGTCGATCATCTATACCTCGCGGGCGGCAACTCGAAACCGAGGGATGCCGCAGTGCAAACTGGATGGCGCCTTCTTAGGCAGGATCGTGCGCGCTGTAAATCGCAGCGGCTGCGACCGGCCCGCACGCTTTCGTGATTGTTGGTCGTGCATCCTGAAAATGATGGTTGACCACGGCGAAATCCTTCGTGTAAATCCGAGCCGCTGATATCGCACTTCCCTGAGCCCCATTGGCGGAATTGGTAGACGCGCTCGACTCAAAATCGAGTTCCGAAAGGAGTGCTGGTTCGACCCCGGCATGGGGCACCACCACATACACTTTCTTCACATCCATCGTCCGACATGCCTGAACGCCGCCGCAGTCATTGAACTGTCGCTTGCGAAGGTGTTAGGTGCGCTGCAGCAAGAAAACTGTCATGGCAGCGTCATGTTACCGAGAATAGAGACCTACGACGAACTCTACCGCGCCTTCCGCTGGCAGATTCCGGAAAAGTTCAACATCGGCGTTGCCGTCAGCGACGCCTGGGCTGAGCGGGCGCCGGAGCGTGTCTGTCTCCAGCATTTCGATCCTGGCGGTGCGCATCAATCGCTGACCTATCGTCAATTCGCCCGGCAATCCTCGGCCTTTGCCAGGGGGCTGGCGGGGGAGGGTATCATGCCCGGAGAACGGGTGGCGATCCTGTTGCCGCAGGGGTTCGAGACGGCGATTGCCCATGCAGCGATCTATAAGCACGGTGCCATCGCGCTGCCGCTGGCGCTGCTCTTCGGCGTCGAGGCGCTCGAATACCGGCTGCGCGACGCCGGCGTGGCGGCTGTCATCACCAACGGCTTTGGCTATGAACGCATCGCGGCGATCCGTGAGCGGCTGCCTGACTTGCGGCTGGTGGTGCTGGCGGATGATCAGCCGCGTCCGGGCACGATTGTCTTCTCTGACTTGGCGTCGGGTGATCCCTCTGACTTTGTTGCGGCCGATACCGGCCCCGACGATCCGGCCTTGATGATCTATACGTCAGGCACGACAGGGCCGCCGAAGGGGGCACTGCACGGGCACCGGGTGCTGCTCGGCCATCTGCCGGGCTTCGAGTTTCACCATCACTTCCTGCCGCAGCCGGGTGACCGCATGTGGACGCCGGCCGACTGGGCCTGGGCGGGCGGGCTGCTCAACGCGCTGTTACCGTCGCTGCTGCACGGCGTACCCGTCGTGTCGTCGCCGGCGCAGAAGTTCGACCCGCATACTGCCTTTCGCATCCTGGAAGAAATGGACGTGCGCAATGCGTTCATTCCGCCGACGGCGCTCAGGCTGATGAAGGCGGTCGAGAATCCGCGCGAGCGCTATCGGCTTAATCTCCGAACCATCGGCTCGGCTGGCGAGTCCCTCGGCCGCGAGACCTATGAATGGGCAAAGGCGGCGCTCGGTCTCGAGGTCAGCGAGTTCTACGGCCAGACCGAGTGCAACATCGTCATTTCGTCAGCCGCCGATCTCGGCGTCGTCAAGCCGGGGTCGATGGGCAAGGCCGCACCCGGCCACCGGGTGGCGATCATCGACGGCGAAGGCCGCGAACTGCCGGCCGGCAGCGTCGGGCAGGTGGCGGTGAAGCGGCCGGACCCGGTGATGTTCCTCGGCTACTGGGGCAACGCGGCGGCGACGGAGAAGAAGTTCATCGGCGACTGGATGACGACAGGCGATCAGGGCGTGATGGACGAGGAGGGCTATTTCACCTTCTTCGGGCGTGACGACGACGTCATCACCTCGTCGGGCTATCGCATCGGCCCGGGCGAGATCGAGGATTGCCTCGCCGGCCATCCGGACGTGCAATTGGCCGCCGCTGTCGGCAAGCCCGATCCGGTGCGCACCGAGATCGTCAAGGCCTATGTCGTGCTACGGCCGGGCGTCGTTGGCGACGCGCGTGTGGCAACCTCCATCCGCGAGTGGGTGAAGACCCGGCTCTCGATGCACGAGTATCCGCGCGAAATCGCCTTCGTCGACAGCCTGCCGTTGACGACCTCGGGCAAGGTGATCAGACGATTCCTGCGCGAGCAGGCGGCGGCGGAAGCGCGCGAGGCGATCGAGGTTTCCGAAGCGTCGTAGTCCCTCGGCCGCCGCGCGATTGATTTGAATTGGCTGGAGCGGGATGCGGGCGGAAAACCGCGCCCGCTTTTTCCTCATCCCGCTCTAGCGTCCGGCAAGCGCCTTGATCTTGTCGCGCAGGATCCGCGCCATGTTGCGGGTGTTGCGATAGAGGTGGAGCTGGGCTGCCACCTGGCGCACTTCGCGGTCTCGGGTCTGCTGCAGGCCGATCACCATCGTGCCCATGTCTTCGCGCTCCTGCCAGAAACGGCTCATGATCGGGTGGTCCGGCACCGCGCAGGAATCGGAGCGGGCGATGTTGGCGTCGTCGAGATGCCATTCCGTCAGTTCGGCGAGAAGCAGTTTGCCCGGCGAAAACCTGGCATAGCGCTCGTCATAGGCCGTCTTCCAGGTATAGGCCTCGCCCGACATCAGGAAGACGACCATCGAGGCGATCGCCTTGCCGTCGAGATCGAGCGTGTGGATGCGCACGCTGTCGCCGTCGGCCAGATTGGTGATCGCCTCGCGGGCAAAGGCGGCCCGGAAGCGGTCGAGCACCATGGCGCTGCGCGCCTTGCCCTTCCAGCCGGATGCTTCCAGCGCTAGGAATTCCTCCATGCGCAGGCGGACGTCGGCGGGCTGACGGGCGACCGAATAGACGAGCTCGCCCTCTTTTTCGAGATTGTTCCACTGCCGCCGCAGCTCGCGGAAATGCGCCGGGCTGATTGCCTTGCGCAGATAGGTCGGGCCGTCGAGCAGGCTTTCGAGCATCGGCCGGCTGAAGGTGTCGGTCACCGTCAGAGGCAGGTTGCGGCCGATGGCGACGGCGCGGGTGAGGCGGGCGACCTTGCCGTTGAGCCGCATGTCGGGCAGCACCAGGATCGAGGGCAGCCCGGTTGCCGGCGCGGCAAAGGCTTCGAACAGGTTGTCGATGGTCTCGGCCGCATCCTCGGCGTCGAGCAGTGGCACGCCCAGTGGTCCGAACGGGTTCGACCAGGCGCGAATGATCGGCGCGCCGATCGAGAAGCCGGGCTTTTCGATCGAGAACGGCATCAGGAAACGCAGCCGGCTGCGGCGCTCGTCGTTGTCGCGCATGATCGCGAGCCGGATGACTCGCTCTTCCAGGCGTGGCATGGCCGGCGCCAGGAAGCGTCCGGTGAAGAAGACGTTCGGCTCCAGCGCCCGGTTCGACAGAAAGTCGAGTTCGCGCTGCAACTCGTAGCCGGCCCTTGCCGGATAGATGGCAAGATGCCGTCCGGGACGTCCGACCTCGATCAGATGCTCTGCGGTCGGTCCGCTTTCGCCGTCCTGCGCCAGACCGCCGAGAACCCGTGCGGCCCGGCTGTTTGCATCGCTCGGAAGATTGGTATTGCCGATCATGGATGGACAGCCCCGTTGTTTTCATTGCCGGCCCGCGCTCTTGCGAAGGCAAAGAGCGCAAAGCCGAAGGTACGCCGGACGGCGAGGTGCAGCAGCATCGCCTCGACGAACATAGCACCAGCGGTTGCAAAAGCAGCACCGTTCAGTCCGAAAAGAGGGATGAGGCTGAGGTTGAGTGCGATGTTGACCACCAGCGCGCCGGCGTAGAGGATCACGCACAGCGTCTGCTGGCCGGCCATCGTCAGCAGCGTTTCGGCCGGGCCGATGAAAGCCTTGGCGAGGATACCCGCGAAAAGCACCATCATCAGCGGCAGCCCGGTGACGAAGGCCGGGCCGAAGAGCGAAAGCAGGAACGGCCCTGCCAGTAGCACCAGCGCGCCGACCAGAAGCGACGGCCAGAAGGCCCAGCGGGCGCTTTCGACCGCGATGCCGGGGATCTGGCCGGGATCGCGGGCCATCGCGTTGGAGACGCGCGGGCCCGCGGCTGCCTTGACCGCGAACATGACGAAATGCACAAGCGCCATGGTCTTGGCGGCAGCGAAATAGATCGCGACGTCGTCCGGCTCCAGGTAGAGGCCGACGATCACCACATCGGAATTGGTCAGCAGGAAGCCGAAGCCATCGACCAGGAAGACGGGGATCGAGACCTTGAGCCAACGGCGAAGCTCGATGCGTCGCGGTCCCGGAACATAGCGCGAGCGCAGACGGTAGGTGAGCGCGAGAAACTGCGAGACACTGGTGACATAGGCCGCGGCCATGGCTGCCATCATGGCGGTTTGCGCGGTGTGGGGCGCGCCGGCGGTGACGGCGAGCACCATGAAAACGAGCACGAGCAGCGGCCGGATGATGAAGGTGGGGCTCATCGCGGCAATCGGCCAGCCATGGGCACGCGCCGTTCCGTCCATGACGTCGCCCAGCGAGATCATCGGCAGGGTGAAGAGGCCGAGATAGAGGGGCACAAGGTAATAGGCCTCGATGTGCCCGGAAAAGAACCAGAGGCCGGCAAGGCCGAGGACGGCGACCGTGGTGGCGGAGGAAAGCGCGAAGATGCGCACCGTCGTCGTCACGCCGCGGATTTCGTCCATGGCGGCCGACGCCTGGTATTCCGGCAGGAAGCGGATGACGACGGAGTGAAAGCCGACGCAGGAGAGGCTGCCGAACAGGATGACCAGCACCCAGACGAAGACGAAGATGCCGTATTCGAACTCGCCCATCAGCCGCGCGAGGATGATCTGCGACAGGAAGGCGATGGCGGCGCTGACGATGCGAACCGTGAAGGCGACGAGCGCCATGCGGCGCGCAGCGTTCGTGGCGTCGGAACTTGTCAGGATGGGGAGAAGCCGGGCGATAATTGCGGACAGGCGGTGTCTCAGTGCCGACGGCAGCATTCGTCCGGCCGTTTGACATACCGCCATGAACACGAGAACACCCTGAGATTACGCAATACAGGGGTTCAGTACTGCCAGAACAGCGTTAACAAAGGGTGCAGCGCGGTTGTAAGGAATGGGGGCAACCATGCCGATTGTGGACAGCGAGCGGCAGCGGATTATGCAGGCGAAATCGATTGGCCGCACATGGTCGGCGATCTCCAGAAGATCGGCATCGAGCGGCTGGAGGACCTGACGGTCGCCAACGCGGAAGACCTCGCACTCCGTATCAACGCCACGCTCGGCCGCCGCCATATCAACAGCACCGGCATTCGCGCGCTCGAAAACCTGATCGCCCAGGGCGTGCCATCGCTAGCAAACTGGCTCCAGGAAACGAAAATGCCGCCCGGGGGGCGGCATTTCTGAAGGGCAGGGGGCGCAGACAGTACCTGCATTCCGCGGCTGGCTTATGCCTCGTAGATGCCGTGGCAGTGTTTGTACTTCTTGCCCGAACCGCAGGGGCAGAGCTCGTTACGCGAGACCTTGCCCCAGGACAATGGGTTGGTTGCGTCTCGCTGCACTGGCGGGGCGGCCAGCAGCGTGACGTCGCCGAAATCGTCCTCGCCGGTGAGCGGATCGATATGGTGGCCATGCATGACAGGCGGAGCCGGCTGCGGCGCTTCGGCTGCTTCGCGCACCAGCTCGACGCGCATGAGCTGTGCGGTCACGGCCTGGCGCAGGTTGCCGAGCAGGGCCTGGAACAGCTCGAAGGCTTCGGACTTGTATTCCTGCAGCGGATCGCGCTGGGCGTAGCCGCGGAAGCCGATGACTGAGCGCAGGTGATCGAGGTTGACGATGTGCTCGCGCCACAGATGGTCGAGTGTCTGCAGCACGACCGAGCGTTCGACATACTGCATGATCTCCGGACCGAAGCGTTCGGCACGGTCGGCGGCTTCCTTTTCGGCAGCGGTCATGACGCGCTCGAGAATATCGGCTTCGTCGATGCCTTCCTCGGCAGCCCATTCGGTGATCGGCAGGTCGAGATTGAGGTATTGCTGCACGTCGGCCTTGAGACCGGCGACGTCCCACTGCTCGGCATAGGCCTTCTCGGGAATGCGCTTGCTGACCATGTCTTCGACGACTTCGGTGCGCATGTCGGTCACGGTTTCGGTGACGCTTTCGGCATCCATCAGCTCGATGCGCTGCTCGAAGATCACCTTGCGCTGATCGTTGAGAACGTCGTCGTACTTCAGAAGGTTCTTGCGGATGTCGAAGTTGCGGGCTTCAACCTTCTTCTGGGCGCGTTCGAGAGCCTTGTTGATCCACGGATGGATGATCGACTCACCTTCCTTGAGGCCCAGCTTCTGCAGCATACCGTCCATGCGGTCGGAGCCGAAGATGCGCATCAGGTCGTCCTGGAGCGACAGGTAGAACTTCGATCGACCCGGGTCGCCCTGACGGCCGGAACGGCCGCGAAGCTGGTTGTCGATGCGGCGGCTTTCGTGGCGCTCGGTAGCGAGAACGTAAAGCCCGCCCGCGGCCAGCGCTTTTTCCTTCAGCTGCTGCACTTCGGCGCGGATCGCCTGTTCGCGCTGTTCGCGCTCGGGGCCGGGCTCAACTTCCGAGAGCTCCTGCTGGATGCGCATGTCGACGTTGCCGCCGAGCTGGATATCGGTGCCGCGACCGGCCATGTTGGTGGCGATCGTGACGGCGCCGGGCACGCCGGCCTGGGCGACGATGAAGGCTTCCTGCTCGTGGTAGCGGGCGTTGAGAACCTGGAAGTTGGCAAAGCCGGACTTCTTCAGAAGGTCGGCCAACTGCTCGGACTTTTCGATCGACGTCGTGCCGACCAGCATCGGCTGGCCGCGCTCGTGTGCCGACTTGATCTCGTCGATGATGGCGTTCAGCTTTTCGCCCTGCGTACGGTAGACCTCGTCATCCTCGTCGATACGCTTGATCGGCAGATTGGTCGGAACTTCAACGACTTCCAGGCCGTAGATGTTGCCGAATTCTTCCGCTTCGGTGGAGGCCGTACCGGTCATGCCGCCGAGCTTGGAGTACATGCGGAAGTAGTTCTGGAAGGTGATCGATGCGAGCGTCTGGTTCTCTGGCTGGATCTGCACCTTTTCCTTGGCTTCGAGCGCCTGGTGCTGGCCTTCCGAATAACGGCGGCCCGGCATCATGCGGCCGGTGAATTCGTCGATGATGACGATCTCGCCGTTGCGAACGATGTAGTCCTTGTCGCGCTGGAACAGCTTGTGGGCCTTGAGCGCATTGTTGACGTGGTGGACGATTGCGACGTTTTCGATGTCGTAGAGCGATTCACCCTTGAGCAGGCCCGCCTCGCGCAGCAGGTTTTCGAGCTTCTCGGTGCCTTCTTCGGAGAAGTTGGCCGAGCGCTGCTTCTCGTCGATCTCGTAGTCCTCAGCCGAAAGCAGCGGAATGAATTCGTTGATTGTGTTGTAGAGATCCGAGCGGTCGTCGAGCGGGCCGGAGATGATCAGCGGCGTGCGCGCTTCGTCGACGAGGATCGAGTCCACTTCGTCGACGATGGCGAAGAAGTGGCCGCGCTGGACCATCTGTCCGCGCTCGTACTTCATGTTGTCGCGCAGATAGTCGAAGCCGAGCTCGTTGTTGGTGGCATAAGTGATGTCGCAGGCATAGGCGGCTTTGCGCTGCTCGTCGGTCAGGCCGTGGACGATGACGCCCGTGGTCATGCCGAGGAAGCTATAGATGCGGTCCATGGTGCCGGCGTCGCGCTGGGCGAGGTAGTCGTTGACGGTAACGACGTGCACGCCCTTGCTCGCAAGCGCGTTCAGGTAGACCGGAAGCGTCGCGACGAGGGTCTTGCCTTCACCGGTCTTCATTTCGGCGATGGCGCGCTCGTGCAGGATCATGCCGCCGATGAGCTGGACGTCGAACGGGCGCAGGCCGAGCACGCGGCGGGCCGCCTCGCGGGCGACCGCAAAGGCCGGAACCAGAAGGTCGTCGAGCGTCTTGCCTTCTTCCAGCTGCTTGCGGAATTCCACCGTCTTGCCGGCGAGCGCCTCATCCGACAAAGCCTTCATGTCGGCTTCAAGTGCGTTGATGGCGTCCACCCGTGCCTTGTAGCCACGCACGCGGCGATCGTTGGAGGAGCCAAACAACTTGCGGGCTAGGCCGCCGAGACTGACCATACGAATGGTCCTTTCATTTTTGTTGCCTTGGGTCTCATGGCCACGCCGCGAAAACCGCGCAATGCCGTGAAACGCCCGGAAACTGTTCTGGACGCGAGGTTGCGTGACAGATAAGAGGGGGGTCGAATTATGTCAACGCAATTGCACTGCCGGACGGCTACAGAACCGCCACATTCTGGTGTTGTGCAGCCGCTACAAGCTGCAGGCAATTGCGCCGAAGGCCAATGTGAAAGGTTAGTGAGCATGACCAAGTTGAAAACCCTGGCCGCCGTGGCACTGGTTGCGGCGATGGCCGTACATGGTGGCGCGCGGGCGGAAGACGCCGATCCGGTGGTCGCCAAGGTTGGCGGCGAGGACGTGCGTCAGTCCGAACTCAATCTTGCTCTGGGTGGCCTCGACCCGCAGCTGCAGCAGATGCCGGAAGAACAGAAGCGCGCCGCAGCACTGTCGGCGATCATCGACGTTAAGCTTCTTTCCGCCACGGCCGAGAAGGAAGGCCTGCAGGACGACGCCACTTTCAAGCAGCGCGTCGCGTACCTCACCGAGCGCGAACTTCACAACGCCTACTTCAAGAAGCATGTCGTCGACGCCATCACCAAGGAAGAGGTGAAGGCACGCTACGACAAGGAAGTCGCGGCCATTCCGGTTCAGGACGAAGTGAAGGCCCGCCATATCCTGGTCAAGACGGAAGACGAAGCCAAGGAAATCATCAAGGAACTCGACGCTGGCAAGAGCTTCGTCGAGCTTGCCAAGGCGAAGTCCACCGATCCGAACAAGAACGACGGCGGCGACCTCGGTTACTTCACCAAGGGCCGCATGGTGCCGGAATTCGAAACGGCTGCCTTCGCTCTCGAGAAGGGCGCCTACACCAAGACCCCGGTCAAGACGCAGTTCGGCTTCCACGTAATCCTGGTCGAAGACAAGCGCCCGCAGGCCCCGCCGCCGCTCGAGCAGGTCGAGCAGCAGGTTCGTCAGCTTGTCATGCGTGACAAGTATGTCGAGCTGCTTGCCGCCGCCAAGAAGGATGCAGGCGTCGAAATTTCCGACCCGGCGCTGAAGCAGGCCTATGACGAGGCCAACAAGGCGCAGGAAGCGCAACAAGCCAAGTAATTCGATCGGCGGGCCCTGCCACTGGCGGGGCCTGTCGTCACCGCTTTTTGTCGATGCCCGGCGGTGAAAACCGTTCGGGCATTTGTCGCAAGATGGATCTGGAGCCGTTTCGGTTGTAGACCGCTCCGGATCCTTGTTCTTAGGCATTTCCTGAAGGCCGCCAGGCTCTTTTGGAAGTGCTTTGGCTCCAACACGTCACAGCAGGTTTCCCATGTCCGGCTCCGTTTCTCCGCTCGCTCCGAAAAC
The DNA here is from genome assembly GCF_001427045.1 of Ensifer sp. Root558. Classification (NCBI taxonomy): domain Bacteria; kingdom Pseudomonadati; phylum Pseudomonadota; class Alphaproteobacteria; order Hyphomicrobiales; family Rhizobiaceae; genus Ensifer; species Ensifer sp. Root558. Next base: position 27,547 of record NZ_LMGC01000018.1, on the reverse strand, counting down.
CTTTGCCGAAATGCCCTCCGTGCGTGGCGTCCGCATGGCGACCGCAGCCGCCGGCATCAAGTACAAGAACCGCACCGACGTGCTGATGATGGTGTTCGACCGGCCGGCCGTCGTGGCCGGTGTCTTCACCCGTTCCAAGTGCCCTTCGGCCCCTGTCGATTTCTGCCGCAAGAACCTTGCCGGCGGTGTCGCGCGCGCTGTCGTCGTCAACTCCGGCAACGCCAATGCCTTCACCGGCAAGAAGGGCCGCGAGGCGACGGAACTGACGGCAAAGTCGGCGGCAAAGGCTGTCGGCTGCGCGGAGAGCGAAGTCTTCCTGGCGTCGACCGGCGTCATCGGCGAGCCTTTGGACGCGACCAAGTTTGCCGGCGTGCTCGACGATCTGGCTGTTGCCGGCAAGGAGGACTTCTGGTTCGAAGCCGCCAAGGCGATCATGACGACGGATACCTATCCGAAGGTAGCGACACGCAGCGCCGAAATCGACGGCGTCAAGGTGACGATCAACGGCATCTCCAAGGGCGCCGGCATGATCGCGCCCGACATGGCGACGATGCTCTCCTTCGTGGTCACAGATGCCGACATTGCGCCTTCGGCGCTGCAGGCCCTGCTTTCGGCCGGCGTCGGCCCGACCTTCAACTCGGTCACGGTCGACAGCGACACTTCGACGTCCGATACGCTGATGCTGTTCGCTACGGGCGCGGCATCGGCCGACGGCCAGCCGGCAATCTCCGATGCGGCCGACCCGCGTCTTAATGCCTTCCGCGCCGCACTGAACGACCTTTTGCGCGATCTCGCGCTCCAGGTCGTGCGCGACGGCGAAGGCGCTCGCAAGATGGTCGAGGTGACTGTCGAAGGCGCCGAGAATGATGCGGCCGCCAAGCGCATCGCGCTTTCGATCGCCAATTCGCCGCTCGTCAAGACGGCGGTCGCCGGTGAAGACGCCAACTGGGGCCGCGTGGTCATGGCCGTCGGCAAGTCCGGAGAAATGGCCGAGCGCGACCGGCTGGCGATCTGGTTCGGCGACGTGCGCGTCGCCGTCGAGGGGGAGCGCGATCCCACCTATTCTGAAGCTGCGGCCACGGCCGTGATGAAGGAAGAGGACATCACGATCCGCGTCGAAATCGGCCTCGGTTCCGGTCGGGCCACTGTCTATACCTGCGACCTGACGAAGGAATATGTCGAGATCAACGGCGACTACCGGAGCTGAGGCGCCGGTTATGTGATGGTGAGCGGCCTGGCGCGCCAGACCGTGCAGAGGTAGCAAGATGACATCGAATGATATTCGGCACGTGGCGGGCAAGGCACAGGCCGAAGCTGGGGAAGTGGCAATGGTGGATCTTCCGAACGTGCGCCGTCTCGAGGCCGTGGGTTTCCGCGCCTGGCCGGCAGCGTCCGTACAATATGATGGCAGCTGGCTGATCCGGCTCAATGCAGGCCATGATTCCAAGCGGCTGAATTCCGTCAATCCGCTTGATCCGTCCGACTATCGCGACATCCCGGTCCGTCTCGAAAAGGCTGCCCGGCGCTTTGCCGACTACGGCCGGCCGCTGACTGTGCGCCAGACGCCGCTGACGCCGCCGCAGCTTGTCGCCCATATGGATGCCGAGGGCTGGAATGCGTTCAGCCGCAGCCTGGTCATGAGCGTCGACCTGGTCGAGCGCGAGTTCGGTGACGGCATCGATCATCTGCCGATCAAGGATGTCGGCCGGTTCGTCGATGCGTGCATCGGGATTGCGAAGAGCGATCCGAAGCGCAAGGCGGCGCTGGCCGAAATCATCAACGCGATCAAGCCGGAGAGTGGCCTCTTCCTGTTCGAGGATGCCGAGATGGGGCCGACGGCCGTGGCGCTCGTCGTCCAGGACAACGATCTTGCCGGCATCATGCAGTTTGCCGTGGACGAGCGGGTCCGTGGCCGGGGCGTCGGCAAGGCGATGCTCGACGTCTGCCTGCGCTGGGCGCGTCTGCGCGGAGCCAAGAAGGCCTGGCTGCAGGTGGAAGCGGATAACAGCTCGGCTATGGCGCTTTATCGCGGCGCCGGTTTCTCCGAGGTTTACAGCTACATCTATCGAACGCCGGGAGCTTGAGGCCATGGATGCCAACGGAAAGAAGATCGTGCTTGTCGCGGCCTGCGCGCTTGTCGATTCCGATGGTCGTATCCTGCTCGCGCAGCGACCGGAGGGGAAATCGCTTGCCGGCCTATGGGAGTTTCCGGGCGGCAAGGTTGAAGCCGGCGAGACGCCGGAGGAAACCCTGATCCGCGAGCTTGAGGAAGAACTCGGCATCCGCACCAAGGTCGCATGCCTGGCGCCGCTCACCTTCGCCAGCCACACCTATGACGACTTCCATCTGCTGATGCCGCTCTATGTCTGCCGCCGCTATGAAGGGGTTGCGATCGGGCGGGAAGGCCAGGCGATCAAGTGGGTCCGGCCAAAGGCCCTGCGCGATTTTCCGATGCCGCCGGCAGACGAACCGCTTATCCCGTTTATTATGGATTTGCTCTGAACCTACCCGAAATCTGATTGATTATTAATCGATCGTTTATCTCCCTGGCGCAAAGATAGCTCCAATTCAGTTTTGGTACGTATCGTTGGCAACGGCGTATCGATTTCAGGCAGTGCGGTGGAACCAAGCTTGGGAAGGGCGCTTGCGTTCGCCGTATTTTGCGCGTTTGTGAGGCTGGGATGGTGGACGACGATTTCTGGAACACGGTTCAGGAAAAGGATCTGATGAATAATCAGTCCCGCCGGACAGGTGTGCTCAATCTGTCGCTGTTGTTCGGAACGGCGGTGATCGCGCTGACACTGATCCTGACGCCCATGCTGTCATCCAAGACCGACAAGCGCATCATGGCGAACACGCCCGTCGATTACGACAACATTTCCACCGGCTCCATCCCTTCGAAGGGGACCACCAAGCGCTACACGGTTCGGCGCAGCGTCCTTCAGGAAATGCCCGGAGCGGTTTGCATTATCGATGCCGACGGCCGCAAGAGCGGCTGCTGAGGCGAACGCCATCGGCCCGTTTGGCGCTGGCGTCCGATTCGGATTGAACACAAATCTGGCTGGGACGCATGGAAACGCTTAGACGCTTGTTTGGTGGCACGGACGGCGGCATCGCCATCGAGTATGCGCTGATCGCCGCCCTCGTCTCCCTCAGCTTAATCTTCGGGGCCAACCAGATCGGCAACGCCCTGACCTACGTCTACGACTCGCTCGCCGCAGCGTTCCCGAGCGCATAAGCACTAAGACCGGATCTGGGGTGGATGCCGCCCTACAGCGGCTGCTCCTTCGTGCCAAGCGCTGCCGAAAGCCGTTGCTTTGCTGAACCCGGCTTCAGCGGCTTCTGCTGGCTTTCGTGCGGCGCCCAGCCGGACAGATAGATGATGGAGAAGGTAGCGCGAACGCGGCCGTCCGGATCGGAGAAGCGCTCCGCGTAAATTTCCGCAGCCCTGAGGAAGAACCGCCTGGAAACGGGCGTGCGGCTGCGCGCCGAAAGCGGGCTGGTCATGCCCATGGCGCGCAGGTCGCGGATCAGCGCGAACAGCGAATCATAGCGCACCGTGTAGGTTTCCGTGTCGGTGACCGGCAGAGCGAAGCCGGCGCGTTGGAGCAGAGCGCCGACGTCACGGACATCGGCGAAGGGAATGACGCGCGGGCTGGCGCCGCCGGTCAATTCGGCCTCTGCAGCCAGCAGCGCTTCGCGCAGCTCCTGCAGCGTGCCGCTGCCCGGGATGGCGGCGAGGAACAACCCATCGGGCTTCAGCGCCCGCCGCACCTGGATGAAGGCGCCCGGTGTATCGTTGGTCAGATGCAGGGACAGCGGCGAGACGATCAGGTTGACGCTTTCCGGTTCGGCCGGAACTTCCTCGAGCGAGGCGATCGTCACCGGCGCCTCGGTCGAGCTGAAGCGGGCGTCGGTCTCGATGCGCTCGATGGCGTCGATCTTGCCGGTCGCCATCAGTTGGCGGGCCGTTTCACCGGTATAGCCGTGAAGTTCGAGTGCGCGATCAAAATGACGCTCGACCACGCCGACACGCTCGGCGAGCTCTTCGGCAACGATGTCGAGAAGGAAACCGGCCTTCGGATCGGCGTTTCTGAGCGCCCTTGCCCGGTGCGCCTCGACGAGGCTCTGGTCAAAGATTTTTTCCACGATAGTCTCTCCGCGATGGGCAGCAAAGAGACCTTCGGAGGCACAAAGTCAACCGCATGGCATGGGAGAGGTTGCGTATTCCGCAGGCGTGGCGCGCGGGCATGCTGAGACGATTCGGACTGGGGCTCGTCGATCTCGTCTTTCCGCCTGTCTGTTGCGGTTGCGGCCGGCTGGTCGGCGATCATCGCGCGGTCTGCGCCTCCTGCTGGGCGACGCTGCCGCTGATCGAGCGGCCCTATTGCGATATTCTCGGCATGCCGTTTTCGGTCGATCACGGCGCCGGAGCGGTGTCACCGGAGGCGATCGCCAACCCGCCTGCATTCGATCGGTTAAGGTCGGTGGCGATCCATGAAGGCGTTGCCCGCGATCTGGTCCACGGGCTGAAATATCGCGACCGCACGGATCTCGCGCCGATGATGGCGACATGGATGATCCGGGCGAGCGACGGTGCCGTCGCTTCCGCCGACGCGATCATCCCCGTGCCGCTGCATGCCTTCCGGCTGTGGAAGCGGCGGTTCAACCAGTCGGCGGAATTGGCGCGAGCCATTGCGCAGCTCTCCGGTCGTCCGTATCAGCCCGACATCTTGAGGCGCATCCGGCGCACGAGCCCGCAGGTACGCTTGGGATTGCGCGCCCGCGAGGAGAACGTCCGCGGCGCCTTCGCCGTCTCGGAAAGCGGCAGGGCGGGTCTCAGTGGGAAAAGCGTGGTTCTCGTCGACGATGTATATACGACCGGCGCAACCGTTGCCGCAGCGACCCGTGCGCTGAAGCGGGCGGGAGCCGGGTCGGTCACGGTTTTGACCTTTGCAAGAGCCGTATCCGGTCTTATATGACAATCAGATGTCCGGCACGGTCGCCGGCAAAGGAGCGGTTCAGGATCATGGCTTCGGTGGTCATTTATACGCGTCAGTTCTGCGGCTATTGCTCGGCCGCAAAGAAACTCCTGGAAACCAAGGGCGTTTCCTTCCTCGAGCACGATGCCACCTATGATCCGAACGTTCGGCAGGTGATGATCGACAAGTCGCACGGTGGGACGACGTTCCCGCAGATCTTCATCAACGACATTCATGTCGGTGGCTGCGACGACCTGCACGCGCTGGAACGCGCCGGCAAACTCGACGCGATGCTGGCTGCCTGAGGCACCGTACCCTTGCATGAGGCGACGTCCCGTTTATCAGCGGTGAGCGCTTAGGAGTTGGACGTGATGACTTTCAAGGCCGCAGCCATTCAGATGTGTTCCGGCGTCGATCCGCGCAAGAATGCGGAGACGATGGTGCGGCTCGCGCGTGAAGCGGCAGCCCAGGGTGCGACCTATATCCAGACTCCGGAAATGACCGGGGCGCTGCAGCGGGACCGGGCGGCGCTGCGCGCGATCCTGAAGGACGAGGCCAACGATCTTATTGCCGCGGCGGCGGCTCAGCTTGCCGGCGAACTTGGCGTCTACCTCCATGTCGGCTCGACGCCGATCGCGCTTGCCGACGGTAAGATCGCCAATCGCGGCCTGCTGTTTGGCCCGAATGGCCAAAAGATCTGTGACTATGACAAGATCCATATGTTCGACGTCGATCTCGACAACGGCGAGAGCTGGCGGGAAAGTGCCGCCTATCAGCCGGGCAGCATTGCACGCCTGGCCGAACTCGATTTCGGCAAACTTGGCTTTTCCATTTGCTACGACGTGCGCTTCCCGGAGCTTTTCCGGCAGCAGGCCGTTGCCGGCGCCGAGATCATGTCGGTGCCCGCCGCCTTCACACGGCAGACGGGCGAGGCGCACTGGGAAATCCTGCTTCGCGCCCGCGCGATCGAGAACGGCCTCTTCGTCATTGCCGCCGCGCAAGGGGGCACGCATGAGGATGGGCGTGAGACGTTCGGCCATTCTATGATCGTTGATCCCTGGGGGCGCGTGCTCGCTTCGGCTGGCCCTACGGGCGAGGCGGTTGTGCTTGCCGACATCGATGTCGCCGCCGTGCATGCGGCGCGTGCCAAGATACCGAACTTGAAGAATGCCCGTAGCTTCGTGCTCGATGAAGTGGCGCCGACCGGGAAGGGAGGCGTTGCCGCTTGATCCGCTACACCCTTTCCTGCGACAACGGCCACGATTTCGAGGGTTGGTTCTCGTCGAGTGACGATTTCGACCGCCAGGTCGAGCGCAAACTGGTCTCCTGTCCGAGCTGCAACTCGACATCCGTTGCCAAGCAACTGATGGCGCCCTCGGTCGCGACCGCGCGCAAGAAGGAGGCGACGCGGGCGGTGATCATGGACCAGGCGCAGAAGGAAACGGTCGCCAAGATCCGCGAGCTGGTGAAGTCCGTACGCGAGAACGCCGAGGATGTCGGCGAGCGCTTTCCCGAGGAAGCCCGCAAGATCCACTACGGCGAGGCGGAAGAGCGCGGGCTGATCGGCAAGGCGACGGCGGAAGAGGCCGTGGCGTTGCTCGAAGAAGGGATCGCGGTCGCGCCGCTGCCGATCTTGCCCGACGAGGTCAACTGACGCGGGGCACTTTCGCATCTGCGCGTCTAAACTTTGGTTCTCACCCTTTAAATACAATGCCTTGGCTCCCATCTCGCAGCTTTGCAATGGGAGTTTTCCAGCCAATGGCATTGTCCGATGTTCACATTTCCACTGATCGCCTCGTTATCCGGCCCTTCGCGCCTGGCGATTTTCCGGCATTCTTTGCCTATCACCGCCTGCCGGAGGTCTACCATTATCTCTATCAGGACCCGCTCGACGAAACGGCAGCGCGGACAAAATTCGCCAAGGCTTCGGCGCCAAAGCTCGTTGACGATGGGGACGTCGCGGTGTTTGCCGTCGAGCGCCGCGAGGATGGTGTACTGATCGGCGAGGTCCTGCTGAAGCTCGCAAGCAGTGCGGCGGAACAGGCGGAGACCGGCTACATCTTCAATCCCGACTTTGCCGGCAAGGGCTACGCTACGGAAGCGATGCGGGCGTTGCTTGATCTCGGCTTTTCGACGCTGAAGTTTCACCGGATCTTTGCCCGGCTCGATGCCCTCAACAAGGGATCCGTCGGCGTCGTCGAGCGTCTCGGCATGCGCCGCGAAGCGCATCTGATCGAGAACGACCGGTTCAACGATGTCTGGGGCGACGAATACGTCTATGCGCTGTTGAAGCGCGAGTGGCAGGAGCGTCGGCAGGCTGGCTGAGACCGCCGACAGTTGCTCATAGCGGCCGCTTGGCGACGATCATGTAGTTGACGTCCATGTCCTTGGACAGGTTCCACTGATTGGAAAGCGGATTGAAGAAGACGCCGGTCCGCTCGGTCACTTCGAGGCCGTTGGCCACGAGCGGCTTTTCCAGTTCCTCCGGGCGCACCAGTTTTTCATACTGGTGCGTACCGCGCGGCAGCCAGCGCAACACGTTCTCGGCTGCGAAGATGGCAAGCGCCGCTGCCTTCATGGTGCGGTTGATCGTGGCGACGAACATCAGACCGCCGGGGCGAACCATATGGGCGCAGGTGGTCATGAAGAAATCGACATCGGCGACATGCTCGACCACTTCCATGTTGAGCACGATGTCGAAGCTCTCGCCGGCTTCGGCAAGGGCTTCGGCGGTCACGGCGCGATAGTCGACCGCCACACCGCTTCCGGCCGCGTGCGTCTTGGCGATGCCGATGTTCTTTTCGGAGGCGTCGGCGCCGAGAACATCGGCGCCCATGCGTGCCATCGGCTCCGACAGGAGGCCGCCACCGCAACCGATATCGAGCAGGCGCAGACCTTTGAGCGGCTGCGGGCTCCTGGGATCACGGCCGAAATGCCCGGCCACCTTGTCCCGGATATAGGCGAGGCGAACGGGATTGAACTTGTGCAGCGGCCGGAACTTGCCGGTCGGATCCCACCACTCCGCGGCCATGGCGGAAAAGCGGTCAACCTCGCTCTGGTCGATCGTCGTGCGTGCGGTCTCGCTCATGTCGCCGTCTCCTTGCATCGTCCCGACAGCGCCGCGCGTCTTTCAAGGCGCGCTAAGGACGCTGTAGCACTTTAAAGTGCTGCAAAATTCTATCCTTAAATCGATCCCGATTTAGGGACTTGTGCAGCAGTGAAGTCGGACGATCGGACAAGGAAGTCAAGAGGCGGCGCTGGGCCAGATCGGCGCACACGCGTGCGTGGCGCCCGCCCTGCTAGGCGTCCGCTTCTGGCTGGTAGTGCAGGATAACCACGCCGGACGTCAGAGGGCGTGTGTGGGTCAGTTTGAGTTTCGTCCGCTTCAGCCCTGGTTTGAACAGCGGCATACCCTCGCCGAGCAGCACCGGATTGATGCCGAGGCGGTATTCGTCGACGAGGCCCTTCTCGATCAGTTCGCTCGCGAAGTCGGCGCTGCCGAAAACGAAGATCGTGCCGCCATCCAGCGCCTTCAGTCGTTCGACTTCGCTTGCGGCGTCGCCGGTCACGAGCGTCGTCCCCGCCCAATCGGCGGAGGTCAGCGTGCGCGAGAAGACGAATTTCTCGACGCCGTTCATGAAGGTCGCGATGTCGCCTTCAGCGGATGGCCAGTAGCCCGCCATCATTTCATAGGTCACGCGGCCGAAAAGCAGGGTGTCGGCCTCGAGCTGCGTTTCGCCGATATAGGCGGCGAGCTCGTCCTCGAAGACGAACCACTCGATGTCGTGCCCCGGTGCTTCGAAGAAGCCGTCGACGCTAACCATGTCCCACATGATGACCTTGCGCATTGTATCTCTCCCGTTGCGGCATGCCTGTCACGGAAAGGGTGGCAAATCTGATATGGTTTTGCAAGTGGTTTTATTTTTGCATCGGATTGGTTGGTGCTGCGGCTCTTCCGCGTGCTAGTTTCTGCGCTGGCGAGGGGAGGAATCCACATGGGCTTGAACAGGATCGACTGGGCGGTCGGCGTCATCGCGCCGCAGCCGTCCGATCATCTGCTCGAAGTCGGTTGCGGCCATGGCATTGCCGTGACGAAGGTTTGCGATCGGCTCGGCGAAGGGGAGATTGTCGCCATCGACCGCTCGGCTGTGATGATCGCGGCGGCAGCACGCAGAAATGCTGAACATGTTGCTGCAGGCCGGGCGACCTTGCGGGTTGCGGAGCTTCGCTCGTTCGATCTCGGTGGCCGTCGCTTCGACAAGGCGTTCGCCATGCGCGTCGGCGTGTTCACGCGGGGCGATCCCGCTCGAGAGTTTGCGGCGCTGGCGCAGCTGTTGAAGCCTGAGGGACGTCTTTTTCTTTTCCATGACGAGCCGTCCACGGGGGCGGACGACGTTGGCGCGGCTCGCGGCGGCGGCCCTTCGCCAGAGCTGGCAGGTCGAGGCACTGTCGGCGCAGATTTTTGACAGCAGCGAGGTCGCATGCCTGATTGCGCGGCCGCCCGCCTGATGATGTTGGCATTTGTGACGCCCGCTTGTTGCGGGCGTCACACTTGCGATGATTGCGCTTTATGTCAGCCGACGTCGCCTGCCGCCGCCGAGGCGAAGAAGTCCTCCGGGTCCTCGACCTCGACGAGGCGGCGCTTCTCGATCAGCCAGAAGCGGTCGCCGACATTGCGCACGAAGCTGCGGTCGTGGGAGACGAGCAGGCAGCTCGTCTCGTTTCTCAACAGCTCCGTTTCGAGCGCTTCCTGGCCCTCGATGTCCAGGTGGTTGGTCGGTTCGTCGAGCAGGTAGAAATTGGGCTCTTTCAAGCGCAGCACCAGCATGGCAAGACGCGCCTTCTGGCCGCCCGACAGCCGGCCGATCGCCTTTTCCTGCATGTCGATGCCGACGCCGACACCGACGAGCAGGCTACGGGCGCGCTGGTCGCCGAGCGAGAAGCGGCGGGACAGCGCGGCAAGCGGCGTCTCCTCGTCCGACAGGCCGGCAAGCGCCTGGTCGCTGTAGCCGAGCACCAGCGAGGGTGTTGCCTTCAGCGTCTCCGGCGCGCGGGAGGGCTCCTCGATCGCCGTGCGGATCAGGTTGACGAGCCGGGTCTTGCCGGCGCCGTTTTCGCCGAGCAGCACGATGCGGTCGCCCTGGCAGATCCAGCGCTTGCCGGTGCGGAAAAGCGGGGTGCCGTCGGGCGTTTCGACCTGGACGTCGTCGAGCGTCACCAGGATCTTGGCATGGGTGCCTCGATTGGCGAGCCGGATCGCGCCGGCGGAACGTTCCTGATGCGCGGGCTTTGCCGCATCCTCCAGCCGTTCTGCGCGCTGCTTCAGTTGCTTCGTCTTTATCGTGAGCAGGTCGCTGCCGGAGTTGATGCCGATATTGTTGAGCTTGGCGGCCTGGCGACGCAGTTGCTGCGCCACCTTCATGTCGCGCTGGTAACGCCGCTCCTCCGATGCGTCCACCTCATCGAGAGCGGCGCGCGCCCGCGAATAGGGGAGCGCGAAGATCGGCGATTGCTCTGGCCTCAGGAACAGCGTGCGGTTGGTGGTTGCGTCCAGGAAGGCGCGGTCGTGGCTGGCAACCAGCACCGGCACGTCGCGTGGCAGCGCATTCAGCCAGGCCTCCAGCCGGGCGATCTTGGCGAGATCGAGATGGTTGGTCGGCTCGTCCAGCAGCAGCGCGTCTGGCTCGCTGACCCAGACGCGGGCAAGCAGCATCAGCCGCTGCCAGCCGCCGCTCAACTCCGAGACGGCGCGAGTCCGCAGAACCTCCGGCACATCGAGGGAATCGAGCACGATATCGACGCGCCAGCTTTCGTTTTCCGCCTGGTCGGCCGGGAGGGCCGAAAGAACGGCGTCGTGGAAGGAGAGAGGTAAAAGCGACGCAGGCACGTTCTGCTCGACGTGACCGACCGTCAGCCCGCGCGAGCGGGTGATTTCGCCGGCGGTCGGATCAAAGCTGCCGGCGATTGATCTCAGCAGGGTCGACTTGCCGCGGCCGTTGGCAGCGACGATGCCGATACGATCACCGGATGCGACGGACAGGCTAAGACTGGAGAAAAGCGGTGCGCTCAGGCTGACGCCGAGGTTGCGGATATTGATCAAGGCCATGGTCGTTCTCTGGACTGCACGAGCGACGGCGGATCATCCGGGGCGGCACTTCAGGCCGGGGTTTCGGATGGTCGAGCCCGCAGCACAGACATGCTGTGCTCGGGCCGCATCTACTCGGTATTGGAAGACGATGCAGGCGTTCAAACCGAAACGGTTCCGCACTGCATCACTCTGGGCAGACCAGGGATAGGCTCGCGATCTTCGCGAAAGGATGTCTGGTCAGCCCTGCAAACGCATCTGCAGGGCTTGGACGGGGCCACGCTGGCGGTGGTGCCGGAAAAATGTCATCACGTGCAGCCCCCCTTTCTCGAATTTGAACTTACGGCAGCGTCAATAACACCGTCGCGCGCAATTTTCAATGGCTTCGCGCCGGCCCCGAGCCGGTGTGCTCACATCTGCAACCCGAGGAACTTGAACGGTTCGGCCTGCTTGAAGTCGCCGGTCGCGTCGCCCGAATAGGTGTGATCCTGGTTTTCGCCGAGATCGAGCTTCATCACCTTGCCGGTCTCCTTGGTAAAATCGATCTTCTTCAGGTCGACCCAGAAGGTGTTCGGGGTCAGCGCCGACTCGAAGAAATAGAGCTTGCGCTTGTGATCGACCACGGTGCGCCAGCGGGTCGAGGAAATGTTCGGTTCCTCCGGCGTGTTGAGCCCATAGGGAACCGAGACATTGCGAATGACGCTGAAGACGCTGGCCAGCGCACGGTCGGGGTTCTCGTCCTTCGGAATGGCGTTGACGTAGAACGAGGCGCGCGCGAAACGATCGGCCGCGCGGTTCGTGCCCGGCAGCATCACGGTGCCGCCGATCTGCTTCCAGTAGGCGTTCAGGGCCAGTTGCTGGTCGAAGACAGGCGAATTGGTCATCACCTGATACGGGCGACCGTGATGGATCACCTGCTTGCCGCCGATATACTCGACGATTGCGCTGTCGCCGGTCTTGTCCGAGATCGAAAGGTGCAGCGTCGTCAGCCGGTTCTCACCCGGTACGTTGTCGGTGACGATCGTGAACGGTTCTTTCTCAAGCGCCTTCACCGCGTCCTCGACAGTGGCGAAGCTGTCGAGCACATATTGCGCCCAGGCGGCGATCGTCAGGCCCGGCTTCGATTTATCGTTGAAGTCAGGGTACTCGGATTCGACCAGCCACAGGAGATTGGCATTGAGGCCGGCCTCGTTGACGCCGTCGGTGGTCGAGACATCATAGCCGGTGGCCACGACGCTTCCATACTTCGCCGTCCATTTGAACGAGTTCGGCCCTGCCTGACCGTTGCGCTCGATGCCGCGCGGCAGGACCCAGAGGTTGGTCGCGACGTCGCTCTTCCAGTCCATCGATCGGGCAGTGATGATATTGTCATCGGGGCCGAGATAGACGAGGCGGGTGCAGGCTTCCGCCGTCGTCTGACCGAGCATGAGAAGGGCGGCAAGCGCGGATGTGACCGATCGGACGGCCGGCTTTACGATGAACGTCATACCATTCTCCTTCGCGGGCAAAGCGTATGCTGGGTATCCGCCAGTCGGTCCTTGAGCGTTGAAGCAGGCCCAGGTTCTAAAACAACATGGAAAACCCGATCACCGGGCCGTGCTGGCTCACGTCCCAGCGGAACTTGTTCGCGCCCGTGAAGTCGTCGCTTTCGTAATCCTGATAGAGCAACCGGTACCCGGCGCGCAAAATTGTCGGCTGGCCAAGCATTTCGGTTCGGTATCCGAGATAGGCCTGGGCGTTGACGCTGAGCTTTGAGCCGACATCGAAGCCGCCGACATCGGCCTCGGCGACGAGGTTCCAGCGCTCGCTGAGATCGGCGTTGAGCCGCAGGCCGACGAAGGGGTCGGTCCAGTCGGCGCTCTTGCTCGTGTTGAAGCCGGCCACGGACACGTCCGCCTCGAGCTTCGTCCAGCGCAGACCGATCGTCGGCTCGATCGACAGCGTCCGGGGCTTGCCGAAGACGGTGTTGCCGCCGAGTTCCTGCTCATAGACCTGATAGAACGCGCCGAAGGCCAGCGTCGTCATCTTGATGTCGAGGCCGATCTCATGGCTGAGCAGCTCCTCATCCTGGCTGGTACGGACGTATTGGCCGTCGAAATAGACACCCCATTGGCCGTTGGTCAGCTCGATGTTGCCCATCAGCGCCAGGTCGAGATGGTCGAGCGTGTCTTTGAAGGGCACGTCGACATCGGTGTCGAAGCCCGCAAGCGATGCGTCCCCCTTGAGGCTCGCCGCCCAGACATAGGGGCTGACGATCACCGTCCAGTCGCCTTGCGGCGCCATGCGTGCCTGGTCGAAATCGGCGGCGTTCGACGGTGTCGAACACAAGAGCGTCACGGAAAGCGCGACGGCACAGCGGGCCATCATTCGTGCGGTTGCGGGTATGCGATGTGCTTGCATGTCTGCCCCCTCAAGCGTCCGTTGGCAGCCTAGCCGGCGCTGCCGCAATTTCAAGTGGCGCAAACCGCGACCGCGCACGTTTCCCCACCGTGCGTATGGAGCCTTATTCCTGCCGCCCTGCCATTGCGCGCAGGCCCCTGATCCGCTAAGAGACGCCGCGACTTTCCGCTCCCCGAAGCGGTGACTGCCGATGTGCGAGAAGTCTCCCAAGCTTTTTGACCGTCGGGCGCCGGCGGGGGCTTTCCTGTCACGCGCGCAAGCGCGCGCAATTTGGGTACCGGTAGAGGCACATGGCACGCATCGTGATGAAATTCGGCGGGACGTCCGTCGCTGATTTGGAACGCATCCACAATGTTGCCCGCCATGTGAAACGCGAGGTCGATGCCGGCCACGAAGTTGCCGTCGTCGTTTCCGCGATGTCCGGCAAGACCAATGAGCTGGTCGGCTGGGTGCAGAACATGCCGAAGGCAACCGGCGCCAACTCGCCCTTCTACGATGCGCGCGAATACGACGCGATCGTCGCGTCCGGCGAACAGGTGACCTCCGGTCTTCTCGCCATCGCGCTGCAGTCGATGGGCATCAACGCCCGCTCGTGGCAGGGCTGGCAGGTCCCGATCCGCACCGACAACGCCCACGGCGCTGCCCGCATTCTTGACATCGACGGTGCCGAGCTCATCCGCCGCATGGGCGAGGGCCAGGTCGCCGTCATCGCCGGCTTCCAGGGGCTTGGGCCCGACAACCGCGTCGCCACGCTCGGCCGCGGCGGCTCCGACACCTCGGCGGTTGCGATCGCCGCCGGCGTCAAGGCCGACCGTTGCGACATCTACACCGACGTCGATGGCGTCTACACCACCGACCCGCGCATCGAGCCGAAGGCGCGGCGTCTGAAGAAGATCGCGTTCGAGGAAATGCTGGAAATGGCATCGCTCGGCGCCAAGGTGCTGCAGGTGCGCTCGGTGGAGCTTGCCATGGTGCACAAGGTCCGCACCTTCGTGCGTTCGTCTTTCGAAGATCCCGATGCGCCGGGCATGGGTGACCTTCTCAATCCGCCCGGTACGCTGATTTGTGATGAGGATGAGATCGTGGAACAGGAAGTCGTAACCGGCATTGCCTATGCCAAGGATGAAGCCCAGATTTCGCTGCGCCGTCTCGCCGACCGGCCGGGCGTCTCCGCCGCGATTTTCGGCCCGCTGGCTGAAGCCCATATCAACGTCGATATGATTGTCCAGAACATCTCCGAGGACGGTTCGAAAACCGACATGACCTTCACGGTTCCCTCCGGCGATGTCGACAAGGCACTGAAGGTGCTCGGCGACAACAAGGACAAGATCGGTTACGACGTTGTCCAGTCCGAAGCCGGCCTCGTCAAGGTGTCGGTCATCGGTATCGGCATGCGCAGCCACGCCGGTGTTGCAGCGTCGGCCTTCCGTGCGCTTGCCGACAAGGGCATCAACATCAAGGCGATCACCACTTCCGAGATCAAGATTTCGATCCTGATCGATGGACCCTATGCGGAATTGGCGGTTCGCACTTTGCATTCCGCTTACGGTCTCGATAAGAGTTAATCGACAGACGACCGATTTGGGATTCGCGGCGACTTGGCCGCGCATCCCCTTTGCTGCCGTCCCCTCTATTTCGGGAGACCCCACGCGATGAGAGACCTTTCCGCAGGTCCGCGCGTTCTCCTCAAGCGGTTGCGCGAGTTGATGGCGGAACCGCTGGAGCCGCAGGAGCGCCTTGACCGTATCGTGCGCCAGATCGCGCAGAATATGGTCGCGGAAGTGTGTTCGGTCTACGTGCTGCGCTCCGACGGCGTGCTCGAACTCTATGCGACCGAAGGTCTGAACAAGGCCGCCGTTCACCTGGCGCAGTTGAAGATGGGGCAGGGCCTCGTCGGTACCATCGCCGCTTCGGCCCGGCCGCTCAATCTGTCCGACGCCCAGTCTCACCCGGCCTTTACCTACCTGCCGGAGACCGGCGAAGAGATCTATCATTCCTTCCTCGGCGTGCCGATCCTGCGCACAGGGCGCGCGCTCGGCGTTCTCGTCGTCCAGAACAAGGCGATGCGCAACTATCGCGAGGACGAGGTCGAGGCGCTCGAAACGACCGCCATGGTTCTCGCCGAGATGGTGGCAACCGGCGAGCTCAAGAAGATCACCAAGCCAGGGCTCGAACTCGATCTCTCGCGTCCCGTCTCGATCGACGGCAACAGCTACGGCGAAGGCATCGGCCTTGGCTATGTCGTCCTGCACGAACCAAGGATCGTCGTCACCAATCTTCTCAACGAGGATACCGACCAGGAGTTGCAGCGGCTTGCAGAGGCGCTCGGGTCGCTGCGGATCTCGATCGACGACATGCTGTCGCGCCGCGAGGTGTCGATGGAGGGCGAGCATCGGGCAGTGCTCGAGACCTACCGCATGTTCGCGCATGACCGCGGCTGGGTGCGCAAGCTCGAAGAAGCGATCCGCAACGGCCTGACGGCGGAAGCCGCCGTCGAGCGTGTGCAGAGCGAAACCAAAGCGCGCATGATCCGCCTGACGGACCCTTATCTGCGCGAGCGCATGCATGATTTTGACGATCTCGCCAACCGCTTGCTGCGCCAGCTCTCGGGCTACGGCGCCAAGCTTTCGGCGAGCGACTTCCCGAACGATGCGGTGATCGTCGCGCGCGCCATGGGCGCTGCCGAGCTGCTCGACTATCCGCGCGAAAATGTGCGCGGCCTGGTGCTCGAAGAGGGTGCCGTCACCAGCCACGTGGTGATCGTTGCCCGCGCCATGGGCATTCCTGTGATCGGCCAGGCGACCGGTGCCGTGGCGCTTGCGGAAAACCGCGACGCGATCATCATCGATGGCGATGACGCCAAGGTGCATCTGCGGCCGCTCGCCGACCTGCAGCGCGCCTATGAGGAAAAGGTTCGCTTCCGGGCGCGGCGTCAGGCACAGTTCCGCGCGCTGAAGGACGTCGAACCGCTGACCCGGGACGGCACGCGTATCACGTTGCAGATGAATGCCGGCCTATTGGTCGACCTTCCGCATCTGAACGAGGCGGGTGCCGAAGGCATCGGCCTCTTCCGCACCGAACTCCAGTTCATGATCGCCTCGACCATGCCGAAGGCGGAGGAACAGGAAGCCTTCTACCGCAGCGTGCTGAAGCAGACGGGCGGCAAGCCCGTAACCTTCCGCACACTCGATATTGGCGGCGACAAGGTGGTTCCCTATTTCCGCGCTGCGGAAGAGGAAAACCCGGCGCTCGGCTGGCGCGCCATCCGGCTTTCGCTCGACCGGCCGGGTCTGCTGCGCACCCAGCTCCGCGCGATGCTGCGGGCGGCGGCCGGTGCCGAGCTCAAGCTGATGCTGCCGATGGTCACCGAGGTCTCCGAACTCAGGATCGCGCGCGACCTCCTGCAGAAGGAAATCGAGCGGCAGTCGAAGCTCGGCGAACAGTTGCCGCGCAAGCTGCAATTCGGCGCCATGCTGGAAGTGCCGGCGCTGCTCTGGCAGCTCGACGAGCTGATGACCGAGGTGGACTTCGTCTCGGTCGGCTCCAACGACCTCTTCCAGTTCGCGATGGCCGTCGACCGCGGCAATGCCCGCGTGTCCGATCGTTTCGACGTGCTCGGGCGCCCGTTCCTCAGGATCCTGCGTGATATCGTGCGCGCCGGCGACCGGCACGATACGCCGGTGACGCTCTGCGGCGAGATGGCGAGCAAGCCGCTCTCGGCCATGGCGCTGCTGGGTCTTGGCTTCCGTTCGGTGTCGATGTCGCCGACGGCCGTCGGACCGATCAAGGCGATGCTTCTGGCGCTTGACGCGTCCAAGCTCGGCGCACTGCTCAACGCTGCACTGGACGACACGCGAGATCAGACGCCCGTTCGCCAGATGCTGGTGGATTTCGCCGCGGAAAACGGCATTCCGGTTTAGATTGAAGTGACGCGTCGCAACCCTCGTCCGGAGCTGATCCGGCCGGGGCGAGACGCATTGGAGTGAGACTTGGCAAAGCTTCCCGTTGAAAAGATGCGCGAACTGGAACGGCGGTTCGGTGAAATCGAGGCGCGCATGTCCGCCGGCCCGGCCGCGGACGTCTACGTCAAGCTCGCCTCGGAGTATTCCGAACTGCAGCCGGTGGTGACGAAGATCCGCGCCTACGAAAAGGCGACGGCGGAGCTTGCCGACATCATCGCCATGCTCGCCGACAAATCGACCGACCGCGAGATGCGTGATCTCGCCGAAATGGAAAAGCCCGAGGTCGTCGAGGCGATCGAACAGCTGGAACAGGAGATCCAGATCCTGCTCCTGCCGAAGGATGCGGCCGACGAAAAGAGCGCGATCCTTGAAATCCGCGCCGGAACCGGTGGTTCCGAGGCGGCGCTGTTTGCCGGCGACCTGTTCCGGATGTACGAGCGTTATGCGGCGGGCAAGGGGTGGAAGGTCGAAGTGCTGTCGTCGAGCGAAGGCGAAGCCGGCGGTTTCAAGGAAATCATCGCTACAGTTTCCGGGCGCGGCGTGTTCGCGCGGCTGAAGTTCGAGTCTGGTGTGCACCGCGTACAGCGCGTGCCGGAGACGGAGGCGAGCGGTCGCATTCACACCTCGGCGGCAACCGTCGCAGTGCTGCCCGAGGCCGAAGACATCGATATCGAGATCCGGCCCGAGGATATCCGCATCGACACGATGCGCTCGTCGGGCGCCGGCGGACAGCACGTCAACACGACGGACTCGGCCGTGCGCATCACCCACCTGCCGACCGGGCTCGTCGTCACCAGCTCGGAAAAGTCGCAGCACCAGAACCGTGCGAAAGCGATGCAGGTGCTGCGCTCGCGCCTCTACGACATGGAGCGCCAGCGCGCCGACAGCGAACGCTCGGCCGACCGCAAGAGCCAGGTGGGATCGGGCGATCGCTCCGAACGCATCCGCACCTACAATTTCCCGCAGGGACGCCTTACCGACCACCGCATCAACCTGACGCTCTACAAGCTCGACCGGATGATGATGGGCGAGATCGACGAAGTCGTCGATGCGCTGCTTGCCGACTACCAGGCGAGCCAGCTGGCGCAGCTCGGCGAGCAGCGGGGCTAAGAGATGGCCGAGACGCTCGCGAGTCTGGTTGCCGAAAGTCGCGATCGCCTGCAGGCGGGTGGCATCGAGCATGCGGCGCTCGACGTCCGGCACCTGATCTCGGGCCTGCTCGACCTGTCGCTGAGCGCGGTCGTGTCGCGGGGCAGGGACCCGGTTTCGGATGAGGATGCCCAGCGGATCCGGGCGGCGGTTGCGCGCCGGCTGGCGCGCGAGCCGGTCTATCGCATCCTCGGTGAACGCGAGTTTTTCGGTCTGCCGCTGAGGCTGTCGAAGGAAACCCTGGAGCCGCGCCCGGACACCGAGACCTTGGTCGACCGCATGATCCCCTATCTGCGCGCGGTGGTCGCGCGAAAGGGAGGTTGCGAGATCATGGATCTCGGGACCGGCACGGGCGCGATTTGTCTCGCGCTTCTGTCTGAGGTTCTTGAAGCCAGGGGCACGGCTACCGATATATCCGGAGACGCGCTGGCAACGGCGACGGCAAATGCCGTCGCTCTCGGACTTGCGGATCGCTTTCGGCCGTTGCTCAGCAACTGGTACGAAAAGGTGGACGGTCGTTACGACGTTATCGTCTCAAATCCGCCGTATATCCGGTCCAGTGTGGTTGAAGAGCTTGAGCCGGAGGTGAGACTTCACGACCCGGCCGCAGCGCTTGATGGCGGAGAAGATGGGCTAGATGCCTATCGCGCCATCGCTTCTCAAGCTGGTCATCATCTTGAGACAAACGGCGTGATAGGCTTGGAAATCGGTTTCGACCAGAAAGAGGCGGTAACGGCGTTGTTTTACGCCGAAAAATTCCGTCTGCGTGAAGAGGCGAAGGATCTCGGCGGCAATGACCGCGTCCTGATCTTCGAACGCGACACAAACCGTTGAAAAAATGCTGCACTGGCGCATCTTCTTTCTTGCAGAGGCAAAGAAAGGGCTTGGAATCCCAGAGGAAGCGGGCTAGTTTGCCCGCGCACTGGGCAGAAGGTCATGGACCTAAGATTCGTTCCGGTATGACCTGGCCACGGGGATTGCTCTCAAGAAAGAGTTGCTAGGGTTCAACACGTGCCTTGTGCGGGTACCTGTTAATTTGACGTCAGTCGGCGCCGAAGCCGCCATTGTGCGAGCGCAACGGTGCGTGCTCTGTCGGGCGGATCCGGCCGGAAGACGAAACCACATGATCATCATTATCAAGAGAATTCGGGTGAATGTACTATGAGGCCAGGACAGCAAAACAAGCGCGGCCGCGGGCGAAATAACAACAACAATAACAACAACAATGGAAGCAACAACAATCACAACCGCAAGGGCTCGAATCCGCTGACGCGGACCTACGACAGCTCCGGTCCGGATGTGAAGATTCGCGGTACGGCCCAGCACATCGCCGAGAAGTACTCTGCACTTGCGCGCGACGCCCAGAGCTCCGGCGACCGGGTCATGGCGGAAAATTACCTGCAGCACGCCGAACACTACAACCGCATCATTGCTGCCGCGCAGGCGCAGATGCAGGATCGTTTCCAGCGTGACGACCGTCAGGACTTCCGCGGCCACGACGCAGCCGACCAGGACCAGGACGATCTGGATCAGGGCTACGCCGACGACATGCCGGCTTCGGGTGCCGCAGCCGTAACGCCTGTTGCCGAGCCGCAGCCCGTTGTCATCGACGGTACCGGCCCGCAGCCGGTGATCGAAGGCACGCCGGCCGAAGTTGCGATGGAAGAAGAAGCTCCTGCCGCTTCCGGCCGTGCCGCAACGCGCCGCCGCAACGCGCCGCGTCCGCGCCGTCCCCGCCGCAGCGCCCAGGAAGGTGCTGCCGACGAGGCTCAGCCGTCAGGCGATGACGCTCCGGAAGCGCCGGCTCTGGCTGCTTCCGAGTAAGCGAAGTCGCTTTAGTCAGCCTGCCCGGTGCAGGCATCAAAAACCCGGCCCATCGCGGCCGGGTTTTTCTTTGCACGGCAAACGCTGATCAGCCAGTTGCACTGGTCAGCTTTTGGCACTGTCGATGATGAGTGCAGTTAGGTTGCTGCTCGCAGCGGTCTCGTTTGTGCGCCCGCGGATCAGTTCGCGGCCGATCGCCTCGGCCGCGCCGGCGATACCCGTGCATCGAAGCCTCAGATCGTCCTCGGGGACTTCCGAGAAAGGAGAGAGGGCTGCCTTGATCATGGCGACGTAATCGTCAGCCTGCTGTTGCTGCGTGGCGATCATGTCCGCATTGCCGCGCAGCGCGCCGGAGATCGCCTGCCATTCCTCGCCGCTTTCGACAGCACAGTTGATGTAGACGGAACTGATGATATCGGCGACCGCTTCGAGCCGATTTAATGCACCCTTCAGCGCGACCTTCAGTTTTTCCGTGTGCCGGTCTTCGATTTCCTGGGAGAGCGCGATCAAGAGCCCCTCGCGCGTGCCGAAATGTTCATAGGCGATCGGCTTGCTGACGCCAGCGCTTTCGGCGAGATGGCCAAGCGTCAGGGCGTCGGCGCCCCGTTCGCGCAGGATCTCCCTGGCGGTCTCGAGCAGCTGGGCGCGCCGCTCGGGCTTCGCAAGCTTTCGGCCTTTCGTCCGGCTCATCGATCACAATCCTCTATTCGCGTCGGCCCATGCCTCTTGAAAGTGGTATTCGGCATCTTACTTACCAATAGTAAGTTACTAATGGTAAGTTCGGTAGGTGCCGCTTACCTCTCGTTTAGGAGATAGGAAGATGTCGAGCAAGTTTCTGCCCGTTTTGATTGTCGGTGGTTCCGGTGTCGTCGGGTCGCAGGCCGCAAGGATCATTCGTCGTCTGCACCCGACGCTGCCGATCGCGATCGGTGGCCGCGATCTTGGCAGGGCCGAGGCGGTCGCACGTGAGGTTGGCGGCGCGGTCGGGGTCAGCGTCGACCTCAGTCGCCCGGATCTCGGCCTTGGCGATGCGCCCCGCTTCAGCGCCGTCGTCATCTTCCTGAAAGACGAAAAGCTGAGTTCGATGCGTTACGCCCAGCGCCACGGCATTCCCTATATCAGCCTATCGAGCGGCACCTTCGAGGTCGGTCCGGAGATGGCGCAGTATATCCACGCGCCGGACAGTGCGCCGATCCTGCTCGCCAGCCACTGGCTCGCCGGCGCCGCGATCTTCCCGATCCTCGACTTTGCCAAAGCCTATGAGGCGATCGACACGATCCGCATCGGCGTCTTGCTCGACGAAGAGGACATGGGTGGGCCGGCAGCACTTGCGGATTACAACCGCATCACCGGCCTTGCGCCCGCCGCTTTGACCGTCGCGGATGGCAAGTTCCACTGGGCCGGCGGCGAGGATTCCAAGGCGCGCTTCAGAAGCGTTGACGGCGTCGAACTCGAAGCGACCGCCTATTCGCCCTTCGACGTCATGGCGCTTTCGGCCCGTACCAACGCCAGCGATATCCGCCTGGATCTTGCCTATAGCGTGTCCGCGAGCAGGCGGCGCGGCGAACCGTTCTCGACGGAGATCGCCATCGATATCAAGGGCCGCGACAAACACGGCGAACTGGTCGACCGTCGCTATGAGATCGTGCACCCTCAGGGCCAGGCCCCACTGACGGCGCTTGGCGTCGCCCTTGCGGTCGAGCGCATGCTCGGCCTTGAAGGAGGGGCCGCCCCGACGCCGGGCCTCTATCTGCCGGAGGTCCTGATCGAGCCGGCCTACTATGTGCGGCGGATGAAGGAATTCGGCGCGTCCTTCGCCGAGCGGACCCCCGCGGCATAGACGATCCCGCGGCCGCGTTACCCTTTCGGTGCGCGGCCGCCTCGTGGTTGCAGATTTCCGTCTCACGAGCGCCGGGAGGCTCTTTAATTTCCAAAATCGCTGCCCCATATTCGCTTCGGACGCGTTGATCCGACGCAAAGCGGGGATCGCGCCACTGACAGGCTTGCCGAATGCGGGAGCCTGATCCTGAAACACCGACGGGTGCCATGATGGGCCTGCCGGGCTATGGAGGTAGAGTATGAACATCGAAAAATATTCCGAGCGCGTGCGCGGTTTTCTGCAGTCGGCGCAGACCTACGCGCTGGCGCAAGGACACCAGCAGTTCACGCCGGAGCATGTGCTGAAGGTACTGCTCGATGACGACCAGGGCATGGCCGCCTCGCTGATCGAGCGGGCCGGTGGTGATGCCCGCGAAGCGCGCGCCGGCAATGACGTAGCGCTTGCAAAGCTTCCCAAGGTTTCCGGCGGCAACGGTTCCGTCTATCTGTCGCAGCCGCTTGCGCGGGTGTTTTCGAGCGCCGAAGACGCAGCCAAGAAGGCTGGCGACAGCTTCGTCACCGTCGAGCGCCTGTTGCTGGCGCTGGCGATCGAAAGCTCTGCGGCCACTGCTGACATCCTGAAGAAGGCCGGCGTCACGCCGACCAAGCTCAATCAGGTGATCAACGACATCCGCAAGGGCCGCACCGCCGACAGCGCCACTGCCGAACAGGGCTTCGACAGCCTGAAGAAATACGCGCGCGACCTGACGGCCGACGCGCGAGAAGGCAAGCTCGACCCGGTCATCGGCCGCGACGACGAGATCCGCCGCACCATCCAGGTGCTGTCGCGCCGCACCAAGAACAATCCGGTTCTGATCGGTGAGCCCGGCGTCGGCAAGACCGCGATCGCCGAGGGCCTGGCACTGCGCATCGTCAATGGTGACGTGCCGGAAAGCCTCAAGGACAAGCGGCTGATGGCGCTCGACCTGGGCGCGCTGATTGCCGGTGCGAAGTTCCGCGGCGAGTTCGAGGAGCGGCTGAAGGCCGTGCTCAACGAGGTGCAGGCCGAAAACGGCGAGATCATCCTGTTCATCGACGAGATGCACACGCTGGTCGGGGCCGGCAAGGCCGATGGCGCCATGGACGCCTCCAACCTGTTGAAGCCGGCGCTTGCGCGCGGCGAACTGCATTGCGTTGGCGCGACCACGCTCGACGAGTACCGCAAGCATGTCGAAAAGGACGCGGCCCTTGCCCGTCGCTTCCAGCCGGTCATGGTCGAGGAGCCGACGGTCGAAGACACGATCTCGATCCTGCGCGGTCTGAAGGAAAAGTACGAGCAGCACCACAAGGTCCGGATTTCGGATTCGGCGCTGGTTGCCGCCGCGACCCTTTCGAACCGCTACATCACCGACCGGTTCCTGCCGGACAAGGCGATCGACCTGATGGACGAAGCCGCCTCGCGGCTGCGCATGCAGGTGGATTCCAAGCCCGAGGAGCTCGACGAGCTCGATCGTCGCATCATCCAGCTGAAGATCGAGCGCGAGGCCCTGAAGAAGGAAACCGATGTCTCGTCGAAGGATCGGCTCGAGAAGCTCGAACTTGATCTTGCTTCGCTCGAAGAGCAGGCATCCGCGCTGACGGCCCGCTGGCAGGCGGAAAAGCAGAAGCTCGGGCGTGCCGCCGATCTCAAGAAGCAGCTCGACGAAGCCCGCAACGAACTGGCGATCGTCCAGCGCAAGGGCGAGTTCCAGCGTGCCGGCGAACTGACCTACGGTGTCATTCCGAAGCTCGAAAAGGAGCTCTCGGACGCCGAAAGCCAGGAGAACGCCAATGCCAACCCGATGGTGCAGGAGGTCGTGACCCCCGACAACATCGCGCATGTCGTTTCGCGCTGGACGGGCATTCCGGTCGACAAGATGCTGGAAGGCGAACGCGACAAGCTGCTTCGCATGGAAGACGAATTGGCGAAGTGGGTTGTCGGCCAGGGTGACGCCGTGCAGGCAGTTTCCCGTGCCGTCCGGCGTGCCCGTGCGGGTCTCCAGGATCCGAACCGGCCGATCGGCTCGTTCATCTTCCTGGGCCCGACCGGCGTCGGCAAGACGGAGCTGACCAAGGCGCTTGCCCGGTTCCTCTTCGACGACGAGACCGCGTTGCTGCGTGTCGACATGTCGGAATATATGGAGAAGCACTCCGTCGCCAGGCTGATCGGTGCGCCTCCGGGCTATGTCGGCTATGAGGAAGGCGGTGCGTTGACCGAAGCCGTTCGGCGCCGGCCCTATCAGGTCGTGCTGTTCGATGAGATCGAGAAGGCGCATCCGGATGTCTTCAACGTGCTGCTGCAGGTGCTCGACGACGGCCGCCTGACCGATGGTCAGGGTCGCACTGTCGACTTCCGCAACACGATGATCATCATGACCTCCAACCTCGGCGCGGAGTATCTGGTTGGGCTTGGCGAAAATGAGGACAGTGATGCGGTTCGCGACCAGGTGATGGAGGTGGTGAAGTCCGCCTTCCGGCCGGAGTTCCTGAACCGCGTCGACGAGATCATCCTGTTCCACCGGCTGCGTCGGTCGGAGATGGGGGCGATCGTCGATATCCAGCTCGAAAGGCTGCGCAAGCTGCTTGCCGAGCGCAAGATCACGCTGGAACTCGACGACGATGCCCGCGCGTTCCTGGCCGACAAGGGCTACGACCCGGCCTATGGTGCCCGTCCGCTGAAGCGGGCGATCCAGAAGTTCGTGCAGGATCCGCTCGCCGAGAAGATCCTGCAGGGCGAGTTCCCTGATGGTTCGACCGTCAAGGTGCTTTCGGGCTCGGACCGCCTCAACTTCAAGCGCGGGGCGGGGCCGGACAAGGAAGCCGCCTAAGTCCGGCAGCGCACAAATCAAGAGGCCGCCCTTCGGGGCGGCCTTTCTGTTTGTGCCGATTTTCGAGCAGGGGAGGGGAGCGGTTAGTTGCTCGCGACCTCTGCGCCCGTGCCGTCCTTGTTCAGCAATTCGTCGATGCGGTCGCGTTCCTTCTCGAACTTCGCCAGCGCGTCGCCCGAAAGCGACTTGCCGCCGGGCAGTCGGATGCGCAAGGGGTCGACCTTGTTGCCGTTGACGATCAGCTCGTAGTGCAGGTGCGGTCCGGTCGAAAGGCCGGTCGTTCCGACCCAGCCGATCACCTGGCCCTGGACGACCTTGTTGCCCACCTTGACGTTTTTGGCGATCGCGCTCTGGTGGTTGTAGGAGGACACGTAGCCGTTGGCATGGCGGATCAGCGTCTGATTGCCATAGCCGCCGGAATCCCAGCCGGCCTTTTCGACGACACCGCCGCCGGCGGCGATGATCGGTGTGCCGCGCGGGGCTGCCCAGTCGACGCCGGTGTGCATGCGCGAGAAACCGAGGATCGGGTGCCGGCGCATGCCGAAGCCCGAACGGAAATGGCCATTCGGCACGGGATTGCGCAGCAGGAACTGGCGGATGCTTTTGCCGTCCTGGTCGAAATAGTCGATCGTGTTGTCGCTCGGATCCTGGAACCGGTAGAAGGCGGTAACGGCATCGCCGAATTTGGCGCGAACATAGAGGAGCTCGGATTCCTCCGTCGCCATGCCGCGTTCGTCGGTCACGGAGAAGAAGGCTTCAAGCGAATCCGTCGGCTTCAGCTGCGCCTGGAAATCGACATTGCTGGCGAGCAGCTTGACGACGAGGCCGACCATGTCGGCGTTCATGCCGTAGGAAAGTGCCGCCCGGTAGATGCCGTCATAGACCCGCGGCAGGTCGTGGCTGCTGGTCATGACCGGCGCGCCGTTGTCGTCGAAGGCGGTGGCGACCGCGTCGAGCCTCGGTGGCTCGGCGCCGGGGACGAAGCGGCCCTTGTCATCGACCGCCATCGTCAGCACATGCCGGTTGCGCGAATAGATCGTGGCCCGCACGATGCGTGCGTCCTGGCCCTTCTGCGTCTCGCCGTTCTGGATGATGCCGATGCGCAGAACATCGCCTTCGGAAAGCTCGCTGGCGCCGAGCGCCTGGCCGAGATAGCTGGCGGCGTCCTCGGCCTGCGCCTTGGTGTAGCCGGCACTGCTCATGACTGTCGCGATGTCGGTCTCGCGCCGCACCGGAATGATGTCGTCGGCGTATTCGGTGGTTTCTTCGTCGATCGTCTCGTAGGCGGCGTCACTCTTGTTCTGCTCGACGATGCGCGCGGTCAGGCCCTGGAGAAGATCGAGGCCGTCACTCTCCGAGGCGAAGCGCTGCGGATCGACATAATAGAGCGAGGCGACCTGGGTGCTGCCCTCGGTCAGGACAGAGCCGTTGGTGCGGACATTTTCCTCGACCTCTTCCAGCGACATCGAACTGTCGAAGGTGGGGCCGCCGCGCAGCGGGAAGTCGACGGTTTTCAGCGCCACTTCGGAATCGACGTTAGAGCCGTAAAGCGTCCCGGTTCGCGAAACGGGGGATTCCTCGTCTGCCTCTTCCGTCGAGAAGATCGCCAGAGGATCGAAGTCCGGATAGCTTTCCGAGGCCTGATGATTGGCGGCGAGTGCCATCTTTACGTGAACGAAGGGCTGTTTGCGCACCACTTCCTTCTCGCCGTCATGGGTCATCGTCGAGACTTCCATGATCGTCTTGTCGGCCGGCTTGGCAACGAGCTTCGGCGACAGGATGCGGCCGCCGCGAACGGCGATCGCTTGCTCGTCGCCATTCGAACCGGCATCAAGTGCGGCATAGGCTTCGGCCGGGATTGCCAGCTGCTGGCGTCCGTCAAGCGCTGCAAAGAGCGCGACACCCATCAGGAGGCTCGAGGTGATCCCCGTCAGGAAGGTGCCCGATAGCCAGCGCAGCGAAATCTCGCGCCTGTCGGGCGCGCGCCGGCCATGCGCCAGGATCGGTGGCTGGTCGCCAAGCGACCTGACCATGTTCTTGTCGGTGATCATGCCGAACTGAGGGTCCCCGATTTCTCTAAACCGTATTCTTGCCTGCGATACGTTGCGCGAAGGTGTGCATCTTTCACGCGGCGGAGTCAAATCACGCGCGGAGCTGCAAGGGCGATATCCTATATATCCCAAGCCTGTCCGCGCGCCCGCATCCGCGACGCATCTTCGTTTTCGCTTAGATAGGCCGATTGTGAAAAAGGTAGGGCCAAATTGTGTCTCCACAGGCCCGGGGGAGGGGGCAAAACTTTTTTGGGGGCGCAAAGCCCTGCGTTTGTGGGCTTTGTCAGAAATCTGTCATTTTTTCCGAAAATCCCTGTTGACGTCTGTGAGGATGGGGGTCTATAAGCCCGATCACTGACGAGGGCGGCGGCGCTGCTGGCGACGACGACCTTCGCTCTAGAGTTTCCTG
>NZ_LMGC01000017.1:0-55893 GCF_001427045.1 Ensifer sp. Root558 | reverse complement strand
TGACGCGGTCGCTGAAGAAAAAGGAAAAAGTCAAACCAAGCGAACGAGCCGACGAAGCCGCGACCGGCTTGAGCGGATGGGACGAATTCGGGAGCGACAGTCTCCTTCGATAGGCGTGCCGTCGGTGGAACTTTCCTGCTGGACGGGCCGCTCCCAGTCCCCGACGTAAGCACGGTGACAATTCGAGTAGAACGCGCCGACTTCCCAGTCAACGAGCGTCATGCTCGCGACGCCCCGTCGGCAGGCAATGGCGACCATATCAGACTGGTCCAGAGGTTTCCTTCATTTGCAACAACGCTACCCGCTTTCGTCGCCATTTACCTTGCACATCGCTATCCCCGCGTAAAAGAGGCGGTATCCAGCGGGGCAGACAAAACGCATCGCTTGGCAATCGCCTCTCCGCGCAGATGGAATCCTCACCCAGGAATTCCTCTCATCAGACCCGGGGCGAGCCATCTAGTCCGTCTACTCACGCTCGACGAACTTGTTGAAGCGGCTAGTCTTGCCGCCTTCCGTCTTCTCCTGATGAAGAAAGGCAAGCCGGCTGCTCTCGAAAATCTCGAAGAACTCATCCCAGTTGATCTCTTCAAGGTCCTCGTCCTTCTCGCCAAAGTCGATCCGAAGAATGCCACCCTTGCCCTTCGTGCGAACCGCGGCGGGCCGGCCCTTGCGCTGTTCAACCCATTTACGGATTACGTCATGGTCGGTGGTCGTCGAACTGCTCATTGGATTCCTCCCGTTTAGCAGTGGTTCCGATGGAGTGACAAACTTTTGGGGCCGGCCGTCGGTTCCGTGGAGCACCTCGCTATTCGTGATTTTCGTGGCGTATTCAGCGGCACAAGGCTCTCTGCGTACTTCGCGCCATTCTCCCCAGCGTCTGTACCTGCGCGAGGTTGCCCTCGTGATCGGCCTGTTTGACACGCCGAAACAAGGCGTTCGCCGCCGCCCGGCGAACGGCATCCTCCCTAGGCCTAGTAGTCGCGGCGTAACATCGCATTGACGGCCGCCAGGATCTCGGAGATCCCTCCTCCGGTAGACGGTCGAGAGTCCACCCCTTCCCTTTCGACAACATCATGCAGGTAGGCCACGACTTGGGCCTCGTTACCCTGGACGGCCTCTGCCACCCGCCGGCAAATAGAAGCGACGGTCTTATCCGTCTGTGCCTCATAGCGACAAGCGGGGATCCTGCAAAGCATGCTTATGAGACTGAAGTGCCGTTGCCCGTGCGCGTTGGCAGCCTATCCGCCAAGGCGTTACGCCTACTCTCTCGGGATCACGGTCTTTCCTCCTTTTTCTCCGGAGCTTTGCGCGGAGCCACGGCAGTGCCGCGACGACGGTCTGACAACATGCGGGCAGTCCCAAATACTGGTTCGGTTCCAGAATTGAAATCTAGAATTCCAGTCCAGGGCTGCTCCCGTGATCCTCTCGATTTTTCTGCGCTTCGTGTCTCCAGAGTCAAAACCTGTTAACCCGCCTCACCACAAGACGGGAGGATTGCCCTAGCAAACGGAACATTGAGAAGACGGAGCAGTTAATACCGGAAAGGAGACGTGACTATGGGTATTAACAAACCTCGGGACGGCGCGCCCGGTACGACCGACCAATCCCCCCGCTGGGAGGGCCCCAAAGAGTCTAGGCCGCGTGGCTACCTACCAGCCAAAGACGACCCCGACACGGCGCGTGACGCCGTTGGCGAGACAAACAAGGACCCCGAGCGCAACCGCCCCTCCCACGCCTTGAAAGCGAAGGAACGCCGCGGTGGAGAATAAACGCGAGACCGGAGCGTTCGCCCCGTCACAGGCGGGGTTCGCCCCATCCCAGGCGGACCGCGAGGCCTACGGGGTTGCCAGCGCGAACCGACCGTCATCACCGGCTCTCAGGATGCCCGGGAAAAAAGAATGGGACGTCGGCTTCGACAGCGAACCCCAATCGTTCGTGAAACAGTCGCCAGAAGGGCCGGGAGCCTGTTAATCGGTCAGTAGTAGCTAAACGCAGCACCTCATCGCACACCTCGTACTTTTTCGACCGCCGTTTCTAAGTGCGAGTTTCTGGTCATGGATTGCTGCGGGCCCCAATCTTTCACAGCTCCGAAGTTCTCTCAGGGTAGGCTAGGCAAAAAAAGAACCGCCCGCGGCTTTGGCGGGCGGTCCTTTTTCACGTCAGAAAAACCCAGCGGGTTCTACTCGCGAGCCGGCAGATCGGGATCTTCCTCATCGGGCTCCGGCTCCCGTGGGGAGATTTCATCTTCTTCGTCGTCGTCCAATTCCTCATCTGCGTTTTCTTCATCAGATCCGGGGAGGGGCTTTCGTGGATCCTGCTCATCGCTGTGTCGAACACCATTACCATTGCCCACGGGATCATCAGGTCGTTCGCGTCCTTGTCCGCTTGCCATCTTAAAGACCTCAACTCTTTCGATTGCTGCTACGGCTCGCGCCGGAGGCGCCACTGGATCCGCTTTTCTTGCCCCCGGACCCGGAGCTCTTCCCGCTTCCGCTTTCTCGGCTGCTGGATGCACGCTTGTTTTCGTTCTTTCCACCTTGCTCGCCAGCTTTTCGATTTTGCTCGCTGCTGCCGCCTTGGCCGCCTTGGTTTGGCATTTTCGTTCTCCTCGGTTGGCGCACCACCGTCCACTCGGCTGGTGTACGCGTCCAAACACAGCCGAACGGAAATGTTCCGCGGTCTCGGTGCTTTATCGCAGCGACACTGCGCCATTCGTCCTTTACTCCTCTGCGCCGCTGCAAAAATGGCAAACATTTTCATGCTATCTGTGTCCAAGATCGGCTCTCGGACTCAAACCCGTCCGGTGACGCCGGCTTGCAGAATCGATCGACCACCGGCCAGTCCTCGATTTGGGGCGATACGGATCAGCGCGCGGCGATAAAACCTCGATGGGTCAAGCCTTCACTATCGAGCGATCTCGCCGTCCGCGGTACTGCCCCCTTTCGGGCCGCACGCGGCCAGGTCGATCGTTCATCAAGGAACCAAGAGGAATATGATCATTCCTGCCGCAATCAGGCTGAGCCCCGCCCAATTTCTCGTTGGACCGAGGAAGCCAAGGCCTTGTCCTTTTGGCTCAAGTGTCGGAGGTGCGCCATCGTCGGAAGTACGCGGACGGCTCAATGGGCGCCCCGCAAGTGCCTCCCAGCAAAGGAGAAGTACGCCGAGCACGATGCAAGCGGCACTGATTAGAACGAAAATTGACACAGAGACCTCCTCATCTGTTGCGCGTTCCCCGGCGATTTGGAAAAGGAGCACCGCATTCTCTTACCAATCCCGATGCTGCCACTCTTTGGGTTTCGCTAGGATCCAACTCGCCAAGCAGCAAATGGTTCTCCACGGACAGCTGACCAATCAGCAACCGACCCGAGTAATGGTTGACGTCACCGAAACCATTCGGGCGGTTCCCAGGCGTCGGAACGCTTACCGCATGATACCATGCGCGATCTGATCGGGCTCCTGAAGCGCATGACGCCGGCGGAACCGTCGGCGGACACTGTGGCTACGAGCGGGGGTGAAGGCCGCTAAGCATCCTGGTTGCTTCCTGCTCTTGGATAATAGTTGCAGCTATCATAGCATCAGCTAAGACCCCGAACGCGGGTACAATTGGGCGCGACCTCTAGAATCGGCTGGAATTGGCGGCGATATTCCTTTCAAATTTACTCGACTTTTTGTTGTGGTCGCCACGATCGGAACTGCCGGCATGGTTGCGCCTTCGTTCTGGTCCCTGACTACTTTTGTTCCCTCTAATTTTAGGGGTTTCTCATTATCAACAATCGAGAGCGGATCGATGTTCACCCGTTTGCGTGATTGCAGTGAACCAAGAGGGTGAATAGGCTTCGCAGAGCCACTACAGTGAACGAGGATGATGATGGCAATCGGTACTGTTAAGTTTTTTAATCAGGACAAGGGTTACGGCTTCATCTCACCTGAGAACGGCGGAACGGACGTGTTTGTCCATGTGTCCGCGGCTGAAGGCGGCAGTCCGCTTCGAGACGGCCAAAAGGTCAGGTACGACATTGGCCAGGACCGCAAGACAGGAAAATCGCGAGCCGAAAACGTCAGGTCAGCCTGAGTTGCCAACTGTACACCAGTGGCAACGACGAAAGTCGCGAGCTATGGTTCAACGAAGGACCCGCTGGCCTTCGAAGCGACGGTCAGCAGACCACCATTCAGTTTGTTTCGAACCGTTCAAACATTTTTTGGAGCAGGTTGTTTTCCTGCCGAAGCCGTTGCGCGAGCAGCCCTTTCAGCCGGCGATTTTCTTCCTCGCGCGCCGCAAGGTCGTCAAGTGCTTCGGGAGTAACGATAACCGTCCGGCTGTCAAGAGGACGACCCCGGCGCGCCGAGCCCTGGCGCTTCAGCTTCGTTTTTTGTGGGATAGCCTTCGGGCGATCCACTTCCAAGGGTAGGATCGGAGCAGAACCGGAAAAAACATCAACGCTACCAGTGCCGCCTTCTGTCGGGTCCGCCAGATCTGCGATTGGGTCAGCACCCTCGATTACGGCGCCCTCGATTGGCAAAACTTCTGCAGTGGTCTCTGGAGAAGGCAGTTCCATGCGCTGAGCCGGAGCAAACGTGCGGTGCTTCTGTCTTCGCCGCGCGCACGAGCGCTTTGAGGTCCGTATCGCCCCAAATTGAGGACTGGCTGGTAGTCGACCGCCGGCGAGCCGATTTGACTTCGACGATAAACTTCCGCTGCTGCGGTTTCATCGGTATCCAGGGGGCAAGAGCGGCAAGCGTGGGGGACCCCTTCAGAACCGCTCGAGCAACTTCTTAAGCTGAGCGTTCTGCAAAGACAGTTTTTGTGCCAGTTGCCGCCTTAGTTGTGTGATGTCCTCGTCCAGCGCGACCACCTCATCGATAAAGACGATCGGTGCCCCGCGAGGCTCGGAGTTCGCAGCTCCATGCGCGACACCGGCAGCCAACGCAACGTTTTGAACCTCCCGTGCCTGCTGTTTTGAAGGTTTTCGGCGGAGGGAAGCCACCGGTTCGGTGGCACGTGGCGGCTCGACCTCAACCGGCGCCGTCTCGACAATCGCTTCCGCCTCATCAGGCGTTGCAGCGGGGATTGGGACTTCCGTCGGCATCGAGGACTCATGCGGCTGTTCGACGGTTCTGCCTCTCGATGCCAGATTGACCAAGAACTTCCACGGCGACTTCATGATGCCCCATCACCTGGATTTAGCCAGGCCCCCTCTAAAGACGCGATGACGAAGGCCGACCGCAAGACGGTCGGCCTTTCACCCTCGTGATCAGCTGAGCCCAAGCCGCTTGCGCAGATCGGCGTTCTCGGTCCGCAGTTTGTCGGCGAGCGCCTTGCGCAACCGCGCATTCTCTTCCTCCAACTGAAGAAGACCCGCGATCTCGTCGAGCACCGGAACGAACGCTGCCGCTGACGGCTTCGACGTGGTCCTCTTTCCAGGGCCTTTGGTGACGGCATTCGCCCGGGCCTTGACAGCGGGGGTCGCCTGACTTGCCGCCTTCACCTCAATCGAGGTTTCCTTGCGCTTGCGGCCCCTCTTGGAGGCCGGCGCGACACTTGCCTCTGCCATCGTTGCATCCGAAGCTACTTTTTTCACTCCGCGCTTCTTGGGCGCAGGCGCATCCGCCGGCGCAGCCGTTTCCACGACGGCGGTTTCATCCAGTTTGATTTCTTCTGCCATGATTTTACCCTCTCCAGCTCTAAACGACTTTTCCGACGAGCCAAGCGCAGTGTCAAGGAACACGCCGGCGACCAGCCGAGACAAACTCGTTTCTGTAGCGATTGACGCCGCGCAAGCAGACCACCTGGCGGACCGTGCCCCAAGCTTTCCGGGGTGCGGCCGTTTAGTCTTGCGCACTGCAACCGCCGGAGTGCCGCATCAAATCACCCGCGTGTTCTCCTTGCGGCAGCCCGGGGAGCGGCGGGAGCTCACTCAGTTGTAGCGACGGCGGAAGATCTCGTTGAGTTGGATGAGCATGCCGGGGCGGTTTTCATGCACGTGAATGAAACGCGTGCCGTTCGGGCGCTCGGGCAGTTGCACTTGCGGAAGGTTGACGGCGTGCGGGCACGAATGCCTTGAGCGTCGCGATGTAGCTCTTGAGATTTTTGTCGTCGAGCGCTTTGGCAAATCATCGAGGTTGGTGTAGCCAGAGGAAGAATAGTAGTCCACGGCGGTCTGGCTAATGTGGTCTGAGGTTCTTCATCAGTAAGAAAAATCAGCGTAGCGTCCGTTGGGAGCTCCCAACAAACTGCCGTTGTCATATATGTCGGCCGAATAACCTGAAAAATTCTAAAGTACGACGTGCATATAGGCCTCGACGTTGTTGGGAGTTCCCAACAGGCCGGCGGACGCTTTGCTTTTCGCGCACAGGCGCTGGGTTCAGGACTTCCAGCCGGCGAACCCTCATGGTTGCCTCCGCAAGTGGCATGTTCAGGACGAGACTAAGTCCGTGACGACACAGACAATAGGATTTCTACCGCAAGCGTGTAGCCGTTATCGTTCGCTATCCAGACCCTCGCCGTTGCGTTCCTGGAATTCCCTATAAAGTTCGTCCAGCTTGGCGGAAACGAACTGGGCAAATGCCGGAACCACCTTCTCTTCAAAGGTGATGGTCGTTTTCCCACTCCGAGCCTCGATGCGCGCTCCGCGTTTTCCACGCGGCGTCTTCCAAGTTTCCGACTTGCTGGCAGTCGCTTTCTTTTCGGGCTCGTCAAACGCACGAAGGAGAGCGTCCAACCGCGCGTCGCTTTCGAGCCTGTTCTCAGCATAACCGACGAGGTGCTCGCGAGCGCTAGCCAACTTGGAAGGCGAGGCAAGGTGGTCAACGAGCGCCAACCAGCGTGCCCGCCCTGCTTTGGGTGCCGGGCCAATCAGCCGAACCAAGTCCTCTGGAAGTTGCCGTGCGGTCGCCACATAGCGGCTGACGTCTGCCTTGTCGGCTGCAAGGGCGGCGATGATCGTTGGTCGGTCGCATCCGGCGTCTTCGAGGTGTTTTGCAAAGAAAGCCTTTTCGATAAAGGAAAGGTCCTTGCGGTCCAGATTTTCGCGCCCCTGCGCGATGACGAGCTGGCTGTCAGATAGGTTTCTTACGATCGCACGGACAGGCAGCCCGAGCTTCTGGGCCGCTTTCAAGCGCCGGCGCCCGTAAGCAATCTCGAACCGGCCCGTCGTCTGCGGGCTCGGTCGCACCAGAATTGGAACCTGCTGCCCATGCTCTGCCACACTCTCAACCAGAGCATCAAAGGCGGGGTCAACGTCGGCCGGGATCCGGTCTAAGATCCTCGAGGTATCAATCGAAGCGGTGTCAATGGAAATGACCGCTTCGCCTTCGGCCAGTTGCTGCTGAAGTCTCGTCGCCTGCTTGGCGTTCTCCGCCATCTCGTGCAACGAAGAGCCCATTGCCGAGATTGCACCCGTGCGCACGCGGTCCGCTGATTTGGACGCGGATGAAGCCGTAGCTACTGGCTTTTTCAGAAAGAGAGAGTCGATTGAATCTCGCCTGCTCATGTTGCCTCGCCTGTCATATCTTCAAATAAAAACGCCGATCCATCGCCGCGCTATGCGCGACCCCAGGCCCGTTTAATCAGCACTTCAACCTCAGAGTTCACTGCATCGAGCGCCTCCATGGCGCGATCGTAGGTAGATCTCGTCAAGTTTTCCCTGCCGATCTCGTACAACGTCTGCTTTGTCAGTCCGGCATCCGAAACGGCGGCGGACTTCAACATCGGGTTTGTAAGGACATGATCGTCAAACAAGTTGCGCAGGAGGGCTGCAACCTTTGTCTGCGGCGCATCTTGCGGTTCGAACCGGGTAAGCAAATAGCGTATAAAGTCATATTTCAGGTCCCCACCGGCGTCGCGTACGACACCAAGAAGGTCCCGCGTCATAAGCAGAAACTGGCTCATCGACGAAACGTCGAGCATCTGCGGATGCACGGTGACGATCATGGAGGTTGCTGCGCATAGTCCGCTCAACGTGAGAAAACCGAGTTGCGGTGGGCAATCAATGACAACAACATCGTAGTTGTCAGCAACCTCATCGACTGCAGCGGCCACACGGGCGAAGAACAGAGTTTCGCCCGGAGTGCCGGCGCTTAGCGCTTTGGGCGTTGTGTGCTCGAATTCCATCAGCTCGAGATTGCCTGGAATGAGATCCAAACCGTCAAAATAGGTCGACCGAATTACATCCGAGAGGTTCCGGCGCTCGTCATCGTAGCGAATTGCAGCGTAAAGGGTCTGATTGGACGCAACATCCAACTCGGGTTGGACCCCCAGAAGGGCGGACAAACTCGCCTGAGGGTCGAGGTCTACAGCAAGGACACGGTAACCCTGCAAGGCAAGGTGCTGGGCCAAGTGCGCCGAAGTGGTCGTCTTGCCTGACCCCCCCTTGAAATTCGTTACAGCCAGTACCTGAAGGTGTTCTCCAGGACGACGATGTGGCACGAACTCGACGCTCTCGCGCCCACGTGTGGATCGAGCCAGCATGCGCCGGATCTGATTGATGTCAGAAAGCGTGTAAAGGCGTCGACCATTGCTCGTTGTCTCCGGCTGCGGGCCTTCACCAGCGAGAGTCATCTTCCGCAGTGTCGAATCAGATACACCTATTAGTCGCGCGGCTTCTCCGGAGGTGAACTTTCGCAGAACTTTCTGCGACGTTGGCGGGAAAAGTGCTTCGCTCATCGATTGCAGCTGTGAGCTCAGAAGGTCTGCATGCTCACCGATGGTTACATCGACGCTTGGCAAAGTCTGGCGGTTTGCTTTTGTTGCCACACTCACGCTTATATCTCTCATCACGGATTTTTCGCCGGAACGGCCCTTTTTCCGTGACGATACGCAAATGCCATTTCTTGGCAAGGACTTAATGGTTAACAGAAGGTTAACGCGGCGGCGGGTTTGAGAGAGAAATCCAATTACCCTTTATATTCCGTGATTTAGCATTCAGCCTGCTCGTTGTGCTCACCATGCGTTTTACTGTGACTCCCGCATGGCCGCCGCGTGGGCAGGCTTCGAGCCGCACGTTTCCGTAGAACGCCGAGACTTTGGCGTGCAACTAATAAGCTTGTAGAATCCTACAACTGCACACGAACGCCGATCTGTGCTGCTCTCCCGTCGAACAAACATGGACGGAGAGTTTCGTGCAGATTCTCGCAATTTCGAAGCCGCGCAACGTCGAGGAGATCAGGCTTCTCCACAATCATCATCAACTGCGAGCTCGTGTCTTTTCTGATCGGCTCGGATGGGAAGTGGATGTCATCGGCGACTACGAATCGGATTGTTTCGACGCACTTGAGCCAACGTACATCCTAGCCGTCTCCGACGACGGGCAGGTGGTGGGTTGTGCGCGCCTCCTGCCAGCGCAGGGCCCGACCATGCTGGCCGACGTTTTCCCTTCACTCCTACCAAGCGGGGGGCTCCGCGCCCATACCGGAATGATCGAGAGTTCGCGCTTTTGCGTGGACACCACTATCGAGGAGGGACGGGGTGGGGGCAAGATACACGAAGCCACGCTCACCATGTTCGCCGGAATAGTCGAATGGAGCATCGCCCACCGTTTCACCGAAATCGTCACCGTCACGGATCTCCGGTTCGAACGGATCCTCGCCCGCGTCGGATGGCCTCTCCAGCGTCTTGGTGAGCCCAAGGAGATTGGCGCAACGATGGCCGTCGCTGGCATCCTCCCTGCCAACCGGGACACCTGGCTAAACCTCCGCCACGCCAACTACCGGTCCAATATCATCCACCCCTTTTGACCAAGCAGCTTAGGGAGAAGCCAATGAACCAGCCTCGATCCCATCCTCGACTTGTCCGCAAACTTCAGGAAGCCCTTGGTGATCAGCTCTGCGTCGCCCTCGACGACGCGAATGTCGTCGAGATCATGCTCAACCCGGACGGAAAGCTCTTCATTGAGCGCGTCGGGCATGGCATGAACCCCGTAGGAGAGATGTCGCCAGCGGCAGCGGAAATGGTAATCGGCACTGTGGCGCATGCGCTCCAGTCCGAGGTCGATGCGCAACAGCCGATCATTTCGGGTGAGCTCCCGATCGGCGGCCACCGTTTCGAGGGACTGTTGCCCCCCGTCGTCGCGAACCCTGCTTTCACCATACGGCGCCGGGCATCACATCTCATCCCGCTCGATGACTATGTTCGGATCGGCATCATGACTGTGGACCAGGCGGCGACGATCCGCAGTGCAGTCTCCGCGCGGCTGAACATCATCATCTCCGGGGGAACTGGTTCGGGCAAGACGACACTTGCGAACGCTGTCATCGACGAAATTGTCAGATCCGCGCCGGAGGATCGGCTCGTAATTCTGGAGGACACGGCCGAAATACAATGCACGGCCAAGAACGCTGTGGTCCTGCGCACAAGCGATACCATCGATATGGCGCGGCTTCTCAGGAGCACCATGCGTTTGCGTCCCGATCGGATCGTCGTCGGCGAGGTCCGTGATGGAGCTGCACTGACGCTACTCAAAGCATGGAACACCGGTCATCCGGGTGGCGTTGCAACGATCCATGCGAACACTGCCACCTCTGCTCTGCGCCGTCTTGCGCAACTCACCGCGGAGGCGAGCCAGCAGCCGATGCAGGAAGTAATCGGTGAGGCGGTCGACCTGGTTGTTTCGATCGAGCGGACCTCGCGTGGGCGCCGAGTTCGCGACGTCATCCATGTCGAGCAGTTTGCCGATGGCCAGTACCAGATCGAATCCGATCAGTTCACAGAAGAACAGGAGGCCCGCCATGTCGCCTAAGCATGCTCTGATCGCCATGACGCTCATTGCGGCGCCCAGCTTTTTTGCATCGACTGCGCCGACGCTGGCCGGTTCGGGCGGCAGCCTCCCCTGGGAGGGGCCGCTTGAGCAAATCCAAGAATCGATCACCGGCCCGGTGGCCGGATACATCGCGCTTGCCGCCGTCGCCATCGCGGGCGGGATGCTGATCTTCGGCGGCGAACTCAACGACTTTGCCCGGCGGTTGGTGTACGTCGTCCTCGTAGCGGGCATTCTTCTCGGCGCGACACAGATCGTGGGCCTCTTCGGTGCAACCGGTGCTTCGATCGGGCTGGCGGACACGAAAATTACAAAAACTCCATCGGGCCGCACTGATGGTTGAGCGTGTGTCCAGACTGCAGCGCAACCGCATCCATCGCGCCCTCTCGCGGCCGAGCCTGCTGATGGGCGCAGACCGCGAACTGGTGTTGATCACGGGACTTGCCGCCGTAATCCTCATCTTCGTCGTTCTAACCGCGTACTCAGCACTCTTCGGCATCGCCGTCTGGATCGGGATCGTCGGTCTCCTTCGCGTGATGGCGAAATCCGACCCGCTGATGCGGCAGGTCTATCTGCGGCACATCTCCTACAATCCCTACTACAGGGCAACGAGTTCGCCGTGGCGGCGGTACTGAGGACAACCATGGTCGCTCTCAAACAATTCCGGGCCACCGGCCCGTCTTTCGCTGATCTCGTTCCGTATGCCGGCCTGGTCGACAACGGCGTTCTGCTCCTGAAAGATGGTAGCCTGATGGCGGGTTGGTACTTCGCTGGACCAGATTCCGAAAGCGCCACTGACCTCGAGAGAAACGAACTTTCGCGTCAGATCAACGCAATCCTGTCACGGCTTGGCAACGGATGGATGATCCAGGTCGAGGCCATTCGGGTTCCGACAGTCGATTACCCTTCGGAAGATCGTTGCCACTTTCCCGATCCTGTGACACGCGCGATCGATGCCGAACGCCGAGCCCATTTCGCGCGCGAGCAGGGGCACTTTGAGAGCAAGCATGTCCTGATCCTCACCCACCGACCGCCTGAGTCCAAGAAAACTGCCTTGAGTAAATACATCTACTCGGATGAGAGCAGTCGGAAGAAGACTTACGCAGATACAGTCCTCGCCATATTCCGGAATAGTGTGCGCGAGATCGAACAGTATTTTGCGAACACCCTTTCGATCCAGCGAATGGAGACACGCGAAGTATCCGAGAGGGAAGGGGAGCGCACCGCGCGATACGACGAGCTCCTTCAATTCGTCCGGTTCTGCATAACAGGTGAAAACCATCCGATCCGACTCCCCGACGTCCCCATGTACTTGGACTGGATCGCAACGGCGGAGCTTCAGCATGGACTTACGCCGAACGTCGAGAACCGGTTTCTCGGTGTCGTGGCTATCGACGGCTTTCCTGCTGAAAGCTGGCCAGGGATCCTGAACAGCCTTGATCTGATGCCGCTCACATATCGCTGGTCCTCGCGTTTCATCTTCCTCGACGCGGAAGAGGCGCGGAAGAAACTCGAGCGCACGCGCAAGAAGTGGCAGCAGAAGGTTCGCCCGTTCTTCGACCAGTTGTTTCAGACGCAAAGCCGGGCCCTCGATCAAGACGCGATGAGCATGGTCGCCGAGACCGAAGATGCAATCGCTCAGGCGTCGTCGCAGTTGGTCGCTTACGGCTACTACACGCCGGTCGTTATCCTGTTCGATGACGACCGAGAGCGACTGCAGGAGAAGGCCGAGGCGATCCGCCGGTTGGTGCAAGCCGAAGGGTTCGGTGCACGGATCGAAACGCTCAACGCGACAGACGCCTTTCTCGGCAGCCTTCCAGGCAACTGGTACTGCAACGTCCGAGAACCACTGATCAACACCAGCAACCTCGCTGATCTGGTTCCGCTTAATTCGGTCTGGTCGGGCAGTCCGGTTGCCCCTTGTCCCTTCTTTCCCACCAATTCTCCGCCACTGATGCAGGTCGCGACCGGCTCAACGCCGTTTCGATTCAACCTGCATGTCGATGATGTGGGGCATACGCTGATCTTCGGCCCGACCGGCTCGGGGAAATCGACGCTGTTGGCACTGATCGCCGCGCAGTTCAGGCGGTACGAGTTCGCCCAGATCTTCGCTTTCGACAAAGGCAATTCACTACTGCCGCTAACGCTGGCCACCGGCGGGGAGCACTACGAGATCGGCGGCGATCATGAAGAAGGGAGGGCGCTTGCGTTCTGCCCACTATTCGACCTTTCAACGGATGGCGATCGGGCCTGGGCCAGCGAGTGGATCGAAATGCTCGTTGCGCTACAAGGCACGACGATCACGCCTGATCATCGGAACGCCATTTCCCGCCAGCTCTGTTTGATGGCCAAAGCGACCGGCCGGTCTCTTTCGGATTTCGTCAGCGGCGTGCAGATGCGCGAGATCAAGGACGCGCTCCACCACTACACCGTCGACGGGCCAATGGGTCAGCTGCTCGACGCCGAGCAGGACGGGCTCACCCTCGGCACTTTCCAGACTTTTGAAATCGAACACCTCATGAACCTGGGCGAACGCAATCTCGTACCGGTCCTGACCTATCTGTTCCGGTTGATAGAGAAACGGCTAGACGGCTCCCCCAGCCTGATCGTCCTGGACGAGGCCTGGCTGATGCTGGGCCACCCGGTATTCCGCAACAAGATCCGCGAATGGCTGAAGGTCCTGCGCAAGGCAAACTGCGCGGTCGTGCTCGCGACCCAGTCAATCTCGGATGCCGAGCGCTCTGGCATCATCGATGTGCTGAAGGAATCTTGCCCGACCAAGATCTGCCTTCCGAACGGCGCGGCCCGCGAGCCGGGGACGTGCGAGTTCTATGAGCGGATCGGATTTAATGAGCGGCAGATCGAGATCGTCTCTGGGGCCATCCCCAAGCGTGAATATTACGTCGTCACGCCAGAGGGCCGCCGGCTCTTCGACATGGCGCTGGGTCCGGTTGCACTCAGCTTCGTCGGGGCGTCCGGCAAGGAGGATCTCAAGCGCATCCGCGCACTCAAGTCCGCACACGGTCAGAACTGGCCGAGCCATTGGTTGGCAACAAGAGGAGTTCCCGATGCCGCGTCAATACTCAACATCGAGTAAGGTGCTTTCAGCCGTGGCTGCTATCACAACTGTCGTCGGATCGCCGCAAACCGTGCGCTCCGGGTCAGCAACAGGTGTTGCCACAGAGTGGACGCAGCTCGCCAACAACGCCCAACTCGTCGATCTCCTAAAGAGCAATGGGCTGCAGGTCGACAATCAGCTGACCCAGATCAGCCAGTTGGCCGAGCAGATCCAGAACCAGCTGAAGATCTACGACAACATGCTTCAGAACACGGCGCGATTGCCGAACCAGATCTGGGGAGAGGTGGAACGGGATCTGAATCAATTGCGCGAAATCGTCGATCAGGGGCAAAGCATCGCCTTTTCGATGGGCAACGCCGACGATCCTGGCACCATAGTACCGATTAGAGTTTCGCTCATGCGATGGATCTCAGGGAGGTCATGGCGGTGAACTTGCGTCGAATACGTCATGGCAAGAAGTTGACGCAGGAAGAACTGGCCCACCGAACCGGCCTGAGCGTCCGGCATATCGGGGATATCGAAAGGGCAAACACATCCGCCACCGTCACGGTGCTCGGGCAGCTCTCCGAGGTATTGGGTGTGGATCCGAGCGAGCTTTTGGCAAAGCCCTAGGGATCTGATCCCGCGCATCGTCGCGGAACATTTTACTTTCGTGACCAACACGCGTGCGATTTCAGAAAATTATACGTACGTTGCACGCCGGCCTGATCATCATCGTCCCCGGTGCTTCCCGCCCTGCAGCGGGAACTGTTCCTCGCGGCCCTTGATGAACTCATTCATCGAAACATCTTGGTGAACGAATTCATCGAGATGACGTTGGAAGGCAATGAGGCCATCCTGACGCGCTACGCACTGCCCGAATGACGGTCAATTTCCGCCGATGCGGGAAAGATCGATGCGTATTCCGGCGCCTGCAACATCCTCGTGCGCTTGTGTATCGCGTGTCGTGCCCGCTGCGTCTTGATCAACGATGGACGGCACGTTTCTTCGCTGCTGCAATTCGAGCCCACCTCCCGGGTCTTTCGCTTGGAAAACGCTGACGCCTTCGAACTCACCAGTCTTCCAGGCATAGACCGCATCCTCGAATATGTGTGGGAGGGCCTCTTCGCTCGTCGGATTGCCGTACCACTTGCTGACAATCCGCAAAACCTTCGCAAACATTGCCGTTCCACTCCGAAGATTTTCACATGGATCAACAAGCTCCGGCTTCAGGTCCCCGGCGTCCTTAACGCCGAGACCCGCCGGAAACTGCGTCAGTCCGACGCGAACCACCGATCGTCCAGCGTGCTGGCGGATGATCGCCATTGCCTCGTCGGTCGATGACGGTTTCTGCACCAGGATCAACCGCGCGCCCGATTTGACGGTGACAGTGAGGGGATCGGTGGAACCCGCAGCCGCTACGAACTGCTCGACGATCGCGGGGTTAAGGGAAGGATCGGCGCACTCTTTGATCAGGGCAGCGTCCACCATGACGTCTCCTCGGTTTTCAGGTGTTGAGGGAAAATACAAGCGGCATTGCAAACAGCTTTGCCCAGGCGATGGTGCTCGCTCGTTGAATTGCGACAATCGATGTCCCCTTGGTCCACCACCCGTTTCCGACGGCGACGATCAGGTCCGGATCGTGGAGCATCGATTGCAATATCGGCCAGACGACGAGTTGCTCGTAGCAGATCAGTGGTGCCACCCGACGATTGCCCATCGTCGCAACGGGACTGCCAAACAGGTGCGCGCGCGCACCACCGCTCTTCCCGAACCATGACCGCCAGGGCTGCCACATCGAGCCGGGGACCGGCATCCGCTCGCGATAGAGAACTTTGCCTCCGTTCGCCGAGAGGCCGAAGAGGATGTTGTCATAGGTCTCTGCGCCAAGCATGGCCGCACCGGCGATCACGGTGATGTCGGTCCCTTGCAGGGCATTCACCCAGAGCCGTTCAACGGTTGGCGTCAAGAAGCCCAGGGCACTTTCGGGCAGGACAACGGCTCTGCCGCCAACTGCACGATCCTTCACCGTTGCAACCAAAGCACTGTGACGCTCTAAACTCGCATCGCGGCCGAGCGAAGCCCCAAGATCGAGATCGACGGCCAGCCAACCCTCGGGTAGTTTCGGCTCGGTCCAGTTTGCGGCGGACCAAAGCCAAAGTCCCGAAAGGACAATGGCGACAGCCGGCCATGCGCGGGTTACGAGGCCCATGAGGCCGGCTGTGACCGCAAGCAATCCCCACCATTCCCATCCGGGGAACAGAATGCCGGCAGCCGTGGCGGGATGAGCCCAGCCTGTGATACCGAAGGGTGGAAGTGCCATGACGACAGCCGCAATCAGATAGCGGAACGGACGAGCGCGGGAGCGCTTCGTCCAGAGCACCGCATGCACAGCAGAAAAGCTCCCGGACGCGCATAGCCAAAGCAGCAAGCCGGGCCAAAGGTCGGATGCGTAGAAGGCCGCAACGCCCTGCGGCAAACCGCGGGACGCAGCTAGGAAATAGCCGACCGAGACAAGCAGCGCCACAGACCTCGTCTGCGCCCGCGACCAGAGGACAGGAAACACCAACGCGACCGGCAGAAGGAGGACGTTGCCGCTCCACCCGATCCATCCGGCCACAATCGATGCGATGACCAGACCTGCTGGCCGGAGGTCGTTACGGTGCATAGGTCAACACCTCTTGCGCCAGTC
Source organism: Ensifer sp. Root558 (assembly GCF_001427045.1). Lineage (NCBI taxonomy): Bacteria > Pseudomonadati > Pseudomonadota > Alphaproteobacteria > Hyphomicrobiales > Rhizobiaceae > Ensifer > Ensifer sp. Root558. Next base: position 39,392 of record NZ_LMGC01000017.1, on the reverse strand, counting down.
CGAGAATTCCCGCTTCGGAGACAGGCCCGAAATAACGGGAGTCGTAGGAACCCGCGAAGGGTGAGTGCAGGAACACCGAACCTGCCGGCACAATCCCTCCCGAAAATGGCGTCATCTTCCGTCCCTGTCCATCAAGCTGCGCCACGCTGGAGGCGGGTATCGAACGGCCGTCCACCCTGACGCTGGCGTCCACCTCGACACGCTGTCCGGCAATTGCGATGACCGACTTGATAAGGGGCGCGACGCCGCCCGGACAGAGACCGGAGCGCAGGTACCCGCGCGCCCGTGCTTCACGCATCGTCGTGGTTTGCGGTGGACAAATGAAGACGAGATCGCCGACGGCGGCTGGCCGAGCGAGCTTGACTATTCGCCAAAGACCAAGCGGCTCGCTCGGCGTGAGGTTGATCCGGTAGTTACCGAACCAGGCAATGAAGATCGCGCTGAGGAACGCCGTTGTGATCATGGTCAAGCCGAGTAGGATCGGGCAATTGCCTCGCTTCAACCGCGCGGTTGCAATGGGGAGGGCGGTCATTTCAGCGACAGTCCCTGACTTTTGGTCTGACGTAGCGTCTCGGCCTGTTTCAGGGCTTCGACCGTTCGCTCGTGGGCGCTGAGCTGCTGCGCTGCGCGCATCAAGTTCCACGCCAACCGGACCTCCGCGGTTTCACCGGGTTTCAAGCCAGCTGTGATCGTTTTGAAGGTCTCTCCATTCGTGCCCTTGGCGGCGAGCGGCAGGAACGTGCGCTCCCCGAAACGCTCGTTGACCGCCTTGGCAAAGCCGTCCAGTTCCGCCTTCACTTGTCTGTCGGCGAGAGCGAACCCCAACGCCGCGAGGAGCTCATTGCGATCGATGGCATCCCGCACCCGCTCCAGCGTTTGTCGGGCGCCCGCAGACAACTCGGGGATGTCGATAGCGACCCTGCGGCGGAGTGCCACTTCCTCTGTCCGATAGCGTTGCTCGATCCGGCTGCGCTGGCCCACGTAGTCGCCAAGACTCTGGACCAGAGCCGGAACGTTGCACTCCGCCCGCTCACGGTCCTGTTTGTCGGCGCGGCTTGCGAGAATGCCGGTTCTTCCTTTAAGCGCGCCGTAGGTGTCCGGCTGACTAGCGACCTTAGCCAACGTTGCGCTGGCGACGGTATCGTCCTTCAACATCTCGCAGACATTGACCGCCTTGAAGGCGGCTTCCGGCTGCGCGTAGACAAGATGAAACCGGGTCGACACATCTTCCCATATCTTCTTCAAACCGGGATCGGCTTCGATTTTGTCTATGACTGACTGCTCCATCGATTTCGGGAATGTGGCGATACCGGCAACCATGGGTCTGGTCTCCTTCAGTCTTTGCGCATTCATTGTTTTGGCGCCGACAGCGAACCCCAGCTGCTCGCCGATACTGGCAAGGCGGTGAGCCAGATCAGTCATTTTCTGTTTCTGCCGAACCGTCCAATCAAGTCGGTCGCGGGCGATCGTTCGAGCGACATTGAGGAGGTGCAGGCCCCGTGCTTGAGCGAAGTGCAGCGCTTGGCGATAGAAGGTCGCCTTCTCGTAATCGAGCGTGGTTTCCTTCGAGTTCTTCTGCGACAGCATCTCAGTCAGGCCGCCGGCCTTGGCGAATGAACGCTGACCGTAATAGACGTCGAGATCCTCACGGTGTCGGGTCATCGCGACATAAGTCAAATGCCGATCGAGGGAGAGCGAAGCAAGCACCTTCACCCGGTCCACGGTGGCGCCCTGGCTCTTATGGATCGTGGTGGCATAACCGTGGTCGATATTGTTGTAAAAGCGGCTCTCCACCGTCACCTGGCGCCGATGCTGTCCTTCGCCAATCTCCGCGACGATACGATTTTGAGCCGCGTCGACGACCTTGCCGAGCATGCCGTTCTTGACGCCCAGAGATCCTTCGTTCTTGAGGAAAATAATCTGATCACCGGGCGCGAAATGGCGGTTCCCGTCCTCGGTCCGAAACATGAAACCGTCGTTGAGCAGGCCTCGCTCAACGAGCCTGGCACGTGCCATATCGTTGAGCATTCTCACATCGCGCCGAAGGTGGGCGAGGATCAGCATGGTCCTGGTAGGATCGTAATCGCGCTCCCAGTCCGCAATCAGGTTCTGGACCGCTTGGGCCTTGAGCTCGGAAGCAACGATCCTGCCATTTGCGCGATAGGCTTCAACCGCCTTGCCGACATCGCCCCGGGCGAGATCGAGCGACGCGTCGCGCATCCACCGTTCGCGTTGTCGATAGATGGTCTGAAGTTCGGCATAGCCGATCCGATCGGCAATGGCGCGGAAGGCCGCGCCCGCTTCAATGGGCTGCAGCTGCTCCGGGTCGCCGATCAGGACGAGCTTGGCGCCAGCCTTGGTCGCGACCTCGACGAACAGCGCCATGTGCCGGGATGATACCATACCCGCTTCATCGAGAACGAAGACCGTCTTGTTGTCGAGCGGGTTTCGACCTTCTTTCCAGCGCAGTTCCCAAGCCGAAAGCGTGCGCGAGACGATCCCCGCGTCCTTCTCCAACCCTTCAGCGGCCTTGCCGGCGAGCGCACCACCGACGACACGATAGCCCGCTGTTTCCCACGCTTCACGCGCAGCTTTCATCATCGTCGTCTTGCCGGCGCCGGCGCGGCCAATGACAGCGGCGATGCGCTCGGGTCCCGCTACATGCTCGATCGCCGATATCTGTTCCTTCGACAGGCGCGAATGACGTGTGAACGCCGCCTTGAGCACGGCATCCCGAACGCCATGCGAGGATCGGCGTGACAGCCAAACCGCGCGACTTGCCATCTCCGCTTCCAGCCTGATCAGCTCGCGCGTGGCGTATTTTGCCGGCACACGCAAGCCTGTCGCAAAAGCGAGCCGCTCGCGGTCGAGACAAAGCGCGTCCGGGCTTTGCAGAATGCGCGCCATCAGACTCTGGAAGAGGCCGGGGTCATCGATATAGCGATGCAGGATCTTGGCTATGTCGCGTTCGTCAAAGACGCTTTTTTCACGCGAGATCAGGTCGAGCACGATCTCCGGCCGACCCTGGATGCGTCGCGAGTTCTCGCTTCGCCGCTCCTCCTGCAATACCAGCCGCTCGAGCGAAGCTGCCTGTTCGTCCGCCGCGGATTTCCGCTCGATCGCCTTGGTGCCGACTCCGAGATGAATGGTCGGCGTAAGCTCGATACCCTGCTGTTGGAAAGAACGGCCATCGATGCGAATGCCGAGACCGGCAAGCCCCAGATGACGGTTCTGGCAGGCAAACCAGCCATCGCGAAATGCGTTGAAATCGTCGAGGTTTCCGGCCCAAAGTTCGTAGACGATCTTGCCATGATCGTTGCGGATTGGATTGCCGTCCACCCCCAGAACCGCGACCTTCTTGCCGCCGAACCCATTCTCGGTCAGCGGCCTCAACGTCGTCATCAGATGGACATGCGGGTTGCCCGGCGCATCGTGATAGACCCAGTCAGCGACCATGCCCCTGGAGGTGACGTGGTGCTCGACAAAGTCTCGGATGAGCGCGACGTTCTGCTCAGCTGTCAGTTCGAGCGGCAGCGCAATCGTGACATCCTTGGCGAGTTGGGCATCACCACGCTTCTCAAATTGCTCAACCTTGTTCCAGAAGGCTTCTGCTGCTCCCGAGACGGGGCGGTCTGCAATCATCGACCGCAACCATGCGGGTGCATCGGCCGGGATGGCAAACTCTTCGTGGAGCAAACCCTGCTTGGCGCGATAGTCGATCGTCCTTGCTTCCCGCTCGTAGTCCATCTTGGCGCAATGCCGATAGGCCGCCGACATGACCGCGCTGCGACCGGAGCCGCGGGCGACGACGCTGACGGAGAAATGGGGAACGGCCACGGCAGAAATCTTTCCCGATTGCGAACAAACTCAAACGGTCGTGGGGAACGGCAGCCCCGCCAGGGGGAGAAAAGCAAAGCGTCGCATCGGCGACGTATAATTGCGCACTTTGATGCCGCTCCTTCGGAACGGCCGTGATCATTCACAAAAGCATCGCCCTTGGCGATTGTAGGATTCACCGTAGTGCGCTGCGCCCTCCGGTCCGCAAAACTGCCTTCGAAAGACAAGCTTTCTGAAGCCAGGGAGAACTGCGCACATGAAGAAACCTTCTTCAAAAATTCGCGACGAAATCGCCAAACTGCAGGAACAGCTCAAACAAGCGGAGACACGGGAAGCCGAACGCATCGGCCGGATTGCGCTGAAGGCAGGCCTTGGCGAAATCGAGATCGACGAAATCGAGCTTCACGCCGCCTTCGAGGCTCTGGTGATGCGCTTTCGCCAACGCCAAGGCGTCATCGCCTCGACCGGAAGAAAAAGGAGCGCTGGCGAAAACGGCGGACCCGCCGGGACTACGACGCTCGCGCCTGGCACGGCTGAGGGCAGCAGTGGCGAGGCTTAAGCGGATGGCGAAAATGAGGACATCCGATTCCCGCAAGAAGGACACGCGGGAAAAGATTGAACTCGGTGGTCTGATTGTGAAGGCGGGCCTGCGATACGAAAAACGCGCGCTTCTGCTTGGAGCACTGGTCGAACTGAGCCTCAGACTGAAGTCCGACGAAGGCGAGCGGGCACGGCTGATCGCCATCGGGGCGGAGGCTTTCAGCCATGACGACCAATAAGCTTGCGCTCGCAATCATCCCCCTCGCGCTGATGACGCTGACGGTTATCGGCATGCATGGCATCGAGCACTGGCTTTCGCCGTTCGGCAAAACGGATGCGGCAAGGCAAACTCTCGGACATATTGGCATCGCCGCGCCCTATGTCAGCGCCGCGGTGGTCGGGGTAATCTTCCTGTTCGCAAGCGCGGGCGCAGTCAAGATCAAGCTCGCGGGCTGGAGCGCTCTCTTCGGAGCCGCAGCAACGCTTCTGACGGCAGCATTCCGTGAGGCATCACGTCTTTCCGCGTTTACTGGAGAGGTGCCCCCGGGCATGTCGGTTGCCTCGTACCTGGATCCAGCAACAATGGTCGGCGCAGCTGCCGCGCTGTTGGCTGGAGGTTTCGCGCTCCGCATAGCGTTGATCGGAAACGCGGCCTTCAGACGTCCCGAGCCCAAACGCGTGAAGGGACAAAGGGCCCTTCATGGAGAGGCCGACTGGATGAAGATGGGGCAAGCGGCGAAGCTCTTTCCCGATACAGGCGGAATTGTCATTGGCGAGTGCTATCGCGTCGACCAAGACAGTACGGCGGCGCAGCCGTTTCGTTCGGATCATTGTGAGACCTGGGGCGCTGGCGGCAAACCGCCATTGCTCTGCTTCGACGGGTCATTCGGATCGTCGCACGGGATCGTCTTTGCCGGATCCGGTGGCTTCAAAACAACATCGGTGACAATTCCGACGGCACTCAAATGGGGCGGCGCGCTTGTCGTGCTCGACCCTTCAAGCGAAGTGGCGCCGATGGTCTGTCGGCATCGCAAAGCCGCAGCGCGGTTCCTCCGCATCCTCGATCCGAAGGAACCGGAAACCGGCTTCAATGCGCTCGACTGGATCGGTCGGTTCGGCGGGACCAAGGAAGAAGATATCGCGTCGGTCGCTTCATGGATCATCAGCGACAGCGGCGGTGCGCGTGGCTTGCGCGACGACTTCTTCCGCGCTTCGGCGCTGCAATTGTTGACCGCTTTGATCGCTGACGTCTGCCTGTCCGGCCATACCGACCAGGAGAACCAGACCTTGCGGCAGGTTCGGGCCAATCTGGCGGAACCCGAGCCGAAACTGCGCGAACGGCTACAGTCGATCTATCACAATTCGAACTCGGACTTCGTGAAGGAAAACGTCGCCGCCTTCGTCAATATGACGCCGGAAACCTTCTCGGGTGTCTACGCCAATGCTGTGAAGGAAACGCATTGGCTGTCCTATCCGAACTATGCGGCCCTGGTGTCCGGTTCGACCTTCTCTACCGATGCCCTTGCCGCCGGAAGGACCGATGTGTTCATCAACATCGACCTCAAGACCTTGGAGACGCATGCCGGGCTTGCGCGTGTGATCATCGGCTCGTTCCTCAATGCGATCTACAATCGCGACGGCCAGGTGAAGGGGCGGGCGCTCTTCCTTCTCGATGAGGTCGCGCGCCTCGGTTACATGCGGATCCTCGAAACCGCGCGTGATGCTGGCCGCAAGTACGGCATCACGCTGACGATGATCTACCAGTCGATCGGACAGATGCGCGAAACCTATGGCGGCCGAGATGCCGCAAGCAAATGGTTCGAGAGTGCGAGTTGGATTTCTTTCGCCGCGATCAACGATCCCGACACGGCGGACTACATCTCTAAACGCTGCGGCATGACCACGGTCGAGATCGACCAGGTCAGTCGAAGTTTCCAATCGAAGGGAGCGTCGCGAACCAGATCAAAGCAGCTTGCCGCGCGTGCGCTGATCCAGCCACACGAAGTGCTTCGCATGCGCACCGATGAGCAGATCGTCTTCACCGCCGGCAACCCGCCGCTTCGCTGCGGACGGGCGATCTGGTTCAGGCGAAAAGACATGAAGGCTTGCGTCGATGCGAACAGGTTCCACAAGATCGCGCAAGACGTCTGAGGCTCCAGGATCGAGCCGGCGCGAAGAGCCACGAGCAAGGCTGACCCAGAAAAATGAAGAGTATCGGAGAAATCAGCATAGCGGCGCCCGAAGGGCGAGATTTCGGGAATTCTCGTCGTGCGGAGGGCGGGAAAAGAGCAGCCGCAGGAGCCTCAACATAGAGGCCCGAAGGGGAGGCGGGACCGACTGCACCCCGCGCCTCGCACACGATCGACCGCGAGCCTGCCTGCGCAATAACGATCGGTGCGGAGGCCGTCAGCGTGATACCGACAGGTGTCCGCGCCTCCAACTTGAGAAAGATGGGCACGGTGTCAGTTGCATGCATAAAAGCCTCCGTCAGAACGGAGGCTCTGCGCTGACACGGCCGTCCTGTTCTGCCAGGGCGCGCTCGCGCTCGGCCTTGGCGAGTTCAAGTTCAGTCTCGATTTGCCGACGCTCGCCAGTGCAGACGGCGTTCCTGAGCTCGGCCAGCAGTTCTTCGATGTGTTGTTCGATCGTCATCATCGTCATCTCCAGATGTTTGAGAAAGATGACATCCGCGGTCGTGGGGAGAGGGCCGGGTCAAGGAGCGCCAAGCGCCCGCACCGCGGCGGGTGGGGGAGCCGCAATGCGCAAGCATTTTGGGGGAACCACCCGTCCTTGAGGCGGCCCTTTCACCACGTCAAAATGGGATGATCTGAGCAAATCCCAACCTCTCGTGTGGCAGCAAAAAGCCGGAAACCGGCTCGATGCCTGTTTCCGGCTTCAGACACGAGGCTTGGCCCCGCGTTGCGGCGGGGCCGGTCGCTCCTCAGTCCCGGTTCGGGCGGGACCAGATGAGCTGGTATCCGTCTTCGCCATCGATTTCCGTCAGCGTCGCGTAGATCGGAGCCGGGAAGCTCGGGTCGTCGAGTTTGACCGAGAGGTAGTCGCGGTCCTGCTCGGAGCGCTTCTGCCAGGCGGCGCCGAGTTCGACGGCGCCCGCAAAGATGCGGAACTGCGGGCCCTTGTCCGAGGGGTTCTCGATGCGGGCGATGCGTGCCTTGATGTTGAGGGCGAGGGTGCGGATCGAGCCGGTGAAGCCGCTTTCGTTGGCGGTGAAGGTGCCGATGGTAGCCATTGTCCTTTTCCTTTTTGCTTTCGGGCCGCACCATTGCGGCCTCGATGGCAGTCGCAAAGGCCGGGGATGATCGGACCGCACCCGCAAGGGCCGGAACACACGTGAAGGGCGGAACGGAGAAACTTTCTTGTTTCGCGAGGAATGGCGGTGATCCGGGGTCCCACTCAAGTGGGGGTGTTCTCCGCCAGGGGATGAAAGTTTCGGAGAGCCGTTGCGGGAACAAGAGCGAGGCGAAGCCGTTCCCCGGGCAGACATGCCCCATCGAGACCGCGGATGGTGCCCCGGCGCTCAGGAAAGGGGATATGACTGTGGCGATCGACATCAGACGATCCCAAGCCGACAGCCGCACCGGGTTTAACCTGACTGCCAGCACAACGGTCAGACATGCTTCTCGCTTGCCCCTCAGCCAAGGGTCGCTTGCGAGACAAACTTTGAGCGATCGAGTTGCGCGATTCGCCCGGAGGAAAAAAGCGTCAGCAGACCAAGCCGTTCATCGTTGAGATGAAGCAGTCCCGAAAGCCGAAAACCGGGATCCACAAACCGTCGATCTGGGGAAACTGGATCTGAGCGTGGCTGACAGCCCTATGGACCACCTGAAGCCGGTCGTGGAGCCGGCCACCGCCAAAAGCGGCGACCGGCCTTAATCATTCGCCTCCGACGCTACCAAGCCGCATCTTGCATTTCCGTCTCTTCTGGCTGAAGCCCGTGGAGAAATACGGTCGCGCGCTGCGCGTGCGCCGCCGCTACCTCAGTCTCCACTTTGGTTTTTCATGACACCTTCTGGCTCGCCGGCATCCCGGCCATCCGGGTCAATGGCCGGCGCAGGGGCGAAGCCTCCGTTGATGCGGTCAGCGGGTATGCGGCACGTCTGCCTTGTTCGTTGTCTTGTCCATTCTATCCTTGTCCCGCTGCAGCACATGATTCCAATCGTCGGCGGAGGGGCGAAGTCGATGCCATGCGCAGCCGACGTCGTCAGCCAGTGCGCGGAGCCGGCCGGCATAGGCGTCGCCTTGCGAATTGGCGTCTGTCGCCGCGACGAGTTGCGCGTCCGAGCCCGCCGCCAGCGCGCGCAAGGCGGCACTCGTCGCCGGCGCCCAGCCACCGCCAGTGCTAAGATAGAGGGTGCCCACCCGCATCCCTTCGATGGCCGCCAGGCTCATGGCGTCGATCGCCGCCTCGGTCACACAGAGGCGAGTGGCATTTGTGCAGCCAAGCCGGAACAAAACCTTGCTGCCGCCGGTCGCAAATCCACGCCATTCCGGCCCACGGGATTCCCATCCGCAAACCGCACCCAAATCGTCGGTATGTGCCGCCCACATGCTCCCCGACGGCCCTTCGCGCAGTAGACCTTGAGCGATCGCGGTGCGGATGATGGGGACAGGAAGGCACCGCTGCCAACGGAGATAACGCCATGTTGCGGAGCCCGGCCATGGCGATCTCCGGCCGGCCCAAGTTTCGGAGATGGACGTGAGGTCCGGAAGTTTACGACCTTCGTGCTCCCACATGGTAGGCAAAGGCTCCGTGCCCGCAAGTGCAGCGACCCGAGCGCATGCTTCGAGGAAGGCACAGCGCTCCAAATGGACTACGAGACCGAATACGTCGCCTTTCTCCTCACCCAGAGGATCGAACCATCCCCTTCCTGAGTGCGTGACAATGATGATTTCGCTGCCGCGGCGATACTTCATTGCACGTTTTGTGCTCTCTTTAGGGTCGAGAGCGAAACCAGAGGCCTCCAGTGCCACCTCACAGCGCACTGTTTCCCGCAGTCGTTCAATGTCCCTTCGATTCATTTTTTCATTCGGTCGCGTCGCGACCGTTCTCCCATCTCGTTTCTTCCCGTGATTATCGCGGGCCGATTTCAAGCCGCCGCGAAGAGCAAAGGCCGCAAGGGCGCGCTCCGCAATTGTAGGATTCTACAATTGGAGACGTCAGCCGCGAGGAAGCCCCGCTTGCGGCCGCCGGCTCGCAACCGGCAGCCGGAACGGCGCAGGAATGAAGGAGGGGGCCTCAATGAGCCGCCCAGGGATGAAATTCATGGTGGAAGATCCGGACCCGGGCCAGGACGCCATCACAAACAAGCGGGATTGGCATGCTCCCAATTCTAAGGCACGCTGACCCAGCACGATCGTCAGCGTGCACTGTTATCGCGGCAATCACCGCCGCCGATGGTCAGAACGCTCAAACATCACCGACGGCCGATCATCAAATGATTGCTCAATCGCTCACAGCGGCCGACCCAGCCTTCTCACCCGTCGCCGCCAACCGACAAATCCCCATTGCCACCTCGAACGACTGTTCAAACGCCGGGATCGGCAGGAACTCGAAGCGCGAATGGAAGTTATAGGCGCCGGTAAAGAAGTTCGGCGTCGGAATGCCACGGGCCGAGAGCACGGCGCCATCGGTGCCGCCGCGCATCGGGATCAGCTTCTTGTCGATCCCAAGTTCGTCCATGGCCCGGAACAACAGAGCGACGGCACGATCGTCCTCTGCCAGGCTGGTGGCGATGTTTCGATAGGTCTCGGTGATCTGGTAGCGGACGTTACCGCTGGGGTAACTTGACCGGATCCGCTCCGCCATTTCGGCGATCCGCCGCTTGCGCTGATGGAAACCGTCGGTGTCGAAGTCGCGGATCAGGCAGGTGAGGGTCGCCTCGCTGTCATTGGCGACGAGATCCTTGAACCAGAAGAAGCCCTGGCGACCCGCGGTGTGTCCCGGCGTGTCGTTGCGGTCGAACTGGGCTATGAAGTCGATCGCCATCGTCAGCGGATTGACGAGATTGCCCTTGGCCGACATCGGATGGGCACTGACACCGGTAAAGACGATCTCGGCAGACGCTGCATTGAAGGTCTCAAGCACCACTTCGCCCAGTTCGCAGCAGTCGATGGTGTAGGCGAAGTCGCAAGGAAAGCGAGAGAGATCGAGGGCCTTGGCGCCGCGCAATCCGATTTCTTCGTCGGGTACGAAGGCGACGTAGACATCGCCGTGCACTGTGTTATCGAGCCGTCCGAGCAACGTCATGATCACGGCGATCGCCGCCTTGTTGTCGGCGCTGAGCACACTGGTGCCATCACTGACGATAATGTCCTCGCCCTGCCAGCGGGCGATCTCCGGATGCTCGGCGACCCGCAGCCAGATATCTTCCTTGGCATTGAGGCAAAGATCCTTGCCGTTAAAGCGCAGGATCTGCGGATGGATGAAGGGCGACAGGCCGACATCGACGGTGTCGAGATGGGCGATAAAGCCGATCGCCGGCGCCTCGGGGCGGTTGCCGCGTTTGAGACCGGTGACGATCGCACGTCCGTCGACGACGACATCCGCCAAACCCAGCGCCCGCATCTCGTCGCCCAAAAGGGCAGCAAGCGCTGCCTGGCCCGGCGACGAGGGCAGCGTTTGCGCGCGGCCATTGCTTTGGCTTTCGATTGCGGCATAGCGGAAGAAGCGGCTGATCAGCTCCTGGCGAACGTCCATGATGGTCCTCATGTGGGAGATGCGGGCAAGAGGTCGACCGGTTAGCCCCGGATAACGCCGAGACCGTCCAAGATCTGGATATCGGTGCCGAGCCCGGCCGATTGCTCCGCAAGCCGCGCCAAGATCCGCTGTGCACCGGCCCCGGTCGCAAGATGGGGCGCCAGGCGCCGCTCCAGCACGCCGTCCTCTAACGCTTGTTCGCCACCGATGATGACCGGATACAGTCTGATCTCGACGAGACGGTTGTCAGCGTCGAAGGTCGGTGCCGCGACCACGCTTTCCCAGACCTCCGGTGCCGTCCAGGTCGATTTCTCTGAACGCACATGGAAGATGAAGTTGCCGAGGCTGTAGAAGATCGGCCGGCCGCGATAGATCTCGATCGGCTGCAGCACCGGCGCTCCGTGGCTGACGAAGAGCGACGCGCCGGCATCGATGCAGGCGCGGGCGACACCACTCACCCAGCCAGGCACCTGGTACCAGTCGGATGCCCAATGATGATGGTGCAGATAGGCGACCACCAGCGATCCATCTTTCGCCGCCGCCGCGATGGCGCCAAGGTTCCTCTCAAGGTCCACCGCATCGATGTTCACGCTGCGGCCGCAGCGCTCCGACCGCCGGAACACGGCCCGGGCAATGGCGATTTCTTTCTCCGGGTCGAGGTTCGGACGGTCGTCAGGTTGGCTGTCATTGGCGAGATCGATCGCGGTGTAGCCGACCAGGTCGCGAATGGCGGCCAATTGTTCGAATGCCGGCCCGTCGACCTCGATCCTCTGGGTAATGGCGAGCCGATTGACGCCCGGGCGTGCCGGCCTCCCTTCCTTCCCATCGGCTGCATACATGAAGTCGGGACCGGGACCGCCGTCCATCGCAACGATGGCAACCGGCCGCCCGGATACCGTTGCACGGCTCGCTTGAGAGACTTCGCCCTGATCTCGACCGAGACCCGCATGCAGGAAGCCGCGCTTTTCGACCTCCTCCAGCGTCGAGAGTACGCCCGACGGACCAAGGTCGAAGGCATGATTGTTCGACAGCGACAGCGCGTCGAACCCGATGCCCTGAAGGCAATCGAGCACGATCGGATCGCTGCAGCCGAAGAACGAGCCTTTCAGCGGCCAGCCACCGTGACGCCCAAGGATCGTGCTTTCGAAGTTGGTGAAGGCGAGATCGGCTTCGCAGAGCAGCGAGCGAACCTTGGTGAAGGCCGGATCGGTGATGTCGCGGATGTCGTATTTGATCAGCGATTGACCGGTCAGGGCAAAGGTGAAGCGTTCTTTCATGCGATAACTTTCCATGGCGATTGCGGCCAAGCGTTCGGAGATTGTGACGGGCACTGAGGGTGGTCCGACCTGTCCTGGAAGGAGCGCGTCTCTCAACATGTGAAGCGCTCGGGTCGGGCGGCAATCAGGCTGCGGGTATAGGCATTGCTGGAACGCGAGAAGATGAAGTCCGAGGACCCAAAATCCTCGATCCGGCCGCTTTTGAAGATGTAAACGGCGCTGCACATCGCCTGCACGATCGCAAGGTCATGAGAGATAAACACCATCGTCATGTCCTCTCCGGCGATGGTTTCCTTGAGCAGCGTGACGATCTCGGCCTGCACCGAGACATCGAGGGCCGAGGTCGGTTCGTCCGCGACGATGATCTGAGGCTTGGCAAGCAGCGCACGAGCGATGCAGACCCGCTGCTTTTGGCCACCGGAAAGCTGATGCGGATGGCGGGACGAGAGGCTCCGGGCAAGACCGAGGCGGTCCATCATCATAGCCGCCGTCTCGGCAATCGGTTTGTCTCTGGAGCCAGCCTCTGCGCCGAAGCGAATGCTTTCCTCAAGCGTCTCGCCAATGGTCATCCGCGGATTGAGCGAGACGGACGGGTCCTGGAAGATCATCTGCACCCGGCCGAGAAGACCGCTGCGCCGGCCGCTTGAGGCCGCCTCATAGCTTTGCTCGCCGATCACAATCCGGCCGTGATGGGCGCTGTCGAGACCGGCGAGAATGCGGCCGAAGGTGGTCTTGCCGCTGCCGCTCTCGCCGACAATGCCGGTGATCGTGCCACGCGGCAGGCGGATGCCGACATCGCTGAGACCGAAGCTCGGCCGTTTGCGGCCAAGTCCCAAGCCAAGGCCCCATTGGAATCCCTGCGGAGAGAATTCTTTCGAGATGCCTTCGGCCACAAGCAGCGGGACCCCGGCATCATCGGGGGCGCCGGAACCGTCCGGACCATTCCTGTCTGCCACCTTGTCTTCAACCGTCGCGACCTGTGCTGGGATGCGCAGTCGTGGAACGGCGGCAAGCAGCTTCTTCGTATAGTCATGGCGTGGCTGATCGAGGATGATGACTGTCGCATCCGCCTCGACGACCTGGCCCTTCTTCATGACCAGCACCCGGTCGGTGATCTCGGAGATCACGCCCATGTCGTGGGTGACGAGAATGACCGAAACACCGGTCTCATCGACGAGTGTTCTCAGCAATTGCAGCACCTGCTTTTGCACCGTCGCATCGAGTGCCGAGGTCGGCTCGTCGGCGATGATGATGTCGGGAGCGCCGGCAAGGGCGATGGCAATGACGATGCGCTGCCGCTGGCCACCGGAGAACTGGTGCGGGTAGTTGCCATAGCGCCGCTCCGGCTCGGGAATGCCGACACGCGCCAGCAGATCGATGGCCCGGGCGCGGGCCGCGCGTTTCGACAAGGAAGGGTCGACCGCAAGGCAAGTTTCCTGAACTTGCGCGCCGACGCTCATCAACGGATCGAGCGAAGCGGTGTGATCCTGGAAGATCGCCGAAATCCGTTTTCCGCGCAGCGCTTCCCGCTCGCCGGCCGTCATCGCGTTAAACGCCTTGCCGTCGAAGCTGATTGTTCCCGAGGTCTGCTGGAACTCCGGCGCAAGCAGTCCGAGGATGGCATTGCCGACGGTCGACTTGCCAGCCCCGGACTCACCGATGATCCCAAGGATCTCGCCGCGTCCAAGCGCGAAGCTGACGTCGCTGAGGATCGTCGTCGGGCCGGCCCTGGAGAGATGGCGAAGGCTAAGGTTCTCGACCCGCAACAATGGCGGCGACGGGGGCAGGGGGTGCGGAGGGATGTTCACATGTTCCACTGTCATCGCGTCTGGTTCCTTGGATCGAGACTGCGGCGAACGTCCTCGCCGACGAGATTGATGGAAGCGATCAGGCCGAAGAGGGCGAGCCCCGGAAACAGGCTGATCCAGTATTGGCCGGTCATCAGGTACTGGAAGCCGTTGGCAACGGCGGAGCCGAGCGAGGGTTTGTCGATCGGAACGCCCAAGCCAAGGAAGGACAGCGTCGCCTCCAGCGCCACCGCATGGCCGACCTCGATCGGGATCAGGGTGATGGCCGGTGCGATGCTGTTGGGCAGCAGGTGACGGAAGATGACCCTTGATGTCGGAAGCCGCATTAGCCGGGCCGCATCCATGTAGGGTTTCTTGACCTCGCTTAAGGCGACGCCACGGGCGATCCGCGCATAGGTCGCCCATTGCACGATGACCAGCGCCAGGATGATCCGGTCGACGCCCGGACCGAGCGTGACGATGGCAATCAGCGCAATCAGGATGGTCGGCAGGCTGAGCTGCAGGTCGACGAGGCGCATGATGACGACATCGACCCATTTGCCGAAGTAGGCGGCACTGACCCCGGCGGTGAGCCCGATCAGGGCGGCAAGTGCTGAACTGACGATCGACACCACCAGGCTGATGCGCAGGCCATAAAGAATGGTACTGACGATATCGCGGCCGAGGCCGTCGGTTCCAAGCAGGTAGAGATAACCGCCGCTTCCGAGTGTGCCGGGCGGCGACGACGCCTCCCAGCCGAAGATCTGCAAGGGATCATAAGGGTTCTGCGGTGCGATCAGCGGCGCGGCAATGGCAACCAGCACGTAGCTGACGAGCAGGATTTTGGACAGGGTGAGCACCGGTCCGCGTCGGGGCTTTTTTAATGCGCTCAGGATTTGGGCTTTCATGACGGTCCACCTTATGAAGACAGGCGCACGCGCGGATCGAGCACGGCGTAGAAGAGATCGACGAGGGCGTTGAGCCCGACGAAGGCGACGGCGATGAAGGTGAGGGTCGCCATCACCACCGGCCGATCGAGCAACTGGATGGAGTCGATCAGAAGCTTGCCGACGCCCGGCCACGAGAAGATCGACTCCACCACCACGGCAAAGGCGAGCATGCCGCCGAACTGCAGGCCGATGATCGTCACGATCGGCACGCTGATGTTCGGCAGCGTGTGGCGCATGAGGATCCGTCGTGACGACAGCCCCTTGGCGCGGCAAAACCGCGTGAAGTCCTGGCTTTCGACCTCGGTCGTGCCAGAGCGCGACAACCGTGCGATCAAGGCGATGTTCGGAATGGCGAGCGCCAGCGCCGGCAGCACCAGGTGCCAGAGCCCGTTGGCGGTGAGCCAACTCCAGTCCTCACCGAGGACACGCTCGGTCGCACCGCGTCCACCGGAGGGAAACCAGCCGGTGAGGATGGCGCCGACGAGGATCAGCATCATCGCCAGCCAGAAAGACGGGATGCTGAGCGCCGAGACGCTGCCGTTCAGCAGGGTCCGGTCAAACAGCGAGCCCACGCGCCGGCCGGCAAGAAGTCCGAGCCCGGTTCCAAGCGGTGCCGCGATCAGCATGGCGATAAAGGCAAGTTCCAGCGTTGCCGGCAGTTTGCTCATCACCAGCGTGAAGGCCGGCTGATGATAGATGTAGGAGGTGCCGAAGTTGCCGCTCACGACATTGCTGATGAAGACGAGGTACTGGCGCCAGATTGGCTGATCGAGGCCAAGCGCAATGGTGGCCGCCTGAATGTCCTCAGGCGTGGCGGTTTCGATGTTGACGACGTTGAAGACCGGATTGCCGACGCTGTGGATGCCGATAAAGCCGATCAGCGACATGGCGATGAGAAGCAGGAAGGCCTGTGACAGCCTTCCAAAAACAATCGAGATCATATCCATCCGCCTCTACTCCGTCGCGGCAATCGTCTGCATCGCCGTCGTCCAGCCGCGCGGATGCATGACGTAGGAGCCGATGCGCGGGCCGTAACCGACGATGTGGTGGAAGTGGTAAAGCGGGATGATCGGCTGGTCGGCCATCACCAGCTCAGTTGCCGAAGCCAATGCCGCATCGCGCTCCGGTCCGACGGCAATGCTCTCCGCCTTGGCCAGCATCTCGTCGAAGGCGACGTTCTGATACTTGCCGAAGTTCAACGCACCGGTTCCGCGCTCCTTGTTCGGCGAAGCGAGCAGGGCGCGAAGGATGATGTCGACAGCCTCGCCGGAGGTGCCGCCATACCAGACGGCATAGTCGCCGGCAGCGCGCTTGGTGTTGAACACCGAGAACGGCGCTGTCGAGGGCTGGGCGTTCACACCTATCCGGGCCCAGCTCTGGGCGATTGCCTGCAGGCTCTCGGCGTCGCCCGGATAACGCCCGGCCGGACCGGCAAGAACCAGATTGAACCCGTCAGGATATCCGGCCCTGGCGAGCAGCGCCTTTGCCGCTTCGTAGTCAGGCGCCTCAGGCAGAAGCTTGGCCGACGTGCCCGGCAGGCCGGTCGGAAACACCTGCGAGGCGGCGGTCCCATAGCCGGCAAGGATCTTGTCTGCGAGAATGCCGCGGTCGGTTGCAAGCGCCAGTGCACGCCGCACCTGCGGGTCCTTGAACGGGTTGGCGATCGGTTCTCCCGATTTGTCCGTCACACCGGGAAGGGTGTCGCGGTCAACATCGAACTGCACGAAGTTGATGCGGGCGGCACCGACGCTGGCAATCCAGGCGCCGCGCTGCTTCAGACCATCGACATCACGGGCGGGAATGGCGTCGGCGACGTCGACCTCGCCGGTGCTAAGGGCTGCCACGCGGGCGGCCGGGTTCTCGATCACGCGGAAGCCGACCGTCAGCCAGGCGGGCTTGCCGCCCCAGTAGCCATCGTTGCGCACCAGCCTGAGGCTCTCGCCGGAGCTCCAGCGTTCGAACTTGTAGGGTCCGGTCCCAACAGGTGCAGCACCGGAATTGAGCGCTTCGGTGGTCTCAAAGCCCTCCGCCGGCTTGTTCATCATGAGGATCGAGGAGAAGGTGAGCGGCAGGGTAGGGGCGGCACCGCTGGTCTCGATGACCACCGTCAGCGGATCGGTCGCAGAAACCGCCTTGATGCCGCTGACAGAGGAGCGAAACCCGCCGCTCGGGGGCTTCAGGAAATCCCGGATCCGCTCGATCGAATAGACGACATCCTCGGCATCGAAGACCGCGCCACCATGGAATCGCACCCCGTCGCGCAGCTTGAACTCCCACTGGGTAGGGGAAAGCGCGCGCCAGGAGATGGCAAGCCCGGGCTTCAGCTCGAGACCCTCGTCCTGATAGACGAGCCGCTCATAGATATGAGAGAGCAGCGAGGTATTCTCGTTGAGATTGGCGTAATGCGGATCGAGCGTCATCAGCTTGTAGGACGTGGCGATGCGCAGATCACCCGGCTCTTGGGCCACGGCTGGCGTCGAGATCAACGACGCACCGAGCGAGACGGACACGAGAAACGCCGACAGCAGGCATGGGCGAAAAGGTCTTCCCAGTTTCATGTGCAGTTCCTTGTTGTTTTTTGACAGAGTCAGGGGCTCGCGCCGAAGGGGCTTCGGCGCGGGGTCATTCGGAGATTGCTCTAAGTCCCGGCGGCGGGCTGTCAGCGCGCCGCTTACGATGCGGCGAACACTTTCAACCGCTGAGGCGCGGCGAGGGATCAGCTGACGTATCGATTTTCAGCAAATCAGCCAGCACCGTACGGATTTGCGGCCATGGTTCGTCGGAACAGATGAGGGAAGGCTGGTTACGCGTCACAATCGCGTCGAGTTTGGCCGCAACACCGGCGATTGACGGCGCTGGCGTCAGCCACAACGCTTGTGCGGCCAGTTCCTCTGCCAACGCTGCACGGTCCTCAACCTCGAGAGCCTCGTTGTAAGCACGTGACCCGTCGTGGTCGCTTGAGGATGACAGGCCAGCCGAAAAAAGGGAGGTTTCGAGGTGTTGCAGTTGCGCCGTCGATTCGCTCAGACGGTCCCAGGTGGCACGCCAAAGATGCCAAGCCGCGAGCGCAGGATCCGAATAGCACCCATCTAACAGTGAGTTCTCGGCCGCGGAACGCGCAACATGTGTGGGTAACCGGGCCGCAACCAGGGAATGAAAATCTCCTCGGGTGACGGTAGGCAAAGTTCTGGTATTGTCGGAATCAGCCATGATCCGAGCTCCCGTAAGCTTGGTTGTGGTCAGGCTGTATTCGGTGTTCCCGCACCGGATGCAGCCGCAGTTCGCTTGATACCGCCTTTCGATAGCGAACTGCAGTTTCAAGTAACGTCTAGGTAGCACACGAGATTCGATTGATCAATTCGAAATCAGATGATTACAATGAAATCACCGGCGCGCAAATTCGCGCGGCCCGCGCATTGATCCGATGGAGCGCAAAGGATCTTGCGAAGGCAGCCGGGATTGGTGTTGCAACGGTAAGTCGCGCGGAAACTGAGGATGGGGTTCCGTCGCTCACGAGTGCAAATTTGAAAGCCATTCGCGTAGCCCTGGAGGCATCCGGGATAAAGTTTATCCGAGAAAATGGTGGTGGCGTCGGAGTTCGCTTTGAAAAGCCGATATCGTGAAACGCTCGCTTGCTAGGGATTCGTTACTAGCCATCCAAGGCGCCTTCCAGCGCAAGGCGACCTACGCTATTCAATCAGCACAAGCTGATCTCTGACGCGCACTATCGCGTGCCCTGTCCACGACTTGTACCGACTAGGAGCGCCGCGAGCGTAACCGCGGCACTGAAGCGCGCCAACTTCATGCGACGCCCTCGCGCGCCAGACCAATCATATCCCACCCGGTCACCTCCCTGCGACGTGCGGTAGACTAACTCTGCTCGGCCTCATTCCCTTTCAACGAGGATGATGCGTAGCGCCCGAATGACGTCCGCTGCATCGATCAGGGTATCCTTGATGTCCTCGATGGATAAATCTCCGACGCGGGCAGATGCGATACCCAAATTGATCACCACATCGTTTGTGCGCCTGTTGCCCGCAACGCCGGCTTGCTCGCGCATATCACGGATCGTAGCGACCGCGAGGAGCCGGCTTACTTCGGAGGGCGTTAGCTTCTCGACCTCATTGGCAGCTCTGATCAGTTCGGAAACAAATGCGGTTGATTGAAATATGGGAACCCGAGAATTCATAAGCAATGCATCCAACCTGCGGATCTGTCTCGCACGTCGGTTTTTCCTTTTTCAGCATCATGAGGCAGTGGGAGCGTCCTTCTGATCTCGCACGATCCCCCACCTCGGCTGGTCTTTTGCGACGTTGTTTGCGGTCAAAAAGAAGCCCCGCCTTTTGAGGCGAGGCGAGGATCGCATCCATATGGCTCGATGGACGCGCTGTAGCGACTATTAGGAGAAGCTACCGAACGGACGAAGGGAAGGTCTGTTTCTGCGATTCCGGTACGGTTCGGATAAAAATCTCGCCGGGACCAAACGGCGGCGCCAACCGAAGAACCATAATCAACTCATCGTGCTTGCTGCCATGGCCGATAAAGCCGTCGGGAATGCGGCCAACCGCCATGAAACCCTGGCGCTCATAGAAGCGGATTGCCTCCGAATTCTCCGCGTTCACCGCAAGCTCGAGCTGAAGAATTCCGTGAGCCTGCGCGTGATCTGCCACCTCTCGCAAGAGATTTGCCGCAACCCCGCTACCGCGCTTGCACTTTCGAACATAGACGCTGACAAGCTTCGCGCGGTGGGCCATTTTCCGCGCATTCTCAAACCTCAGCCCCATCATGCCCACAGGTTCTCCATCCAGAAACGCGACAAACACCGGCTGGTTTAGATGTTGACGCCATTGACGATCGGAGAGATTGGCCCAGTCTCCAAAAACACTGGCGTAGGAGAAAGGCTCATGCGAAAGCGCCTCCAGGCGCAGGCGCCGAAACACATCCACGTCCTTGACGCACAGGCGTCTGACGACCAATCCGTTTTCAATCGGCACATTGGCCTCCTTAAAATCACCGGTTCGTCGTGACATGCTCATGCATGTGTCTCTCTGAACGATAAACCTGGTCTCGGCGACCAGCCTCCCGCATCCCTCTGCTTTTATAGACCCGACCACTGCCATTCGGTGGATGCCGAGTTGATGATCCCACGTTCCGTATTCGCCAACAGGTCTGCCCAGAGCGGGTCGCTCGTGAAACTCGCGAGATCACCGGCCGTCTGGACTAAGGGCATCTTCCGGTATCGCGAAAGAAGTGCCGCCGCACTATCCAAAAGCCGGATCTTGCCCAACGGGTCAGCGCCATCCCGTTTCAAGACGCGGTGTCCCCAAACTCCCGGCAGACGATCGCGACGCATGTCTTCTTCCCAAAGTTCCAACTCGCCCGATCGCGCAAACGCTTTGGCGGCAAGGTAGCGCATGAGTGGGTAGTAAATGACCTGGCGACATCCACCGAGAACGCGCACGCCGGGCATGATGGAAGTCACCAGGAACACCATGAAGAGACTTGGCACCAGCACGCGGTGCCGAAGCGCCGCCACGAGACTTTCCGGTCGGAACTGGACTTCGAAGTCCGGCCGGTTTTTCGTTGCCAGCACGTTGTCCCGGAGACGAAGGGGAACAATTCTGCCTTTGTCAGTACCCCAGAAGAAATCTGTTGTTCGGCGGAGCCATCCCTTCCAGGGGCCAGAGTTCAGTTGATCGATCGTGTCCAGGACACTCTCGGCAACCGCACGATTTCTGATAAAGCCTGCCGACAGCCACGATGCGGGGTCTTCGAGGTGATCTGCAACCAGGTCTGCTATGTCGAGATCGTCAAGCTGAAGCAGCTTGACGGAAGAAGACAGCTTGCGGCGCCACAACATCTGATTGGCGTCCCTGATCGCGTCGGCAGCAGAAGCAAATTCACCTGAAGGAAGCTCGGAGAGGAGGTGAGCGGCGGCGGCGTTCGGCACCGATTGGCCGTGAGCGTTCGACAGCGCAAATCGGTATGGTCCGCTCAAACCGCAGACGCTGGATGAATCCATCCGCCTTCGCGGCAATCCGAAGACATTGAGCGCTTCACCCTCGAGCCAGAGCCAGCCGGGGCCCTTCTTTGCCTTTTCCGCGAAACTGACCGTCGAGGCATGATAGGTGATGTACCACTCAAGCCGGTGCGCTTCGAGACCCATCAGGCTGAACAAATGCGTATAGAGCGCGACGGGTTCCGGCAGCAACAAGCAGTGCGGACCCGTCTGAAGAACCGGCGCGGACATCAACTGGTGGCTAGCCCTTCGGGCTTCCTCGTCCGCGAAACCGGATCTGCGCGCCGCCCGCTCGACGCATCGGCACAACAGTTCCATGGCATGGAGGCGTACCGAACACGCTGCCTGACCCTTGACGGCATCGAAGACTGTCGCCGCGTATTCCTCCAGTGGACGTTCCCAGCATGGGGCCATAGACGGCATGAGATGGGTCATGGCATGGCGCACGTCGCCAGCGCTGCAAAGTTTTCCGTCGGCAAGAGAAGCGGCCATTTCAGAAGGCCTGCCGCCTCGGCGCGAGTGGCGCCATGGTGTTCGCGCAGCGCCAGCTGAGCTCAGGCGCCAACGGTTCAGCTTCCGTATCGACGAGTATGACCGGCAAACGCTCGTAACAGTAGCCCGGCGGGATCGCCGGCTTCAGCATCAAGGAAACCAGCTCTAACGTGGCGGTGCGCGAATTGGACGACACGATTGTGTAGAAATTCCCGCTGTTCCAAGTTACCACCGAATAGCGAAAAAAGGTCCCGAGAGCAGCTGCCGTCGTCGCCAGATCAACCTGAAGACCCGTCATCGTGTTGAGAACTTCATCCTTCTTCTTGGAGATGTCGCCGGCCGAGAAGTAGCGAGTTTTGAAGAGCTCGTCCTTTTGGCGTTCTCGTTCCTCGTAGGTGTCAGGGTCCTCATGCGCGAGCTTCTGGACCTGCACGAGGATGCCGCCCGGGCGAATGCGGGGAACGACGAAGTCCAACTGCTTTATCCGGTCACGGTCGTACATCTGGAAAGTCGTGTCCTCCAAGAGCACGTCGAATCCGGCCTGAAAAGGAAAAAGCTCTGGATCTGAGAGGTATCTGTCGTTGGTAAGATCAAAGAATGGACCATGGAAGAAGTGCGCATGGTCGCTTCCCCGCTTTGCAACGAATGACACCCGATTGGCGGCAGTAGGGCTGCAGCAGAGAGCTTCGATCCGCCCATTGCCGAGCGTTGCAAGTGCGCGCGCAAGGCATCCGGTTCCTGTCCCAAGCGTGTATATTGTCGCCGGCGAAGCGCTTCGGCTCCAGGCCCGCAAGGCAAAGGCGAGGATCGCCGCTCCCAGGCGAGCTTCCTCCTCAAGCCGATAGGGAATGCTGGCGAAGTAGTGGCTATCGAAGTGCCCCCAAAGACGCCGGTGCGTATCCGAAAAGACCGCAGCCTCCAGGTCAAAGTCGAGGAGGCTCAGATCAATTTTTGGTTGAGCAAGGTCCGGAGCTCCGGACTCACCGCGTGCGGTTCTTTCAAAGAACCCTGCAAACGCCGTTAGCCTGGGCGCACTGCGCCAGTGATCAATCGTTGTCCGATCCACCATGACCATCTCCCGTTACAGCGGTCGGTGCAAGTCGACCTTAGTCGGTCAGCACCGCAACCGCAGGTAAGTTCTGGTGCATTTGTGAACCCGACCGAGGGGATAGCCAATCTACCGAAATCGGTAGGCCAGATTGGCGAAAATTGCGGCGCTTGGGCAGGTTGGATCGTTCAGAACCTGATCAACTCGAGGAAGCTTGCCCGGGCAACAGCCTGATAGCTGGTCACAGCGCCTAGTTTCAGCCTCGCGGAGCGAAGGTACAATTTGACGGAATTCTCAGAGATTCCGAGATCCGCAGCTATCTGTTTGGAGATCCGACCCATCGCGAGCAGCCGCAGACACTGGCTCTCGCGCCCGGATAGTTTTCGAATGCGGTCGAACTTGCGATAGCCGACAACCTCAAACACCGTCTCATGGAGATAGTGAGATAGAATTTGCAGTTCGTGGATGCTTGAATCGCGTAGTCGCGACCATTCTCGCCTAGGGAGCCTGGAAGTCACTGAGAAGAGACTACGTTCGCCATTCGAGCCTCGAACTGGAACCGTCAACCCTTGTGAGCCGATCCCATAGCACCGCGCCTCCTGAAACAATCGGCGGGCCCGACCTGAACGCCGGTCAAGGGACGACCAATCTACCGGAAGAAGCCCCCACCGCATGACGTCGATCACCGGGTCTATGTCGAGATAGCCGTTATCAATATATCTCGCCGCCCACGTATCTGGATAGGTCGTGGCGTAATAGGGGTAGGCACTCGAGCCGCCTGCGGCACGGACCACCAGAAACGTCATGTGCGCCACATTGTATTGCACGCAAAGTTCGCGAAGTGCGGGGTGGAGGTCCTCACGGTGGTTCACTGTCCGCAGCGTTCTCAAGCAAGAAGACAATCTGCGGTGGTCGAATAGGGGAGAAAGACTTCGTCTGCCGGTCATTTCATGCTGCGCTTCAGATCGGAAATCTGGATCATAGCGGTCGTATTTCGACCGCGAAATTGCAGGATTCACCAATGGACCAAACGACGCCAGGAAGCAGCGCGCGTTCCTGATTTCGGCCCGCGTGGCTTAATCAGTGTTCGATGGTCATTGTCGGCTCCCGGCGTTGAAAGAGAGGCCCCGCCTGGCGGCGGGGCCTGCTGCTTGTTAGTCCCGGATAGAGCGCGACCAGATCAGCTGGTAGCCATCTTCACCTTCGACCCCCGCAAGTGTCGCGTAGATCGGAGCAGGAAAGCTGGGATCATCGAGCTTGACCGAGAGGTAGTCTTTACCGGTCTGCTCGGAGCTCTTCTGCCAGGCCGCCCCGAACTCGACGTTGCCGGCATAGATGCGGAAGTGGGGGCCCTTGTCGGAGGGAGATTCGATCCGGGCGATGCGAGCCTTGACGTTGAGGGCCAGGGTGCGGATCGAGCCGTTGAAGCCATTTTCAGTGGAGGTGAAAGTGCCGATGGTTGCCATGTCGAAGTTCCTTTCTGTGGTTTCGGGCCGCGCCCTTCGCGGCCTCGATGGCTGTCGAAAGGACCGGGGACGATCGGACCGCACCCATTGGGCCGCAATGAAATGGAGGACGGCAAGGGACACTTTTGTTGGTTGGCGGGGAATGGCGGCCTGAGCCGCCAGGGGCAAGAAAAGTGGGCCTGCCGTTGCGGGCGGACGATCGAGGCATCAGCCGTTTTCCGGTCAGACACGCCCCATCGAGCCCGCGCAGGGAGCGGCCCGAGGCACGGAAGAAACATCTCCATCGCAACGAAGCAGGCCAGCACCGATCAAAACGTTCGGCGGTCGTCCACAACCTGCGAATGGCGCCGGAACCGACTTTGGCCGTTGCTGTCTCCATCCTCGATCAAGGCACAGCTGCCAATCCCGTCGCGCGAATTCGTTTGATCGCGACCCGACCAGTGGAGGAGACTTGCGCCAGCAGCCAAGACCGTTCATCGTTGAAATCAAGCCGTCCAGAAAGCCGCAGAACAAGGCGCAAAAGGCGTCGATCTGGGGAAAAATGGACCTGCGCGTGATCGACGAACCCATTGCAGCCAATTCGGCAGAACAGGGCCCGTCCGCGGCGACCGATGTCGTCGCTCAACGTCAGAGCGAGCGTCCTTCAGTTGCCTGATGGATGCCCATGGGCGCTTGTCCCAATCCAGCGCTGCTGCACATCCAGTGCCAGACCGACCAGGCAAACTGTCCAGGTCGACGCGAGCGTCCTTCGCGCTGGCGTCTTCCGGGTGGGCAGGGGAGTTTGAGGGGCGGGGCTTTGGGGCGCCCCTCAAGGCACGCGATCGCCTCGCGTCCAGATGCATACCGGACGCGAGGAAATCGATCGGCCGAGAAGGTCAGCGGCGGAGCAATGCGGCCATTCTCTCACCAATGAGCCAAAGAGCCTTGTTGAGCTTGATGTCCTGATCGATGCCGTTAATCGGTCGAGACGTCGATCGGCGCGCTCTGCCGAATTCATCACGCCTTACGCCACGCAATCCACCTTTAACGCTGTTCTCCTGAACGACATTCCACACGGTCCAAAGGTCTTCTGCCCTGTCCTCGATGCGGCGTGGCACCAGCAATTGCTCCGGTTTGATCGGGTTCGTTACCGACCCTTCCGCGTCGCCAAAACGAACGAGGTGTGCAGCCTCGGCCAGGACTTCCCTTGCCTCACGCCCCACTCTTAAGCCTGACCAGTCCTGCGGCGCCGCCAGAGTGCGCTCCGCCTCCCCAAGGACGCGATAGGTGCCCTCGATCACCTTGCCTTGAACATCACCGGAGTGTCGGACTTTGATCGCGTCGATCGTTCCCGTTTGCGCAACGAGCGAGTTGAGGCAGCACACGCGGAAAAGCCCTGCGAGCAATTCGTATGCACTCATTCCGTCATTTGCATTTTTGAGCAGGATTTCGCAGACGGTATCACCGACGTGGTAGATATTGCCATCATCGAGGCGGCGAAGCCGGATGAGGTGCTTTGTAAAATTCGCCTTTCCTTCGGTGCGGCTAATCGACTGGCGGGCTCCGACCGGCATGAACCCTTCTTTTGCGAGACCGCGCAAAATCTCGATTGTCGGGATTGGCTTGAAGCGCTCGGAGCGGCTCTCGTGCGCTGAGGTGGCAAAAATCGAAGGTGCAAAGCCACGCATCTCGTCCTCGGTGAGAGCTCGACCGGTGTCAAATCGGGCAGTTTTGGCGTAAATGCTCATTGTCATTTCTCCTTTTCCCTTGGACCGCGAAGCAGGGCCGCGTGCTGCTTCCCGGGGCCGCGCGAGCGGTGGGGACGGAGGGGAAAACAGTCTTTGCGGGGAACCGCCTGCACGAAAGCGCAAGCGAAGGAAGGTGGGCGAAAGACTGTTTAGGGGAGAGAAGGGGCAAAGACCCTCGGCCCACTCGACCGATCGGGGTCGATCGGTCAACCAACAATGAAGCGTATCGGAGCTTTCAGCATAGCGCCGCTTCAGCGGGAAAGCGGGAATTCGCGTCACGCGAAGGGCGGGAAAAGGGCCGCCGCAGGAGCTTCAACATAGTGGCCCGAAGGGGAAGCGGGACCGACTGCCCCCGACCGTAGCGTTCCACCTATCAGGCACGTGAAGCCCTCGCGTTGGCAGCGCACTCTCGAGCATTCACGCGTGCGGGCAAAATGCTTCCTTTGACGCGCGTTGCTGAAACTCGGGGACAATAGCTGCGTCCGACCAAGCACCGACGAACGCCGGAGAAGGCTAAGACTGGAAACGGTTCGAGGGTGAAAACGCTCCCGAGATTTCGTTGCATTTAGTCCAGGGGGTGAGGTTTGGCGGGGAAGATCGTCTCTCCCGATCGGGCAATCACATGCACATGCACAGACACAGACACAGGCACAGGCTGTAGGCAGCTTGCGTTGATAATTCCTGTCGCATTGCCGACACTGATTCGGGTGACAGGGGGACAACGCAACGGTGATTGCCCTGCAACTGACGGCGTCGAGCTTAACAAATGTGTGCGCAATTTCAGCCGCCGGGAGCGTTGCGTTTGGGAAAAACACACGCGATTCCAACGAGTAGCGCCGGTTTGATCACCGAGTCGTCACAATCGACGTTAAAGCTTTGTTAACCCTATAATTCTGGACGGTTCAGGAGAATCGTGTTCTATCTCTTGGCGGATAATGGCCGTCAAACCGGTCTTTGACCGCCAAGAGGGAAAAATGGCGATAGCTCAACGCGCAGAAAATGACGTTCAACTCAAGGAAGACGCAGCCGCGAAGATCTTGCGGCACGCCGGTCTTTTGTCGAACCAGCTGCAGCAACTGCGGACACGGATGTACCCGCCGAGGTCAGAAAAGGCCTTGAGGTCGTTTCTGACGAACGAAGTCTCGAAGCTGACGTCCATACCGGATTCGACCCTGAAGCTGATGTCATCGGAAGGGCGCGGGCCGACGCCGGGCCGCCTTGAGAACAACCATCGCGTCTACACGCTCGCACAGATCAACGAACTGCGAGAGCTGTTTGCCAAGCAGAAGCCTGCGGAAGCACTCCGCTTCCTGCCTCGCCGCCGACCGGGTGAGCACCTCCAGGTGCTGGCGATCGCGAACTTCAAGGGCGGCAGTGCCAAGACCACCACGTGTGTTCATCTGGCGCATTACCTTGCCCTCCATGGTTATCGCGTCCTCACACTCGATCTTGACCCCCAGGCATCGCTGTCTGCAATGTTCGGTGCGCAGCCGGAAATCGATGTCGGTGCGAACGAAACGATCTACGCAGCGCTTCGCTACGATGACGCCGAGCGGCGACCGATCAAGGACATCATTCGCAAAACCTATTTCGATGGCGTCGATCTCGTTCCGGGCAACCTTGAAGTCATGGAATACGAGCACGAAACGCCTCGTGTTCTGGCAAACAAGTCGAGCTCTGGCGCGATCTTTTTCGAGCGCCTGAAGCTTGCCTTGGCAGACGTCGAAGACGACTACGACGTCGTCATCCTGGACACCCCGCCCTCCCTTGGCTTCCTGACCTTAAGCGCGATCTATGCGGCAACCAGTATGGTCATCACGGTCCATCCTGCGATGCTGGACGTGGCGTCCATGAGCCAGTTCTTGCTGATGATGGGCGATCTGATCAGCGTCTTGAATGAAAGCGGCGCCCAGCTCGACCAGGATTTCATCCGATATCTCGTGACACGGCATGACCCGAATGATGCACCGCAATCGCAGGTCGTTGCGATGTTGCGACATATGTTCGGGACAGACGTCCTCTTGCCGACCGCCATCGAAAGCACGGCCGTCGAAGCCGCGGGCCTCGCCAAGCGCTCGATTTACGAGCTCGAAATGGGCCAGATTGGTCGTGACACGCATAAGCGCGCCCGTGAAGCCGTCGACTCGGTCAATGAGGCGATTATCCGCCTTATCAACGATAGCTGGGGGCGGACATGAGCAAGTCATCTCGCAAGTCAATTGTCGCGAGCTTCGGTCTGCTGTCGCAAGAACTGGAGAACAAGCTCGCGGACGATCCGCAACCTGCGCCACCAGCCCCGTCGCCGCGCGTCGGGGCTGGCGTTGTCGGCGCAGCGCATCGCGCGATCGATGACATCAGGGCAGAGCGGGACCGTTTAAAGGCCATCGTCGAAGCCGGCGGCGGAACAGTCCTTGAGCTCGATCCTGCGCTGATCGATCCTTCCCCCTACCCGGACCGATTGTCGGATGATGACGGCAGCGATTTCGAGACGTTCAAACGCTCGATCGAGGCCGAGGGCCAAAAGGTTCCCATCCAGGTTCGGCAGCATCCCTCGTCTGCAGGGCGCTACCAGATTGTCTACGGTCACCGGCGTTGGCGTGCTGCCAAGGAACTTGGGCGAGGCGTTCGCGCGCTTGAGGTCGACATCTCCGATCTCGATCTCGTCGTCGCACAAGGCATCGAGAACGCGAGCCGGCAAGATCTGACCTGGATTGAGCGCACATTGTTTGCATCGCGGATGGATGACGCCGGCATCAAGGCCCGCAACATCTATGCGGCACTGTCGATTGCGGACGCAGAACTTGCTCGAATGCGCGGCGTTTATCGAACGATCCCGGCAGACGTGATCGAAGCGATTGGACGTGCCCCCAAAGTGGGTCGGCCGCGCTGGATAGAGTTTGCAAGAACGATAGCGAGCGATCCTGGATCGCTTGGGGTGGTGCGGCAGGTGCTCTCGCATGCACGTGAAGCCGGCTCCCTATCGGATCAACGCTTCCAGCGTGCTTTCGAGGCAATAAAGCCCTCGAGCCCGCCGCGGGAGGACAGTCGTGAACTTCTGGACCATGCAGGATCGAAGCTCGGCTCTTGGAAAATTTCGACCAAGGAGCTTCGGATTTCTGCGGATGGCCCGCTCGGTCAGGACTTCGTGAAGTTCGTCGGCGACGAATTGCCGGCTCTCATCGAACGCTTCTCGCGTGAGCGTCAAAGCTAGACGTTATAGACAAGCTGTCAGCTGGTCTATTCGACAAGGAAAATACGGAAAGGAATACCGCAAAAGAAAAAGGCCCCCTTAACGTTGCCGTCGTGGAAGCCTCTCTCATATCTGGACAATCTGAGAATCGCATTTCCACGAATCCCAGTCAAGAGTTTTTGGCACCGAATTGGGTGAGCGGACATCTTTTGCCTTCTGAAGGGTGAAGGAAGATGCAAAGTGGAAGTGTGACGACGCCTTTTGGGCGGCGGCCGATGACGCTTGCGCTGTTAAAGCGACAAAAAGCGTCGATCGAGATCCGGCCGAACAAATCGGCCGACAAATGGAAAGTGTTCCGGGATGCCTGTGAAGCCAGGGCGCATCTTGGGCTACAGGATCGTTCTCTTGCCGTCCTTGACGCGCTTTTGAGCTTCTATCCCGAGACTTATCTCCGGCAGGGAGATTCTCTCATCGTTTTTCCGTCGAATGCCCAACTGTCGGTGCGTGCGCACGGTATTGCCGGCGCGACGCTGCGACGGCACCTGGCAGCGCTTGTTGATGCCGGATTGATCAATCGCAAAGACAGTGCAAACGGGAAGCGCTACGCCCGCAAGGACAGGGCTGGCGACGTTCAGGATGCTTTTGGTTTCGATCTTTCCCCACTTCTCGCCCGATCGGAGGAACTTGCGCAGCTGGCGCAGCAGGTGGCTGCCGAGCACGCCTTGCTTCGGAAAACCAAAGAAGCGCTCACGATCCGTAGACGCGACGCCCGCAAGCTCATCTCTGCAGCAATTGAAGAAGGTGCGAGCGGCGATTGGAGAAAGATCGAAGATATATATCAGGCTCTCGTTGCCCGGATACCGCGATCCCCAACCATCCATGACCTGACACCGATCCTCGACGAGATGGAACTGCTTTGCTCGGAGATCGTCAATCAGTTGGATATTTTGGATAATTCGGAAAGTTTGAGCAGCAATGATGCTCAAAATGAGCGCCACATACAGAATTCACATACCGAATCCTTATATGAACTTGAACCTGGCTCTGGACAGCAGCTGGAGGCAGAATCCGAACCAACAAAGCGGTTGGTGAACGAGCCGATCAAGGCTTTTCCGCTCAGCATGGTGATGCGAGCCTGCCCGGAGATCGCACTGTACGCCCAGGAAGGAGCCGTATCGAGCTGGCGTGACCTGATGTCCGCGGCGGTCGTGGTCCGTTCGATGTTGGGGGTAAACCCGAACGCCTATCAGGATGCTTGCGATGTGATGGGGCCTGAAAATGCTGCCGTTGCGGTCGCTTGTATCCTTGAGCGGGCAGGACACATCAATTCGGCCGGAGGTTACCTGCGCGATCTGACGACAAAGGCACGGCGCGGCGAATTCTCCCTCGGGCCGATGCTGATGGCTTTGTTGAGGGCAAATGGAGGCTCGGATCGGCGCGTTGGATGAACTTACAGCCGACTACCATCTCTCTCGCTGTAGATCGAAACCGGTCCGCGAAACGAGGCTGATCTCTCCCGAAATGGAAGCGGGCTGCTGACGAGAAATGGATTCTCCCTCGGAATGGTGGGGTTCGATCTCAGAAGGGCGGCAATTCCAGCCTCGTGAGATCAGGTCTGTCACTTAATTGGCTCGTTCGACCCTGGAAATTGCGGAGTTCCCGCTCCATGTCGGCTGATCGTGCCTAAGGTGAAAAGCGTGGCATCATTGGTCATTCGCCCAGCCTTCCCTTTCACTGAGCTGGCTATCGATCTCATGCGTCCAGATGTCGAAACACAGATCGCAAGCATCCGCTGAACAGAAGCCCGGTCCCGCTCGGTCCATTGGCGGGTTTCGTCTGGGCAGCGAGCGGGACGATGAAGTATCGTTACGGTTCACGGCAGGGCGGAAGCGAGAGCTGAGCTTAGGGTTGCCGGCAAACCCGACCGGCGTTAATGGGCCTGTTCACTTGAAGATTGTTTCTTTGCACGACGTGAAGCATTCCATTGCGGTGCCGTCGATTGATTGACGTCGTGGATGAAGCGGGCTGCGGTTGAATGGGTTGATCAGACTGCCGGACGAGAAACCCTGACAGCTGTCAGGGTTTTTGAATAGCGAGCCTTCCAACCATGACGAAGAAGCCGTACGCATTGTGCTTCAGACAGCAAGCGCGGGGCGATCGACTTAATGCGCTCCCCTACACGGTCTGCCGGGTGATTTCCATCAAACCCTGACAGCTGTCAGGGTTTTGGATTTTATGGTTCCATGGTTTGAGCTGGTCACTGGGAGCCTAGTTGTAAGGCCGTCTCTGGCGAAACACTCGGCGCGTTGTGCAGTCTCCTGCCGCAGAACATTGCGTGTCGGCGCAAATGGGAACGGTAGTCCACCTTTAAGCCGAACAGCAGCCCGCCGCTGAGATCGGGACCGCTTTTTGGATTTCTTTCAGCATGAGCGACCGGGGAACAACTGCGCGCGCGGGTGCAAAGGCATTGGGAAGCGCAGGTGATGAGGGCTTATATCAAGGCGCCGCGGCTTCTGGAAAGGCTACCTGAAACTATCGCCGGCTAGCCCCGTGGCGATGACACCGGCGGTCAGGGAAAAAGAGGTCGGCTCGGGGATTAATGCGATCGCGCACCCGATCGACGATCATGGAATGCACCTCACGCTTCGAGTTCAATGAGAGTTTGGCTGCTGGTCCCATTCGCTAAGAAGATTGGCATCGACCTCGCATACGACGCCCTTTGGGTCATAGGTAATTTTGACCGTGCCATTGAGTTCGGCGGCCAAAAGGTTCTCAATGAGCCGGGATCCAAAACCTCTGTGGGTCGGTGGGGTCACAGGCGGCCCTCCGGTTTCCTCCCATCGCAGGACCAGTCTGGCGGGAGAGCCGGTTCCGGTTTGTACTGTCCAAGCGATCGAGACGCGGCCCTGGTCGACCGCAAGTGCGCCGTATTTGGCTGCATTCGTGGCGAGCTCATGAAGCGCCAGGCAGATCGACACGACCGCCCTTTGAGGGACCTGGATTGAAGGGCCGGTGACCGCAAATCGATCCGGAGAATAGGGTGAAATGGACTGTTCGACGATCGCCCGTAGCTCGGCCTGCTCCCATGTCCCGTGGGTCAAAAGATCATGAGCGCGTGCCATGGAAGATAGCCGCGCCTCGAATGAGCGCACGTCCGCGGCATCTATTTGGCCGTGGCCAAGCGTCTGGCGCGAGATCGCAAGGACAGTCGCAAAAAGGTTCTTCACCCGATGGTTCAGTTCACCGACGAGGACGCTCTGTAGGCGTTCTGCGTCTTTTCGGGCCGAGATGTCATGCGCGATTTTCGATGCGCCGACGATCACGCCATAGGCGTCATAGATCGGTGAAACGCTGAGGAGGACAGGGACGCTTCGACCGTCCTTGTGAAGCCTTGCCGTTTCGTAGGGCTCGACCTTCAGGCCGGCGCTGACCTGACGCAAGATTGCAGGCTCCTCACCCTGGCGGTCCTCAGGAACCAAGACCAGGACGGATCGGCCAATGACCTCGTCAGCGGTATATCCATAGAGCCGTTCGGCGCCAGTGTTCCAACTCGTGATTTTCATGCCAAGGTCTATGCCAAGGATGGCATCGTTGGACGAAGCGAT
This sequence comes from Ensifer sp. Root558, assembly GCF_001427045.1. Classification (NCBI taxonomy): domain Bacteria; kingdom Pseudomonadati; phylum Pseudomonadota; class Alphaproteobacteria; order Hyphomicrobiales; family Rhizobiaceae; genus Ensifer; species Ensifer sp. Root558. Next base: position 6,736 of record NZ_LMGC01000017.1, on the reverse strand, counting down.
GATCGCGGCCAGGCGACGCTCGACGTCCTGAGCGCGCTTGCGTTCGGTAATGTCGACGATGATGGCGGTCGCTTGCTGGAAACCGCCATCTTTGTCGCGAAGCGCCGCAACCGAGCTCGCCACCCAGACCAAATTGCCATCTTTTCGCCGAAGACGGTTCTCCATCTCGAAACTCTGGCCGCGTTCAGCCACCGTTTGAAAGAGCCGGTCTGCCTCGTCGATATCACCGGCAATACAGATATCCCGCATTCGCATCGATAAGAGCTCGCTTTCGCTATAGCCGAGGATCTCGCAGAAGCGGTTGTTGACCAGGAGAAAGCGGCCCGTGAGGTCTGTCTGAACGATCCCTGCTGCGGACTGCGAAAAAATCGCCCTTAGTCGCTCTTCGCTCGCCTGCAATGCACTCTCGAATTTTACCCGGTCCGTTGTTTCGTTGACGATGCAAAGAACCCCACGAACACGGCGTTCCTCGTCGCGGACGGGAGAATAGGAGATGTCGAAGTGGACTGTTTCCGGGTAGCCGTGGCGTTCGATGTAGAAGGGACGGTCCTTCGCAAAGACGGTCTGCCCGCCGTCGAGGACACGTCGAAGCAGGGGCTCGAGATCACTCCAGAGTTCACCCCAGTTTTCTCGGGCAGGACGTCCAAATGCGCGAGGGTGCTTGTCACCGATGGTGGGCGCATAAGCTTCGTTGTAAAGGGCGACGAATTCTTCGCCCCAAAACAGCACGATCTGGGCCCGCGCCGGCAGCAGAATATCCATTGAGGCGCTGAGACAGTTTGGCCAACGCACCCTGGGGCCGAGAGGGCTGGCCTCCCAGTTGTAGGTTTCGATCAGGCGCTCAATGGCCCCAGCTGCTGTAAAATCGTTGCTGCTCTTCAGGGCCAAACTCCTCACCGATATGGGCGTGCACTACAACCTTTTGAGACGGTTGGGTCAACAAGCAAAGCGAGGGAACCTGCTGGTCACTTTGATTACGTTTCGGATCAGATCCGCGCCTGGAACGGCATGGACCGTACCCCGCGCTTTCGTGCTGGAACGGAGATGGGCGCTGTTCGTGAACCGATGATCATTCATCAGACTGCGGGTGTGCCCGGATAACGAATGATCCCTGCGCTGCCGTGGCTGTCGGCGCTCTCAGACATTGTCCTGGCGGCGACTTGCTTGGCGACGGCGCCGCCCTGGGTAGGCCAGACGTTGTCCTTGTATGGCCGGGGCGTATCAGGAGGGATGGGAGGCAAGGGAATTGCCCCCAGCAAGGGGGCTCGCGCTAGTCTGTAAGTTCGGCATCGCGCAGACCGTCCACTCGATCAATGGCGGTTAAGGAAGCAAAGCGGGCTCGGTAGTGAGTGTGTCACGCCAGCCAAGGGCTCGCCGTCGCAGGATTAAGCAGAATGTCGGCAATCGCGCGCCTGATAGAATGTGCCTCAGCGGCGGATGAGGCCGAACCGGTGGGCCTCATCCAGCAAATCGCGGACGGAGGAGGGGATCCATTTTCTGCCGCCGCCCTTCGGCCGCTCTCCCAGTTTGTCCAGCTCGGCGGCAATCTCGCGAAGCGACAGATCGGGATCGGCGATCGCGATCGCCGCCACCAGTTGCATTAAATGGTCTTCGGGCGCGCGACGCGGGGACCGGGCGAGGAGATCATTTTCCGCGAGCTTTGCGCGGACCATGCGATGCACGGCGCGACGAAGGCGTTCGACGGTCCAGTCCTGGCCACGCCGGTTGAGAACGCGAACGACATTATCCCAGCTGTGCTGAGGCCGGAGTTGCTGCACCATTGGAAGCCATGCCTGTGCGGACGCGATCAGTTCATCGAGATAGAGCTTCTCGCGCGCCTTTGAAACCGCGACAATCGCCTCCGGCCGCCGTTCTCGAAGACCCGGGTTTCCAGGCAGCCTGCCGCGAGCCTTCGCGGCCTTGATGCCCGCTTTGGTTCGCTCGGCGTTCAGCGAACGCTCAAGCTTTTCGACGGAATCGAGGACAGCAAGGGAAAACATGCCTTGCGGAGTTGAGGTATCGATCGGATCGTGGATTGACCGAAAGTGCACCCCGCGATGTTCAAGATCCCGGATGACTTGCAGCAAATGGCTCACGGAGCGGGCTAGCCGATCGAGACGGACGACGACGAGTACGTCTCCCGCGGTGAGCTCGCCCAGCAATTTGGTCAAGACGGGCCGAGCGCGCGAAACCCCGGTGCCATGCTCCTGATAGATCCGATCGCAGCCGGCGCCCCGCAGCTCGTCCAGCTGAGTATCGCTGGCCTGGTCATCCGTCGACATGCGGGCGTACCCGATTAGCCGCTGCAGGGGTTGGACATCAGCTGTTTGTTGCTTCGCCATCGCGCCTTCGAACCGTCACTTCAGTGAGGATGTTAAAGTGTGTGAGAAACAGGTAAGTTGCAAGCGTGTTTTATGGTGGAAATTGGAGGCCATCAGAGGCAGAATGGAAGGGAACATGGTGAGCTGATCATAAACGATAGCGAAAGCGCTCCAGCGGGCTTCTGCGGGCGAAATCATGACAATTGGCAGCTCCAGACGATGTCGCAAGCCGTCGTAACTCATTAGAAGGAGAATCTGGAGATAATGCGAGGCGGATAGTGCTCACACTGGACCCGCCCCTTCGGTCAGTCCATTCTATCTCGCAGGTGATTCTCCCCGTGCTGATCCGGGGACCGAGGCTTTGCGTTTTCGGGGCCATCACTATCCATACCTGAAACCTATCGATAGTGACCGTGCGAGAAAGGAGCCGTCGGCATGACGGAAATATAAGCCAAGTTCACTTCGGTATATGAAATTTAACACGTTAATTCATATGGTTAATTATTGCCTAATCGGACCCGCGGCCTCGGTTTCGAGGACCCGACCGCCGTTTGTTTGACGGTCCGTCTCCAATTGATCCGCGTCTGATTCGTCGGTTCGTAGAATTCAACCGTCAATCTTCGATCGATGAAAGCCTTTAGCCTCGAACTTCATCCGCCGCAGCATTTCGAGCGGCCGCTGTGCTGAACGGCAGTCCGAGCCCGTTTTCGCTGACTTTGGGACAGGGCAAATTGTGGTATATGCGGGCGTGCTCTTCTGGATCTCTGGCGCTGAAAAGGTGATCAAGGAGAGTCCGCATGAATGACCAATCTTAAACAACACGCTGTGGGTCGCTTATGGTTGAGGTTAAGAAATCAGAAGATATCGGCATGAAGCGTGGCCGACTGTTGGGACAGTTGTCGCCAGCTCGCCAGCTCGACGTCATAGCTGAGGGTTTGCCCGTCCTTCTGAAGAGCGCCGATGACCTGCTGAAGGCGGCAGACGAACTTGACGCCCACCCCCGCGCGTCGGCGATCCTTGTCGGCCACGCGACCGAGGAATTGGCCAAGCTTCTGGTTCTGATCGACATAGTCCGTTGTCCTCCAAACATTCGCGGCGGCTTAGTCGGTACGATGTTCAAATGGTTCTATGAGCACCTGCCCCGCCTCATCTATGCGGAAGCTCAGGATTGGCGCCCGACAACCATAGATCAGTTGCAGGAGTATGTAGACAATAGCCGAAAGACACATGGGCTCGAAGGTTTGGTCGGCGAACATATTCTTCCCAACTGGACGCTCTTTTCCAGAGAAAGCCGACTGTACGCCGATATAGTCACTTATGAAGACGGCGAGCCCACCTGGAATGAGCCTTCCGAAGCAGCAACGGCGCTCTGGGACCAGCGCCCTTCCATATGGCACGTTGCGAAAGCGCTGAATGACGTGGGCGCGATCACGCGTCCCGGGCTTGATATCCTTTCAGAGGTTTGGGGGCGGGTTGAATTTTCAGGATCGATCGATTGTTATTCGACTGGACGCGGTCTGTCGCAAACGATGCTTGAGCGCCTACACTCTGCCAATCTAATCTCGGAGCATGCGCAGAAGGAGCAGCTCCGATGGCTATACAACAGTTGGCAGGTACCGATGTATCGGATCGATTTCAAACCTATCCAGGTCTCACTAGAGGAACTTAAGGCTGCACGGGAGGCTGCACTATGGGCCGACGTCGGTTACGGCTATGGCGGATATTAGAAGTGCCGCGGTCAATCCTAGACCTTGGCCCCGCAGTCAAAAGACGCTTAGTTGGAGCTCTTGAAACCCCGGCCAATCCAAAGAAGTATCCAACCAAAGAGAAACAGGGCGAGAGGCGGAAGAATGCCCCATAGAGCCGCTTGCATTATAGCGCCTTTCCGCTTCATGCCTGTCACCAGCTTCTTGACCCCGATGCCCACCCGGTACGCTTCGGCAGCTTGGCGTTTCAACTCCTCTGCGGAGGCATCCTTCGCAGCGAACAGGGTTACCTCCGGCAAGCCGATGATTTCAACCTGCTGGGTGTGGCCGTTTCTTTCGCCTTCCTCAAGCTGGCGGTATTTTTCAGTGTAGAGCTCGACCGTAACAGGTTTTAGTTCGTAGATTGACGTCCCAAGCCCAACCGTAAGGCGGTCATACGCGTCCTTCGAGCTTACGCCTTGCATCGTGTAGACGAATCCCTCCGGCGTTCTTATCTCATAGTTGGACCACGAGGATGACGAAACAGATCGGCGTTTATCAAGTTCTGCCTTTGCCGCGGCCGGAGTGACATTCTTGAGGAAATAAAAGGCGCGCGGACTGAAATACGGGCTTACGACGCTGTCGTAGCTGAATGCGCCGACCAGCAAAGCCCAGAGACCGGAGAGGACCACCCACATCCGGAACAAGCCGCGCTTAAAGTTCATGCGATTCCCCCGTACATCAGGTCATTATGCATGGAGCATATTAATCGTCGAGATTGATGAATGAAGGGATTGCATCTCAGGGTCGGGCCGGACCATTTCCAGCTGCTGGAGGATGCGTCACAGAGTTGCTGGAACGCCGGGAAAACTGACGCATAAGCCCAGCGGATCATCGGCCTGAGGCTTAAAAGCTGAAAATGCGGTGGAGAAAGGGGCCGACCGGTTGACGGTCTGCATCGGCGAAGGCGGGCGAATGGTATAATTGAACCAGTAGAAGGGTGAATACTGAGAGCCGCCGTGAAGAAAAAGGAAAAGCGGAAGCTGAAAAAGCTCCTAAATCAGGAGAAGCATCACTACATCCCGCAATTCTACCTGCGCCCCTGGCTCAAATATCGATGACAAGTTGGAGGAATACGGGCGGGTGCCGCCGAGCAACCAAATACGCTCGCGGCGGCGCGGAACCGAACCCACGGGCTTCGTCTACAACCTCTATACGTTGCCTGGTACCACCGAAGAAACGAAGCAGAATGTCGAGAGGGTGTTCTTTGGTAAGGTTGATGCCGACGGGGCCAAAGTGCGCGACAAGATGTTGGCGGGCGCACCCCTGAGCCTGCCCGAGCGTTATGATTGGGCGCGCTTTGTGCTGTCTCTGATCCTTCGGAACCCGGAGGAGGTTCAGAAGATGAAGGAGAGCGTCAATTCCATCTTCGACCAGCCGGATGCCGAGCTTCAGGCGAAATACCTGAAAATTCGTGAGCCGCATGAGCCGGCCACTGCGGAAGAAGCAATTCGGCTGCATTTCCCCGACTCCCCAAACCGTTCTGCCCTGCTGATCGGGACACAGCTAATTCAGAACCAAAACGCGATGAGAACCATCGCCGGAATGTCATGGTCAGTCATCAGGACCGACAAGGCATCGCGGAGGCTTGTTACGTCTGACAGACCGGTTGTGATGACGGGCGGCCTTCTCCGTGTCGATGGCCATATTTGCCTTCCGATCACCCCGAGGCATCTGTTTGTTGCCTGTACCCTGAAGCCGACGATGGACGCGTTCCTGAAGGAGCCGGCGAGCAAGCTTGCGCGTGAGAGCAATGCACAGCAAATTGGCCAAGCGAGACTTCACGTGTACGGATGGGACAATTCCGACCTGGCTGAAGTCCGCCGTGGTATGTCGAAGCGGCCATACATGTCGCTTATCAGAACGCCAGAAAGGCGTGGCGAGCTCGGTATGGCTGCAACAATTGCGGGTTAGGTTCCCTTTGGCCGGCTGAAACCTGAAAGCGCCCAAAACAAAGCGCTTCCGATGGCGAGCAAAAGGATTGGAGGGATGAAGGCGAAGAACATTGCTCTCTTCGTTCTCTCGAAGCGGTCTTCTTCAATCTGCGGCGTCCAGCCTAACGACTGATAGAGCTTGTTGGATAGAGACGCATGGTCGAGGTCTGCGTATTCCGGCCAAAGGGCTCTGAATCTCTTCTCGCTGTACCAGCAGGCCTGCGACGGTGCCCTGTGTTGGTTCCATGGCTCAGCGGCGACCCCGATACGATAATCCGCGTTGATGGCGCCGCGCGCGTACTCGCAGCGCACGGGTAGGTTAGCCAGGGCATCGGCCTCCCACCACCGGTCGCCAATAGTCCAGGTGTCACGCTGGATATCGGGCCACCATATCACGGTCATGCTCGCGATCCATAGAACGCTGAAAACAAGCCAAAGGCGAAACATGCCGCGCTTGATGTTCATTAGATCCCCCGAAGCATAGGCCGAGATAAACACAAGTCGTAGCTGTGCGAAACATCTTGATAGGTGATTTAGGGCCGCCTATTACGGGGGTAAGTCTTCCCGCGTCCACGCGGCCGAGCTGGCTTGCCTGGCTGCCGATTACTGCGCGCGCGGCGGTAGGTTCACCTGCGACACTGCGGGTTTCACAAAGTACGGGACAAGGATTTCAGTAAGTCGCGGACACCGATTTCAGTAAGTACGGGACAGCGATTTCACTAAGTCGCGGACAGGC
>NZ_LMGC01000016.1:0-75451 GCF_001427045.1 Ensifer sp. Root558 | reverse complement strand
AAAACCCCAACAGGATAAGCCGAAAGGCCGGAAGCGTGGCTGTCCCTCAATCATCACCTGCATCTCAGTGATCCGTTCTCTCAGCGGACGCGGTCTCTTTCATGCCACCTCCTTTGGCATCAATCCGGTGCAAGTACACGCTCCGGTTTATCAATCAGGTGATAGAATTCTACGAAAAAAAACCTTTGACAGACACGGGAACCGGTCGGCCGGGTGCCACCCAACGTCTTTACCTGTAAATTCCGGTAGCGCGGCCAAGGCTACCTGCAAAAGCGTCCAGATACCGTAAAAGGCGAGGGTGTCCTGCGCGTCTATCCGAAAATGCAAGCCCTCGTCCGTCGGCCTCAGCGTCACGCGTGCGTCACCAAAGTCCAGCGACCGATCGACCCCCGTGGCGCCGATCGGGCTCCAGTATTCGCGGTAACGGGCGAAGACCTCGCTTACGCCCTGTTCCGCATTCTGGACTGCTACGAACGCTTCTGCGGTATGCTTGTACATCGGCACTCCTTGCTGCAAATCCTCGCGTGCATTGAATTATCAATTTCGGCTCTCGGCTGCTTCGCCACCTTGGTCCTGCACGCTCGTGGCACGGTTTTCGATACAGATCGCTGATGTATGACAACTCATGCGTGTCATATTCATGCACGCCTTGGTCGAGCGCTCGACTACTAATTCTATTAGTCGCCTAAGGGCGGAAACTCGTGTCCAGTGGTCTGAAGCAGGTTTTCTTCGGAGAATGGAGATGGAGATACTAGCTGTGCCGGCTGCAGCGCGCGGAGAATTTGCTGACTTGATCGACTCGATGCATCGGCTGCGTGCGCGAGTCTTTGGCGACAGACTGGACTGGGATGTAGACATAAGGGACGATCGTGAGGCCGATGCTTACGATCAACTCAATCCCACCTATATCTTGGCCGTTTCTACCACAGGTGCAGTGGCGGGCTGCGCGAGGCTTCTCCCCGCTACCGGGCCGACGATGCTCGCCAATACGTTTCCGCAGCTCCTCTCATCGCGACGGCTCGACGCCCATGCAGGCATGGTCGAAAGCTCGCGCTTTTGCGTTGACACGGTGCTCGACGAGGGCAGGACAGGGGGAGTTCTCCATGGGATGACGCTTGAGATGTTCGCCGGCATCATCGAGTGGTCGATGGCGAACGGCTATTATGAAATCGTCACGGCAACGGACCTGCGGTTCGAGCGCATTTTGAAACGCGCCGGCTGGCCGATGCAACGTCTTGGTCAGCCGTGTCCCATCGGCAGCACGATGGCCGTAGCAGGCGTGCTTCCTGCCGACGCCGCGAGCCTTAATCGGATTCGCGCTGCTGCCTGTCGCCAGGAACACATGTGCACCACAACTTCGCTGCTTGAGGTGGCACGGCGTGGAACGGCGCCTTCTGCCGATTTAGCGCAAGCGGCCACACCCACAGAGGACGATGCAGGTCCTCACGAGGGATCAGATCACAACTGACGCTGCGCAATAGAGGAGAGGTCTTTGAATTCCGCGCGACCGCAGATCCTGATCGGTTCGACCGATGCGGATTACTATCTGCTACTCGTCCACATCCTGGAATCCGAGGGATATCAGGTCATTCTTGGTTCCGGGGTCCAGGAGATCGTCCATTTTGCAGGCGAGTACGATGTCGCAGCCATTCTTCTTGATTGTCGATCGGGAGAAAATTGGGCTCCCGCAGCCTGTGTAAAGCTGAAGCAGGAGCCGCGGACATTCGGGATTACGACGGTCGGGTTGATTGGCCCCGGTGCGGAAAGTCGGTTTATCGATCTGCTGAAAGCCGGGATTGACGAGAATTTCGTAAGACCGATCACTCCCTCTAAGTTGCTCAGCTTCCTGCGCGACCGTATCCTCCTTCCGCAAGTGTCGGATCCGATGGCGAACGACGGTCATATCCTCGTCTATGCAGGGATTGAACTGAATACCAACAGGCACAGCGTCAGGCGTCTCGGCATCAACGTCCACTTGGGACCGATCGAATTCCGGCTGCTGCAGTTTCTGATGGAGAACCACGAGCAGGCGTGCAGTCGCGCACAACTCATTGAAGCTGGTTGGCCGGAGCGCCGTTTCGTCGACGTCAAGACGGTGAATGTTCATATCGGTCGACTGCGCAAGGCGCTGAGCGTGACCTGCGGCCCTGATCTCATCCGCACGGTTCGATCGTCCGGCTACATGCTCGATGGTTCCAGTCAGGAACGATGGCAGTACAACCCGGCTCGGCCGGGCGAAGGGACTGGCGACTAGGACAGCCCCCTGGTTGACGAAAGGAACAGCTGTCATGGATCTGGTAATCCGAAATGGAGGTCTCATCACTGGCGACGGCAAGACGTTTCACAAGCGGGCTGCCGTATATGTCCGGAAGGGACGGATCATAGGTGTCGACGCCGCCACAGGCGCTGAAATCGCGGCGCGAGAAACCATCGATGCGGCCGGCGGCATCGTTATGCCAGGTCTCATCAATGCACATGCGCACGGCTGTATTCGGGGGCCTTCCATGCCGAGCGGCTCGAAGCCATTTGCAGGCGATGATGTTGCCTATTTCCGGAACCGTCATCTTCTTCAGGGAACAACCACCCTTTTGAACGTCTGCGGTCTGGCCATGGCCGACGAAATAGATGTCGACAACGTAGAACGTCATGCCATGGATATCCGCGTTTCCACGGCTCACACTCCGAAAAACATCGCGGCGGCGCTTGTGGTCGACGGCAAGGGACTTTCAGCACGACACCTGAGCGCGACGACAGATGACCTGTTGGCCTGCGGCGCGGTCGCCCTTGGCGAGGCAGGTGGTGGGCAGACACTGGGTGGCGGCGCGCAAGAATACAGGTTCATCCCGCAAGCCTTTCTGCAAGAGTTCGGGGTCGAAGTGACACCCGCAGCCGCGAGGCGCTTGAAGAACGCGGTTCTTGGCCGCTATCTCGATCCGGCGGAAGGCCTGTCGAATTTAAAACTGACTAACGAGTTGGAGTGTTGCGGTCTTTCCGGGCTCGCCGATGCGGATCGCGTTCGCGATATCATTACGCGATCGGTGATGCCTTCGGTTGCCCTCTCGTTGGCCGGATTCGATGAAATCGCACGCGAAGCCGAGCGGTTAGGATATCCCGCGATCTTCCACAATGCGGCACCATCTGCGAAGCGTCTGATTGCCGCGGTCGAGAAGCACCCGAAAGCACGTCTCGTCGCCGGTCATAGCAATCACCCGAGCTTTCTCCCGGAGGAGGCAGTCTCGAACGCCCAGAACCTGAGAGGGAAAGGGGCCATCATCGATGTTTCGACACTGGATTGTATAGGGACGCGCTGGCGCAACGATCCATCCAACCTTGACGCACTGATCGATGCGGGCTGTGTCGATACGATTTCGACCGATTTTGCCGGCGGGCATTGGGATGGAATTCTTGAAGCGATCCAGCGAATGGTCAGAAAGAAGCAATTGTCTGCGGCCGAAGCGGTGGCCCTTGCGACCGGGAATGTCGCGCGTGTCTTCACTCAAATGGCCGGTAACCGCGGACTGATTGAAAAAGGCAAGCGCGCAGACCTGATCGTTGTCGACCACGTTAATCTGAGCCGGGTCAGGCATGTCGTGATCGCAGGCCGTATAGTCGTCAGGAATGGCCGGCTTATCTGACCGCGGCTGCAGTTGCGAGATGTCGGCGCCGGATACGATCCGATTGACACAAAGTGCAGTAGTGGTCGAGGTCAGTCGATCAATCGCATCCTTAGGCGCTGGAGGAGGGGGACCGCATCTCCATTTTTAAGCGTCTCAAAAGCCTCCAGGACAGTATTTTGCGCCCTGGGAGAAAGCTTGCCCCGCGTCGCTGCCGAGAACTTATTGATGAGATCCTCCCAGTCTAAGGGACGCGCCTTGTCCCCGCGTGGCGAGGTCACCTTGGATGTGATCGATTTGCCATCGGTCATTCGCAGGCATATCTGCGCAAGGGTCTCACCCGGAAAACGGGCGTCGATCTCAGGATTAACCGAGAGACGAACCTTGCGGGCGAATTCGATGAGGTCCGGCCTGCCCAGCTGCGCACCACCGACCGGCGCCAGCGCCGCAGCTCCATCGACAACAGCAATCGCTATGCAATAAGGCAGACTGTATTGGATCTCCGTCAATGTATTGGGAGACACGGTGTTTGAAAGTCGGAGAGCCCATTGAAAGGTCTGTACTTCGATTGATGCGATTTGTTCGGTCCTGATGTCAGCACCTGACGAAAGCGCCGCGAAGGCATCAAGAGCGGGATGGATGTAGCGGCAGCAGGAATAGGGTTTGAAATAGACCCTCGAGATCTCAGTTGGATCACCCAAGTCCGCTATGATGCTCGGCCGGTCGAAGTGCGACGCATGATCGAGCAGATCCTGCGGCCCGGTAAATCCCCGCTCCGCAAGACGCAAGGCGGTCAGGCCCGTCAGGACACTCCAGGGAATACCCTCCTTGACGTCGTTCCCGGTGAGATTGGCATAGCCGGAGCTGCCGTTTGCCTCCTGGTTTGGCGCGAGGACCCCGGCTACAGCGAGTGCGTGTGCGAGTGCCGGGGGATCGGTTCTGTAGAGGCGGCCGGCCGTGGCCGCGGCAGCATAGCCGGTCCAACGTCCCGATTGTCGGCTTTTGATAGCTTGCGGGTTCTGCGCCACCGCGATGCGAATTCCGGTCTCGTATCCGAGAGCGATTGCGGTCAGGAGATCATCGGCGGATGAACCATTCGTAGATGCCACGGAGAGTGCTACGGGTATCACAGCCGCACCGGGATGACCGCGCGCGGCGCGATGGCCGTCATCGAAATCGAGTGCGGAGGCTGAGGCAGCGTTACAGACTGCCGCAGCAGTGACCCCGAGACATTCACCCGTAAACCAGACTGAAGCCTGGCCGCTTCCAAAGTCTTGCCGGGCGACCGCGCGCATTGCGCGGGCACTCGGAACATCGCAGCCGACGACGTAAGCGGTGACTGCATCCACAATACAGCAGGTGGCACTTAGCCTCAGATCGGGCGGCAGAGCGTCGGAAGGATAATTCGCCAGATAATCTGCAAGGATCTCGGTGACATACATCAGCCCTCTCCGTAAAGCTTAGGCTGCCTGGCGTCAGTTCGTGCTAGATGAGTGGACGGATGAAGCCGCGCCCCCATCTGGCGAGAACCAGGTTTCGTAAACATGAGCGGCGACGTACAGATCCAGCATGGGTAACCCGACGCACGTGATGAGGATCGGTAATTCCGATCCGCCGCCCGCGTCACAGAAATCCTTTAAGTTCATGACACCGAGCGCTGGGCCAAGCTGCTCCAATGTCGATCCCTTGCGTGAGAAGTAGAGCGCCAGGCTTTGCGAGTTTCGCCGCGACACCATCGAAACGTCATCACAGAGCGTCAGTCCCGACCGAAGAACTTTTTGGATATGGCCGGATGGAGCCTCGTCTCCCCCAAGATGCAGAACAACGGCGTTTGGGCAAACCTCTTCGCTCTCAAACACCGGTGCGCTGGCATTGGTAGCGGTGATGACAAACCGGCAATCACGCAGCCTTTTATTATCCGCGACAGCCTCAAGCCGAATTCGAGGTGACTGTCTGTGTCTTTTAACGAGTTGGCGCGCGGAAGCGCCTGAGCGGCTGCGCACGAATATCTTCGAGACGATGCCGGCTCCGAAATGATCGAGCACTCTAATGATCTGCTCGGCAATGGGGCCTGCTCCAAAGAGGAAAACAGAGAGTTCTTCTGTTTTGGGGAAGAAAAGTTCAAGCGCCATTGAGGCATAGGTTGCCGTTCTTGCGGCAGAGATATCGGTTCCGTCCATCACGCAAAGCGGGCGCAGCGTGAAGCTGTCTAGCAGCAGGATCGTCGACGTCGAACGCGGCTGACCCAGTCGACGGTTTATCGCATTGGCACCGACCACCTTCACGGCCGCATATCTGGCCCCGACGCTGGAAAGCGCAGAGAGCTTCCAGCCCAATCGCTCGCCTTGCAACGTATCCCGGTAAGCTTCAAACTGGGGTTGGTTCCATAAGGCGGCTTCGGGAAAGGACAAAACAGATTTCAGGCCATGGGCTTGGCCCAAGCGGATGTCGGACCAAGCTGCCCTGGCGGCATCGTGGAGCGCGGATGCCTCGAGACGGACGCCGAGGCGCTTCATTTCCGCAAGTGAAATGTATCTGGGTGTGCTCTCCATCACCGTTCTCCGTGGAATTGTCGACGTCATGCGACCGGGAGCAATTTCACATCTGGAACGGAGGGATTAAAGGAAAGGTTCGGATACATTTTTGTCGTCTTTAAATGACCGACTTCCGCCGCTGAGGCGCTACTGAGTAGCAACTTAGGCTCAAAGGAGATAAGCCGATGAGTGTGAAATCGTCGATCTCGTTGACCGAGCAGCAGGATTCGTTTGCCCGTTCGCTGGTGGAGAGCGGTCGATATTCCGGCATGAGTTCCGTTCTTCAACATGGCCTGGAACTGCTACGCCAAAAGACCGAATCTGAGGCCGTCGAAACCGCAGCGCTCCGCGAATTGGTCCAGCAGCGATTGAACGGGCCAATGATTTCTGCGGCGGAAATAGAAGCCGCGTCGCGGCAATGATCGAGCGGAAGCGACGGGTTGTTCGTGTGAACTCTTGAATATTCTGAGGATGCCGAACGCGATTTCGAGTTGATCTTCGATCCTGTTCGACGCCCATGTCGAACTTGGGGATGCGCCTGACAGGCGGTGGAGCGCACTGCTAAACGGATCCGCAAAGTGCATGTCGAGGTCGATCGTCTCGTCGATACGCCCTACGGGGTGCGCCCCGATATTCATCCCGGGATCCGGTTTCTACGGCGGGACAAGGCGGCTATTTGGTTTCTAGCGGTGGAACATAGCCGCGCAATCGTTGTCGCCGCAATTTTCTACGGCGCGTAGGACCACATCAGAAATATGCTCGCACGTATGCTGGCGGGTTAAGATTCTTACAGCCCCGAGGCCCTCCTCAGATTGACCCTAAATCGGTCGCGTCGGCGGTGGTAGCTGCGGTTCTGCACGTGGGGCTCGTCGACGTCGGCCGTGGAGGGCAAGCCGGCGCGCAGCGAATGACTAGAGAATTTGGCTGCCCGCACGTCTTCGCTGAGGTCGCTATGCAGGCCAGGGGGAAGGACCGTGGGGACGCCCGTCCCCAAGGTGTTGATCTGCGGTTGCAGACTTAGCTTGCGAACAAAATGTGTCATGTCGGTATATGCCGATATCAGCTGACCAATACGCGAAGGAGCGTCCGGAGCGATCCCGCCTTATCCAGCGCGTACACGTTATCAATGGCTTCGCAAGCACCGCTGTCTCCCACGACCGGACTCGCAAGTCGCAAGAACTTACCCTCGAGAGCTGATTTCGGCATGGGGTTACTTGCCTCTCCCTCCGCAACGTCCACGTGCCTTTCGAAGCTTTGCCCGTCGCGCAACTGTAACCAAGCGCTTGCGGCGTGAGCGCCTCGAGGCGAGGCGTGGCTGGTATGTGGCCTGAGCTCGATACTGTCTTGAAACCGCCCGGCGATCTCGTCATGAAGCCAATCCTCCACGAACCAGTCGGGGCCGGGCTCGACGCCGAATACCGCCATGGCTATGGCGTGCGGTGCGCTGAACTGTGCTGCCCACATGTCCCGTGGACGCACTTTGCTAAATGGCGGTTCGCACACGATCGGAGGCGCGGTCACGATCAGCTTGGCATGCAATCCGTCGGCAGGATCAATGCCGGCCATACGGATGACGTCGCGGCTGGCCTGGACACTGCTTAGGATAAGTCGGCAGCAACTGAATGGCTTGAAGCCAACCCGAAGAATTTCGTAGGCGGCCCCCAAACCTTTGGTCAGTTTATCGAAACGGCACTCGTCGGCGCCCGCCATCCGCCAGAAACCTGTCTCACCCTCGAAGACATCCAAAGGCCCCTCGTAGCCGGCAGCGGCAAGGCGTGCGGCCAAGACTCCCATTTGCGCGGCCATGCCGAAGTTGTTCTTCGCCATCGAAGGCGCGTCTCCGTAGACGGTCTTCATGACGGACGCTACTGGCGCATTCGCAGCAGCGATCGCGATGGCATGCGCCGCTCGTCCGGCGTCGAGACGCATGAGTCTCGCGGCCGCTGCTGCTGCACCGAATATCTGCCAAGTCCCATGGCCGTGAATCGCCTTTCTGGGCTGAACGTGAGCCAGTGAGATGCCAACGCGGCAACTCACCTCATAGCCGATGATCATGGCCTCGAGGAATTCTGTGCCTGAAGACTTCGTGTGCTCAGCGACCGATAAGGCTGCCGCAATCACGGTGGCTCCGGGATGGCCCTTCTCGTAGATGTCGTCGAAGTCGAGCGCATTGATCAAAGTTGCCTTGACGAAGGCGGCAGCCGCCGGTTCGGCACAGCCACTGACAAGTCCGCCGGAGGAGGGTGCGACCTGGCTGTCCACCCGTAGGTTTCTCAGCATTCCAGCCGTGGGCAGCTGGCGCCCACCGAACAAGCAGCCAAGGGAGTCCAGAAGGCAAAGCTTGCTCTTGTCGAAAACGTCGCTCGGAACACGAGCGAGTGCTTCCTCGGCGATATAGCTGCCGAGCGTTTGCGTGATGAAAGCGGTCATATCGGTGTCCGATTACCCGACGATGGCGATTGGCGGTCCATTTTCAGGTGCGCGTTGTCTACGTGCTACTATAAGAAATTAGTGCCCCGAAGGTCTGCGCAGACGAGCTGCAAGAGGAATTGCAACGATCACTGCGCCTGCAACCTCGGTCGACGCGTGCTTGATCGACAAACGAAACCTTGTGCGACGCGGCGGGAATGAGCTTGCGGACTACCGCCACACGCTCGAGATCGAGGTGTGCGGAAACCACACCGACCTGATCGACGGCGCGGGCTACAACCTGTCCCCAGGGGTCGCAGACGAGAGAGTTGCCGTAGGTGAAACGGCGATCTCCGTCCGCTGCAGTGTAGCCTCCCCACTGACCACAGGCGACGAAATAGACCTGGTGCTCGATCGCGCGTGCACGGCAGAGCACTTCCCAGTGGTCCTTTCCCGTCTGTAACGTGAAGGCCGCGGGCAGAATGACCACATCGACGCCGGCGTCTGCAAGCGCATCAAAGAGCCGGGGGAAGCGAAGGTCGTAGCAGATCGCACAGCCGATCCTGAAACCGCCGGATTCGTAAACGAACAGGCCTTCTCCAGGCGCAACGGTGGCGGATTCTCGATACATCTTGCCATCTGGCGCCTCGATGTCGAACAGGTGAACTTTGCGGTAGCGGCCGACCTCGTTACCTTCTGGGTCAAAGACGACCGTTGTGTTGTAGATCTTCGAACTTCCATCGAGCCTTTCGAGCAAGCTGCCGCCGTGGATCCAGACCTTTTGCCGGGCGGCGAACGTCTGCAACATGCGATAGGCGTCGCCGCCCGGCATATGATCAGCCGCCGCCAGTTTCTCCGCCATCGTGCCGCCGGACCAGTCGAAATGTTCCGGGAGAACGATGAGATCTGGTGTATCGCGTGCGATTGCCTGCAGCATCAGGCTCTCGGCCGCGCGTAAATTGCTGTCGCGGTCGGGTTGGGAGTTCATCTGGACGAGGGAAATCTTCATTATATGATCCGATCCAGTTCGAAGATGGAATGGCCGGCCTCAAGGTAGGGCCGGAGCTTAAGGGAACGCTGTTGGCGCTCGAGGGCGACGTCCGCGATGCAGCGCATATCGGACGGATCGGCAACGAAGACACCCTCCGTATCTGCTAAGACCGCATAGCCGGGCAGCACGGCCGCCCCGCCGCATGCGATCGGGACGTTGATCGCGCCACCAATCTGGTGCCGGCGGCTGGTCGTCTTGGACGAGACTCCGCGACACCACACCGGGAAGCGGCTGGCGCCGATCTCCTCGATGTCGGTGCAAGGACCATCGACGATAATGGCGACAGCGCCACGCGCTCGGGCAGCAGCAACGACACCGCCGCCGACGCAGGCAACGTCGTCCCGGTCGACCCGGGAGATGACGAGAACATCCCCCGGGCGGAGCAGATCGATTGCCGTATAGATGACGGCACCATCCCGGCCGGGCGCGGCGACCGTGACTGCCGTTCCAATTGCCTTGGCCGGAAAGACCGGCGCAATTCCTGCCCCAACAAATCCAAGATATTCGAAGTGGCCGATGGTTGCGGTTTCGACTCCCTCAAGCAGGGTTCGCAGTGCGTCCGGTATTGCTTCCGGCTGTTTTTCAATCTTGTAAGGCTGGGACATCGATGATCTCCGATCTGCCCTGTTGTTCACAAATCAGATCGGGCGCTCGCCGGATGTCGTCGTCCGATGCATAATCCGAATCGTGTTCGGGTCGAATGAATCGCGACGGTGCATCGTGCAACGGTTGTCCCACATCACGATGTCGCCGACGCTCCATTTTTGGACGAAGACTTCCGGCGTGTTGGTGGTGTGCTCCCAAAGCCTTGAGATCAGGTCGTTGCTTTCATCGAGCGGCAAGCCGACGATCCACGCCCCTTCCGATGTCCCGCCAAGATAAAGCGCTTTGCGGCCCGTCTCGCCGTGGCTTCTGACCAGCGGATGAACGACGCCGCTCCACTCGCGAAAATCCGCGCTCGTCGGTTCGCCTTTCCCGAGGCGCAATTTCCCCGTTTTGTCGTAGACGTTCTGGAAGAAGATCTGCCGCCCCTCAACAGCACTGCGTAGCTCCTCGGGGAGCGTTTCAAAAGCCTGGTAGGTCGACAGGAAATACGTGTCTCCCCCGGCAGCGGGAACCTCGATCGCCCTGAGGATGGCGCCGGCGGGCGGGCGTTCGTAGAACCAGGTGTCCGTGTGCCACGTCGCCTCGCTGTTGCCGAGCGCGCCGCTCGGCTTGCCGTCCTTCATCACATTGCTGATCACCAGGATTTCGCGATGGATCGGGTGTCCGCCTTCCTGTAATTGCTTGGGATGGATGACGAAATCCCCGAAGTGACGGGAGAAGTCGACCTGTTGCTGGTCCGTGATGTCGGTCGCCCGAAAGCGGATGACGCCATATTGCAGCCAGTAGGATCGAACCGCCGCAATGTCTGCGTCGTCGTAGCTGGAAAAATCGAAACCGACGATGTCTGCGCAGACGTTGCTGTCATTCTGGATTGCCGAAACGCTTGTTTTCATGTGTGTCTTCGCCTCTGTGTAGGAAGATCCCGGGCTCGGGATCACATAGAGCTTAGCGGAGTGATAAGTCGGCATTCCAATATCAATTCGTTTGCATTAATATTGGAATACAATGAATGTCACTATTGCTCCAGCAGTTGGACAGCGGAATGGGCGATGGCGAGGTCTACGCGGCAGCCGGCCGAGAGCTTCTCGAGACGGGTCGAGCGGATCATGGACTTCAAGGTGATCCCGCCATCGACGAGCATCCAGGCCTCGAGATAGGCGCCCAGATTGACGACCTTTTGGACGGTTCCCGTCAGGCGGTTTGCCGGTTCGTCGAGGGCCCCTGCCGCATCCGCGAGCCTGACGGCCTCCGGTCTGATACAGCAGAAGCGCACATTGTCAGGATCAACGTCCTCTCCCCGCGTGGCTGTGAGCACTATCTTTCCTGCGCCCAGGGATACCGTCAGCTTCCGATCGCTCCCGTTCTCTGCGGATGCCGGGAGGATATTCGACTTGCCGATGAAGTCCGCCACGAATGAGGTCCTCGGGTGGGCGTAGATGTCCGAAGGCGCTCCTTCCTGCGCGACCACTCCGCCCTGCATGACGATGATCCGGTCGGACATGGCCATCGCCTCTTCCTGGTCATGTGTGACATAAATGAAGGTCATGCCGAGGTCTTCCTGGATCTCTTTCAGCTCGACGCGCATCGCTTCCCGGAGCTTAAGGTCAAGGTTTGAGAGCGGCTCGTCGAGAAGCAGCACCGACGGTGAGGGCGCAATCGCCCGAGCCACCGCGACCCGCTGCTGTTGGCCCCCCGAAAGTTCCTTCGGATACCGATCCTCAAAGCCCTCGAGATGGACACTTTTCAAGGCTCGTGAGACACCGTCGGCGATTTGCTCGTGGGGCCGGCCCTGCATCTTTAGGCCAAAGCCGACATTCTGAGCGACCGTCATATGCGGGAAGAGTGCGTAGTTCTGGAAGACCAGTCCGATTTTCCGCGCTTCCGGCGGGACGCCTTGCTGATCACGGCCGCGAATTCGGATCTGCCCGCTCGAGGGCGCTTCAAATCCGGCGATCATATTAAGGGTCGTCGTCTTGCCACATCCGGACGGACCAAGAATGCTGACGAATTTTCCCTTAGGAATGGCAAGGCTGATGTCGTCGACGATGCGGTTTGCACCGAACTGCTTGCTGACGGAAAGGAGTTCAATATCGATGGTGGTCATTTGCTACCCCCGTGGAATTGGGCGGAGAAGCCGCCGATCTTTTCGAAAAGGATGATTACGCCAAGGATGAAGAGGAGCGATGCGACATTCACGGCCGCAAGCACCGGATCCAGGCTGTATTCGAGATGATTGATGACGGTAATCGGAAGTGTCGTCTGACCGGGCCTGACCAGGAAGACGGAGAGCGGGATGTTGTTGAAGGAAATGATGAAGGCGAAGGTCATCCCCGAGAAGAGGCCGGAGCGGATCAGCGGCAACAGCACGTATCGGATCCTCTGCGTGACGCTAGCGCCCAATACGCGTGCCGCGCGGTCCAGCCGCTTGTCGAAACCAAACATCGCGGTGGCCGCCATGCGCACGACGTAGGGCAACGTCAGAATGATGTGAGCCATGACAAGGCCGGGTGTCCCTAGCAGGTCGTAAAGTCCAACCGAGGACAGGAACAGGACGACGGCCACGCCCTTGACGATTTGCGGGACCGACATGGGTGACAAGAGGAACGCCATGATGGCGGTATGCCCCGGACATTTTGCGTAGGCGACGCTGTAAGCTCCAAGGACGCCGAGCAGTGCGCTAGCGAGCGATACGATGACGGCAAGTTCGACGCTGAGTAGAAACGGATCGAGCCAGCGGCTAGTCCATAGTGCCGCGTACCATTGAAAGGTCCATTCGCTTGGGATGAACGTCACAGCCGAAGTTGGACTGAAAGAGGCCGCAACGACGACCACCAGCGGAAGAGTGATAAAGGCAAGGATGGCGACAAGCGCCATCCTGAACAGATATGTGAGCAGTCGGTTCATCGGAGCCTCCCGAGATTAAAGGTGAAGTTTTTGGTGGAGGCGCGACTCCAGCCTGGATCCGACGAAGCCGGCGGCCAGCATCAGGATGAGAAGAACGTTCGCCATGACCGCCGCGAAGGGCCAATCGAGATAGAACAGCACCTGCTCGTAGACCATTGTGGCCATGACTTTGAAACCAGCGCCGCCAAGGAGGGCCGGGGTCGCATAAGCGCTTGCGGCCATGGTGAAGCCAATCAAGAAAGAGCTTACGATTCCTGGCACGGAGAGCGGCAGGATGATGTGCCGGATTACAGCAAGACGTGACGCGCCAAGAATTTGCGCAGATTTTTCCAGACTTGGGTTGATACCCTGGAGGCTCGTCAGAAGGGACAGCACGCCAAATGGCAGGATGACGTGAGTAAGCCCAACCACGACGCCGAAAAGGTTTTTCGACAAAGGCAAGGGTTCCGTAATCAATCCGGTCCACATCAGCGCGGAATTGATAAACCCGCGATCTTCAAGAATTATGAGCCAGCCATAGGTGCGAAGCACGACCCCCGCCAATTCGGGCGCAATGGCAAGCGCGAAGATGACCGTTCGCCAGCGCGACGTGGCGCGTGCCAGATAGTAGGCGAGAGGATAGGCTAGGACGGTCACGCAGAGCGCAACAAGGCCGGACATCACGACGGTGCGGGCCAGGCCAGCAAGGACAAGGTCGTTGCTGAAGAAGCGGCTGTAGCTCGCAAGTGTCGGGCTGCCCTCCGCTTGACTTTGAAAGCTGATCCCGATCATCATCCCCATCGGTATCGCGAAGAAGAGCACCAGGACGAGTGACGGCGCGATCAGCGGCAGAAGTCCCTTGACAGCGGCTCCGGCGGGCGGGGGCTTTGTCGGAGTGGAGCAAACAATGACGGCCATGATCTACCTCACTTGGCCGCCGCGACGACATCACGTTCCCATCGTTCGCCCCAGGCGGAAAGCCGTGTTGCGACCGCCGCGAGATCGGGCAACAGAAGGGCCTTTAGATCGGCCTCGGTGGTGATCTGCTTGGCGCGGATATCGGCGGGCACCTCGATGTCGATCCTGCCGCTGCCGACCTTGTAGCCGGTGACCCATGCCTCCTGGCTGGTCTTTTCGAGAAAGAAGTTCACGAACTTGAGAGCTGCGTCTCGGTTCGCCGCGTGCTTCGGCACGTTCAGGGTTGCGACCAAGGGGATAGAGCCTTCCTTCGGCAGAACATAGTCGACCGGCAAACCGCTATCGACGAGCAGCTGCGCGCGCCCGTTCCAGAATGGCATCGCCCAGACGTCGCCCCCTTTGAGGTACGTTTCCATGACTGAGGATGACTGCTCAAAGCCGATCGACTGTCCGGCGAGCTTGGCCATGGCGGCAAAGCCGGGATCGACGTTCTCGAGCAGATCTCCACCATGGGCGACCGAGAAGATCTCCATCAGGTAGGCGGCCATCACGTTTTGGAATGTCGGCAGGATGATTTTGCCCTTGAGGCCATCATCCAAGAGCGCGTTCCAGGAATTTGGACGCTCTGCCAGCTTGTCCGTCCGGTAAAGAAGCGAGAGATACTGTACTTCGTGAACCGCGCCGCAGGGACCAGCAACGCCGGCAATCACCGACGACAGACGCTCAAGATTAGGAACCTCCTCTGGTGAAAACTCCTCAAGCAGGCCCTCCTTGCACCCTTCGAGCGATTGGGAAGCGGTCATTACGACGACGTCGAAGCCAGGGCGGCCATTCGTCGCCTTGATCTTGGCGTAATCCTGGGAGGCCGAACCGACGGCGTCGTAGATTACCTTTATCCCGAACCTGGCCTCGAAAGGCTCAATGATCCGCTCCCGAATGATAGTTTCGTACGGCCCGCCATAGCTGTTGACGATGAGCGTTTCGGCGTGGCCGTTCGCAGCCAAAACCATTGATACGATCGCGGGCGCGCACAGCGCAGTGTACTTCATGACGATCCCCTTTGTTGGTGTTGTCGGTACGGTGACATTGCGCCAGCCAGTCTTGCGATCTCCAATATCGATTTCCCGGTATTGATACTGAAATCATATCAATCGTGTTGCATTCGCTGAACTGGCCGACGGCTCAAGGCGGATTCGGTCTTGAGGGCCTCAAGCTCTATGAATCCGCGCTTGGGTTTATGCGCGTTGCCACAGGCAGCCGCTCTGTCACCCCGGCTGGCAGATTTCGTTGATTAGGCGTGGATTGGCTTTCAGGGATTTGAAGATATGAAGCCAGAACCGGTAATGGCTTTCGCGATTGAGATCCCTGGCCTCGAATGCGCGCTTGGCCGCAGCGGTCACGGCGTCGCAGCCGTAAAACTCCATCGCAAGTTCCACAGCCGCCGCCACCGCGACGTCATGTTGCGCACCCGCCTCGTTTGACGGTTCCAGTATATTCTTCAAAGGCTTCGACATGGCGACTCTCCTGTGAGAGTCCGGCGAGGAAATGTGGCCGGACGGTCTCACAGCGAAGATCGCGTCGTCCGGAAGCACACGGTGCCGCTCATATCGAACAGGTTGAATCTTAGCTCACTTCCCGCCCTGGGAGAAGTCCAAAACTCTGCGCTGAAATCTTTGGTCGAGCTTCTTTGAAGTTTTCGGGCTGACGCCCGAGATGATCTGGCTCCTGTGCAAGCTGTTAAGCGGCGCCGGCATTGCGGATGCGGGAGCCTTGCCTAACTTGATCATTTCTCAGTTGGATGCACCCCTAAGTTGCTTTGAGGTCGCGTCCAGCCAGTTTTCAACCCGAAGGTTGGGAATGCGCGTGAACTCACGGGCATTGGCTGTGACGAGGACTGCGCCTGCGGCACAGGCATGAGCAGCGATCAATAGGTCATTTGGGCCGATTGGTTTGCCTGCAGCTTCCAACTCAGTGCGGATGTTGCCGTACTTGGCGTCGGCGGGCACGTCGAGCGCGAGCACCAGAATGCTTTCTAGAAGGGCTTCGATTTGGGCCAGCAGCTTTGGGGAACCCTTCTTGGCGCATCCATAACGCAATTCTGCCGCCGTTATGATGCTGACGCAGATTGCCTCCGACCCGACCGCCGCAATACGTTCAGCGACCTGCCCTCTCGGGTTCCGAGCCAATTCGGACACGATATTTGTGTCCAGCATGAAAAGGTTGCTCACAGGTCGATTTCCTTGGCGGGCAACAAAGTCTCGTCAATATCTGGGAACTGATCTTCAGGCCCAAGAGGATCCAGACCTGCCAAGACTTCCAGCAGGTTCTTGCGACGCAGCGGCTCTATTATAAGCCGATCCCCGTCGCGATGGATCATCACTCGATCGCCGGGAAGCTCAAAGTCAGCCGGGATGCGAACAGCCTGGCTCTTGTTATTCCGGAAGAGCTTAGCTTCCCTCGCAGGAGGTTCGTTGTGTCTAATCTGCGGCATAAAACTCTCCTCTGCATATACATTTGCATATACACGCTGACAAGCGAGATTTCAAGTGAGAGCTTGACTTACTCGGTGAAAGGAAGGTTTCCTGCAAACAGGATCGAGGCCGTGATAGCAGCCAAACTCGATCTCATGCGACCGGGGCAAGGTGGCAAAGTGTTGTGGCGTTCTGGTGCGGGAACAGATCGGTCTTCCGGTCGCGATCGAGGGATTTCGGAAAGCACTGCTGCAGCGCAAAGCCACGCTCGGCGACATTGCCAACCAGGCCGAACGTCGTGGTGTTGGCATGGTGATCTGCCCTATCTGGAGGCGCAGGCCGCCGACGTTTAGGGAAGTCAAAGATGTTGGCGCTTCGGTGCGCGGGTGCATATGCATATCAAAACGCTTGCCGTGGCACAATGTGACGGCGGTTGATGGTCGCGGGACGGCCCTTAATGGACAGAGTCGTATCGCGCTTTTCGCGTTCTGCCACGACCTTGCCCTTTGCGACGACAAAAAGCCGCTCGGCACGCAGGCGCACCGCCTCGATGGGGTTGCCCGCATGGAGTACGATGAGGCTTGCGGATTTGCCCACGGCTAGACCGAGATGATCGAGGCCCATAATCTCGGCATTGATCTTGGTGACCATGTCGAAGCAGGTGCGCATGTCTGTGGGCGAGGACATCTGGGCGACGTGCATTCCCATGAAGGCGACGTCGAGCATATCGGCTGTACCGAGGGAATACCAGGGATCGAGCACGCAATCCTGACCCCAGCCGGTGCGGATACCGGCCTTCAGCATCTCGGGCACTCGCGTCAGGCCACGGCGCTTAGGGTAGGTGTCGTGGCGCCCCTGAAGCATGATGTTTATGAGTGGATTGGGGATCACTGAGATGTCGGCTTCCGCAATCAGCGGCAGTAGCTTCGAGACGTAGTAGTTATCCATCGAATGCATCGATGTAAGGTGCGAGGCAGCTACCCGGCCTTGCAGGCCGAGCCTCTGGGTCTCATAGGCAAGCTGCTCGATATGGCGCGATAACGGGTCGTCCGTCTCGTCACAGTGCAGGTCGACCATCACGCCGCGCTTTACCGCGATCTCGCATAGTTCGGTAACGGAACGCGTGCCGTCGGACATGGTCCGCTCAAAATGCGGAATGCCACCGACGATGTCGACGCCCATGTCGAGGGCGCGGATGGTGTTTTCGCGAGCATTCGGGGAGCGATGGAACCCGTCCTGCGGGAAGGCGACAAGCTGGAGGTCGATATAGGGGGCGATCTCCTTCTTAACCTCTAGCAGTGCTTCCACCGCAAGAAGGCGGTCGTCGCATGTATCGACATGGGTGCGGATGGCGAGGAGACCCATCGAGACAGCCCAGTCGCAATAAGCTAGCGCCCGCTGCTTGACGGCCTCGTGGGTCAGGAGCGGCTTGAGTTCGCCCCACAGCGCGATGCCTTCGAGCAGCGTACCTGAGGCATTGATACGTGGCAGGCCATAGGACAACGTTGCGTCCATATGGAAATGCGGATCGACAAAGGGCTGACTGACGAGGTTGCCCGAGGCATCGACGACACGACCAGCCTCGGCATCGATGCGTGGCTCGATCGCGGCGATCCTATCGCCCTTGATGCCGATGTCGGCGACGTTGCCATCGGGTAGCGTGCCACCTTTTACGATCAGGTCAAAACTCATCTTTCGCCTTTCTGGTACGGGATCATCAAAGCTTTAGGGTATGCGGCACGACGTGCGACCAGGATCAGCGCCAGGATCGACAGCGCATAGGGCATCATCAGGAAAACCTGATAGGGCACGATGCCGCCCGAAATTTGCTGCAGACGAACCTGATAGGCATCGAAGGCGGCGAAGAGGACGGCGCCGATCAGCGCCTTTCCTGGCCGCCATGAGCCAAAGACGACGAGTGCGATGCAAATCCAGCCGCGTCCATTGATCATCTGGAAGAAGAACGAGTTGAAAGCCGAGGTGGTGAGAAAGGCGCCGCCGACCGCCATCAACGCGCTACCGACGACAACGGCGCCCATGCGGATGCCCGTGACCGAAATGCCCTGCGCTTCGACCGCTGACGGATTTTCGCCGGCAGCACGAACGGCGAGACCGATGGGCGTGCGATAGAGGATCCAGGCAACGGCTGCAACCGAGATGAATGCGAGATAGGTCAATGGCGTCTGGGTAAACAGCGCCTCGCCAACGACCGGGATGCTGGATAAGCCCGGGATCGGCAGGGGCTGGAACGGCTCGATTTTGGGCGGCGACGTCACTTCGGGCAGCGCAAGGCGATAGACGAAATAGGTAAGGCTTGTGGCAAGTAGCGTAACACCGATGCCGACGACGTGCTGCGACAGGCCGAGTGGTACCGTAAGCGTCGCATGCAGCAGGCCGAACATGGCACCGAAAAGGGCAGCGACCAGCAAGCCGGCCCAAAGATCTCCGCCGGAATATACGGTAAACCAGCCGGCGAAAGCGCCTACCGTCATGATCCCCTCGATGCCGAGATTAAGAACGCCCGCGCGCTCGCAGATCAACTCGCCCATCGTCGCGAAAATCAGCGGAGATGCTATGCGGATTGCGGCAACCCAGAAAGAAGCGGTGAAGAGGATTTCGAGCGCGTCCATGTCACCTCCACCTGATTCGGAATCGCGTCAGAAGGATCGCGACAACCATCGTCAGTAACGAGGTGGCGACCATGACGTCGGCTATGTAACTCGGTACCTTGGCCACTCGGCTCATGGCATCTGCGCCGACAAAGATGCCGGCGACGAAGATGGCAGAGGCGATGACGCCGAGCGGATTCAGCATGGCCAGCATAGCGACGACGATGCCCGCGTAGCCGTAGCCTGGCGACAGGTCGAGCGTCAGGTTGCCTTTGAGCCCGGAGACTTCGGAAAAACCCGCGAGAGCGGCCAATCCTCCCGAAAGCAACGCCGTCTTCATCAGAGTGCGGTCGACCAGAATTCCGACAAAACGTGCGCCCTCGGGATTGATGCCGACGGCGCGCATTTCGTAACCGAGAACCGTCTTTTTCATGACGATCCAGATGAGGACGGCCGAAGCAAGGGCGATGATGAAGCCATAGTGCAGGCGCTTGCCCTGGATAAGGCGCGGCAGTTGTGCTTCGGCAATGACCTTCTGCGATTGCGGCCAGCCGAGCCCCATCGGATCCTTGAGCACACCTTCGAGCAGCATCGACACGAACAGCAGGACGATGAAGTTAAGCAGCAACGTTGTGACCACCTCGTCGACGCCGAAACGCGTCTTCAGCACGGCTGGGCCGAGCAGAAGCAACGCGCCTGCGGCCATGACGGCGACCATAATTACCGGGATTAGAACAACCGAAGGCAGGGGCAGTGCGCCCGTTCCCAGCGCCACGGTGACGACACCACCGATGTAGAGTTGGGCTTCTGCGCCGATGTTCCAGAGCTTTGCCCGAAAGGCGACGGCGATCGCCAAACCCGTGAAGATCAGTGGCGTCGCCCGGGTCAAGGTCTCTAGGAATGCGAACTGTGAGCCGGCCGCCCCCTTCGCCACAAGATAGAAGACGGACAGTGGGGAAGCGCCGGCGGCGAGAACCAGTACCGACGTCAGCACCAGTGTGGTGCCTATGGCAGCCAGCGGAAACAGCAAGGTGATCGCCAGGGACAGCGCGGGTTTCGGTTCAAGCCGCATGATCGCCGCGCTCCCCGCTGTGGCCTGCCATCAGTTCCCCCAGTTCCCGAATGCTGCGTTCGCCCCTTGCAGAGGGTGTGGAAAGGCGCCCCTTGAACATAACGAAGATGCGGTCGGACAATGCCAGGACTTCTTCGAGATCTTCCGAAATGAGCAATATCGCGGCGCCCCGATCTCGCGCTAAGAGCAGCATGCGATGAACATAGGCGACGGCGCCGACATCGAGGCCGCGTGTCGGCTGACTTGCCAGGATGACCGCGGGGTCGGCATCAAGGGCCCGGCCGAGAATGAGCTTCTGCATGTTGCCGCCTGAGAGTAGGCGTATGCGTGCTTCGGGCGAAGGGCATTTGACGTCGTAGTCGGCAATGAGTTTCTCTGCGAAACGCCCGGCGGCTTTCCAATTCAGGAAGCCCATGCGGCTGAACCGAGGGCTTCGGTAGCGTTCGGCGATGACATTTTCCGTCACGCTCATGTCGCCGATGCTGCCGATAGCGTGGCGGTCTTCCGGAATGCGGGCCACGCCATGTGCGAGCGCGGCGCGCGGCGACCAGTCGGCGACGTCCCGTCCAGCGATGGAAATGCTGCCGTTGGTGGGACGCCGGATGCCGGCGATAAGGGCAGCAAGGACAGCCTGACCATTACCGGCGACGCCGGCAATTCCGGTGATTTCACCGGCTGTGAGGGTGAGCGATACTTTGTCGAGGCCCGCCCCGTTGTAGGCCGTTGCGGAGACCTGTTCAAGTGCCAGCAGCGGTGCTCCGAGCTTCAGCGGACTGACGTTGGCTGGCTTGACCTCTTTTCCAACCATGAGCGCTGCCAGTTCTTTGCGATCGGTCGAACCTGTTTCGCGCTCACCGACGAGCTGGCCGGAACGCAGAACCAGCACACGATCGCTCACAGCCATCACTTCGTGTAGTTTATGAGAGATAAAGATGATCGACAGGCCTTTGGCGACGAGCAGCTTCAGCGTCCGGAACAGTGCCTCAGTCTCGGCGGGGGTTAAGACAGCCGTCGGCTCGTCCATGATTAGGATTCGGGCTTCGCGATAAAGAGCCTTTAGAATCTCGACGCGCTGTCGCTCGCCGACTGAAAGGCTGGAGACGGTAGCTGTGGGGTCGACGGCGAGGCCGAAATCGGCGGACAATCGCTCGATGCGCCGTCGCGCGGCGGCCCGGTCGAGCCGCAGGCGCCAAATGCTCTGCGTGCCAAGCGCAATGTTTTCCTGCACCGTCATGTTGTCAGCAAGGGTGAAGTGCTGGTGAACCATGCCGACGCCGGCATCTATGGCAGCGCGCGGATCTCCCGGCGGCAGCGGCTTGCCAAATGCCTCGACGGTTCCTTCGTCGGCGACGTAGTGGCCGAACAGAATGTTCATCAGAGTCGTCTTGCCGGCGCCGTTCTCCCCGAGAAGTGCTATGACTTCGCCCTGCTTGAGTTCAAACGAAATGGCGTCGTTAGCCCTGAGTGGGCCGAAGCGCTTGCTGATGCGGGAAAGACGAAGGGCGGTTTTGCTAGACACGTCGGCGACCGGAAGAGGAGTTGTGGGGACTTCCTTTCCCGTCCAAGGAGAGAATGGTCGCTGTTGGCGAAGTGTAATTCCTGGTCCGCCACAGCCGACCACTTCTCCCATGAACGCGAGGAAGGAAGGCTAGGTCGACTTCGGCTCGGCGTCGTTGATCTCGACGGCGAACGAACCGTCCTTGATCATCTTTTCCTTTTCCGCGACCTTGACCTTGATGGCGTCCGGAACCTTGCTCTCAAAGGTGCCGAAAGGCGCCAGTGAACAGCCGCCGTTTTTCATGAAGGAATAGATGCCATAGTCGTCAGCCTTGAACGCGCCGGCCTTCACTTCGCTGATCGCCTTGTCTAGCGTCGGTTCGAAATGCCACAGTGCGGATGCGACAACGGTGTCCGGATAGTCCGCCTGGGTATCGATGACATTGCCGATGGCCAAGACCTTCTTCTCCTTGGCGGCGTCGGACACACCAAAACGTTCGGCATATAGCAAGTCCGCACCCCCATCGATCTGGGCGAAAGCGGTCTCTTTGGCCTTTGGCGGATCGAACCATGAGCCGATGAAGGCGACCTGGAATTTGGTGTCCGGGGCCACTTCCTTCACGCCGGCCATGAATGCATTCATCAGCCGGTTAACCTCTGGGATCGGATAGCCTCCCACCATGCCGATGTTCTTGGACTTCGTCATTGCGCCGGCGACAAGGCCGGACAGATAGGATGCGTCCTGGATATAGTTGTCGAAAACTGAGAAGTTCGGAATAGCGGCGTCGGGCTTGAAGCTCGAGCCCATCAGAAAGGCGACATCCGGGTAGTCTTTGGCAACCGTGCGGGCCGCATCCTCGACGCCGAAGACCTCGCCAAGGATCAACTTGTGACCCGCCTCGCAATACTCACGCATGACGCGCTCGTAATCGTTGTTCGCGGTGTTTTCCGAATAGACATATTCGATGTCACCGCGCTCCTTGGCTGCATTCGCTGCCTTGTGGATACGACTGACCCACTGCTGCTCGACCGGAACGGTGTAGATGGCCGCCACCTTTATCGGATCCGCAGCGAGCAGACGGCCCGGCAGACCCGTCGCCGCCACCACGGCGGAAGCGCCAGCAGCTTTGATCAGGGTTCTTCTGGAAATGGCAAAATTGAAGGAATCGCTTTGCATTAAGTTCCCCTCTGATTGATTGCGCGTTTGGCGCGCGTCTTTTTTACCACTTGGTCAATGTAGGGGAAGTTGGAGTTTGCAGCAATTGGGGTGTGGTACGCCATTCAACCGGATATGACGCAGCTTGCGCGACAAGCTCTGTGCAGTCTGAAGAAAGACGTGTCGCGTCTGAAGCCGCTAACCGATCATTCAACGCGACAAGTTGGAGGCCTCACTTGAAGACCGAGAGCCGTGCGTACTTTGGGCGCAGTTTCGAGCAACCGGTTTCTTGGTTGCGACCTGGGCGAACAAGTTCCAGTGCGACCGGCAAAGCAAGTGTGAGATCGGGCTGAAGTCGATCCACTGCAGCTGTGTCCAACGACGTCTTTCGCGCTTCTCTTTCAATAGCGAAGATGGTCTAAGGTCGTGGCTGGGAGACTTTTGAAGGGGCCAGGTCACCAGGATCATGCGTTTCCAGAGGCATGAGCAGTGGAGCCGGAAACTGGAGCTTCTATCCTGATAAAGAAGCGGAGGCGCGTGAATGTTTCTGATCGACCGTGAACTTGAGGCGCTCACCGTTTTTCGGCGCGAGCTGCACCGGCGGCCGGAAGTCTCGGGCGAGGAGCGGGAGACGGCGGATACGATCGTAAAGGCTCTGGCCGAGACGAAACCGGATGCGGTGATCACAGGTCTTGGCGGGCACGGAGTGGCGGCGATCTATGAGGGCCGAGAGCCAGGGCCGACGGTGATGGTGCGTGCCGAGCTCGACGGGTTGCCGATCGAGGAGATCTCGGAGATCGGCCATCGTTCGAAGATCAAGGGCAAGGGGCATCTCTGCGGCCATGACGGACATATGACGATTCTGATGGCGCTGGCCAAAGGGCTTGGACGCGAGCGCGCGGCGAGAGGCCGCGCGATCCTGATGTTCCAGCCGGCGGAGGAGAACGGCGCGGGTGCCGCGGCCGTGCTTGCCGATCCGAAATTTGCTGACATCAAGCCGGATCTGGTCTTCTCGCTGCACAATTTTCCGGGATTACGCTTTGGCCATGCGGCGCTGCGCTCAGGACCGGTAAATTGCGCCTCGCGCGGGATGCGGATCTTGCTTTTCGGCAAGACGGCGCATGCCTCGACGCCGGAGGACGGCATTGCGCCGACCTTTGCGATCGCCGCCTTGCTTTCCGGGCTGACCTCGCTTGGCAACAACGGGCCGCTTAACGAGGATTACACGCTGGTCACGGTGACGCATGCCCGCCTCGGCGAGGCGGCCTTCGGCATCAGCCCCGGCTATGCCGAGATTTGGGCGACGCTGCGCACACTGACCGACGAGCGCATGGCCGATCTTGTGGCCCGTGCCGAGGCGCTGGTTGCGAAAGAGGCCGGTGCTGCCGGCTTGAAGGTGGCGATCAGCTACGAGGACGTGTTCCACCAGTGCGGCAACGCGGACGCCGCCGTAAGCGCGCTGGAGCGCGCTATGGACGAGGAGGGCGTCAGCCACGATCGCGGCGAGGGCGTGCTGCCGATGAAGGGTTCGGAGGATTTCGGCCTTTTCGGGCGCGTGGCGCCTTCGGCGATGTTCTTTCTCGGCGCCGGCGAGAACCACGCGCGGCTGCACAATCCGGACTACGATTTTCCCGATGACCTGATCGGCATCGGCGCCAAGGTGTTCATGCGGGCGATCCGCAACGAACTGGGGTGAGCGCGCCGGACGGTCGCTTGCACGGCGGGCGCCGTGACGGCACTCTCTCACAGTGCGCAGTTCCGGAGAAGAGCCGTTTCACGTCGCGTCGGATGTGCATAGAGGAGGAGCAGGCGATGAGGCAGTCCAGCATTCGTGTCGCACTTTGCCTAGCGCTTGCCATCGCGGGGATGACCGCCGCTCAGGCGGCGGATACGCCGGCTGCCGACGCTGTTCCTGAGCCGCAGCAGACCGAGAATGCCAGCCTGCAAGACTTCATCAAGGCCAATCCGGATTGCCTGGAATTCACCGATCAATGCTCGCACTGCGTTATCGTTAATGGCATTGCCGAATGCTCGACGGCGGAGATCGCCTGCATCAAACGAGAGAACCAGTGCACGAGGCGGATCGCTAAATGATGCATCCTGCAAATAGGACGTCTTCACGAACTCGTCGCTCACTGATCCCTGAAGCGCGGCGCAAAGGACGCTGCGGAGACGGCGTGCCTCCGATTTCATCGGCGATGTCGAAGGTGGCTCGGGCATGGTCTGGGGCCCGTTGGGGTGGTACTATCCCGAGCTTGATCGCGCCTTGAATTCGTTTCAACGCAGGCCGTACGGAGTTGTAGGAATGTGGAAGCTAGGCTGAGCCCAATTCCGCCAGTCGCTCCTGACATACCAGCTCAACGAGTCGAAGAAGATGCTCCGTCCGCTCTAGAAGCCAACTGAGCCCTTCTTCGGTAATCTCAAAGTGCTTCGCGTAGCGGGCCTTCACATAGGCTTCGTTGAGAATGTTGTACCAGGCGGTAAAACGATGCTGGTCGCGCGGCCAGGCGTCGATCAGCCGCTGGTCGCGATCCTCGGCGAGACCGCGGAGAAACTTGATATTGTGCGACGGTGGGCTGTAATTGGTTAGTGTGAGGAGCAGGCAAGAATAGGCGGTCTCCACTGCCTGGTGCAAATTAAACGCTGCATGATTTCGCTGTTCGTCAGAAATGGCGTACCGTGCCAACTGACAAAAATACTTCGAGCTTGCACATTGTCTCTCGAAATGCTCCCTCGCCACCCTGAGCGCGTCGGCAGGCGAGAGTCGTTTCGGCTCGGCCAGAGGCCGGTCGTCGAGTTCGTAGAGCACGATGCCTTCGCGCTGGATATCAACGAAGAAATACTGTCCGTCCGCAAGGAAGTTGTTCACCTCCCGGGCGCCATGGACGATCAGCCCGACGGGCGTCGAGACTCCTTTGTCCCACATCAATCGGTCGGTCGCCTTCTCCCAGTATTCCGGTTCTGCGAGCTTCTTCGAATTGACGATGACGAGGATATCGTAATCGGAGCGATAGCCCTTCATCGTATGCGGTTCGTCAACAAAGTTGCCGCGGCCGTAGGAGCCGAAGAGGATGATTTTCAGGATCCGACCGCGCTTCTTGAAGTCGGCCGAGCCCCCCTCGAGCGCATCGGCAAACTCCTCGTGGATGATCTCCACGACGCGCGCAAGCTCGCGCTGCTTCTTCTCGGGAAGATGTTCCAGGCTCGTTTTCATACTCAACCGATAGGATAAAGACGATTCGCCGTCTACTGCAGCAATTTATGGGTTTCGTGCTATTAAAAAATAACAAATTGATCTAACTCCGCGATTAATGGATGATATGTGTCCTTGTAGACTGGCTTGCGTGGATGCAGAGGACAGGCGAATGGAAATCCGTCAGATGAGGTGTTTTGCAACCCTGGCCGAGGAGTTGCATTTCGGTCGCGCCGCGGCGACGCTCTCCATGGCACAGCCCGCCCTTAGCGTGCAGATACAAACGCTGGAAAAGGAGCTCGGCGTTCAGCTTCTCATCCGCTCTACGCGTCGTGTTCAACTGACAAAAGCCGGCGAAGTTTTTTACGAGCGGTGCATCAATGTTCTGCGGGAGATCGAAAACAGTTCCGCTATCGTCCGGGCTGTTGCGGGCAAGAATGTCGATCGGATCACCATCGGAACCATATATCCCGCGACCTTCGGTGTCTTGCCGCTTTTTCTGAACAAGCTCGGCAAGCGATTTCCCGATATTCAGATACACGTGAGCAGCGGTTCC
The DNA here is from genome assembly GCF_001427045.1 of Ensifer sp. Root558. Taxonomy (NCBI): domain Bacteria; kingdom Pseudomonadati; phylum Pseudomonadota; class Alphaproteobacteria; order Hyphomicrobiales; family Rhizobiaceae; genus Ensifer; species Ensifer sp. Root558. Next base: position 48,882 of record NZ_LMGC01000016.1, on the reverse strand, counting down.
ACGGATGCAATCATCCGTGACCTGGAGAAGGGCCGCATCAACCTTGGCTTCATCCGGCCTGTCGAAAACATCGGATCGCTCCGTTGGCAGAGCATCGCCAACGAACGATATCTTCTGGCGGTGCCACTTGGCAGCCGGCTTGAGACGGCGGAGACCGTCACAATGGGCGATCTGAAACAGGAGCGGATCATCTCCTTTTCCCGCTCAAATCTATCTTACACGGAAAAGTACTTCTTCGAGCAGTTCAAAAAATTTGGCCTTCTCGATCAGGTTGCCTGTAGTTGCGATGACACGCTCTCCTTGGTTTCGCTGGTCGCGGCCGGGATGGGCGTAGGTTTCGTGCCGGAATGGACCAGAGATTTGCCCCACCAGTCGTTCCGGCTTCGGGAAGTGGAGGGGCTGGATTTTACGATCGGCATGGGGCTTGCTTGGAACAAAGAGGACCCGACCGCGAACCGTGAAGAGATCGTAGAAATTGCCCGCACGCTGGCGGCGGCATCAAGATCCCTTAAAGCTGTGGGCGACGACACCGGAAGAAACAACACCAAGCGCCCTCTGCCGGCGCATGGCGAGTAGATAGGTAGGTGGCAGCGTAGGCCGCCAGAGTTTGGCGACGACGGTGCTTGGACCTTCAAGGCGAGTTGTGACAAGCACAAACTCGCCGACTGCTTCCCAAAAGGTCCAGAATATCGCTGGTCCGAGTATTGTTTCAGTAAGACGAGAGGGCAAAAAAGGAGGAGAAGGTGAAGAGCTGGTTCCAGAAGCTAACTGATGTTTCCACCGTGGCGCGCACCAAGGAGATGTTCAATGAAGCGCTCACCGAGCTCGCGGAAGAACTCGGCTTCGAGTATTACGCCTACCTTAATCTTCAACCAATCGGAACATTCGCCGTTTCGAATTATCATCCCGAATGGCAGGATTGGTACTTCGCCAAAAGCTTCAACGAGATCGATCCTGTGATCCAGATTGCAAGGGCGACGATGAAGGCGTTCACTTGGTCTTCCGAAAATTCAAGGACTGTTAGATCGAGGCGCGTTCGGCAGTTTTATCTGGATGCCGCCGGTTTCGGTATTCGGTCGGGGATCACCATTCCAGTCGCGACTGCGTTCAGGCGTATAGCAATGCTGACCATGGCCTCACACAAGCCTTCCCTCTCGCTGAAAGGGGATGTCGATCCGGTAGCGGCCGCCATGGCGGTCGCCCAGCTTCATGTGCGGATCGAGCAAACGAACATTGAGCCTACAGCAAAACCGAGCATTGCCTTGACCACCAGACAGGCGCTTATGCTCAAGTGGGCGTCCGAGGGCAAATCCATGAGAGTAATCGCCGACATCGAGAACATGAGCTACTGGAACGTAAACTTCCACATGAATAATGCGCGCAGGAAGCTCAATGCCTACTCGCTTCCGCAGGCGACGGCTCTGGCGACGAAGCTAAAGCTGATTTGAAGCTCAGGCGCATCGCTGCCAAGCATCTGAAGTCGAGGTTTTGAGGACTGCAGATGGAACAGCACTGGCGCAAGCACAAGCTGCGACCGCTACTGGAAGAGCTGCGGCGCACGGCCAAGTGAATAAAGTACCTCTTGGGAACTTTCCTGTAAGTGAAAATCGCGATGCAGGCATTCGCCCGACGACCGGCGAAGAGCAGATCTGGATGCCGAGTTGAACTTTCGGCCCCAAACTAACGCCTTCTTGGAAGGTCGCGAAGGCGCTCGAAGTTGCTGCGCCGAGTGGTCAGCGTGCCGGCCGGTTCAACGCCGCCGTCGCATGCTGTCGTTAGTGTCGTAAAAGAATCACTAAGTTCCAGGTTTTTGCTGCTCGGGACTTAACCTCAGGCGATCGAAAACGTCCGGGCAGAACTCAAACTGCCTCGCAGTTCCTCGTCCCATCGAGTTCTTCACAATCGTTTCGGTCAATATGCCCCGCTCAATGAGAGGATCGATTGATTCCGCCACAGCATTGCGCGTCAAACCGGTAATTTGGCTTATATTCGAGAGCGTTAGCTTTTCATGGTTTTGATGCATCATATAGAGCACCGTCATCATTCCGACCTGCTTCAAACGCGATTGCGGCGTCTCTCCCTCAACCGGTTTGTCGAAAACTTCCTGCAGTGCGTAAGCCGAAAACAGCTGGCTCTGCCAATGGGCATTAAGTGCGCTTGTCATTTTTTATACTGTCAGATATATGATTGTAAAAAGCGTCGCGAGATTGCGCCGCTGTTAGGATTGCGCACAATCGCGTTAGTGAAGGTGGTGGCCATGAACAAGTCTCTTACACGGGCATTTGTCACTGCAGCCAGTTTAGCGCCATTCTATCTTGTTTTCGAGAGTAAAGCGCAGGCGGGCGAATGGGGGTGCCAGGTTATCCTGTGCCTTTCCAATCCGAGCGGTCCGACGCAATACGCGGAATGCCGGGCGCCAATCCACAGGCTCTGGCGCGCGCTTGCAAGAGGGCGCTCCTTTCCCACTTGCGGCAGCGTTGGGTTTCAGGCCTCGCGTCCTCGATACGACCCCTATTATTGCAATGACGGTTATCGCCTGACAACGCGGTATGGAGACCATGGGCTCGAAGCCAGTTGTATCTCGGCCACGCCACAGACCGTCTCGAACGCTGAATGCTACTCCAACGATGATCGGATGAACTCATCGGCAGCGTGGCGGCGGAGAGACGGCCGTACACAGTGTCAGCGCTATGTGACGACTCGACCAAACATCCGCCCCCAACCCCATTACATCGACGTGATCATCGACGGGGTTGGCAAGCAACGAGTGTGGTACTGAGCATGCCTGTTGCTTTCCTCGATTTGGCGCAAACGTGCGCACCCACAATTGCAAGCGAGACGCTCGCCGCCATCGTCAGCCTTGAAAGCCGGTTCGAACCTTTCGCCATCCGGGTCAACAGCGGCGCGACACTCTCGGTGCAGCCCACAACCAAGGTCAAGGCGATCGCAATCGCCACGTCATTGGCAGCCGAGCGGCACGACATACAGCTCGGCCTCGGCGGCATCGGCATGGAAGAACTCCGCCAGCTCAATCTTTCGATTTCAGATGCCTTCGACCCATGCCGCAACCTTCGGGCCACGGCGACCATTCTCGATGGGTACTACCGGCTGGCGGTGAAAGCGGGCGCGGACCCGAGCCGGGCCGAACAGGTGATGCTGCACTCCTACTACGGACGAAACGATCCATCTGTCGGGGCGATGGTCAGGTACGATGAGCAGGTCCGCCAGGAAGAAAGCCGGCTCGCCAGCACCATCACCACGCTCATGATCGAAGATGATGGACGGGAGAGGGAGCTCAACGAAGCGCCTCTTGTCGAGGCGATCGGCGATGCACGCAAGGACGAGGCCCTTGCCGATCAAACGGCGTCGGTGCCGTCCTGGGACGTTTTCAGATCGAGACGGAGGTCCTCCGTCCTCGTGTTTCAGAACAGTCATATGGAGGAGAGTGAATGACTTTCAGCGCCCGTATCCACCCGATCGCCGCATCCGCCGTAATGGCAATGGCCATCCTGGCATCCATGGTCGAACCTGCCTTCGCGCAGGCGGCCGGCATCGAGACCGTGCTGCAGAACATCGTCGAAATGCTGACAGGCAACATCGCCAAGCTTCTGGCCGTCATCGCGATCATCGTGATCTGCATAGCCTGGATGTTCGGCTACATGGATCTGAGGCGCGCAGGGTTCTGGATCATCGGCATTGGCGGCATCTTCGGCGCTACCGAACTCGTGAACACCATCGTCGGAAGCTGACGCCATGGCGAGTTTTCGGCCAATCCTTGAGGAAGACACGCTGTTCATCGCTTGCACCCGGCCGGCGATGATCGCTGGCGTGACGATGGAAGCCATGGGCATGAACATCATGCTGACGACCATTCTTTACATCGTCGCCGGCTCGATCGCCTACTTGGCTGTTGGCGTCGTCTTTCACCTCATTTTCCGCGCGCTCGTCAAACACGACCACAACATGTTCCGCATCTTGCTGGCTTGGGTGGACACACGCGGCCGGTCGCGCAACAGCGCCTTTTGGGGCGGAGCGACGCTTAGTCCCCTGAAGCTCGCCCGGAAATACGACGAAAGGGACCTCGGATTTGCCTAGCCTGACCACACTCAGATCTCGCGAACTCGGTCCGGAGACCTTCATCCCCTATGTCCGCCATGTCGACGTGTCGACGATCGCGCTCGATTCCCGGGCGCTGATGGTAATGATCGCGCTTGAAGGCGTCTCTTTCGAGACCGCGGATGTTCTCGACCTGAATGCTCTGCATCGGGACCTCAACACGCTCTATCGGAACATCGCCGACGAGCGGCTTGCCTTGTGGACTCATCTCATCCGCCGTCGCGACAACAGCTATCCGGAAGGCACGTTCACTACACCTTTCTCGGCGGCGCTCAATGATAAGTATCGCGCGCGCATGGTTGGGGAGGACCTGTTTCGCAACGACCTCTATCTGACGATCCTGTGGTCTCCGGCCCGCGATCCGTCCGACAAGGCGGCAAGGCTGCTGGCGCGCTTGCGTCGGGCACGTCAGGCCGGGGCCGAACTCGACGAGGAAGCCCTCAAGCAGCTCCGCGACAAGGTCATCGATGTCACAGCGGCGTTGAAACGCTTCGAACCGCGCGTGCTGTGCCTCTACGAACGTGACGGCCTGTTGTTCTCGGAGCCGAGCGAAGTGCTGCATCAGTTCGTCGGCGGCCGTCGGGAGCCGGTCCCGCTGACGGAGGGGCGTATCGCCTCGGCGATCTACTCGGATCGTGTCATTGTCGGCCGCGAGACAGTCGAGATCCGGCACGAGGCCGAAAGCCGCTTTGCCGGCATGCTGAGTTTTAAGGAATATCCGGCCAGAACTCGGACCGGCATGCTCGACGGTGTGCTCACTAGTCCCTTCGAACTGATCCTGACGCAATCCTTCTCCTTCGTCTCGAAGGCGGACGCCCGCGTGATCATGGGCCGCAAGCAAAACCAGATGGTCAGCAGTGGGGACAAGGCGGCCTCACAGATCGAGGAACTTGATGGGGCGATGGACGATCTGGAGTCCAATCGGTTCGTGCTAGGCGAGCACCACCTGTCGCTTTCCGTCTTTGCCCCATCGGTGAAGGAATTGACCGACAATCTCGCCAAGGCGCGCGCCAGCCTGACCGGTGGAGCCGCCGTCGTCGCGCGCGAGGATCTCGGCCTCGAGGCGGCCTGGTGGGCGCAACTACCAGGAAACTTCCGCTATCGCGCCCGGTCCGGCGCGATCACGTCGCGCAACTTCGCGGCGCTCGCACCATTCCACTCCTACCCGATCGGTCGGAAGCACGGCAATGAATGGGGACCTGCCGTCGCTCTTCTCAAGACGGCGTCGGGGTCACCGTACTACTTCAATTTCCATTATGGCGATCTCGGCAACACTTTCGTGTGCGGACCGTCCGGTGCCGGCAAGACCGTGCTTTTGAACTTCATGCTGTCGCAGCTGGAGAAACATGACCCGCATGTTGTGTTTTTCGATAAGGACAGGGGATCTGATCTCTACGTGCGCGCCGCCGGCGGCACCTATCTGCCGCTGAAGAATGGTGCCCCGACCGGGTGCGCTCCCCTGAAGGCACTGGAACCGACGCCGGACAACAAGGTGTTTCTCACGCGCTGGGTCGGCAGGCTTGTCGGCTCGGCAACACGGGAACTGACGGTGGCCGAACTCCGCGACATCGCCTCCGCGATCGACGGCCTTGCCGACTTGCCGGTGGAGCGCCGGACGATCGGCGCGCTCAGGACCTTCCTCAACAACGCCGATCCCGAAGGCATTGCCGCGCGGCTGCGGCGGTGGGAGAGAGGGGGGCCGCTCGGTTGGGTGTTCGATAACATCATTGAGGACATCGGCTTTGACGGCAAATTCGTCGGCTATGACATGACCGATTTCCTCGACAACGAGGAAATCCGCACGCCGCTGATGGCCTATCTCTTTCATCGGGTCGAGCAACTGATCGATGGCAGGCGCATCATCATCGTTATCGATGAGTTCTGGAAGGCGCTCCAGGATGAAGGGTTTCGCGATCTCGCACAGAACAAGCTCAAGACGATCCGCAAGCAGAACGGGCTTATGCTCTTTGCTACGCAGAGCCCGCGCGATGCGATCGTATCGCCGATCGCTCATACGATCATCGAGCAATGCCCGACGCAGATCTTCCTACCGAACTCCCGCAGTAACCACGCCGACTATGTCGACGGCTTCAAGCTCACCGAGCGGGAGTATGAACTCATTGCACGCGAGCTCTCCGTCGAGAGCCGCCGATTCATATTGAAGCAAGGACACAATAGCGTTGTCGCCGAACTGAACCTCAGCGGTTTCGACGACGAACTTACCATCCTCTCCGGCCGCACCGCGAATGTCGAACTCGCCGATGCCATCCGCACAGAAGTCGGCGACCGGCTCGCGGATTGGCTTCCGATTTTTCAGCAAAGAAGGAGATTGAGCTAATGGCTTTCTATCGAATTCACGGCGCGGCAATAGCCGCGGCGCTCATTCTCTGCGCCGGCACGGCAGCCGGGCAGGGAATCCCGGTGATCGACCGAACCGCGATCGCCAAGCACCTCGAGAGTATCGCCCAACTGAAAGCTCAGCTTGATGCGCTCAACCAGCAGATAGAGCAGGCGCAGCAGCTTTACGGCTCGCTCAACAAGATCACCGACATGGCGGATGTTGCCGGCGTCTTGAACGATCCTGCCGTTCGCAAGGCGCTGCCTGGGGACTTTAACGTCATCGAGGGACTGTTCAAGGGAAGCGCAACGGGCGTGTTCGGCGATACGGCCACAAAATTCCTTGAGGGTAATTCGACCTATCGGACCAGCGCAGAGGACTTCTACGCGCGGGAGCTTTCCCGCATTCAGAACAAGAATGCCGGGCAGATGAGCCTAGCGCAGCATATCTACGATGCCGCGGCCAAGCGCGTCGATGGCATTGACCAACTGCGCGAGAAGATTTCGACAGCGGCTGACGCCAAGGACATAGCCGACCTTCAGGCGCGACTTCAGGCGGAAACAGCTTTCCTCCAGGCCGATGTACTGCGCATGGAGGCCCTCCGAATGGTCCAGCAGGCACAGGCACAGGTCGACGAGCAGCGCGAGGTGGAGGACTGGCGCCGACGCATGGATGCAATGAAAGCTGCACTGCAATGAAGGGCCATATCGTTCTTCTCGCTGTCCTATTGGTCAGTTGCTCCGAGCGAGCCGAACGGACCTACACTGTCGACGAACTCATCGCCGACGAGGCTCTGCTGGCCGAAATCATGGCGGCGTGTGGCACCAACCCCGGTGAATTAGGAAATACCCCGAATTGTCAAAACGCAACGGCTGCAGATTTCAAGGCTAGCTTTCGACGCATGCGAAAAGCGCTTGGAGGCTGAGGCATGTATCAGGTCTTCGCCTTCGTCGACGAGCAGTTCAAGGCTCCGCTGGAGACCTTTATCTCCGACGGAACCTCGAACGTCTCCGAGTGGATCTCGGGCCCCCTGACGGCAGCGGTCACGCTCTACGTCGTGCTTTACGGCTATCTCGTGCTCCGCGGCTCGGTCCAGGAACCCATCCTCGACTTCGCATTTCGGACGATCAAGCTAGCCATCATCGCGACGCTGGTGACGGACGCCGACGAATACCAGACCTACGTCACCGACATTTTCTTCGACGTGTTGCCGCGTGAGATATCGCAGGCACTGAACACCGGCGCGGCGCCGAGCGCTACAACGTTCGACAGTCTGCTCGACAAGGGACAGGATTCAGCCATCGATATCTGGTCCCGTGCCACTTGGTCGTCGAGTATTGTGATGGGTATCGGTGGCGCAATGGTGATCGGCGCGAGCTTCACAGTAGCGGCGATCGGCTACGTTGTATCGCTTTATGCCCGGCTGGCGCTCGCCATCGTGCTCGCCATCGGTCCGATCTTCGTGGCCCTGGCAATGTTTCAGGCGACGCGGCGCTTCACCGAGGCGTGGCTGGGACAGCTTGCAAACTTCGTGATCCTCCAGGTGCTCGTCGTCGCCGTCGGCTCACTGCTGATCACCTGCATCGATACGACCTTCACGGCAATTCAAGGATATACCGACGTGCTGATGCGTCCCACCGCGCTCTGCGCCATCTGCCTCGCTGCCCTCTATGTCTTCTATCAGCTTCCGAACATCGCTTCGGCGCTTGCCGCCGGCGGCGCGTCGTTGACCTACGGCTACGGCGCTGCACGCGACGCCCACGAAAGCACGCTCGCCTGGGCGGCGTCCCATACCGCCCGTGCGGCCGGACGCGGTGTCCGGGCCATTGGTCGAACCTTCAGCTCGAAAGGCTCGGGCTCGTGACGCTTTTCGCACGAACAAGAAAAAGGCTCTTCAGGAATGATCAGAACATTTCCGCTGCTCTGCATGGCGGCTGCCTTAAGCGGCTGCGCATCGCTGACCTATCCGCTCCCAAATTGCGATGGCTATTCGCGCCGCCCCCTCAATCGCCCGATGTGGCAGTGGGAAGACAATAGCAACGTCAAACAGAAACAGTCCTATGCGGGACCGGCGACCTCTCAGTCCGTCGCCACCGCGTATGTCGAAGAGGGTAGGGATTCTTTCGCCTTTGCCCAGTTCGACGTCGACGCCTCCTATCGTCCATGCGGGGGCTGACGCGATGGTCTCCGGCGACGAACTCAAGACATACTTTGACAAGGCGCGGCGCTTCGACCAGGAACGCATGATCCAGGTCGAGCGCTCTTCACGCGTTGCCTGGTCCATTGCCGTCGCGGCAAGCATTCTCGCCGGCGCTTCGATCCTTGCCGTTGCCGGCCTCACGCCGTTGAAATCGGTCGAGCCGTTTGTCGTGCGGGTCGACAATTCGACAGGCATCGTTGATGTCGTCTCGGCGCTGACGTCGACGCCCGGCACCTATGACGAGGCCGTGACGAAATACTTCGCCGCGAAATACGTCCGCGCTCGCGAAGGCTACGTCTGGAGCGAGGCAGAGGAGAACTTCCGCTCAGTCGCGCTTCTCTCGACGCAGCCGGAGCAGGCTCGGTTCTCGGCCCTCTATCGCGGCAGCAATCCGGCGTCGCCGCAGAACACCTATGGGCGCGGCGCCACCGCACGCATCAGCATCGCATCGATCTCGCTGATAAATTCGCATGTCGTCTCCGTCCGCTACATGCGCACCATCACCCGCGGGGAAGAAGTCCGGACAACCCATTGGGTTGCGACGCTGACGTTCTCCTATGCAAACGCGCCGATGTCGTCGACGGATCGGCTGGTGAATCCGCTCGGTTTTGCCGTCAGTGAATACCGAGCCGATCCGGAGGCCATCAACTGATGCGGACTATTTTCATTGTTACTCTCCTCCTTACGGCGTCCGCCTCAACGGTATTTGCACTCGAAATTCCGCGCGGCGCAGCGCAGGACAGTCGTGTCCGCTTTGTCGATTACCAGCCCTACAACATCACTCGCATCATCGGCTCATTGCGTTCTTCGGTCCAGGTGGAGTTCGCGGCCGACGAGGAGATCGCCCATGTTGCGCTCGGCAACAGTGTAGCCTGGGAGGTCGCACCGGCAGGAAACATCCTGTTTCTCAAACCGCGGGAAAATCAGCCGGTCACCAATCTCTCTGTCGTCTCCACTCGGCGCGACGGCTCGACCCGAAGCTACCAAATGGAACTGATGGTGCGGGACGGAAAAGTGGAGGTGGGTCATAACACCTACTTCTACGTCAAGTACCGCTACCCGGCCGATGAAGCGCAGCGGCGCCGCCAAGCTGCGGCGGCGCGAGAGATCGCTGCTCAGTCGAAGGAGGCCGACAATGTCCTGGCCATTCATGAGGGCTATGGTGCTCGGAATTGGCGTTATTCGGCGCAGGGCTCCCAGGCGCTGGAGCCGCACTCGGTCTACGACAATGGCAAGGTTACGACATTTGCCTTCGTCGGCAATCAGGAAATACCCGCGATCTACATCGAGAACTCAGACGGTAGTGAAAGCCTGGTGCCGAAATCCGTCGACGGCAACCTTGTCCTGGCCCACGCGATTGGCCGGAAGTTCATCCTGCGGAGGGGACGGGACGTGCTCTGCGTCTTCAACGAGGCCTATGACCGCGTCGGTATCAACCCGGACACCAACACGACCTCGCCGTCGGTCGAGCGGGTCGTTCGGACTGAAGCCGGCGCGGCGCAATAGGAGACAGTCATGCTTGAGGAAGATGAAAACCGGATACCGGGGGAGCGCGGCGAAACGGTTCCCGGGGGGAGGATCGACAGCAATCCTGTCTTGAAGCGCGGCGCGGTTGCGCTGGCTGTTGTTACCTTTGTCGCTTTCGCCCTGTGGTCGATGAGCGGCGAGCACACTCCGACGGACAGAACCAGACCCGAGCGGGTTGTCATCCGGCAAACGGCGAATTTCGAGCCGGTCAAGGAGAAGATGGAGCCGGTCCAAGCCGTGCCGGAAGTGAAGCTGCCGACCCCGCTCGCCGCAGAGGAAGTGGAGGACGAAGATCCGCTGCTTGACTCGGCGCGCCGGTCGCCGGTCATCGCCTTCAGCGGTGGACAGAAGAACACAACGTCGCACCATGAGACCGCGGATCCGGCGGTGCCCGCGGACAGCCATTTCGTGCCGCTTGATGGAAGCATGGTGGGTCAGAACTCCGCCAACGCCGACGAACAGCGGTTCAACGGGCTGCTACGGCCGACCAGGCTTGAAGGCTCGCGCGCCGGCACGCTCGGCAATCGTAACTTCGTAGTTGCAATGGGATCGTCAATTCCGTGCGTATTGGAAACTGCCATGGCATCCGATCAGCCCGGCTTCACCAGCTGCGTAATCAACCGGGATGTTCTATCGGACAATGGTCGGGTTGTGCTAATGGAGAAAGGCACGCAAGTTGTTGGCGAATATCGGGGCGGCCTCCAGCGAGGACAGAAGCGTCTCTTCGTGCTCTGGAACCGCGCGAAAACCCCGAACGGCGTCATCGTCACCTTGGCCTCGCCGGCAACGGATGCGCTTGGCCGGGCGGGCGTGAATGGCTACGTCGACACTCACTGGTGGGAGCGGTTCGGGAGTGCGCTTCTCCTGTCCATCGTCGGCGATGCCACGAGCTACGCCAACAGTCGCCTGCGTAACAGTGACGTCGACGCTGAGAACACCACAAACGCAGGCCAGCAGGCGGCAGCCATCGCTGTCGAGCAATCGATCAACATTCCGCCAACGCTCAATAAGAACCAAGGCGAGCTTGTCTCGATCTTCGTCGCACGTGATCTCGACTTTTCCGGTGTTTACGGATTGCGCGTGATCGGGCCGAAAAACAAACTCCTTGACCGCGCGGTGCTGGGAGATGTCCGCCCGCGGTCGACGCGCGTGACGAAGTAGGGTGCGGGCGATGACCGAAGGTCCTGATGCGACGGTCGTTCGTGAACTGCTGTCTCCGTTAATGCCGTACCTTGACGACCCCTCGCTCTACGAAGTGATCGTCAATAGGCCAGGGCAGGTGCTGACAGAAGGCTCTGGTGGATGGCGGACCCATAATCTGCCGGGACTATCCTTTGAAAAGCTGATGCGTCTTGCCAGGGCCGTGGCTAGTCTTTCCCATCAATCCATCGATGAAACGCGGCCGATCCTGTCGGCAACACTGCCGGGGAATGAGCGAATCCAGATCGTCATCCCGCCTGCGACCACTCGGAACACGGTCAGCATCACCATCCGAAAGCCCTCGTCGGTCGCATTAAGTCTTGGCGACCTTGAGAAGGGTGGCTTGTTCACTGACATGGCGCCCGGCAGTCACATGGCCGGTGCGACGGACCGGAAACTCATCGATCTGCATCAGACGGGCGCGTGGGCCGAGTTCCTTCGCCAGGCGGTGCTGGCCCGGAAGAATATCGTCATCTCAGGAGCGACGGGGTCGGGGAAAACAACGCTCTCCAAGGCACTCATTCGTCATATTCCGGATGATGAGCGGGTCATCTCTATCGAAGACACGCCGGAACTCGTGATTCATCAGCCGAACCACGCGCGGTTATTCTATTCCAAGGGAGGTCAGGGGCTCGCCAAAGTCGGCGTGAAGGAGCTCCTGGAATCCTGTCTGCGCATGCGGCCCGATCGTATCCTACTGCAGGAACTGCGCGATGGGACGGCTTTCTATTACATCCGCAACGTGAACTCTGGGCATCCCGGCTCAATCACAACGGTGCACGCTGACTCCGCGAAACTGGCGTTTGAACAGTTGACCCTTCTGGTAAAGGAATCGGAAGGCGGACAATACCTGCAGCGCACCGACATTCGCGAACTCTTGAAAATCGCCATTGACGTCATCGTACAATGCAAGCGCATCGATGGGCAGTTTCGCGTAACGGAAGTCTATTTCAGGGCCCATTGACGAATAGATGTTTAGGAACGGTGCTGGAGCGACGACCTATTTCGTTAGGTCGTCATGTCGCACATTACCACACCACACGCTGCGCGGGATAAACATCTAATGCTGGCCAGTGATTTAAGGAACGTGCTTGAGGAGCTCTATAACGCGGGCGCCTATCGGGTGCCGGGAGATGAAATCTACTGGCCACCGGAACTGCACCCGGCGGTCTTTCGCGCCCTGAACATGCAATACATCACGCGAAGAGAGGTAGATGGCGGTCGCGTTGAATTCTCGCTGACACAAGCTGGCTACCAGGCGATCAATGCCGAGGTGCCTTGGTCCGTCATCCTGCGGCGGCGACTGCGACATTTTTTCCGCTTCGACAAAGGTCGCTAAGTATTCGCCTCCCTGCTGAAATCCGGAACGTTGATCGGGATCAAAGGAATAGGCCGCTCCAGGCATTAAGCTTCCTCTGGAGCTTGGAAGAGGAGGATCCCATGTTTCGCAATATTCTCATACCCACCGACGGCTCGCCCTTAGCAACAATCGCTGTCGATGCAGGCATAACCTTTGCAAAGGACGTCGGCGCACGAGTGAACATCCTTGCCGTTACCGAACCATTCCATCTCTATTCGGTCGATCCCGAGCAGTTGTCGAGCACGCGCACCGAATACGAGGCGCTGGCCAGCAAACATGCCGCGGAAATGCTCGCGGCTTTAGCGCGCAAGGCTGCGGCGGAAGGCGTGGAGTGCCAGACGGAGCAGGTCCGCAGCCACGAGGTCTACCGCGCAATCTGCGACCAGGCGATATACAAAGATGCCGATCTCATCATCATGGCGTCCCATGGTCGCAGTGGCGTCGGAAGCCTGATGCTCGGCAGCGTAGCTGCCAAGGTGCTGGCTCACTCCACGATACCGGTATTGATCTATCGCGCGAAGAAGTGAGGCGACGTCGCGCGACGCCTCGTTGATGTCCTACATACGCCGCCAACGCGTTGACGGCGTTCGACGAACCCCGACGAGGAGGGACGCGCTTTTCCATAATAGCAACGGCCCGGTGGTCTCTCGACCCCCGAGCCGTTCTTCATCATCCTTGGAAGGATAAGGCGCCCTCGTGGGCGCTGGAATTTGTTAGCCGTCGCTTGCCTTCGGGCGGCGGTGACCTTCGACAGCGGCGGCGGCAGCGCTAGCAGCGCCGAGAACTGCGAATGCACGACCGATGAAACCCTTGTGATAGGTTGTGGTAGTCATCTTCTTGCTCGCTTTCGTTTTCTCTTCGATGAAATAAAGATGAGGTCTGGTCGGTCTTTTTGCAATGCACAATGAAGCACCCCAGCCATGCAACGGAAGCACGCTGCTTCAACTTGGGACGAGTGGGCGTCGGACCGTCTGCCCTCTTGAGCCGGGTCTATGAAGTGGCGGGGGCTGAAGATGCCGGCTGCCGGAAAATACAACGGCTCGGTGGTCTCTCGACCCCGAGCCGTTCTATCCTTGGGAGGATAAGGCGCCCCTCGGGGCGCTGGAATATGTTAGCCGCGGCGCGTGTCCGGGAAGTTTCGCTTGCCTTCGGGCGGCGGTGACCTTCGACAGCGGCGGCGGCAGCGCTAGCAGCGCCGAGAACTGCGAATGCACGACCGATGAAACCCTTGTGATAAGTTGTGGTAGCCATCTTCTTGCTCGCTTTCGTTTTCTCTTTGATGAGCAAAAGATGGGGTCTGGCCAGTCTTATTGCAATGCACAATCGGGCAGGCCAGCCATGCAAAGGAAGCAGGCCCGGTCGGTTTTCAAACCTGACGGACCTGCGGATAGGCCTTGGGAGGAGGCGCTATGTCGACCGGGTCCGAAAGGGGTTCCGGACCCGATTGTTTTGGGGCTTAGTCTTCGTTGGCGGCGAGCTGCGCAAGGACTTCGCCGCGGCCGCGGGCGCGAAGGATGAGCGGTACGATCAGCGCTGCAGTTGCGATGATCAGGAGGCCTGCGGCAATCGGCGAGGTGAACAGGACCGAGTAGTCCCCTTGGCTGATCGCGAGCGCGCGGCGCAGCTGCTGTTCGGCGAGCGGGCCCAGGATCAGGCCGACGACGACAGGCGCGATCGGATATCCAAAGATGCGCATCGCGTAACCGAGCAGGCCGAAGGCGAGCAACATGCCGAGCTCGTAGACCGACGGGTTGGCCCCGATCGTGCCGAGCGTGGCAAACAGCAGGATGCCGGCATAGAGCCAAGGCTTCGGAACTGTCAGCAGCTTCACCCAAAGACCGATGAGCGGCAGGTTCAGAACCAGCAACATGAAGTTGGCGATCAGAAGGCTGGCGATCAGGCCCCAGACGAGCTGCGGATTGGTCGCAAACAGCAGCGGTCCGGGCTGGAGGCCATACTGCTGGAAGCCGGCAAGCATGATCGCCGCGGTTGCCGTGGTCGGCAGGCCAAGCGTCAGGAGCGGCACGAGCGTGCCAGCGGCCGAGGCGTTGTTGGCCGCTTCCGGACCGGCGACGCCTTCGATCGCGCCATTGCCGAATTCTTCCGGATGCTTCGTCAGACGCTTTTCGGTGGCGTAGGACAGGAAGGTGCCGATCTCAGCGCCGCCAGCCGGCATGGCGCCGATCGGGAAGCCGATGAGGGTACCGCGCAGCCACGCCTTCCAGGAGCGTGCCCAGTCGGCCGCATTCATCCATACAGAGCCACGGACGGCCTCGACCTTGTCGGGCCCCTTGTCGCCCTGTGCAGCGATGTAGAGCGTCTCGCCGATGGCGAACATGGCAACGGCGAGCGTCGTGACTTCGATGCCGTCAAGCAATTCGGGAACGCCAAAGGAAAGACGTGCCTGGCCGGTCAGTTGGTCGATGCCGATGACTGAAAGCGCCAGGCCGACAAACAGCGATGTCAGACCGCGAAGGGTGCTGTCGCCGAAGGCGGAGGAAACGGTGACAAAGGCGAGAACCATCAGCGCGAAATATTCGCGCGGACCGAAAACCAGGGCCAGCTTGACGATGTAAGGCGCGATGAAGGCAAGAGCAAGCGTGGCGATCAGGCCGGCGACGAAGGAGCCGATCGCGGCCGTTGCCAGTGCGGGCCCGCCGCGACCCGCCCTCGCCATCTTGTTGCCTTCGAGCGCAGTCACGATCGAGGCGCTTTCACCGGGCGTGTTCAACAGGATCGACGTGGTCGAGCCGCCATACATGCCGCCGTAATAGATGCCGGCAAACATGATCAGCGAGCCGCCGGGATCGAGACGGTAGGTGACCGGCAGCAGGAGCGCCACGGTCAGTGCCGGGCCGATGCCGGGCAGGACGCCGACCGCCGTGCCGAGCGTTACGCCGATCAGCGCGTAGAGCAGGTTCATTGGCTGCGCAGCAACCAGCAATCCCTGCATCAGGAATTCAAAAGTAGCCATGGTCGTCGGCCCTCTTAGAAGAACAGGCGTTCAAGCGGCCCCGCGGGCAGCGACAGGAGCAGCAGCTTGGCGAAGATCACCCACACGACAAAGCAGATCGCAATGCCGACGGGGAGCGAGAACCAAAGCTTGCGCTTGCCGAAACCGCGTGCGGTCAACGCGAACAGAATGCCGGTGGCGATCGAGAAGCCTGCAATGTTCAACAGCAGCATCTGGGCGGCAAGACCACCGACGATCCAGATAACCGGAGCGACTTCCTGGTGCTCACGCTCTGGAAAATCGCCGCGAAACGCTTCGATCGCGGTCCAGATCGCAAGGCCGAAAAGACAGCAGGCGATCGCATAGGGGACCGTCGTCGGCCCGACCTGGGAGTAGCCGGCAGCGCCCGTCAGGCGCGACACATCCCAGAAAATGAGTCCAGCGATAGCGGCGAGAACCACCGCGATGAAAAGCGCCGCCCGATCCGGGCGACGCGTTGCAGTTGAAGGGTGATGCCCCTTGATCATTTCACCAGTCCAATGTCCTTGAGAACGCCCTCGGTCGCCGCAACGTCCTTGTCGAGCTGGGCTTTGAACGCATCGCCGGCGAGATAGCTGTCCTGCCAGCCCTTGGTCTTCAGGACTTCCTGCCAGCCAGCGGACTTCGCGAGCTTCTCGATATCGGCCGAAACGGCGGCCTTCTGCTCGTCCGAGAGGCCAGGAGCGGCTGCGACCATGCGCCAGTTCTCGACGACGACGTCAACGCCCAATTCTTTCAGCGTTGGAGCATCGACGCCGGCAATGCGCTCGGCGCTGGAGACGGCGAGCAGGCGGAGCGTGCCGGCCTTGACCTGCGATTCGAACTCGCCGTAGCCCGAGATACCTGCGGTAACCTGGCTGCCGAGGATAGCAGCAAGCGCTTCACCGCCGCCGGAATAGGCGATGTAGTTGATTTTGGTCGGATCGACGCCGGCCGCCTTGGCGATCAGGCCAACGGCTATGTGGTCGGTACCGCCGGCCGAGCCGCCAGCCCAGGACACGGCGCCCGGATCCTTCTTCAGGGCTTCGACGAGGTCGCCCATGGTCTTGATGTCGGACGAGGCCGGAACGACGACCGCTTCGTATTCGCCGGTGAGACGCGCGATCGGCGTGACGTCCTTAAGAGTGACCGGGGACTTGTTGGTGAGGATTGCACCGACCATGACGTAGCCGCCGACGATCAGGGCGTTCGGGTTGCCCTTCTGCTGGCTTGCGAACTGGGCGAGACCGATGGTGCCGCCGGCGCCCGGCACGTTCTGAACCTGAACGTTGCCGGAGATGCCTTCCTGCTGCATGACCGTCTGCAGCGAACGCGCCGTCTGGTCCCAGCCGCCGCCCGGGTTTGCAGGTGCAATGATCGTGTAATCAGCGGCAACAGCCGGGAGCGACATCGCACCGGCGAGAATCGTTGCGAGGAAAATATGTTTCAAGGTCAGTCCTCCGTGAGGCGCGTTTTCACCGCGCACGTTGTTGCTGTGTGCGAACGGGAAGACGGCGACGGGCTCTTTCGACCCTTATCGCTTGACCGGATTGGTGGCTTCCTCCCAGTACGCAACCGGCGGCCCGCCTCCACGGGTGCCAGTGACCTTAAGGCACCATAGAAAGCTGACATTTAGCTGACATCAAGCCCCGAATGCGAAAATCCTGTCGCACGGTTTACGGAATTTTAGGTTCTCGCATGCGCTGACAGGCGATGTTGCCGGTTCCCGGCGTTCAAATTGAGCCAGGTCCCGACTGGATTTCGCGACGGGACCACGAATCGTTGCTCGGATATTGCCGCCAGTCGGCCCGAGCCTAGGTATGAGGAGCAACGCCGACAAAGGCGAAGACGGTTTGCACCGGCCCCGCCTGAAGGCGAGCTCCGGCAAGGATGATGGGAGAGTAAATACGATGGCAAAAGCGACGACCAAGGCGAAAAACGACGATGCGGCAGAAGCCGCCGCTTCTGCCTCCGGGCAGATTGACGCGAGGATCGCGGAACTTGGCGACTGGCGCGGTGCGACGCTTGCGAAGATACGCAAGATGATCAAGGAAGCGGATCCTGACGTCGTCGAGGAATGGAAATGGCGAGGCGTCCCGGTCTGGGAGCATGCCGGCATCATCTGTACCGGCGAGACCTATAAAGCGGTTGTGAAAATGACTTTCGCCAAGGGGGCAGCACTCGACGATCCGGCAGGTCTTTTCAATTCCAGCCTTGACGGCAATGTCCGGCGCGCCATCGATATCCACGAGGGCGAGGCGATCGACGAAGAGGCGTTGAAGGCGTTGGTGCTTGCTGCGGTCGAACTGAACCTTTCCGCGCAGGCCCTACGGTCCGGGCGTACGCGGAACAAGGCTTAAGCCTGAAGCTGGCGGGATTTGCGATCGGACCGGGAGCGCCGCGCTTCCGGTCCGTCGTCTTCAATGGAGCCTCAGAACCTCGTTCCATTTGGCAATCAGCCGTGAGCGCTTTACCTGATCGAGATAGACCATCAGTCCCGGGCTTACCGGGACGGGGCGCAACTGGCCGCCAAGCATCTCCTGCATGGTGTTGGCGGTATTTTCACCCGCGACCTCTGGGCTGACGGCCGGGATTTGCAACTCCCGGGCCATAATCGTCTGGCCTTCCTTCGACATGAAGAATTCAAGGTAGCGCCGGCCGAGGTCGGGGGAGGCGGCAGCTTGCGGGACGAGGCCGATGCGCGACATCACCACGGTATAATCCTTCGGCAGAACGATGCCGACATCCGGATGCCGTGCCGCCCAGTCCGCCGCATAGGATCCGAGGATGTTGTAGCCGAGCACGAAGCGGCCGTCGGCGACACGCTCGAGGATTGCTTCGCTCGTCGAGTAGAGTTTGACGCCGGCCGCCCCCATCGCCTGGATGACATCCCAGATATCGCCGAACTGTTCCTGGTCGCGCGACATGAAGAGGAAGCCGACGCCGGACCGCTCGATGTCATAGGTTCCGATCCTGCCGAAGACGGCCGCGCCCTGGCGCTTCAGGTAATCGACGAATTCCGCGCGCGTCGACGGCGGTTTCTCCTTGGTGAAGCTCGGCTTGTGATAGACGAAGACGGCAGGCTCGAAGGTCAGCGCATAAGCCGTGTTGCGCCAGTTGGCCCAGGCGGGCCAGCGGTCGCTCATCGGCAGGTCGCTGCGCTGGGCGTAACCGTCGTTGCTGAGCTTGACTTGCAGGTCCATGGCGGAAGAAAAGGCGAAGTCCGCCGTATTCATTCCGGCGTCGGTCTCCTTGATGATGCGGTCGTAGATTTCTCCGGTTAGCATGTCCTCATAGCGCACGGCAACGTCCGGATTGGCCCGCTGGAAACCGATGATCATCGGCTTTGCGAGCGGCTCGTCGAGTGATGAATAGACGACCAGCGTGCGCACGTCCGCTTTGCCGGAAAGGGCCGGGAATATGATAGGGGCCGCAAGGAGCAGCTGAGGACAAAGAGCAAAAAAAAGAAAAGAAATCAAGAACCGCATGAATCCACAATGCCTCAGTGTCGTACCGTTCACAAGCAAGGCGTCGGCGGATAAGGTGGTCGGGGGAGTGATGATAATTGCGTATCTTGCTTGTTGAGGACAACCAGGACCTGGCCGAGGGCCTGTCGGCGATCTTGCGCGGCAGTGGCTATGCCGTTGACGTCGTCAGTGACGGTGCGTCGGCGCATGCGGTGGCCGCCACCGAAACGTTCGATCTTGTCATTCTCGATCTCAATCTGCCGGAAATGGATGGCCTCGATGTGCTGAGGGCGATGCGTGCTCGCCAGAACCGCGCCGCGGTCTTGATCCTGACGGCAAGGGGCGCGCCCGAAGAGCGGATCAAGGGGCTCGACCTCGGCGCCGACGACTACATGATCAAACCTTTCGACGTCGGCGAGCTCGAAGCGCGCGTGCGCGTGCTCTTGCGCCGTCAGGCGGGCCTCAGGGCCTCGACCGTCAGTTACGGCAATGTGTCACTCGATCTCAACACCCGCAGCTTCTCGTCCGGCGGCGCGCCGATCGAGATCCCGGCGCGCGAGCTCGGACTTCTTGAGCTTCTGTTCATGCGTGCCGGCAAGGTGGTCGCCAAGGATGCGATCATGCAGTCGCTGACAGGGTTCGACGACGACTTGAGCTCCAACGCGATCGAGCAATATGTCAGCCGGCTGCGCAAGCGGCTCGCACCGCATGGGCTGACCGTGCGCACCGCCCGCGGCATCGGCTACTATCTCGACAAAGCGGCCGGGCCGGAATGAGGACGACGGTCTATTCCCTCCGCCGGCGGCTGCTTGGCTGGCTGTTGATCTCGACGGTAGTGATCGGGGTCATTGCACTGATGGATACCTATCGGGAGGCCGTGACGACCGCCAACGTCGTTTCCGATCGGGTGCTTGCCGGCTCGGCGCTGGCAATCGCCGAGCGCGTGGTCGTGGCGGAAGACGGGTCGCTCGAAGTCGACATCCCCTATGTCGCGCTGGAAATGCTGACGTCGGCCGCGCAGGACCGGGTGTTCTACCGGGTCGACGGCCCGCCCGGCCAGTTCATCACCGGCTACCAGACGCTGCCGTCGCTGGCGGAGGAGCCCGGCGCATCGACCACATTTGCGGATTCGATCTTCCGCGGCGAACCGATCCGCATTGCCGCCCTTCGCCGCTCCGCGTCAACCGGCATCAATTCCGTGCCCTTCGTGGTCACGGTTGCCGAAACGACAATTGCGCGCCGACATCTGGCGCAGACGATCCTGGTGCGGTCGGCGCTCCGCCTCGGCATGATGATAGCCGGTGCGGCGGTGATCGTCTGGATCGCGGTTACGTTTTCCTTGCGGCCGCTCTACCGATTGGGCGATGCGATTTCGGAGCGCAGTCCCGACGATCTGCATCCGATCGGCGAGAGGGTGCCGAACGAGGTTCAGGGCCTCGTCGATACCGTCAATTCCTTCATGGGGCGCTTGCAGTCGGCGCTTGATGCGCTTCGCAATTTTACCGGCAATGCCAGTCACCAGCTTCGCACGCCACTCGCCATCATCCGGACACAGCTCGCCTTGGCGCAGCGCGCCGGTTCTATAGAGGAGACGCATGGCGCGGTGAAAAAGGCCGACGAAGCGGTTGCCAGTGCCGAACGCATTCTGGGGCAGCTGCTGCTGATGGCGAAGATCGATGCTGCCGGCAAGGATGAGGCACGTTCGCTGGAGCGCATCGATTTGGTCGAACTGGTGCGGGAGATAACGGCAGAGCATGTGCCGGCGGCCGGCGACGCGGATATCGATCTCGGCTTTGACGGTGGTGGTGAGGCTTTCATCCGTGCCGAGCCGTTGCTCATCGGTGAACTGCTCAAGAACCTGATCGGCAACGCGCTGCTTTATGCCGGTCGCGGTGCAGAAGTGACGAGCCGTGTCTTTGCGCGGGACGGTTCGGTGTCGCTGGAGGTGGAGGATAACGGACCGGGCATTCGGCCGGAATTGCACGAGACGGTGCTCAGGCGTTTCGAGCGTGGCGGCAGTGACGCGCCCGGCTCAGGGCTCGGGCTGCCGATCGTCGAAGAGATTGCCGAGCTTTACGGCGCGACAACCAGCCTCAGTGAGGGGGCTGACGGCCGCGGCCTCAAGGTGACCATCCGCTTTCCAGAGGGCTAAGCACGAATAGGCTCAGCCCAGCGCCGCCAAATGCGGGCCGGTTGAGCGAAAGCCATCTGCGAGCGGTCGGGCGACACGCTCACGCGGCTGGGGCAATTCAGGTTTTTTGGGGTCTTGCTTAGCGGCCGCGGTGGCCGAAGAAGGAAGCTGTCTCGCGGGTCTGTACCCGCAGCATCGCGTTCCAAAGCTGAAGAACGAAACGCGGCTGAAACTGGCTCGCAAGCTTGCGCTGCGACAACATGGGAAGTCTCCAATAGTTTTGAACGCCTGTCTTATAGTGCATCGCCAAGGACTTTGCCAGAGCGCGTGCGCCGGGGCAGCCCTGCGCGCCAAGCATATGTGGAAAACGGCTTGAGCCTGGCGATATAGCCTTCTGAACAAAATAAAATGCCGGGATGACTTTCATCATCCCGGCCAGTTGGCTTCACTGGGAGGAGAGTATTGCTTTTGGGACTCAGGCCTTCTTGCGGTTCTTCTGTCGATAGACGTCGATCACGACAGCCGCGACGATGATCAGGCCCTTGACGATTTCCTGGTAGTAGGCGTCGACCCGAAGGAAGGTGAAGCCTGAGGTCATGACGCCAAGGATGATGGTGCCTATGACCGTGCCGGTGACCCGGCCGACGCCACCCGTCAGCGAGGTTCCGCCGATAACGGTCGCGGCGATCGCGTCGAGTTCGTACATGACGCCCATGCCGGCCTGTGCTGTCTGCGCACGGGCAGCCGTGACGACACCGGCGAGGCCCGCCAGCATGCCGGCGATGGCATAGACCTTGATCAAATGCGCCTCGACATTGATGCCGGAGACACGGGCTGCCTGCACATTGGCGCCGATCGCATAGGTGAACTTGCCGTAGCGAGTGTAGCGCAGCGCGATGTGGAAGATGAGCGCGACGACCAGGAAGACGATGACGGGCCAGATGCCGGTTCCGATGAAGTTGAACTGATCGGTGAGACCCGAGACCGGCTGGCCCTTGGTGTACCACTTGGAAATGCCGCGTGCCGAAACCATCATGCCGAGCGTGGCGATGAAGGGCGGGATCTTCGTGCGGGCAATCAGCTGGCCGTTGATAAAGCCGGCGAGTAGCCCGATGCCGATGCCAAGCCCGATCGGGACGATCGCCGGCATATCGGTCAAGGACGGATAGAGCGCGCGCGGCCAGGTGGAGGCCTGGGCGACGCTTGCCGAGATCATCGCCGTCATGCCGACGACGGAGCCGGAGGAAAGGTCGATGCCGCCCGTTATGATGACCTGGGTGACGCCGACGGCGATGATGCCAATCACGGACACTTGCAGGATCATGATCGTCAGGCGCTGCGGGTTCATGAGGAAGCTCTGGCCGACGAAAATCCAGCCGAGGATCTCATAGACCAGCGCGATGCCGATCAAGACCAGGAAGATGTTGAATTCAGGCGGCAAGCGGCGCCTTGTCCCTGAGAGCGGTGCGCTCGCTCCCTGTGCGGCGACATTGGTATCCATTTTCAGTCCTCCCTTTGGGGTCGTTTCCCGCTCAGCTCGCGGCGAGCTCCATGACCTTGATCTGGGTTGCTTCGGCCCTGTCGAGGAAGCCGGTGACGCGGCCCTCGTGCATGACCATGATGCGGTCGCTCATACCGAGCACTTCGGGCATCTCCGAAGAGATCATGATGACGGCGACGCCGTTGCGCGCGAGTTCGGTGACGAGACGGTGAATTTCCGCCTTGGCGCCGACATCAATGCCGCGTGTCGGCTCGTCGAGGATCAGGATGCGCGGGTTGGTGAGCAGCCAGCGGCCGATCAACACCTTCTGCTGGTTGCCGCCCGAGAGGTTCTCGATGCGCTCCTGCAGGTTCGGCGTCTTGACACGCAGCTTTCGGCTCATCTCTTCGCAGGCCGCAGTGACCTGTCTTTCGGTGACGAAGCCGCCCTTGACGAAGCGGTCCTGAAGCACGGCGATCTGCATGTTTTCGAGAATATCGAGGATCAGGAGACAGCCGGTGTCCTTGCGATCTTCCGTGAGAAACGCCATGCGGTTCCTGATCGCCGTGTTCGGACTGTCGATCGAAAGGGTCCTTCCGTCGATCGAAATCGTGCCGGAGCTTGCCGGGGTCACGCCGAAGAGGGTTTCAGCGACATTCGAGCGGCCGGAGCCGACGAGGCCGGCAAGCCCAAGGATTTCGCCGGCGCGGACGTCGAAGGAGACGTCGCGGAAGACGCCGTCAAGCGCCAGGTTCTTCACCGACAGCACGACGTCGCCGATCGGAACCTCCTCCTTCGGAAACATCTGGGTGATCTCGCGACCAACCATCATGCGGATGATGTCGTCGCGGGTAACGTCGCTTGAGGCGTGGGTGCCGATAAACTTGCCGTCGCGGAAAACCGAGAATTCGTCGGCGATCTCGAACAGCTCGTTCATCTTGTGGGTGATGTAGACGATGCCGATGCCCTGTTCGCGCAGATCCCGGATGATTTCGAAAAGGTGCGCGACCTCGCGCTCGGTCAGCGCAGACGTCGGCTCGTCCATGATCAACACGTCGGATTCGTAGGAGACCGCCTTGGCGATCTCGACCATCTGCCGGTTGGCCACCGACAAGTGACGCACTTCGATTTCAGGATCGATCTTGATTTTCAGGCGGTCGAAGAGACGCGCGGTTATGCGGTTCATTTCGCCGTGATCGACGAAGCCGAAGCGGTTCTTCGGTTCGCGGCGGATCCAGATATTCTCCGCCACGGTCATGAACGGCATCAGGTTCAGTTCCTGATGGATCATGGCGATGCCGTTTTCGAGCGCATCGAGCGGCGACTTCAGCCGGATTTCGACACCTTTAAGCTTCACGTCGCCCTTGTCGGGCGTGTAGATGCCGGCGAGGATCTTCATCAGCGTCGACTTGCCGGCGCCGTTTTCGCCCATCAGCGCATGGACCGTACCGCGCTTCAGCTTGAACTCGACATCGTCGAGCGCGACGACACCCGGGAATTCCTTGCGGATGCCTTCTGCAGAAAGAAGATATTCGGCTTTGGGTACCGCGCCGCTGGCGCGCACGGCTGCCATCGTTGTCGGACTGAGCGTCATGTTCCTTGCCTCCCCGTCGTTTCCGGCTGTCGCGGAAAGTCCTCGTCGCTGGCGGGTGACCAGCCCATTTTACCGCATGCGGCATCCATTGGACGCCGGCATTTGCTGACGGACCTGTATTTTAAAGGGGGAGCGCGGGTTTGCCCGCGCTCCCGACTGTGGCGATCAGTTCTTCGCCTGGTACTTGTCGAGGTTGTCCTTGGTGACGAGTTCGAAGGGAATGTAGACCTTCTTGTCGACCGCTTCGCCCTTTGCGAGCTTCAGCGCGGCGTCGACCGAGCCCTTGCCCTGGCCGGCGGCGTTCTGGAACACCGTGACGTCAAGGTCGCCGGCAGCCATGGCTGCCAGAGCGTCCTGCGTCGCGTCGATACCGCCGATGACGACGCTGTCCATCGAACGACCGGCGGCCTTTAGCGCCTGGATCGCGCCGATCGCCATTTCGTCGTTGTTGGAGATGACGGCGTCGAACTCAAGCCCGGCCGAAAGCCAGTTCGTCAAGAGGTCCGAGCCTTGCGTGCGCGACCAGTTGGCCGTCTGCTCCTCGACAATCTCAATGCCCTTGCACTGGTCGGTGGCAAGCACGTCGTGGATGTCCTTGGTGCGCATGCGGGCGGCCTGGTTGGACAGTTCGCCCATCATCACGACGGCCTTGCCCTTGCCGCCGAGCATCTTGCAGATTTCCTGCGTCTGCAGCGTGCCGGATTCCTGCTCGTTCGATGCCACGAAAGCCTGTTTTTCCGGCAGCGTGTCAACGTTGACCGGTTCGCGGTTGACGTAGACGAGCGGGATGCCGGCATCCGCTGCGATCTTTGACATGGCAGCCGTCGCATCGGTATCAACCGGGTTGACGATGATCGCGGTCACGCCGGCGGCGATGAAGTTCTGGATCTGACTCTGCTGCTTGGAGACGTCGTTCTGCGCGTCTTCGATCTGCAGTTCGACGCCATCGAGCGTCTTGGCGTAGTCGGACATGCCGTTGCGCAAGACCGTCAGGAAGTTGTCGTCGAAAAGGGCCATGGATACGCCGATGGTCTCGGCATGGGCTGCCGTCGACATCATCACAGCCAGCGCTGTGCTGAGCACGAATTTCTTCATTGTCTTTCTCCTCCACAATGGTGCCCGGCGACACCTTCTCCTGCCGGGGACGCAATGCCGGATTGCGCTCATTCATTTCAAAAGCGGCACTCCCGCTGCGCTTTTGAATAAAACGGAATAAACGAACCAGCAAATTGCGATTACGGAATATGTATTCCATTTTATACGGGCGCCGTCAAGGCCTGATGCGGCGCCCACTGTTGATTTGCCGGCCTCGCGCCGGGGGAGCTTAGATATGGCTTCGGATGTAATCCACGCTCTGTCCCACCGCGGCGGCGGGATCCGCCAATCCGTGGACTTCGGCGGCAAATGGCTCAAAGGAGAGTGGCCCTGCATAGCCCGCCGCGCGCAGGCGCCGAATCTGTCCGACGTTGTCGAGCAGGTCGCTCCGATCGACGAGGACGCGGTGCGAATCACGCAGGTTCGCCACCGCGACACGTTCATCCGCGACCCCGGAAATGTGGATGAGGCCGGTCATCTCAGGATAGATTGCAGGCTCGCCGGCGAGGTGGTGGTGGAACGTGTCGTGCACCAGGCGGAAGGTCTTCTCACCGTCGACGGCCTTGATGGCCTCAACAGCCTCCGTCTTCGAGCGCAACGAGCAGATCTCGAAGCCGAGCGGTTCGACGAGGCCGATGATTTCGGCCTTTTCGAGCATCGGCTTCAGTGCGGAAAGAGCTTTGCGAAGATTTGCCTGACGCTCGCCATCGGCCTGGCCCGTGCCATCGTTGACGGGAACTAGGACAAGGGCCTTGGCGCCGCAGTCGCGCGCATAGGCGATCAGTTCTTCGGCTTCGGCCTGACGGGTCTCGTTCCATTCGTTGAAACGTTGAAGGGCATTGATCGAGATGATCGTGATGCCGTGACGGCCGGCGAGGGCGGCGACATCCTTCGCCGGCGTGCCGTCCAGGATGGCGTTACCGGTGAGATCGTTGCGGATTTCGACAGAGGTCATGCCGAGCGATTTGGCGAGTTGGAAAAAGTCGCCAAGCGGTAGATTCGGCGTCGTCATGTGATTGAGGGC
The DNA here is from genome assembly GCF_001427045.1 of Ensifer sp. Root558. Classification (NCBI taxonomy): domain Bacteria; kingdom Pseudomonadati; phylum Pseudomonadota; class Alphaproteobacteria; order Hyphomicrobiales; family Rhizobiaceae; genus Ensifer; species Ensifer sp. Root558. Next base: position 22,379 of record NZ_LMGC01000016.1, on the reverse strand, counting down.
GAAGGGCAGGGCGGTCACGGGAATGTCTCCTCCAGTGGGGTGGCTATGGGTTATAAATGGAACGTTCATTCCATTTATAACCTTGCGGACAATTCACCAACTGTCGGAGCGCAGTCAAAGAGCACAGCGCGAAAAGGCCTTGCATTGCTGCAAGATTGTCTTTCGTCAGTGATGGAATTCTCTCATTCCTGCGTGGGTACCAAATTCTCTCTGACATGCTTCCCAGTGGTTAAGAGATCTCCGATCGCTCCTGGTTCAAGTTGGCAATTGCATTTCTGAAGGGGAGATGGTTTTTGGCCGGACGAAGTTGAGAATTTTAGCGGCTTGAGACAAAGGGATGAACGAGCTGGACGAAGTATCGCCAGAAACAACGCGCCCCTGGCACCCGAGATGGGGTTCCAGAATAGGGGCATCCTTTTTCGTGCACCAGGCATTCCCCTGGCTGCGGAACTACTTCGGGGATGCGCCGCTTCATTCGACGCTGTCATCTTCACTCGACGGGATCGTCTCTTGGGGCGGTCGGTTGCCGGCAAAGGCAGCTATCCGTATTGCACGCCTCAGAGGTCTGCCGCATTGGCACCTCGAAGATGGCTTTCTACGCTCCGTGGGTCTGGGCAAGGAAGGCAGTGTGCCGATTTCGATTGTTATCGACGACAAAGCGCTTCCGGTCGAAGCGGGTCGTGCCTCGCGTCTAGAGTTGTTGATCGCCGAAGCGGGTCGTACGGAGTTCACAAACACGGGTGCCGCCATCCGGGAGGCCCTGGTGGCGAACAAGCTTTCTAAATACAACAGCTTGCCCCACCATAGTCCGCGCATTGAACGCACTAACCGGCGCAGGGTGCTGCTCGTGGATCAAGTGTACGGGGATGTTTCCGTTGCAAAGGCGCTCGGATCGCCGGCGTCCTTTCATCGGATGTTGGATGATGCCCTCGCTAGCGGCGCTCAGTGCGTTGTTCGGACACATCCAGATGTGATCGCCGGCCATAGGCGCGGCTACATGACAGAGCGGGCTGCCAAAACGCCCGGGATCATCTTGATGGCGGACAAGGTCTCTGCCGCCTCAATCCTCGAAATCGTAGATGAGGTCTGGACGGTGTCCAGCCAAATGGGCTTCGATGCGCTTTTGCGGGGATTGCCTGTCCGTTGCTATGCAACGCCTTTTTATGCGGGCTGGGGTCTTACCGACGACCGATCGGGCAAGGCTTCGCAAAGCACCTTGCGTCGAAGGTCGGCGGCGCGCCCAACGCTCGATCAACTCACCTTTGCGGCTTTAAGTCTCTATCCAGTGTATCGCCATCCTGAGACATGGGTGCAGTTGGATACACTGGCGGCCATTGATTACCTTGTGAAAGAAATTGCACAGACGCGGCGCGAGGCGTAGCGCCGTCATTCTCATGAACCACCATCTGCCTAGATATTTTCCGGTGTGAAGAGGTCGAACGGCAAGAAGGTTTGCCCCGGCGCTCCGGTCGGGCCCTTGTCTATCGCCTGGATCATCAGGTTGATCGTTTCGCGCGCGAGGGCGGCCGTCGGGGTCGATATCGCCAGGGTCACGACATCGTCGCCAAGGGCCGCACGGGAATCCGGTGTCAGCTCGTTGACGACCGCGATCAGTTTTCCCTCAAGCTTTTCCTCGCGGATCGCCGAGATCGCCCCTTCCATGCCGCCGCCGCAGACATAAAAGCCGATCAGGTCCGGGTGGCGCTGCAGCAGATTGAGCGTAGCTTCATGGGTGATCTCGGCCGTGTCGAGGTTAACCATCGTATCCAGCACTTCGAAATCCGGCGCGTGCTCACGGAAATAGGAGCGAAAGCCAATTTCCCGAAGCTCGTGGCCGAGAAAGCGATGGCTGCCGACGAAGGCAGCGACCTTGCCGGGGCGTTTGGCCGCCTTGGTGATCATCCACGCGGCCGTGCGGCCGACCTTGTGATTGTTGAGGCCGACATAGCCCTCGCGAACGCCGGCGGCAAAATCCGAAAGCAGGGAGAAGACCGGAATGCCGCGTTCCTTGAGTTCTTCTATCGCGGTGGTCACGGCCGGGTAGTCGGGAGCGACGAGCGCAATGGCTTGGTTCCGCGTCGCAGCGGCCCGAAGCTTTTCCGTTATGGCCGATGGGGTGGAATTTGCCACGAAATCGACCTGGGCGAAGACGCGGGCATGCGACAGCGACAGTGCCGCGTTTTCGATTTCCTTCGCAACCGTTTGATAGAAGGCCTGCTCCGGCTTTTGCAGCACAAAGCCAAGCCTGTATTGCGGCAGGTCCTCAAAGACGCGCTGCCGGATCAAGCCCACGGCGTGATAGCCGATTGATTTAGCAGCCTCATAGACCCGGCGCGCGGTCTCCTCACGCACGGGATGGCGCCCGTTGAGTACGCGGTCGACGGTGGCGACGCTGACGCCGGCAGTGCGCGCAAGGTCGGCAATGGTCGGACGGTTGCTCATCGTGGCTCCTGATAGGTTTGTATCACGCGTGAAATGCGGGTTATGACAACATTTGAAAGAATATTTCATTGCTGCATTGAGACCTGGCAAAAGTCAACCTATCGTCATTGCACGACATAAGACGTCTCCGGCCAGATCGGGTCGGACCGCGGGGAGGAGCGCAAATGACGATGATGCCGACGAAGCGAGACTACAGCCTGCTTGGCCGGGATGCCCAGGCGGCGGTCGCCAACGGTCTCTCGGCCGCAGAGTGGTATCACACCGACATTCCGCGCAAGCAGATGAAGGAACTGATGAAGCGCGAGGATGGGCCGGCCATCCGCGACACTGCGATCTGGCTCGGTTGTCTCGTTCTGTTCGGTGCACTCGGCATCACCCTCTGGGGCACGTGGTGGGCCGTTCCGTTCTTCCTTGCCTATGGCGTTCTCTACGGTTCCGCCTCCGATAGCCGCTGGCATGAATGCGGCCATGGCACGGCGTTCAAGACGATGTGGATGAACGATGCCGTCTACCAGATCGCCTGCTTCATGATCATGCGCAATCCGGTCACTTGGCGCTGGAGCCACACGCGTCACCATACGGATACGGTGATCGTCGGCCGGGATCCCGAAATCGCGGTCATGCGGCCGCCGGATCTCCTGCGCCTCGTCCTCAATTTCTTCGGTGTGCTCGACGTTTGGCACGCGATGATCGACATGGTGCGCAACACGTTCGGCATCATCAGCGCCGAGGAAGCGACTTTCATCCCTGAAATGGAGCAGCCGAAGGCGATCCTGGTCGCGCGCATCTGGTTTGCGATCTATGCCGCGACGATTGCCGCCTGTTTCTATCTCGGTTCGATCCTGCCGCTGATGCTGATCGGTCTGCCGAGGCTCTATGGCGCCTGGCACCATGTGCTGACTGGGTTGCTGCAGCATGGCGGTCTTGCCGACAACGTGACCGACCATCGGCTGAACAGCCGCACAGTCTACATGAACCCGGTGAGCCGCTTCGTCTATTGGAACATGAACTACCATGTGGAACACCACATGTTCCCGATGGTGCCTTATCACGCGCTGCCGAAGCTGCACGCCATGATCAAGCATGATCTGCCGGAGCCGAACCCGTCGATGCTGGACGGCTACCGCGAAATGATCCCGGCCTTTCTGCGACAGTTGCGGAACGAAGATTACTTCCTGAAGCGCAAGTTGCCGGCGACCGCGAAGCCCTACCGGGAAGAGTTTCACAGGGATGCGATCGTGCACGCAGCCGAATAACCGACGAATGCCAGGAAATGGGAGGAAGTCATGAGCGGAAACTGGGTTGAGGTCTGCGCAGCGGACGAAATCGATGAGGAAGATGTGATCCGTTTCGATCACGGCGGACGCACCTTTGCGGTCTACCGCAGCCCCGACGACGAATATTTCGCGACCGACGGGCTTTGCACGCACGAGCACATCCATCTCGCCGACGGTTTGGTCATGGACGACATCATCGAATGTCCAAAGCACAACGGCCGCTTTAACTACAAGACCGGCCAGGCCAAGGGCGCTCCCGTGTGCGTCAACCTGAAGACCTATCCCGTGAAGGTCGAGGCCGGAAGCGTGTTCATCGCGCTCGGCTGAAGCCGCTCTCGATAGGATTGGGCTCGCCGCGGCGGGCAGGGAGGTTGAGATGGGTTCCATCGTCATCGTGGGCGCCGGCGAATGTGGCGCAAGGGCCGCCTTTGCCCTCAGGGAAAAGCAATACGACGGTAAGATCACACTGATCGGCGCGGAACCGCATCTTCCCTATGAGCGGCCGCCTCTTTCGAAGGAAGGGCTCAAGGCAGAGGTCGCGCCGAAATATGTCGCTGATGCCGAGCGCTATGCGGCAGCAGCGATCGAAGTCCTGACGGATATCCCGGTCATGGCCATCGATCGCGCCGAAAAGCGCGTGACGCTCGCAGACGGAAGCAGCATCGCCTATGACCGGCTGTTGTTGACGACCGGTGCCCGGGCGCGAACCATCGCCGGTATAGATGAGGTGTCACGCCGCATCCGCACGCTTAGAACCCATGCCGATTCTGAAGAGATCCGCCGCGAACTTTCGCCCGGTCGCAAGCTTGCGATCATCGGCGGTGGCTTCATCGGTCTGGAGCTTGCCGCAACGGCGCGCCGGCTCGGTGCTGCCGTGGCGCTTATCGAAGGGTTGCCGCGCATCCTTTCGCGCGGCGTGCCGGAGGAGATCGCCGCAATCGTTGCCGCGCGGCATCGAGCAGAAGGCGTCGACATACGATGCAACGCGAAGATCGAACGTATCGACGCGGACGAACGCCGTGCGCGCGTCGTTCTCGCCGGCGGCGAGACAATTGAGGCCGATCTCGTCGTCGTTGGCATCGGCGCGGTCCCGAACACGGACCTTGCAGCAGTCGCCGGCCTTTCGATCGAGAACGGCATTGCGGTCGACGCAACGCTTCAAACCAGCGACCCGGATATCTACGCCGCTGGCGATTGCTGCTCGTTCCCGCTCTGTCACTATGGTGATCGTCGGATACGTCTTGAGGCGTGGCGCAATGCGCAGGATCAGGGGACGCTCGTTGCCGGCAATCTGCTCGGCGGGGGCGAGGCGATCACCAGCGTGCCGTGGTTCTGGTCCGACCAGTATGATCTGACACTGCAGATCGCGGGGCTTGCTGAGGGTACTGCAACGACCGTGCGGCGCGAACTTACCGACGACGCCTTCATTCTTTTTCATCTCGACGATACCGGTCGGCTGCTTGCGGCCTCCGGCATCGGACCGGGCAATGCGGTCGCGCGCGACATTCGGCTTGCCGAAATGCTGATTGCAGCCGCAAAGCGGCCGGACCCGCAAGCGCTCATCTCGCCCGATACCAAGCTCAAAGCACTCCTCGCCGCCTAGCGTGAGCGGCAAATCTCGTCCTGTTTCCATCCGGAGCCTTCTCATGAAAAGCCACCGTCCGACCGTTGCCGATCTCTTGTCGATGAAGGGCAAGCGCCAGCTCACCATGCTGCGCGTCGAGACGCTGGATGAAGCCGAAGCGGCAGAAGCCGCCGGCATCGACCTCGTTTCGGTTCCCCCGACGCTCTTAGGACCGGAGTTTCGCGAGGTGGCGCCCACCTGCTTTGCCTTTCCGGGGCTCGAATATGGCGACTACGTCACGGCGGAAGAGTACATGCGTGCGGCCTTCAAGGCGCTGAAGGCCGGCGGCGATGCGGTCTACTGTGCTGCCGGGCTTTCGACCGTCCGGCTGATGCGAGAGGAGGGCATTCCCGTCTGCGGCCATGTGGGCCTCATCCCATCCAAAGCCACCTGGACCGGCGGCTTCCGTGCTGTCGGCAAGACGGCCGCGACTGCACTCGAGATCTGGCGGCAGGTCAAGGCGCTCGAGGAAGCCGGCGCCTTCGCTGCAGAAATCGAGGTCGTACCGGGAGAAGTTGCAGCACCGATCAGTGCCAGAACTTCGATGCTGATGCTCTCGATGGGGGCAGGCTGCGGCTGCGACGCCCAATATCTGTTTGCCGCCGACGTGCTCGGCAGCAATCGCGGCCACGTGCCACGCCATGCCAAGACATACCGCAACTTTGCCGCCGAATACGACCGGCTTCAGCGCGAACGGATCGCCGCGTTCACGGAGTTTGCCGAGGATGTGCACTCGGGCAGGTATCCGCAGGAGGGCCACCTCGTCGGCATTGACGGCGCAGAATTGCGCGCATTTCTGGCCGAGTTTGAGCGCGGCTAAAGCTGTACGCCTTGCGCGGAAGAGGGTGCTTGATATAGTCCACACACCAGTTCAACTTTTCTTTCCGCGACGGATCACGATTTGAGCGCCCTTCTTCAGGACAGTCTCACCTTTGTCGGCTTGCTGGCCGCGATTTATGCAGCGACGGTGGCGCTGTACTTCATCCTCGGCTACGGCATCACCTGGCTCAACGACCGCAACCCCGAGCGCCGCATCCAAAAGGGGCGGCGCGGCGAGAAGCGCAAGGCCATCGAGATCCGCCAGAGCATGGCCTCGATCCTCGTGACCTGCACGTCGGTCGCGATAGGGCTTTTCGTCCAGTACAAGGGATGGACGCTGTTCTCGCCTTGGGAGTTCAGCTGGTGGACGGCCATTCCGCTGTTCGTGCTCTGCATGGTGCTCTTCGACGCCTGGTTCTATTTCGCCCACCGGCTGCTGCACACCAAGCTCTTCTATAAGTACCATCTCCTGCATCACCGCAGTGTCGCGCCGACGGCCTGGAGCAACGACTCGATCGGCTTAGTTGATACCGCTATGAGCCAGGGCTACTATGCCGTCATCACGTTTCTCGTGCCGTTCCCGCCGATCATCCTTCTGACCCACCGCCTGTTCGATCAGATCAACGGCACCTTCGGCCACGCCGGCTTCGAATATTTCGCCTCACGCACGGCGCGGTATCCTTCGCCAATGCTTTGCACGACCTATCACGACCAGCACCACGCCGAATTCAAGTACAACTACGCGAACTATTTCTCGTTCTGGGACCGCGTGATGGGCACGGTCGCGCCGAACTATGATCGGCGGGTGGAGGCTTTTGAGGGCGAGGCACCGGCGATCAGAATGTCAAAGGTTCCCGGAATTCATGTTGTCGAATGAGGAGCCGCGCAACCCAGAGTCGCACTGCTCCCACTTAGAGAGAATGCCAATTGGCGTCTGTCTCATCGGTTTGGGATCGATCGGGCCTTGAATTCGCCAAACGGCTCAGGTTCGGTAACTCCAACGACGTACCTCTGACCACTCGTTTTTAGTTCCGGATGAATACTTTGCGTCCGGCGCCCAACAACAAGACGTATTGTCCTCTGTTCGAGGAGGGACGCGCGAATCGACGGAGATAACAGCTTTATTATGCCGCGCAGAAAAGCCTTCTTCTTCGGCTTCAAACCTTGGAAAGATGAGGTTCCGAATTGGTTTCCTGATCTTGAATGCACTGTGCTAAGCCGCAAGGCGCCCACAATGCTGATCCACGGTTGGCCTTTTCGATTACTTCTCTACAAGAAGCCTGAAGTCTATGTTTGGGGTTTCAAATATTGGCCGTTTTTGAAGATATTCTGCGGTATCTGTGGAATTCCATTTTTTCATGTTGAGGATGGCTTCCTTCGCTCGGTGGCGCTCGGTGCCCATAGATCTCCACCCGCATCGCTCATTGTTGACTCACGTACCATGCACTACGATGCGCGGAATGCCTCTGATCTTGAACTTATCCTCGAGACATACGATTTCGCTTCAGACAAAGCCCTAATGGAGCGAGCGGAAAAGTGTATAGAACTGTTGCTCAATTTTCGAGTGAGCAAGTACAACTTGGGCAGACGCCTGACTCTCGATGCTGTTCTCGGGAAAAAGGAGAGGCCGCGTATCTTGGTTATTGGACAGGTGGAAACTGATGCCGCAGTAAAGTACGGTTGTGATCGGCCCCTAACCAATAACGATCTCGTTCGGCTTGCCGCAGCCGAAAACCCGAACGCGCAGATCGTCTACAAGCCGCACCCTGAGGTATTGCATCGCACCCGCGCTTGGGTTTCAGACCCGGCGGCCGTCGCTGACATCTGTGAGGTGTTGATTGATGACATAGCGCCAGCGGAAGCGTTCGAGGGAGTCGATCGAGTGTATACAATCAGCTCGCTTATGGGTTTTGAAGCCCTTCTTCGTGGGATCGCGGTGACGTGCTACGGTTTGCCGTTCTATGCTGGTTGGGGCGTAACCGACGATAGGCTGCGCACTTCGCGCCGAACCAAGCTCCGCTCTGTGCAGGAGATATTTGCTGCAGCGTACATACTACGATCTCGCTACTTCGTGAGTTCTCAGCCCTCCGAAATGGAGGCTGTACTCCAATGGTTGCATGACGCAACTGAAGCCGCCCGGGTCCGAGCTTTGACGGACAATGAAGGTCCAGGGCTGAGTTCTTTGTCCACCAACTGATCTCTTTACTGACGCAGCCAATTGCCTTTGATGCCGCAAATGTCTAAGGACAGCGTAGCGTCATTACTGGCAAGTGCATCGGTGTGGCCCAATCCAAGTACGGCATACGCCGGAGTAACCGAAGACCAACAGGATCCTGAATATGACAAACGAAATTAAAGTGATTGCGGAAATCGGCTGCAACCACATGGGTAGCATGGACATTGCCAAGGAACTCATACGTGTTGCCGCAAAGATCTGCGGCGCCCACGTCGCCAAATTTCAGAAGCGTCACAACCGAGAGCTGCTGACTCCGGAAGAGTATGATCGGCCGCACCCCGTTCCTGCCAATTCGTATGGTGCGACCTACGGCGAGCATCGTGAGTTTCTTGAGTTTTCTGTTGGTCAGCATCGGGAACTGCGCGAAGAGTGCCAGGCGATGGGGATCGACTATTCAACTTCCGTGTGGGATCTTACGTCTGCGCAGGAGATCGCCGCTCTGAAACCTAATCTGATAAAGTTGCCGTCCGCAACAAATCAGCATTATGTGCTTCAGGAGTTCCTCTGCAAGAACTTTGATGGAGAGATCCATGTCTCTACCGGAATGACCACGCATGAAGAAACTGACCGGCTCGTAGAGTTTTACGAAAAGCGTGGGCGCGCCAAAGATCTGGTTCTCTATGCGTGCACGTCGGGCTATCCGGTGGCCTTTGCCGATATTTGTGTGCTTGAGATTAACCGATTGCAGGAACGCTACGGTGACAAAGTTAAGTCGATTGGCTTTTCTGGCCATCACCTGGGGATCGCCGCAGACGTCGCCGCGATGACGGCGGGGATCATTGGTCGAAATGTTTATGGCAAAGGGGACTTTGAGTACGTAGAGCGTCATTTCACGCTGGACCGCACTTGGAAGGGGACCGATCACGCCGCAAGTCTTGAGCCTGACGGGTTGCGCCGTCTCTGCCGCGATTTGAAGAATGTGAGCAAGGCGGTGACGTACAAGGGAAAAGAAATGCTCGACGTCGAGCTGGTCCAACGTGACAAGCTGAAATGGCGCGAAGAAAAGCACGGCGGGCAAATTCGGCAAATTTCGTGATGCAAGTTGTCGCCGTAATTCCAGCTCGGGGAGGTTCTGTTGGCCTCCCTGGCAAGAACACACGATATTTGAATGGGGTGCCCTTGGTAGGGCGCGCCGTTTTGGCTGCTATTGAGTCGAAATTCGTGTCCAACGTCTACGTTTCATCCGACTCATCGGAGATACTCGAGGTAGCGAAACGTTTCGGCGCTACTGCTATCACCCGCCCGCCCGCGCTATCAAATTCCACCGCAAGTTCTGAATCGGCACTAATACATGCCTTGCGTGAGATTGAAGGCATGACGGGGACGATGCCGGATGTGCTCGTTTTCATTCAATGCACCTCACCGTTTACCACTCCCGAGCAAATCGATGCTGTTGTATCGGAACTTTTAAATCGCGGGGCTGCGAGCGCCTTCGCCGCGATTGAGGATCACGGCTTCATTTGGCAAGTAGCTAGCGATGGAACAGCGATCGGTCTTACACACAATCATGCGGAACCGCGTCAACGGCGACAGGATATGATACCGCGCTACAGAGAGACGGGAGCCATCTATGCTGTTCGCGTACCTGAGTTCTTGGCTACCGAGCAAAGGTTCTGCGGCGTAACAGTTCTTGTCCCGGTCGCTATGCCGCCAATTGAAATTGATACGGCTGAGGATTGGGTAATCGCTGAAGCCTATGCCGAGATCCATGACTTGCAGCGAACCATACCGAAGAGGACGATTAGGGCGCTTGTCACGGACTTCGACGGCGTACATACGGATGACCGAGTGCTTGTTAACCAAGACGGTACGGAGGCGGTTCGTTGCAGTCGTAGTGATGGTATGGGCATTGAATTTCTTCGGAATCGGGGAGTTAAAACACTCATTCTGTCTCGTGAGAAAAATCCCGTAGTGAGCGCACGTGCGGCCAAGCTTCAGATGGATGTTTTGCATCATGTTCACAATAAGTTGCCAGCGCTTGACGCTTGGCGCGCTGAAAACCGCCTCGAGTGGACGGAGATAGCGTACGTCGGCAATGATGTTAATGATCTGGATTGCATGAAAGCTTGCGGGCTAAGTTTCGCTCCATCTGACGCCCATACTGAGGCTAAGGCTGTAGCAACACTCGTGCTTGGAAAGGCTGGTGGAAACGGCGCCCTGAGGGAAGTTAGTGAGTTGCTCACCTCGCAAAAGCTGATCGGGTAATCGCATGCGTGTCCTGGCGCTTGCGTCGTACGATTCATTTCTTAATACTGCTAGATTGATCTCGCCGTATTTTGAGCGTTCAGGTTGCACCGTAGAGCTGGCTTTGGTGCAAGCACGGCGACAGACCCAGATTAGCGGTAAGCAAGTCGAGCAGTATGTTGGCGGGACGAAAGTCCGTTGGATCGACATTGAAAGTTTCTGCGTTACCCACGAGGTCGCCGACTACGACATTCTCCTTTCCTGTCTGGAGGGCTTATCGACTAGGCGGCTCATGCACCACCTGGTCCAGCTAGGTGACCGACGTCCATTGGTAATTTCTTGCTATCCTGGTCTCGTTCTTCGATATGCGCTTGATGGCTTTTCCATGCGCACCGGGAGCGACCTGCTTTGGCTGAATTGTCAAGCAGATGCCGAATCATATGCTGCAATGTGTAGTTCCTTTCGTGTCGATGCCAGCAATGCGCGAGTTTTCGGGCTTGGCGCTTTGCTTGAACCTGTGACGCGGCCACTACTGGCGTCCGGACCAGTCGTCTTTTTCGAGCAGGCGGTCATACCGCGATATCATGCTGAAAGAGAATTCTTGGCTGCAGAACTAGTTCGATTGGCCAAACGTTTCCCGAAAACGAACTTTGTCGTAAAGCCGCGCACGGCGACGAAGGAAGCAAGTTTGCATCGATCGTGGCATCCGATCGAACCACTTCTCAGGGCGGCCGCACAGTCGCAAGGGGGATGGCCTAGCAATCTCGCGCTCACTAGTGAAAAGGCATCGACGCTCCTCGCGACGGCCTCCCACTGTCTCACCGTGTGTTCCACCGTCGCAGCTGAGGCGATACACGCGGGAATTCCAACGGCTGTGATCGGTGACTTTGGGGCGCACGAGGAGTACGGCCTACAATACTTCTTTGGCTCGGGCATAATTCGAACTTTCACCGAACTGCAGTTCCCGTTCGTCAGCAAGCCTGACGCGGAATGGAAGGCACGCTTTATTGCGGATCCCAATACAGTCATTGACCGTCTGGTGAACGAGGCGATTGGTTTGGCTGCTGCGCCTCGAGTTCCCCTGATGCAGAGACCTCAACGCGCTGAGATGTCGCCAGAGTTAAGGGCTCACCTCATGCGACGAGAAGGTACTTCGGGTGTACTTGCGCGTACGTTCAAATCTCAAAGGAAACCTTTGGGGTCGGGGATGCTTGCGTCCATCGCCAAGTTTTGGCAGCAGTTGCTTTGCTTGGTTACCTAGTGTGTCCGCCTACTGACGCGAGCGTCAGAGACCGAGTCCGATCAGTTTGGAGGATTCGATGCTTGTCGAATCCAAAGCACGGACGGGCGTTGGGCAGCGTTCTCGTCGCTAGATCAACAGCGAACCTGTGCGTGGCCGGGCCAGATCTGATGTCATCAGCCTATGCTCAACTGCTAGTGCGGCAGCGGCCATGGACTTAGAACACGCACGAGGGGAGAAAAGGGTGAAGTTATGCTGTTCGAGCAAACGAGTATTCCGGAAGTTGTCTTAATCACGCCTAATAGAATGGAAGACGAACGCGGCTATTTTTCTGAGACGTTCCGCTCCGACCAATTTGAAGCCAACATTGGCTCGTTCGCATTTGTGCAAGAGAATCTCTCGTACTCGCGAAAGGCTGGTACGGTGCGCGGTTTACATTACCAACTCGCGCCGCATGCTCAAGGAAAACTCGTTTCTTGCCCGGCAGGTGCGCTTTGGGATGTGGCAGTTGATTTGCGCCATGGATCGCCGACGTTCGGGCGGTTTGTAGCCGCTGAACTCTCTGACGAAAACGGTCGCCAACTTTGGATTCCGCCGGGATTTGCTCATGGCTTTTGCACGCTCAAACCCGAAACCACAATCTGTTACAAAGTGACCGCATATTACAAACAGGAGGTTGAGCGCGGGCTATTTTGGAATGATCCCGCACTCGAGATTACGTGGCCAACATCGATTGCCGAAGCTGTCGTGTCAGACAAGGACAAGAAGCAACCGCGGTTGAACGAGCTATATGCGAACTTCGCATAAGTCGCATGGAATTTTTATTACAATCGTCTGTCAAAAAGGATCGTAATAACGCATGCGTATTCTTGTTACCGGAGGAGCAGGTTTTATCGGATCTGCGGTCGTTCGCCATCTTATTGTCGACAAGGGATACGACGTACTCAATCTCGACAGTCTAACCTATGCAGCAACGCTCGGCTCGCTTAAGCCAGTAAAAAACAATCCGAGGTATCGTTTTCAAAAAGCTGATGTACGCGACGGCCTTGCGATCGCAAGCGCGTTCTCCGAGTTCAGGCCAAATCGCGTCATGCACCTCGCGGCAGAAAGCCACGTAGATCGCTCAATAACCGGGGCGAGAGATTTTGTCGAAACGAACGTCCTCGGTACCTTCAATATGCTGGAGTGTGCGAGGAATTATTGGGAATCTCTGAAGCCCGCAGAGCGAACCGAATTTCGGTTCATTCATGTCTCTACCGACGAAGTCTACGGCTCATTAGCCGATGGCGACTTGTTCTCTGAGACGACCCGCTACGATCCAAGTTCTCCTTACTCCGCAACTAAGGCAGCATCTGACCATTTGGTGAAGGCGTGGGCGCGAACCTATGGCCTGCCGATATTGATATCCAATTGTTCAAACAATTTCGGACCCTATCACTTTCCCGAGAAGCTCGTTCCATTGGCAATCTTGAATGCGATCGAAGGAAAGCCAATTTCCGTCTACGGCGACGGTCGACATGTCCGCGACTGGTTGTTTGTTGAAGACCATGCTCGCGCGCTCGACCTCATCGCCGGGCGCGGCCGAACAGGAGAATCCTACAATATTGGCGGCCGCAATGAACGGCAGAACATCGATGTTGTGAGATCCATCTGCTCCATAGTAGATTCGCTCATTCCCGCACGCCGCCCGCGCGAAGAATTGATTCGCTTTGTCCAGGACAGGCCCGGCCATGATATGCGCTACGCGATCGATGGGTCTAAGCTGCAGACGGAGCTCGGTTGGGCGCCACTGGAATCTTTTGAGAGCGGGCTCAGAAGAACCATAGAATGGTATCTGGGGAATGAATGGTGGTGGGGGCCACTGCGTAAGAACTATGACGGTGCGCGCCTTGGTTTGACCACGCCAGGAGATGCCACATGAGCCCGCCCATTCGCTTTCTCGTGACAGGGTTGACTGGTCAGGTGGTCCAGGCGCTTCTCGAAACTGGACGCGAACAACCAGAGATTGCGATTATTGCGCTGGGTAGGCCGCAGCTCGACTTGATGAATACCAAAAGTATAGTGGGTGTCCTGAAAGAATGTTCTCCGGACATAGTCGTGTCCGCCGCCGCCTACACATCGGTTGATCTCGCCGAGAGCGACCGCGTAGCGGCTTTCAAGGTGAATTCGGAGGCACCGAGAGAGTTGGCTGTTGCTGCTAGCGATATGCGGGTCCCGATAATCCATCTGTCCACCGACTATGTATTCGATGGGACCAAAAATACGCCATACGTCGAAACCGACACTGCTGTTCCGCTAGGGGTCTACGGTCAGAGCAAATTGCAGGGCGAGAAACTCATCAGTGCCGTCATGGATGATCACGTGATTCTAAGGACGGCCTGGGTGTATAGCCCTTTTGGCAGAAGCTTTATGCGGACAATACTAGACCATGCAAGAACTCGAAAAGAGCTGCTTGTTGTCGACGATCAGGTGGGCAATCCAACATCTGCTCTCGATCTGGCGAGGGAGATATTTAGGGTCGGAAAAAACCTGCTGAACTCCCGGGACCGTGAGCTTAGAGGTACATTTCATTTGACCGCGACAGGTGATGCGAGTTGGGCAGACTTCGCTGAGGAAATCCTTAAGGCGTCCCGAGCCATTGATGGGCCGTCTGCGGAAGTCAGGCGCATCTCAGCTGCGGACTACCCTACGCCGGCGCGTCGTCCCTCTAATTCTCGCCTGTGTTCGAGGAAAATACAGGATCATCATGGGATTCGTTTGCCAGTTTGGAGTGCTTCGGTAAGTGCGTCAGTATGCCGTCTATTGCAGCATGTATAGAACGAAGAGGTTCAAATGAAGGGTATCATTCTCGCAGGCGGAAGTGGAACTCGGCTGCATCCAATGACGTTGGTTAGCTCGAAACAGCTCCTCCCGGTTTATGATAAGCCCATGATATACTATCCGTTATCCACATTGATGCTGGCTGGTATCCGAGATATACTTATCATTACGACACCGCGGGACCTGCCGCTCTTTCAGAGCTTGCTAGGTGATGGGGCAAAGTGGGGTATTTCGCTTTCATACGCGGAACAGCAGTCACCTGATGGGCTAGCGCAGGCTTATGTGATCGGTGCAGATTTCGTTTCCGGCCATCCTTCGTGTCTGATTCTAGGAGATAATATTTTCTATGGGCACGGGATCACGCAACTCTTTAAAAGCGCCATGGAACGTCAGAGCGGCGCAACGGTTTTTGCCTACCACGTGAGCAATCCTGAACGGTACGGCGTTGTCGAGTTCGATGGTGCGATGAAGGCAATTGCGATTGACGAAAAACCCAGTCGGCCCCGTTCTAACTGGGCCGTGACAGGACTCTATTTCTACGACAACGAAGTCGTAGACATAGCGGCAAACCTGCGTCCCTCCCTCCGAGGCGAGCTCGAAATAACGGATGTAAACCGAAGCTACCTAGAACGTGGAAAGTTGCACGTTGAGCGAATAGGGCGAGGCTACGCTTGGCTGGATACGGGCACTCCCGACAGTCTGCTGGAGGCATCGGAGTTCGTAGCAACATTAGAACGTCGACAAGGTTTCAAAGTTGCGTGTCCAGAAGAGATTGCTTATCGGTTAGGCTTTATTAATTCGCGAGAACTGACGTCCCTTGCAGATCGCTACGGGAACAGTGCGTATGGCCTGTATCTGGCGAACGTGGTACAAAATATCTAAAAAAGCGCGCTTTCTGGCGGTTCAGTTTCGGCGTTAGCCCGGGGCCTTGGAGTATAAAGTTGGTGATTGGATGGAAGAGACCAGCAGTCCAGCAGCATGCGGACGCAGTTGACCTTGCAACCGGTCTGGCGTCCGAGGTCGGCCTGTATACGTTCGCGTTTCGAATCACTGACTGGAAGAAGCCTTTTCTAAAGCGCTATTTTCCTGACCGCTGTTTTTACTTTGTTTCAAGTGATTCCAGCGAAGCAGATTTGGCCGCGGCGCTTGCGAATTATGCGGTCAACAGGTCTGAATTTCTCGTTTGGGGGGGCGAGCTCCCCGAGGCAGCTAAAGCGATCGCAAAACGGCACGACATCAGTGTGACTTTCATCGAAGACGGCTTTCTTCGCTCAGCGCGCCCGAGTGCCAGCAGAAGTCATCCGTTGTCCCTGACGCTCGACAGCAAGGCTCCTTATTTTAGTTGTCGCGAAGCTTCGGATCTTGAGATCTTGTTCAAAGAGTATGACTTTGAGGGAGATGAGGCGCTCTTGGCCCGTGCACGCGAGGGGATTAAGCTTCTGTGTAGAAGCGGCGTCAGCAAATACAACGGTCGGAAGCAGATCAGTGCGGAGGACGTGTACGGAGAAAAGACTCGCAAACGAGTCCTTGTCATTGGGCAAGTTGAGGACGACGCGTCGATCCGAGAAGGTTGCTTGAGTCCCATAACAAACCACGACCTGGTACGGCTTGCTGCAGTTGAACAGAATGGTGCCCAGATCCTATACAGGCCGCATCCTGACGTCTTAAGCCGCGTCCGTGTTGCTAAGTCCGATCCTGCTGAAGTAGCGCATCTGTGTGAGCTTGTCACAGAAAGCCTGCCGATCTCGGAAGCTTTACGCACCGTAGATCACGTTTATACAATCACGTCACTCGTTGGGTTCGAAGCGTTGCTGCGCGGTGTTCAGGTGACGGTCGCGGGTTGCCCCTTTTACTCCGGCTGGGGCTTGACGGATGATCGCCAACCAAGTCCGCGTCGCGGGCGGAACCTAAGTATTGAGGCACTCTTCGCCGGGGCCTATCTGCTCTACCCTCGGTATTTTGATCCAGAGACTGGAGAGCAGACCTCCTTCGAGGCGACCGTCGAAGGAATAAAGCAGCAGCTTAGCTGTTCGAGCCGACGATCTGCTTCCGGTTCTCGGTGGCGTGCTTGGGGGCCTTACGGAATGCTAGGTTGGCGTCATATGTTGACCCCATTCGTGGCCTCGCTTGTGCGTAAATTCGGGAGTGATCGTGATTTCGAAGATTTCCGCGCCGACCCGATTGGCTTCTTTCGGAGCCTCTCGGACCCTAGATTGAGAGCAGTCGGTCGCGTTCTGTATCCTTTCGGGTGAACGATAAGATTGGGGCGTTTGACGCAGCCTCGACATGAACCGCACTATGAAGTAAGCCTTTATATGAGAACTTTGTGACACCTCTGGGTTCACACCATTCAAATGAAACTGAGAAGCGGGATGATTCGGTTCGAACACGCGACAAAGTATGCCCGCGCGAAGGGAATCAAGAAACCTATCATTAGGGATGCTTCGCTTACCCTCCACCGCGGCAAGAGCGTCGGGCTACTCGGGCGCAATGGAGCGGGAAAGTCGACATTGTTGCGCCTAGTTGCTGGCGCGATCAAGCTTGACCAGGGGCGAATTGTGCGACAAGGGAAAATCTCATGGCCGCTAGGTTTCGCTGGCAGTTTTCAAGGTTCTATGACCGGTGAGCAGAATGTCCGGTTCGTGGCCCGCATTTACGGCGTGGATTCCGCTGAGTTGATCGACTATGTCGAAGATTTCGCCGAGCTCGGTTCATTCTTTAAAGCGCCAGTCGGAACGTACTCATCGGGAATGAAGGCACGGCTCGCTTTCGGCCTGAGCATGGGTGTTAATTTTGACTACTATCTTGTTGATGAAATTACGGCCGTCGGTGACTCAAACTTTAAGAAAAAGTGTCATGCTGTCTTTGAAACGAAGCTAAAAGGGGCAGATGTGATCATGGTATCGCACAGTACCGGCACGATCCGCGACTATTGCGATTGCGGAGTTGTCCTGGAAAAAGGCGCGCTGAGCTACTACGACGATGTCGAGGACGCAATTCGCGCGCACGACAACAACATGAAGGGAAATTAAATGGCGGCCAAAGACGATGCTATCGCGAAACCTCAACTCGCACTAGCCGCTAATCAGTCTCCTACTTCGATGCCATCCCCGAAAACTGCCGAGAGGAACAAGGGGATAGCATTACTTGAAGGACTTCTGCGCGAACAAAGTGTGCCGACGACGCGACTTCCGGAAGGCCGCGCGCGATTATTGCCACTTGATGAGTCTGAGTTGCCGCTGGGGTCGAATTGGGCCTGGTTCAAAAAATATCAGCTTCGGCACACTATACTTGGAATTTCGTTCCTTCTTCTTGTTGCGCTGCCATCAGCGATGGTATCGTTGTACATGGCTTTCTTTGCTGCCGATCAGTATCATAGTTCAGCATCCTTCTCTGTGAGAAGCATTGACGCAGGCGGAGCCACCGATATTTTAGGGATGTTTACGCAGGCTTCGAGTGGCAGCACCGTTTCCGACAGCTATATCCTAATGGACTATATAATGAGTGAGCGAGTTGTCGCTGCGGCGGATCAGAGATTTAATCTTGAGAAGATCTACGCCACTCGAGGTCTCGATTACTTCTATGGCATTGGTTCCAATTTAGCTGTCGAGGATAAGCTCGAGTATTGGAAAGAAATGGTCGCGGTCAATTTCGATCACGCCTCAGGCATTATTCAGGTCACAGTCAAAGCATTCGAGCCAAAACAAGCTCAAGCGATCACCCAGTTTATTGTTGAAAACAGCGATAATCTAGTAAATGGACTTTCGCTTGCAGCTCGCAACGATGTCCTCAGAGCCACGCAAGACGAAGTGTTAGCTAGCGAGGCACGGCTTGGTCGGGCGCGTGTTGCTCTCCGTCACTATCGGGACAAGTCACAGGAAATTAGCCCGGAAGAGGAGGCGAAACTCGCTGTCCAGCTTATAGCTTCCCTAGAGCAACAACGGACGCAGCTTAACGCCGATCTAGTCACCGCAAGAAATCAAATGGGCGAGTCCACACCGAGGATTCGACTTCTGAAGACGCGAATCGGTAGCATTGAACAGCAGCTTTCTGTTGAGCGGCAGCGGTTGGGAACAGGTGAGAGACGGGTTGGGGCGGATGCCTTAAGCGCTCACGACGTTGCGGGCCGGATTGCCGAGTTTGAAGAACTGGAAACGGAACGCGAGTTTGCTGAGCGCGCCTATACAGCCTCGTTGGCTTCACTTGAGAAGGCACGGATTGAAGCAAACAATCGCCAGCGCTATCTTGCGTTGTTTATCGAACCAACGCTTTCCGAACTGGCGCAGTATCCTACACGGTTCATGAGCGCTTTGCTTGTCACACTTGGATTGCTCTTCGCTTGGGGGATTGGTGTGATGAGTTATTACAATATTCGTGATCGTGCTTGAAGTACTAAGGCGTGTTGTGTTTCGTACGGCTCCGTACACGGAGCCTTGAAGCAGTTTCTGCATTCTGCGAAGGAAAACAGCGTTTCCTTCGCGAGCACCTCATGAATATGAACGGGCCGCCCAACGAGGGATGCCATGGATAACACAGTTCGCGAACTTGCGTCATCTAAACTGGCCTACCGTTTGCTTTCACGGCAATGCAAGGACCGCGCGTCCCTCCCAGCCCGACGTTTGTTGCTTTTGAGGCGACCGGGCGGTATTCCAAGGAGGCAAGCCTCGTACCGGCGCCGGTACAAGCGACAAGGGACTTATTGAGTCAAGTCAAAAAAGCGGGTATCTGCGGGCGGACTCTTTCTGATAGGCCCAAGAGCATGCGGGGATTGTATGAACATAGATCAATTGATCGCCAAGCTCGAACAAGCTGAACAAGCCGAGCGGGTATTTGACGCGGCGATTGGCTCCATCCTGGGGTGGCGTCAAAAAGTCGAGTACGTTAAAACAGACCCGAACGGTGAGCCTGCCAAGAAAGTCTTTTGGGTCGTTCCGTCGGGCGAAAATCCAGGAATTGTACCGCCTTTCACAACATCGATCGACGCCGCTGTCGAATTGATGGAGGCGGTCGCGCCGAACGATCGCTGGGGTGTGAGCACTATTGGCGGAACTGGTACCGCGTTTGTGGGCACAGGCGCCTATTGTCATGCCCCGACCGCCGCAATGGCTCTTTGTATAGCATCGCTGAAGGCGAAATCGAACCTTGACAATCAGGTCAAATCCTGAATTTGGGGGGGGGGCTAGCGCGAACCTGATAGGATCGATCATTCTGGTTGAACGGCAAGGGAAGGGGCCAGCTTGGAGAGGGGCGTGCGTGTGAGGGGCTGACACCGGCCACGGCGCTGTGCATCGCCGCACTCAGGTTACTACGCCAGAACAAAAAGCAGTGGCAGTTGCCACAGCTCGGACGTTCAATTGCGCTTAACTTCTCCCTATCACAGAATACTTTTTTGGATCTGCCTGGCGCTTTGAGATATGGCCAGTCAGGAATTGTGATGGCTTCACAGATTGGAACGACAGTGGAACTTGTCAAGCAACATATTCGATCGACATTTTCCCTTATGGTGCGTGAAATGTCTACACGATATGGAGGCAAGCCTGGTGGATACCTTTGGGCCTTGATTGACCCCGTTGCCCATATCGCTTTGTTAAGCGTTGTTTTTGGTACGATCGCACGCGCGCCTGCACTTGGCAGCAGCTTCATGTTGTTCTTTGCAACAGGCTACCTGCCACTTTTGGCATACAATAGCATGACATCGTTTGTTGCCGGCGCCGTCCGTGCAAATCGCGCCCTGCTAAACTATCCAGTGGTAGCGCCAGCGGATACAGTTGCTGCGCGATTTATTGTCCAAGCGCTCACGACCGCATTCATTTGTTTCCTAGTGCTGGGATTGATCTCTGTCGAGGATCATCGTTCAGTGTTCGCCGGATTGGAATACTCGATTGTATTCTTTTCTATATTCGTAGCAATGTTATTGGGATTGGGAGTTGGTATGGCAAACATCGCCTTGTTCGCTCGATCGCCCTTGTATGAGCAAATTTACTCCATTGTCACAAAGCCACTTTTTCTTATTTCGGGTGTCTTTTTCTTGGCGGACTCCATTCCGCAACCGTTTCGAGGAATACTGCTGCTGAACCCGATAGCGCATATAATAATGTGGTTCCGATCCGGTGTTTACTCAGAATACCGTGCTGTTAGCCTTGACGTTTCATATGCGCTGCAGTGTGCCTTTGTAGCATTTTTTCTGGGGGTCTTGCTTTTCACCTTTTCAGCATCCCACCTCCGCGAAGAAAAAAACTGACACGATGTACGTCGGTGATAGGACGGTGGCCTAGCGGCAAGCTCGCCTTTTGGGTGGAGGAGGCTATTGCGAGGAGCCTAGTCCACAATTCACGGGCTCGGGCGATCTCCGGGCGTCGATGCTCGCTTGTCCGCAGTGCAGCTTCTTCTCCGTTGCAGGATGCAGTAGATACTTCAGGGCTGCCGGATATGAGACGTACCCCTCCGGTGACGGCCGCCTTGCTGAGTTAGGCTGAAGGCTGCAAGTCCTAGTGCAATCACTAGGGGTAGTCCTATGACGAAGCATCAGATTGAGGTCATTACGCCGGTCAAGCGGCGCCGGCGCTGGACCCGGGAGGAGAAGGACCGCCCGATCGGCGTCGGCGATCCCGACCGAGCCGCCGGCCCCTCGCTCGCGCGAGAAAGCAAGCATGGTGATGATCGAACGATCGAACTCGGCGGTGGCCGTCACCTGCGGGTCGAGAGCGACATCCATACCGAAGCCTTGGCCTGGATCCTCGATGTGTCGGAGCGGCGATGATCCGTAAGCGATGATCCCGGTCCCGCGCGGGGTGAAGGTGTGGCTGGCGACAGGCTATACCGACATGCGGAGAGGCTTTCCTGGCATGTCGTTGATGGGGCAGGAGACGTTGAAGCGCGATCCGATGAGCGGCCATCGAATCTGGCAGGGCGACGGTCGAGCGTATGGCGAGGCTCTGGGAAATCGAGGAAACCGTCCGCGGCCAAAGTCCCGAAGCTCGTGTCGCAGCGCGTCAGGAAAGTCCGGCGGTGATCGTCCGTGACCTCTTCAGAGTCTGGCAGGCGACCCTGGCGCGGTGTCGGGAAAATCCAAACTCGCGGAAGCTCTCCGGTATTGTTGGTTTCCGCGCGGAACTGAGCCGGTTAGGCGCATAATTTCCATTGAGAATTGAGCCATGTGAACCTTCCCCTCAACGCGGTGAGCGACGGGGGCAACGGAGTGATCCACATGGGACTTTTAAACATCATCCGTCGGATGGCACTGCGCGAGAAGCTGTCGGTTCGCGAGATCAGCCGACGAACCGGATTGTCGCGCAACACGATCGCGAAGTACTTGAGCGCTGGCACGATCGAACCGAAGTTCGCGATACCAGAGCGACCAAGCAAGCTCGATCCTTTTGCCGATAAACTGGCCGGCTGGCTGAAGACCGAGGCCGGGAAGTCGCGCAAGCAGCGTCGAACGTTGAAGCAGGTTCACGCCGATCTGGTGGCTCTTGGCTTTGCCGGCTCTTATGGCCGGGTGGCCGCTTTCGCCCGTGATTGGCGGGCTGATCGGCAGCGTGAGCAGCAGACGACGGGCCGCGGCATATTCGTTCCGCTGTCTTTCCGCCCAGGTGAGGCATTCCAGTTCGATTGGAGCGAGGACTATGCCGTCATAGGCGTGAGCGTCCGGCGAAGGCATTTTAGCTTGGTTGAGAGGCCGAGATTATAGGTCGCGTTTCATCTCGTCTGCCATAACGCGTTCGACCACATCCGGAT
>NZ_LMGC01000015.1:86081-108330 GCF_001427045.1 Ensifer sp. Root558 | reverse complement strand
CAATAATCTGCTCTTCCGTAAATCTCTGCTTCTTCATTCGTCCGTCCTCTATGGGCCGGACTTTAATCCATTCTGGAGGGAATTCTCAGTGGCAGGTCAGCTCCGATCAAATGGAGACTTGCGGCTGGGGGCGCCGGATAACTCTAAATATCCTGCAGCGAGTCCGTCGGACACCTTTTTATACTTCGCCTTGTACCGAAGTCCGGTCCTAGTATCGACGACCTCAATAACGTCGTTTCTACGAAATTTTGCAACGGCGGGAGAATGAAACCCTATCTCGTTCGATGCTGCCTGACGCAAGCTATCAACCAATTCTGGTTGCCTTATGGCATAAATATCGTTTGAAACGTCACGAGCAGAAACCAACTTCAATATCTCACGCGCGGCTCGGCGGGCTCTTTCATAGTTATCTTCAAGTCTATGGATCACCATTTCATTGTAAACGAAGAATGCGAACACCGTGGAGCTTGCGGAAGCCAGGATCTCTTCGTTTCGACGAACGAAGGCGGTAATCTCCTTTGCTAAAACCAAATCGCCATTTTTGGCGAGTTCGCCGACATGGTTTGCTAATAGCACGGTGTCATTCGCCGACAGGAACTCCGCGGCCGCCGGATCAGTGACTAAAACCCAATACGTTTTGAACGCTTCGTGACGCTCATCTTCCGCCGAATTCCTTAGCCAGATTGTGGCCGCATTCAGTTTTTGCTTGAGGAGGGCTTCACGGCAGATGGTGTGTTCAGTCAGCGCATGCTTCAACAGTGTGCGGACATGTCTCAAATCTGTTTTTAGATCGGCTTCGGTAGCTAGAGTCACGAGCGTCTCAAAGGCGTTGGTTGCGGTTCGTTCGCAAGCAGTTTTTAAGAGCTGGTGGAAGGTGTCCGACTCCACGGTCTCAAGGGCGACGGCCAAAAGTTCAGCCATATCATTTTGATCGAAGCCAAGTGTGCCCCGAGCCTTGTTGTAGGGGACATTGTCGCGAATGATGATATCTGCGACTTCCTTCAAGATAGCGATACGCTCTTGGATGCCTTCTGCTACATTCAGGCGGGCCGACGCATAGGCCGGCTTCATCGCGCGCGAAGCGGAGAAACTCGCGCTCTCGAATGCCTTTTTTGCCCACCCCTGTTTGTTTTGGGCTGCGTAGACTTGTCCCAAATTATAATGTGCAGCCGAAATTACCTCGGCCTTCTCCGTATCTGACAAGCTCGTTTCGCCAGGCGCTTCGGAAAGCACCTCCTCGTTGATCGAAATAATTTTGTCTGAGAAATCCTTGATGGATGTTTTAAGAAATGCCGTCCCCAATGCGTGACGCGCCCGCAGTCTGTAAGGGCCGACCGCGCTTGAAAGTGGTTCGAACGCGGCGATTGCGCTTTCCATTTGCCCTAGGAGCATAGCCGATAGCCCAATATGATAATTTATTATCGTTCGAACTTCGTTTGACCGACTTTGCGTGCTGGCTTTCTCCAGTGCGGCAATTGCCAAGCTATAGTCACCAGTGTGGTATAGGGACATCCCGTACTGAAAAATTTCAAGTTCATCCAAAGTATCGATCGACCCTCCAGAGCTGAGATAGCGGTCAACTAGCGACACAGCTTCAGAGTACTCGCCGCTCTCATACCGTCTTCCTGCTGCCGTCAGAAGGCCTTTCTGACCAGCCTCCACCTGAGCGAGCCAGGTTTCTGAAAGTGCTGATTCAATTACGCGGTTCTTGATTTTTGGAGCTTCGTTGGCTGAAGCGGTGGTAATTCCTGCAAGATAAAGCTTGCTCCGAGAACGATCATCGAGCGTTTCCCCCTTGCCGTAGAGTAGGGCAACAAGTGCCGCTCGGACATCCGCATCATTTTCCGCGAGTGCCCGAATATGATCCAATGGTGCACGATCGTAGCGAGTGAGGTAGAGCTTTTGTACGATGGCATCGACGGTGCTTGCATCGATATCATTTGATGCTGCGATTTCATCCTCGAGCGCGGCATAAATGTCCCATGTCATCCGTGGGTTGCCGCTAGTCCAGCCAAAAACAGCGTCGCTAACATCTAAAGGCAGGTCGATTCCTGCTTTGCTGAGGAGAGACACGGCCTCAGTGCGGTTAAAGTCGTTTAGATAAATCTTCTCGCCGATGTTAAACGGGGAGATATTTTTATCTTTAATGAGATCCGTTGGTTCAGCCACACCTGAGAGAACATAAGTCAAACGCTCGTACACGGGAAAGTTAGCTCGAGCGAAATACATGCTGCGAACTTGGGATAAGATGCGATCTGAGTATGGTTGGCCTACGAGAGAGTCAATTTCATCTAGAATGATGACTACCCGTTCTTTGTCTGTGGCACTCAAAATCCGACGCAAGTGACGGTCGTACTCCAGGCTTGGGTCCAACGCGCCCTCGTTACGCTCGTTTTGAATTAATTCTTGAACCCCGGTAATAGAGGAAGATTCCAGAAGGCTATCGATAAGATGACGGAAGAGTCCGCGCGCGTCGCTGAACCCGATTGAAAGATCGATGTACACAGCGAGCTCACCGAGAGTCTCTCGGCGACGCTTCATGCGTAGCAACAGGTTCGTCTTTCCCATCTGCCTTGCGACAAGAATGTAACCAGGGCGGCCCATATCATCGATGACATTTGCGAGTTGCCGATCGGCATCACGGTCAACGTAAAGGCTATCAGGAATGATAGTTCGAGAGCGGAGTACTTTTTGGTAATCGTTCACAGGACCAGTTCCTTTGACACTCGTGAGCAGAGGTCTTCTATCGTTCCGCCGTTCGATGTTCCGTTTCTCCAATGTCTAAACATCATTTTCACAAAGCGCGGTGAACCGCCCGAGGCAGTTGAGATGCGTTGCTGTTCTTCAGGGGTTAGGTTCGGTCTAATCGCGGGCGTGAGCAGGTGCACCAACCGAGCGATGTCTATTTGGGTCCAGCTCTCAACAGGGAGAAACTGGAGCTTCTCGCGCGCCTTGCTATCCAATATTCCAATAGTGCTTGAGAGCGGTTTTCTTGATGAGAATATGAAACGTACCTGGCCATTGAGATGCTCGTCAGCGTCGATATGTTCCAAGAACTGGGCTATCAAATTCGCCGATGCTGCGAGGTTCTCCTCCTCAATTGGCATCTCTTCGATGATCTTTGCCACGATCTTGTCCGAACGCGCAGCTATGAGTGCTTTTTTCACGGAAACGATTTGTTCAGCGAACGTTGAGTCCTTTGAAATCGGGGCGTGGTCGGCGATGGCTGCTATTTCCGACGAAACGGCGCCAACTAAGGCTTGAGCGCTGTGAATTTCGTGGCCGGAGAGATTTATGTGAAACAGTTTCCAACCGCTTGCATAGACAGCCCTTCGCGCGGCAGCCGATTTCCCGATCCCAGATTCCCCGCTTAACCAGACGTGTCCGCTTGTCAGAACGTTCGACAGCACGTTGTCAAACGAGCGCACGAGATAGTAGGAGTCCTCCTTCGGCGTGTACACATCGAACAACGGATCCGCTGGGCGCTCGACTGAGGGTACCGTTAGGATCGGCGGTGTCGGCTCACTCGCGGTATCTTCTAGCAGAAAGCGCTTAACCGTCTTGTAACGAATGTCGTCGATGTCATCTGGCGCTACAATTGACCGGTGGTCAGCATTAATCAAAACAGCCTTATTGTCCCGACCCAGGTAGGGTGCAGCGCTCTCATTCGGCACCACCCGGTCGCTCCCGCCCAGAATATACTTAACCTGTATGGCTTCTTCGATTTTCATTTGCTCCCAATCGATATTGATGGCAGCAAGGCCCTGCGCATCCCTGCAAAGCTGTTTGAGCTGGCGGTGAGCAAATGATACGACGGAACCGACGTTGGCTAACTGCGAACCGGTGCTGGGGGATGCGACTAAGGCGATCTTTTTAATGTTTTTCAGGTGACCGCGACGAAGGGCGCTGATTATCATGTGGCGCGCAATTAATCCTCCGAGGCTGTGCGCTACAATGAGAATATTCTCCTTCGTACGATGACGTTCCTCCAAGAATGTCCTGAAACCATCCGCTAGGTCACGAAGACCGGGCAGCTGGGGAGTAAACGGCCAGCGTATCAGCCTGGTGGGATACGTGTAGTAGTCCACTTCGATATGGGCGAAGTCGGAGTCGGCGGCTATGCATTTGGACATAGCACGCCACGTAGTGGCCGCTGATCCTGCAAGACCATGTACAAAAACCACCACCGTGCTGCGTTCTTTGGTTTTGTCCTGCTGAGCGGCGCTGGAATGAGAAGGGGATGTCAAATCGATATGCCTTTAGGCTCTGTACTCTAGGTAGGTCTCGATAATTGTCCACACTATTTTAGAAATTTTTGCTAGAGCTCCGGCACGCAATCCCCAACCCATTGCTACAGATAGGGAGAGTTTTTCGCAATCGATGCTGTGTTCAGATCAAAAAGAAGTTGTTCGTATCTATCTCAGTAATTCTGTAAAGACTACAATGTAAATCTTCCGAAAATTCGGGATTTTTCTAATCTAGGTGCAGTCGTTTATTTTCTCGCGACTGCCCCACCGGGCGCGACTCATTGCTACAGCCTCGGATTAAATCTCATTCGCTACTCGAGGCGTTCGCAGTCGGGGGCTGGTAACGCAAAAAATCAGACTCCTCCACCTGAATTACACCTTCAAAGGCGACTGGGCCGTTTGTCGTATAAGTCAGTTCACCGCCTTCCGTGAGGGAAGGTGGGTCAGAACGTTTTCCGCGATCGATGTTATTCGTATCCGAGCCGTGCCGGGTTCGGAGACTGCTGCCCGCGATGATCGGCGGCTCCGGCGCCCAGGTCTAGTGAATGCACCGATCGAGAAGGTCACCATCGCCACGTAGCGACCTGTCTGTGGTTCCATGCGGGATACGGGCAACAGAGCTCTAAATACCCTTGTTGCGAGTATGTTCACGTTCTGATCTGAAATGATCGCATAATGTATCGACTGGAAGTCTGGCTTCGCCTACGTTGCCAGGGCCACCCGCTTGATGTGCTGGTCTGCGCTTCTATGTGCTGTCGACAACAACGAGGGAGGATGGAATTTGATCGATCAGCTTGCCGCACTAGGAGTAACATTCGATGTCATTCCACATCTTGGCGCGCTCGTGGGCGCATATTTACTGTCGCTTCCTATCGGATGGGACCGGGAAAAGGGCGAAAGAAGCGCGGGGTTGCGCACATTCCCACTCGTCGCCATAGCGAGTTGCGGATTTATACAGGCCACCGAACGCTTGACGACGGGAAGCCCGGAAGCCACAGCCCGGATCGTCGAAGGGCTGATCACTGGCATGGGGTTCATCGGAGGCGGAGCTATCCTCGTTGTCAAAGCAAGCGTGCGTGGAACTGCGACAGCAGCGAGCCTTTGGGCGACAGGCGCGATCGGCACCTCCGTGGGTCTCGGCGCTTACGACGTAGCACTCGTGCTCTCAGTCATGACTTTCCTCACCCTTCGCCTCAATGCCAATCTCAAACCAGACGGCCCCGAGAACAAACCGGATTGAATTGCCTTCATCCGGAGCGACAACAATTATCGCTGCCCGTCTTTACTTCTTGCGACCGCATAGGGATTCTCTGGTTCTTCCGTACAAGCGCGCCGGCATCGCAAGGGCGAGCGACGATCGTTGGCATTTTATTAAGTTTGTTGGCAAAGAGTCCAATTCACGGGCGCCCTTTCCTCGTGGGAGCACGGTGAGAGCCAACGAGCTTCGGAGGCGAGAATGTATCAGCGCACCGTCCTAGTGGTAGACGATGAGCCGTTGATCCGGATGACATTGGCGGACTTCCTCGCAGACGAAGGATTTGCAGTGCTAGAGGCGTCGAATGTCCTGGAGGCTGTCGCGGTGCTGGGTCGGCATCGGATCGACGCGCTGATCACCGACGTGGACATGCCCGGCGCATTGAACGGCTTTGATCTGGTGAAACTGGTTCACAGCTACACGGCGGGTGTCGCCGTGATCGTCACTTCGGGTGGCCATACCGCGGCTGAAATCGACGGACATCGCGTCTCCTTTCTGGCGAAGCCCTACCGGATGGATGCCATTCTGGAGGAACTGGAGAAGCTGATGCCACCATTCCTGCATTCAGCGACGGCCGTGAGCGGCTGACGAGCGTTTGCCAAGGCCTTGAAAGCGGGAAGCGATTGCAAGCTCTAGCCAGCGCTCACTCTTCTTTCGGAGCGGGGCTGGAAAGGTCGAGAGGTAGTTGAGAGCGAGGCCGGGGATACACAGGCCTGAACGCGTCGAGATGAACCCGAGTTTGCCGTTACACCCAACGCGGTCGGGCTGTAACTTTTCCTCTTTCCGTGCGTTTCCATCGACAACCAGGGAGGCACGCATGTCAAAGAGAGAACTGATCGATACCGGAACCGACAAGCGCTACGTCCGGCGGGACGAAGACGGCAAGTTCAAAGAATCAGTGGATGTGAGTCGATCCTTGTCCGCTGACAAACGCCAAAAGGCGAAACACGACGCAAAACCCGGGGAGGGCGACAAGGGCGATCATAAGTCCAAGTGAAAATCGCGACTTACAACGTCAACGGTGTCAACGGCCGCCTGGAAGTGCTGTTGAGTTGGCTTGAACGGGCCTCGCCTGACGTCGTGTGTTTACAGGAGTTGAAGGCCCCTGACGCCAAATTCCCCGCCAAAGCTATTGAGGCGGCAGGCTACGGTGCCATCTGGCACGGTCAGAAAGGTTGGAACGGGGTAGCAATCCTCGAAAAAGGTCGCGAACCGCTACTTATCCGTAGGGGACTTGCCGGAGACCCCGACGATTTGCATAGCCGCTACGTCGAAGCGGCTATCGACGGCATGGTGATTGGCTGTCTCTACTTGCCGAACGGCAATCCCTACCCAGGGCCAAAATTCGACTACAAGCTCGCCTGGTTCAAGCGCTTGGCGGAGTATGCTGACGAACTGCTCGCCCTGAAAGTCCCCGTCGTTCTTGCCGGCGACTACAACGTCATGCCTACCGAACTGGATGTCTACAAGCCCGAGCGATGGGTGGATGACGCGTTGTTCCGGGTAGAGGTTCGCGATGCATACCGGGAACTCGTCGAACAGGGGTGGACTGACGCACTTCGCCACCTGAATCCGGGGAAGCGGGTTTATACGTTCTGGGACTATTTCCGGAATGCATACGGCCGGGATGCAGGCTTGAGGATTGACCATTTCCTTCTCAGTCCCGGGGTTGCCGAAAGGCTCGTCAAGGCGGGCGTCGATAAGGACGTCCGAGGCTGGGAACACACCAGCGACCATGCCCCGGTTTGGATCGAACTCGCAGATGACATGCCGAAAAGAAGGAGGAGAAAATGACCAACCATACGCACTCCAGGGAATGGAAGGATGACCTCAGGCTGAAGCTGGAAGAACTTATTGATACGTTCGTAGTCGAAGGTGTCCGACAGGAAGACATCTTCGACGCCATCCGCGATCAGCTCCCAGGCCTCCGTGACGCGCTCGCGCGTGATCCCGATCCGGCTGAAGACAGTTCTGGCGGTATCCTCGACGAGCCGTCAAACGACTGGCCAAGTGCCATTTCAGGGAAAGATTGAGGCTATCGCGTCTTCGGGTTCCAGCAGAAAGCAGGATGAATGGACGCCTACATCGTTACGCTGACGGTCCTCGGCTTCGTTGTCCTCCTGACGGCGTGGTTGCCGATGGCGTTCCGGCGTCTTCCTCTCTCGCTCCCGATAGCCTGTCTCGCCATCGGCACGCTGTTGGCCTTGTCTCCCTTTCCCCTGCTGCCGCGCTTCAATCCTCTGGAAAATCGGGAGTTCACCGAACGGATGACCGAGATTGTCGTCATCGTCGCGTTGATGGGGGCGGGGCTGAAACTTGACCGTCCCTTCGGTTGGCAGCGCTGGGGGACAACCTGGCGTCTTCTAGGTTTAGCGATGCCTCTGACCATTGCCGCACTCGCTTTCCTCGGGTTTTGGATACTGGGTCTCGGCCTTGCGTCGGCGCTCCTGTTTGGAGCCTCGCTCGCGCCGACAGATCCCGTGCTCGCCAGCGACGTCCAGGTCGGACCGCCGCGGTCAGGAGAGGAGGACGAGGTTCGTTTCGCCCTGACGTCGGAGGCGGGCCTGAACGACGGGCTTGCATTTCCGTTCGTTCACCTTGCCGTTGCCATTGCACTGGCAGCGAAGGAGGGGACTGACGTCCTTGCACACTGGGCCGCGCTCGACGTCGCATGGCGGCTCGGTGCGGGCACCGCTTTAGGTTGGGGGCTGGGCAAACTGTTTGGAGTCCTTTCGTTTCGAATGCGTGGCGGCGGACTTGCGAAAACGCAGGACGGGTTTGTCGCTCTTGGCATGACGTTCGTTACTTACGGGCTTACCCAGCTCGTCGGCGGATACGGCTTTGTCGCCGTGTTTCTCGCGGCCGTGGCGTTCCGGGCGAGCGAGCGGGACAACGACTTCCACGAGCAGCTTCACGATTTCGCCGAACAAATTGAACGGTTGCTGATGATGGTACTTTTGGTATGCCTTGGATCGGTCGCCGTTAGCGGCCAGCTCTTGGCTGCCGTCGACTGGCGCGTAGGCGTCGTTGCGGTGCTCGCGCTCCTGTTGGTCCGACCTCTTATCGGCTGGCTGTGCCTGGTCGGGTCGGGGCATTCGCCAGGAGAAACCGCGGTGATCGCAGTCTTTGGGATCAGAGGCCTCGGATCGATCTACTACCTTGCCTACGCAACGGGACAGGCGGAGTTCGATGGATTCGAGACAATCTGGGCTACGGTAGTACTGATCGTGCTGGCTTCAATCGTGGTCCACGGCATAACCGTAACTCCGACGATGCGCTGGATCGACAGAAGAGGGCCTTCGTCCAGTGGGGAGCCGTCATGATGACGCCATGGGACACTTGCGCTATCGTCCGCCCTCGTCGGGCTCGCTGTCCTGTTAGCCGCCATCGCAATTTCACTGGACGCCGAAGCTTCGGCGTGGCCGCATCGGATCGCTTTGAAGTCGACTTCATCCGACAACCCGAACTCAACCGTCCAGTATGTCGAAAGCGTCGTGAGCTCGCGCGATGCAAACCGCAAGGCAGAACGTCCTCGTCATCTGGTGATCTTCTTTCACGGTATCGGAGCAAGAGGCACGCAGATGGGCGGTCTGGGCGGTTCCTGGAAGTCCACTCTACCCAACACGGTTTTCGCATACCCTGACGCGCCGTTTCCCACCAGATCGGGTGGTCGGCAATGGTTTGCCGTCGATAACGACGTCATGCGGCCGGAGCGTATCGCGGCGGCCCGGCGGGCATTCGATGACCTCGTTTCCGAGATCGTTGAAAGGCAAGGCTTCGAGAACGACTTGAAGAACGTCGCATTCGTCGCCGTTTCCCAAGGCGCGCCCGGCTTCTGGTTGAAATCGAGGATATCTCGGCTAAGCTAGTGGTGGCACCGATGTGATACGCAGATCCGACTAGCGTTGGAGATGTTGTATTGTATTGACTAGTGGGAAATGCGGTGCCACACGCCCCTACACTGTTTGCCGCGGCTTTTCTTGCCGCTTCAAGCCACTCCGGTGCTGTTGCGCAGGAGGCTTCTCCCGCGCCACCTGACAAGGTGGCGCAAGCCCAACCGATTTCGGAGATCAAGCTAGGCTACCTTCGCGCCTATGCCCCCCAGTTGGCACTTTCAGTGCTGGACGTGCCGCCGCGTGACGAAGGAGTCGCGGGGGCCAAAGTGGCCATCGGCGATAACAACACGACCGGTCGCTTCCTCGGGCAAGAGTTCAAGCTCGAAGTGTCCGAGGTGAACCCGAATGCCGATGTCGTGCCTGCCTTCAATGACATGATATCGCGGGGCACTCTCTACATTCTCGCGGATCTCTCTGCTGCCCAGCTTCTGTCGATAGCCGATCTCGCTCGCGATAACGGCGTGCTGCTCTTCAACGTCGGTGCCACGGATGACCGTCTGCGCGAAGAAGGTTGCCGGGCAAACATCTTCCACACCGCCCCAACGCGCACCATGCTCGCCGACGGGCTGGCGCAATATCTGATTTGGAAACAATGGCGTCGCTGGGTGCTGGTTTACGGTTCTCATGAGCCCGACAAACAGTTTGCAAACGCGCTCCGCCGCGCCGCCACGCGCTTTGGCGGCGAGATTGTTGCGGAAAAGGAGTTTCCCGACACGGGTACAGCGCGCCGGACGGATACGGGTGTGGTCCAGATCCAACGACAGATGCCTGTCTTCACGCAGGGATTCCCTGATCACGACGTGCTGCTCGTGGCCGACGAAACCGAGGTCTTCGGGACCTATGTGCCGTTTCGAACCTGGATGCCGCGACCAGTGGCCGGGACCGCCGGTCTGATGCCCTCCGCGTGGCACCCGGCAAGCGAGCAGTGGGGCGGCACGCAGATACAAAACCGTTTCGCTAAGGCCAGTGGTCGACGGATGTTGTCGAAAGACATGGCCGCTTGGACGGCAACCAGGATCATCGGGGAGGCTGCCACGCGCACGCACAGCGCTGATCCCGAACTGCTTGCAGCCTTCATCCGTGCGGAGGATTTCTCGATCGCTGCGTTCAGGGGGCAGAAGCTGACCTTCCGGAAATGGAACTGGCAGTTGCGTCAGCCCATCTTCCTGGGCGACGGCCGTGCGGTCGTGTCGACGTCGCCCCAGGAAGGATTCCTGCATCAGTTCTCCGAACTCGACACGCTCGGGATCGATCAGCCCGAAACGCGATGTGTGCTGGAATAGGTTGGAACAGGAAATGGGAGAGGACGAGATGCTACGACGACTGAGGTTTCTTTCGGCCGGACTTGTTGTGGCTGCAAGTATCGGATCGCCTGCGTCCGCTTACATGGTTTATGTCTCAAACGAGAAGGACAACACAGTTTCGGTGGTCGACTCCACGACAATGGAGGTGGTGGGCACGATCGATGTCGGCCAGCGGCCGCGCGGCATCACGATTTCGCACGATGGCAAGTTTGTATACCTGTGCGCGAGCGACGACGACACCATCGAGATCATCGATACAACCACGCTCGAAATCGTTGGGTCGCTGCCGTCAGGACCAGACCCCGAATTGTTCGTCCTCTCTCCTGACGGAAAGACGCTTTATGTCGCCAATGAAGATGACAATCTTGTCACCGTCATCGACATTGAGAGTGGAGATGTGCGGGCTGAGGTGCCGGTTGGCGTCGAACCCGAAGGAATGGGTATCAGCCCGGACGGGAAGTCGATGGTCAATACCTCCGAAACGACCAACATGGCACACTTCATCGATACCGAAACCAACGAGATAACGCACAACGTTCTCGTAGATGCGCGACCTCGGTTCGCGGAGTTCAAGCCGGACAACTCAGAGGTCTGGGTGAGTGCCGAAATCGGTGGCACTGTCTCAGTTATCGACAATGCGCGCCGCGAGGTAAAGCACAAGATTACCTTTGAGATTGCGGGCCTCCGAGCAGAAGCGATCCAGCCGGTCGGAGTACGCATCACGGCCGACGGCACGAAGGCCTATGTGGCGCTGGGCCCGGCCAATCGCGTGGCTGTGGTCAATGCCAAGACTTACGAGGTCGAGAAATACGTGCTCGTCGGCCAGCGGGTCTGGCAACTCGCCTTCACGCCCGATCAAAAGACGATCATCAGCACCAACGGTGTTTCCAATGACATCACCTTCATCGACGTCGCTACCGATGAAGCAATTCAGTCTGTGACCGTCGGGGCGCTGCCCTGGGGTGTGGTCGTCAGCCCGAATTGATGTTCCAACAACAGTTGCCTACCGAGGAGGAGCACATGCAGAAATATCGAAATTTCGCGCACGCAGCGGTTCTCGGAACCACCGTCCTGTCAGCGGCGCCTTGTGCTGGGCAAGATGCAGGTGATCACGAGCCAGTGCCGCAACCGACCTCATTCTCCAAGCAGGTAACGCGGGCGAGCAAGGATGTCCCCGAACTGGTGTTTGGATCGGGCTCTGACAGCTTCGCCGTCAATCAGAAGGATTTCGAGCTGATCGCCGGACAGGGGTATCGTTGGAAAATTACCTCAGCGGCGGGCTTGGAATACAAATTTGTAACGGACCTTTTCCGCAACGTCTGGATGAACCAGATCGTCATCAACGATCTCGAGGTTCACATGAACGGTGCTCCTGCATGGCTGGAGTTCGACGCGGAGGGCACAATGCAGGTCCAATTCACCACCATTCGGCCGGGAAGCTATGCGTGGTCCGTTCCTGATCTCGCCGATAAGGGCATGAAGGGAACGATCACCATCAAATAGGCTGGCTTGCGGACTAT
Organism: Ensifer sp. Root558; assembly: GCF_001427045.1. Classification (NCBI taxonomy): domain Bacteria; kingdom Pseudomonadati; phylum Pseudomonadota; class Alphaproteobacteria; order Hyphomicrobiales; family Rhizobiaceae; genus Ensifer; species Ensifer sp. Root558. The sequence continues at coordinate 96,108 of NZ_LMGC01000015.1, read as the reverse complement.
CCGTGCTGTTCGCGGTGGAGGACGCCATGCAGGATGCGAAAGCGAATGATGGAATGAGCCTGCCTGCCGCACTTGAGGTGTCGGCGGTAGGTCATTGCTTCGGAAACAAGCAGGTTCTGTCTGACATTTCCTTTTCCATTGCGCCTGGCCACTTCACCGTCCTGCTCGGCCTCAACGGGGCCGGCAAGACCACGCTGTTTTCGTTGATCAGCCACCTTTACAACTCGCGCCAAGGAACGATCCACATTTTCGGCACCGACATCAGCCGGGCCCCGGGAGAGGCATTGCGCCGCCTCGGCATCGTGTTTCAGGCGCGGACATTGGACCTCGACCTCAGCGTCTATCAGAACCTTTCTTACCATGCCTCTTTGCACGGCATCGGTCATGCTGAGGCGCTGGAACGGATCAGGACATTGCTTGCTGGGGTCAATATGATCGACCGGCTCTACGATAAGGCGCGCAGCCTTTCCGGCGGACAAATGCGGCGCATCGAAATTGCCCGGGCCCTGTTGCATCGCCCACCACTGCTGCTGCTCGACGAGGCGACCGTGGGGCTGGACATACAGTCGCGTGCGGAGATCCTTGCCACGATCCGCGATCTAGTGGTCACCGATGGCATCAGCGTTTTCTGGGCAACCCACCTGATCGACGAGGTCGAGAGTAACGATCATGTGGTCGTCCTCGACAAGGGCAGGGTGCTGGCGCAGGGCAGGGTCTCAGATGTGGTGCGTTCGGTTGCTTCGGATAACATTCAGCAGGCGTTCGCATCCTTGACGGGGTTGGTGTCTGGTTTACCTGAAGGTGCCTGCCTATGACCCAGCAGACGGTTCAACGCGCTGTTCCAACCGAGTTGGCCTCGGCACGCCGGTTCAATATTTCTCAGTATGCCATTTGCTTGAAAGGCATCCTTTATCGAGAGGGCCTCCGTTTTCTTAACCAGCGTGAGCGCTTCATATCGTCGCTCGTCCGTCCGCTCCTATGGCTGTTCGTTTTCGCCGCTGGTTTCCGTCAGGTCCTGGGCGTCTCGATCATTCCGCCTTACAAGACCTACGTGCTCTACGAGGTCTATATCACTCCAGGCCTGTGCGGCATGATCCTCTTGTTCAGCGGTATGCAGTCCTCACTTTCGATGGTCTATGATCGGGAGATGGGAAACATGCGTACGCTGTTGGTCAGTCCATTCCCACGCTGGTTCCTGCTCGTTTCCAAGCTGCTCGCCGGTGTGACGGTATCGATTATGCAGGTCTACGCCTTTCTGGTCATTGCCTTGTTCTGGGGCGTCAAGCCACCGTGGGCCGGCTATCTTCTGATCCTTCCCGCATTGTTCCTCTCGGGGATGATGCTGTGCTCGCTCGGGATGCTTTTGTCGTCAATGATTAAGCAATTGGAGAATTTCGCGGGCATCATGAATTTCGTGATCTTTCCAATGTATTTTGCCTCTCCCGCGCTCTATCCGCTCTGGCGCATCCAGGAATCCAGTCCCCTTCTCCACAAAATCTGCCTTGCAAATCCGTTTACCTATGCGGTCGAACTGATCCGCTTTGCTCTCTACGGACAGATTGCCTGGGGAGCACTGATGATCGTGATTGCGTTCACCGCACTGTTCCTGGGCGGTGCGATCCTCGCCTACAATCCATCAAACGGCTTGCTCCGGCGCCGGCAGATTCCAGGAGGAAATGCATGATGCGGTGGCCGTCGCTGATATTCCTGTCCGTCGTGCTCGCTGCTAACCTTGCATGGCCGGCCTTGGCAGCCCAAGGCGACGACCCAGACTGGCCATGCATTCAGCGCAAGGTTCCGCAACTTTCGCTCGTCCAGGTGTGGAATGGCGCGGAACTGCGGCCGGCGACCGTCGAGTGGTCCAAAGATGCCACCATTTCAGCTTTGGTCGTGGAACTGTCGGCCCGCCGCGTGCCACTGCAAGAGGCCCAACAAAAGATCAGGGGTTACGCGCAAGGCCTGCCGGTGGGCGAAAGGGAGCAGCGCCTGACCATGCTCGTTCGGGGGCTCTTCGATCATATGAACCAGGAGCGCTCAGAGGTTATTTCCGGCATTGCACGCTACGCCCGCGGCCAGAGGGACATGGCTGCACGCCTACGCCTGGAGGCTTCCGCCGTGGATGCGTTGCGGGTCAAACCGGGTGCTGACCTGAACGAGCTTGCACTGCGCAATGATCGGCTAGTGCTCCAGACGCGCATTTTTCAGGAGCGCGCGCAATCGTTGAGCTTTGTCTGCGAAGTACCGACACTGATTGAGCAACGCTTGTATGCTCTTACCAAGACGATTGCGCAAACTCTGGGAGCCAGATGAGCCCAGCGGTAGAATAATTGACGCCCGTCTGCCGCACGCGTATTCTTCTTGTCGGCTTTCCCCGGTTGTGCCAGGCACGTCAGTCACCCTTGCTTCTGTGCGCGTTCGCGCGAGGAAAGGTGCGGAATTGAACCTCGTCGATCTCGTCCTGACCGTGTGCGTGCTGGCCAACCCCGCCAATTGCCGTACGGAACACCTGTATTTCGAGAGCCGCGGCTCATTAGTCCAGTGCATGGCGTTGGCGCCGGCTGAGATCGCGAAATGGTCCGAGGGCCATCCGGCGCTGAAGGTCGTGCGATGGACGTGTTTGTTTCCCGGCAAGGATCAGGAGATTTGACGTCGCTACAGCGCGGCGCCTGAAATGTGACGTGTAAATGACGCTGTAAGGTTCTAGATTTGTTGCATCATGTTCTCCCGGAATCGGACCGGATTTGAGGTGCAGTGGCGAAACCTTGGGAGGTGGTAACATGAAGATGTCGCGGCGCGCGATTTGCCTGACGGTTTTGCTGGCTGCTGCAAATCCTCTCGCCTTGCCTGTCTTGGCAAACCCATCCGTAGCAAAGATTCGGGTCGGTGTTCTGAAGTTCGGAACGGTGAACTGGGAGCTAGACACCATCAAGCATAATAAATTCGATGCGGCCAACGGCATCGACGTGGAAGTCGTCTATTTTGCTGGCGAGGACGCCACAAACGTGGCTATTCTGGCAGGCAACCTCGACATCATCGTTTCCGACTGGCTGTGGGTGTCGCGCCAGCGTTCGTTGGGCGAGGATCTGACGCTTGCACCTTACTCGACCGCAGTTGGCGCCATCATGGTCAAAGAGGACGCACCAATTCGAGGCATTCCCGACCTCGTCGGGAAGAAAATTGGCGTGGTCGGCGGTTCGCTCGATAAGAGTTGGCTTCTGATCCAGGGTCTCGCCCGGCGTGACAACGGTATTGATTTGACCAAAGATAGCGAGATTGTCTTTGGCGCGCCGCCTCTGTTGTCAGAAAAGGCTGTTTCGGGTGAACTCGATGCGGTCCTGAATTTCTGGCATTTCTGCGCACGGCTCGAGGCAAGCGGCTTCCGGCGCCTCATTGGTGCCGAGGACGCAACCGAGGCGCTCGGGGCATCGGGGCCCGTCTCGGCGCTAGGTTACGTTTTTCACGACAAATGGGCTAACGAAAATCCGGACGTGGCAATGAGCTTTGTCAAGGCAAGTGCGGCGGCCAAGAAACTTCTCGCTCAATCCGACGCCGAATGGCAGCGCTTGGCACCTCTGGTGCGAGCTGAGGGCAGGGAACTTGAGGTGCTGCGGGAGCGCTATCGCGAAGGCATTCCAAACCGGCCTGTCGCCGACGAGGAACGTGATGCCGCCAAGCTTTACGAAATCCTTGCAGACATGGGCGGGGAGAAACTCGTCGGTGAGGCGCGGCAGATGGCTCCGGGAACGTTTTGGGCTGCATTGAAGACATGACAGCGGAATTCGGATCGGAAAAAAGCGGACCTGCAAGCCGGCACACGCGCGCTCTTTCTCGCGGGATTGGCGCCGCGTTGCCGGCGGCGACGGCCTTGGCGTCACTGTTCGGACTATGTTTGCTCTGGGGTCTGGCAGCTGGGATCTGGCCGAGCCGTGCTTTTCCGCCGCCGATCGAGGTCTGGCGGGTACTTCTCAAGGAGGCATTGAGCGGTGAGCTTGGCTATCATCTGGCGATGACGCTCTGGCGGGTCGCGGCTGCTTATCTTGTTGCCATGGTCGTGGGATCGGTGATCGGCGTCATCCTCGGCAAGTATCGGCGGGCGGATTCCTTCTTCAATCCGTGGCTTGTGCTCTTTCTCAATCTTCCGGCCCTGGTCGTTATCGTTCTCGCATACATCTGGTTCGGCCTGACGGAGGCGGCCGCGATCGGCGCCGTTGCGATCAATAAGATACCCAATGTCATCGTCACCATGCGCGAGGGGGCGATTGCACTCGATCCGCGTTATGCGGAGATGGCAACCGTCTACCGGCTGGGGCCGGTTGACCACGTCCGCCATATTCTGATGCCGCAGTTGCAGCCCTATTTCGCGGCCGCCTCGCGTTCCGGCATCGCTCTGATCTGGAAAATCGTACTCGTCGTTGAACTGCTCGGCCGTTCAAACGGCGTCGGCTTCCAGATCTATCTCTACTTCCAGATATTCGATGTTGCCGCCATCCTTGCATACACCCTGGCCTTCGTGGCTATCATGCTGCTGATCGAACTCATTTTGGTGCAGCCACTTGAACGACATGCAACCCGCTGGCGTCGCCGCCCCGCTTAAAGTCGATATTAGCGATAAAACGTTCCGATCGGCTGAGGGCGTTTCGATCGTCGCATTGCGCGGACTTTCCTTCCAGGTGCGGCAGGGTGAGTTTGCATGTCTGCTCGGGCCGTCGGGCTGCGGCAAGACCACGACGTTGCGCATCCTACTGGGTCTCGACCGGCAATTCTCGGGCAGCTATCAATTACCCGAAGGCGGCTCCAACCGCGTCGCTGCTGTCTTTCAGGAGCCGGTGCTTCTCCCCTGGCGGACGGTGGAGCAAAACGTTCGTCTTGCCCTGCCTGCTCGCGTCAGGGACAGGGACCTGGATCCGCTGTTCGATATTCTAGGGCTCTCCCCGATGCGGTCACTCTATCCTTCGGAACTTTCGCTTGGCCTTGCGCGTCGCGCCGCCCTTGCACGAGCCTTCGCCACGGAGCCCGCTATCCTTTTGCTGGATGAGCCCTTCACTTCGCTCGACGAACGAACCGCCGAAAGATTGCGCCATCTTTTGATGACTGTGTGGGCAGCCAGACCCACCACCGCCTTGATGGTGACCCACAATCTGCGCGAGGCCCTTCTGCTTGCGGATCGCATCATCGTGTTGTCACCACGCCCGGCGCAAGTGCTGGGCATCTTCGACGTGGTGCTCTCACGCCCTTTGCGTGACGCGCCGGCGCTCGACAATCTCATTTCGGATTTTCACAAGACGTTTCCAGACGCGGTATGAACGCTCCATACCACGCAACCATCTCCTCTGATTGCGAGGGGCAATCGACGGGCGGCTCTTGTTTTCGAAGATCAGAAGCACCGCACCTCTGCTTCGGCCTGAGCGCGGCTCAGTTCGGCGATGGCGGATTTCGCCGGCGCGCTCTGTCGAAACAAAGCCCCTCTTTCGCCTGTCTGAAAACCGAGGCTTCTGAACGTCTCAGCTGCCTCATAGCGCTCGTAGGGCAGGATCGAGGCTATAACGTCGATGGAGCAAGAGCAGTTCTCGAGCGCTGTTCGTGTCTCTCCGTTGGCTTTCATGCAGCCGTACACATAGTCGACGACCGCGACCGTCGGATACCCGCCCGCTGCCGACGCCATCGCAGCAGAGGTGATCACGGCGACGAAGGCGATCACGTCTAGGTTACCAGTGGCCATAAAATCTCCGGTCGGCGTTGATACATTGGCCGGGAGCCAACTTAATCAGGTAGAAGCATTGTAGTACTACAGTAATCAGTCGATACAGACAAATGTAGTAACTCGATGTATCAGTAAATAATATGCTGCGCAGCAGCATTCTTCCTTGTTGCAACGCACGCGGTCCGTTGCATTTAATCTTGCGTTAGTAGGTCTGATCGCCTATTCTTCCGTTAGTTTCCGGCTTCAAGCCTGGTCTCTTGGGAGCGGGGTCTCGTTGGTCAAGAGGATGGGCAATAACGGTGCCCTCTGCCCATCCAAATGAACCCGTGACGCTGAAGCAAGCACATATCCCACGACTAACATGACACAGCTTGGGCTGGCCCTATATGGTCTCCCGGGGAGCGTAACAATGTACCTCGGGTCCATGTCGACATCGGGAGGAATCCGCATGCGCATACTCGGAAAATTCCTATGTTTGCCGCTGACCGCCGCTGGAGTTCTGTCAGCGACCCTTGTCGGAAATGCCTTCGCCAATGAGGAATTGACGGCCCTTTCGGCCGACGCGAAGAACTGGGCGATGCCGACGGGCGATTATGCCAATCATCGCTATTCCAAACTCAATAATATCACCAAGGACAATGTGAAGGATCTCCAGGTTAAATGGACCTTCTCGACGGGCGTGCTGCGTGGTCATGAGGGCGGACCGCTGGTGATCGGCGACGTCATGTACGTCCACACGCCGTTTCCCAATAACGTCTATGCCCTTGATCTCAACAACGACGGCAAGATCCTTTGGAAATACGAGCCAAGGCAGGATCCGAACGTCATCGGCATCATGTGCTGCGACACTGTTAATCGTGGCGTCGCCTATGGGGATGGAAAGATAATCCTGAACCAGGCGGACACGACCGTCGTTGCCCTCGACGCCAAGACCGGTAAGGTCGTCTGGTCTGTTAAGAACGGCGAACACATCGATGGCAGCAAGGCCGAGTCCAGCACGGGCGCTCCGATGGTCGTCAAGGACAAGGTGCTGATTGGTATATCGGGTGCGGAGTATGGCGTGCGCGGTTGGATGGCGGCCTACAATCTGAAAGACGGGAAACTTGCCTGGAAGGCCTATTCGACTGGTCCCGACACCGAAATGCTCGTCGATCCGGAAAAGACCACCCATCTTGGCAAACCCATCGGACCCGACTCCGGTATAAAAACCTGGGAAGGCGAGGAGTGGAAGACGGGCGGCGGCACCACATGGGGGTGGTACTCCTATGACCCGAAACTCAACTTGATATATTATGGCACAGCTAATCCTGGGAGCTGGAACCCTGTGCAGCGCCCGGGTGACAATCGCTGGTCAATGACCCTGATGGCGCGCGACGTGGATACGGGTATGGCCAAGTGGTTCTACCAAATGACCCCGCACGACGAGTGGGACTATGACGGCGTCAACGAGAACATTCTCGTCGACGCGATGCAAATCAATGGTCAGCCGCGCGACGTGCTCGTGCATTTCGACCGCAACGGCTTTGCCTACACCCTCGACCGGGCGACGGGAGAGCTTCTGGTTGCCAAGAAATATGATCCGACGGTCAACTGGGCGACGGAAGTCGTCATGGATCCGGCGAGCGACCAGTATGGCCGGCCGCAGGTCGTGGCGAAATACTCCACCGAACAGAATGGTGAGGACGTGAATTCGACGGGTGTATGCCCTGCAGCACTCGGCACCAAGGATCAGCAGCCGGCTGCCTATTCACCGAAGACCGGCTTGTTCTATGTGCCGACAAACCACGTCTGCATGGATTATGAGCCCTACAAGGTCAGCTACACGGCCGGTCAAGCTTATGTCGGCGCGACTGTTTCGATGTATCCGACCCCAGAAAGTCACGGCGGCATGGGAAACTTCATTGCCTGGGATGCTGCAAAAGGCGAAATCGTCTGGTCGAAGCCCGAGAAGTTCTCCGTTTGGTCCGGTGCTCTTGTGACCGACGGCGACGTAGTCTTCTATGGAACCTTGGAAGGCTACATCGTGGCAGTCAATATGGAAGGCAAGGAACTCTACCGGTTCAAGACGCCATCCGGCATTATCGGCAACATCAACACGTATGAACATGGCGGCAAGCAGTATATCGCCGTGCTGTCTGGCGTTGGTGGTTGGGCCGGTATTGGACTGGCTGGCGGGCTGCTTTCGCCCGAAAACGCCGCCGCGTGGCACGGTGCGGTCGACCAGGGTCGCCAGCAGGGTGATGAAGCCCAAGTTGTCGGAACCGCGGGTCTGGGCGCAGTCGGTGGTTATGCCGGCCTGGCGGAGTACACGACGCTTGGGGGACAGCTGACCGTCTTCGGTCTTCCAGACTGATGGCCTGTTCAAGAATGATGGGGCTGCGTTTTCGGCGTAGCCCCACCAGTTTTCGACCACCGGAATTCCGCCGTCGTAGTCCGCATCCTTCGTCCATGTAAATCCGGAGGGGCCCTTTGGAGCGTCGCGCTCCAGGTTTCCAAAGCGTGGGGTTTATTGATGGCTTTTCGTATTTCAGTTCTAGCGCTTGGCGCCGTGTTCCACCTCTTAATCCCCGGAAATACCCCCGCGGCAGACGACATCGAAAAAGCCGCAGCTGTCAAAGAAGAAGACGGGAAACACTTAGATGCTGAGGGAAACCCGACGTTCAAGTTTGAAAACGACGGGACGGTCGACTGGTATACGTTCAGCGGATACCGTCGCTATCACTCGGACTGTCATGTCTGCCACGGCCCCGACGGCGTCGGCTCGAGTTATGCCCCTGCCTTGGCCACCACCATGAAGAACCTGGATTATCCTAATTTCCTCGCAATCGTTGCGGAGGGGCGCAAGAGCGTCGTCGGCGGCAAAGAGGTCGTCATGCCGGGCTTCGGCAACAATAAGAATGTCTATTGCTACCTCGACGACATCTACGTTTATCTGCGCGCCCGCGCCGTTGGCGCCGCGCCGCGAGGGCGTCCGCCCAAGAAGGCGGACAAACCCGAAGGGGCGAAGGCCTACGAAGCTTCCTGCATGGGTGGATGACATGGCAACCGGCGCCCGTCGAACCTGCAGGGTGGCTCTCATCTCAATGGCCATGGCCACGTTCATAACGTTGATCCCTTGGCAGGTGCATTCCCAGAGCGCTGGGCTCGGGGCGGCTGGAGAGCTGGTTGATCCGGATAGGCTGCGGGTCTGCGCCGACCCGTCCAATCTGCCCTTCTCCGACCAGAGCGGCGAGGGGTTCGAGGATAAGCTTGCCAAGATGGTCGCAACCGCGACAGGACGAAGTGCAGTCGCTTATACTTGGTACCCCTCCATCCCTGGCTTTGTACGCAATACACTCGGCGCCAATCACTGCGACATCATCATGGGGTATGCGCAAGGAGACGAACTCGTCCAGAATACCAACGCTTATTATCGCTCATCCTACGTTTTGATCTACAGGAAGGATGGCGATCTTACCGGCGTGGAAACGCTGACGGATCCGAAGCTTGCTGACAAGAGGATTGGCGTCGTCCAGGGAACGCCCCCCACCGCCAACATGGCGGTAGAAAAACTAATGCGGAAGGCGAAGATCTATCCGCTCATTGTCGACACGCGCATAATGCCGTCGATGGCGGAAGTCATGATACGGGACATGCTTGCAGGCGTGATAGACGCCGCGGCGGTCTGGGGACCCATGGCGGGCTATTATGCCCGCAAGTCCGGAGCCGATTTGGCGATCGTGCCGCTGACTAAGGAGAAGGGCGGTCAACGCATGATCTATCGGATCACGATGGGTGTGCGGCCTTCCGACCAGCAATGGAAACGCACGCTCAACGCCTTCATCAGAGACAACCAGGCGGAAATCAACAAGCTGCTGCTGTCCTATGATGTGCCGTTGCTCGACGAACACGACAAGAGGATCACCCAGTGACGGCTCGGGGTGGCGGGAGACGTGGGAACCGGTGGTGATCCGCACACCTGACGACTACCCGTGATACCGAAGTGCGCTGCGGTTTGTCAGGGTTCGCCCTGACGCACCAGCCTGTGAAGTCAAGGGAGGATGGAGACATGGATGTACGCGCCGCCGTTGCCGTTCAGACAGGCAAGCCGCTCGAGGTCATGACGGTTCAGCTCGAAGGCCCGCGGGCCGGCGAAGTGTTGATCGAGGTCAAGGCCACAGGCATCTGCCACACCGACGATTTCACCCTGTCCGGCGCCGATCCGGAAGGCCTGTTCCCGGCGATCCTCGGCCATGAAGGCGCCGGCATCGTCGTCGACGTCGGCCCGGGCGTGACCTCGGTCAAGAAGGGCGACCACGTCATCCCGCTCTACACGCCCGAGTGCCG
>NZ_LMGC01000015.1:0-85991 GCF_001427045.1 Ensifer sp. Root558 | reverse complement strand
CAGGTGGAAATGGGTGCGACTGCGATCGTCTTCGGTCTCGGCGGCATCGGCCTCAACGTCATTCAGGGCCTGCGCCTTGCCGGTGCCGACATGATCATCGGYGTCGACCTCAACAACGACAAGAAGGCCTGGGGCGAACGCTTCGGCATGACCCACTTCGTCAACCCGAAGGAGGTCGGCGATGACATCGTGCCKTACCTCGTCAACATGACCAAGCGCGGMGCCGACCAGATCGGCGGCGCCGACTACACCTTCGACTGCACCGGCAACACCAAGGTSATGCGCCAGGCGCTCGAGGCCTCGCATCGCGGCTGGGGCAAGTCGGTCGTCATCGGCGTTGCCGGCGCCGGCCAGGARATCTCCACCCGGCCGTTCCAGCTCGTCACCGGYCGCASCTGGATGGGCACCGCCTTTGGCGGTGCGCGCGGCCGCACCGACGTGCCGAAGATCGTCGACTGGTACATGGARGGCAAGATCGAGATCGACCCGATGATCACCCACACRATGCCGCTCGAAGACATCAACAAGGGCTTCGAACTGATGCATTCGGGCSAGAGCATTCGCAGCGTGGTGTTATACTGAGCGCGGGTTGAGGACCGTTTCCAGACTGCAAATGCACTTTTTGCGCCGCAGCGTGATCTAGCCGGCGGCGCCAACAAGCAGCCGGGCATTGTGCGCCGGCCAGAAGGAGGAGAAGCCCATGCCAAGCATTGCGATCCATCCATCCCTCGACAGCGGGTTCAAGGCGACGGACGCTGCCTTTTCCGGCGGCACGCTGGTCTGCAACTGCGCGAGCAATCCCGTGAAAGTGCGCGTCAAGGGTGATATCGCCCACAACCATGCTTGCGGCTGCACAAAGTGCTGGAAACCAGATGGTGCCGCGTTCTCGGTTGTCGCCGTCGCGCCAACGGAAAATGTCGAGGTGCTCGAAAATGGCGACAAGCTTGCGGTCGTGGACCCGGCGGCGCTGATCCAGCGACATGCGTGCAAGGATTGCGGCGTACACATGTACGGCCCGGTCGAGCGTGACCACGCGTTCAAGGGGCTTTCCTTCGTTCATCCTGAGCGCTTCCAGGAGCAGGCTGGGCAAAACCGGGTTTTGCCGCCTTCGTATCGTCGATCATCGAGAGCGGCTNGGCGCTGATCCAGCGACATGCGTGCAAGGATTGCGGCGTACACATGTACGGCCCGGTCGAGCGTGACCACGCGTTCAAGGGGCTTTCCTTCGTTCATCCCGAGCGCTTCCAGGAAACGGGCTGGGCGAAGCCGGGGTTTGCGGCCTTCGTCTCGTCGATCATTGAAAGCGGATACGATCCGGCAAAGATGAAAGGCGTGCGTGACCGCCTGCGAGACCTTGGTATTGAGCCCTATGACTGCCTCAACCCGGGCCTGATGGACTTCATCGCCACCTGGACGGCGAAAAAGTCGGGCGCTCTGCCCAGTTGAGCGCAGGCAGAGACCGGCCGAGAGCGACGGTGTGGCGTTGCCCTTTTTTCAATGGCGAGTCTTATTTCATGTTGCTGCCGCGGGTTGAAGCGTACTGTGTCGAACACAGGCGAATTCAACCGCGGCGCTGGAGCGTCACTCGATATCGCGAAACTTGTCTGGTTGCCTCGCTAAGCTGAAAGCCAACTGATAAGGCTGGACATTGTCCTGAACGATCAGTTCTCATTTCCAGTGCGTTATCCGAGCGGTAGCTCGGCATGATCCCGTCAGCCGATCCGAAATAGCCTAACGCAATCCGTCGACATCAACTGGTTCGGCAGCCATTGTTTGAAGCGAGAATCCGCTGAACGCCAGGATCACTGATAAAACTTTGGGCATCGTGTTGGCTCGCCTCCTTTGACCCGGTGCCATTGCGAGAACTATTGCATCAGCCGGCCTTCCGAAAATGACCACCGGCCTGCAGGGATAGAGCGGAACCAGCCACCACGATAGCGGTTTAGACAAAGAGCCCGAGCCATCCCTCCCTCGCGAGGGCTCCTTAGACAGTCACCTATCTGTTGGCCCCTGAATCGCCTTTGGGGCTTTTTTTCCGAGACCGAACACAATAGCGCTTTCGGTGTTTTTGGCGCGCCCTGAGGCCCCAATCAAGATGACGCACCGGGATGTGAAGCCACCATGCCCCATGGCCTCGTCCCCCGGACTGCGCCATTTTTTTCGCGTGCAGAAACCATTTCAAGCGGGAGGCGTTCCCATTTGTCCTGCCCCGTTTCCCCGATCAGGATCGGACACGACTTCACCCAATGTCCCCAAAGTGAAGTCACATCGGTAAGAGAAGCCCGCTGGCCTCGTCGTTACCGACGGGCCTTCCTTTTTCTATCGTAAATTCACGCACTAAGGCCGGTTCTATTCTCGGAAGGTATGGGGAAACCCAAGCCGGCCGGATTGTAATTCAACCGTCGATAGATGAGCCCCGGTCAAGCTGGTCTCTCAAAGCCATCTCTGCGTCAAGAATGAACCGCGCTTGACTTCCGCCTCATTCCTCAGTTGCGCCAGACGATCGCGTGTGGCGATCTGCATTTCAAGTTGTGCCTCATAGACATTCAGCAACATTCGAGCGACTTTGGTCCTGACGCCTTGAGCTGGTAATCTTTCGACAGCTTGCCGTTGCATAGATACCTCGCCGGCAGCCTCCTCGACATGCCGCTGGGCAAGGCGCAAATGCCTATTGATCATTGTCAGATCAAGTCTGCTCGAAGTCCGTCCAGGATGTCGGATCATTCTTGCACCCCCGGTCACAAATGCAGGCTTGGGCGGCCGACATGTGCACAGTCACCTCGCAGCGTGGCTGCGGAGAAATTGGTTCCAGAGAGCCGACGGGGCCTAAGCGTCAGAAACGTGGGGTGCGGGAAATGTTCCGCCATGGGACTTCAGTCCCTCACCCCCGCGCAAAAGTCCTACTCCTCTGGGCCGGCTGATCCAGTCGCACTAGATTCCCCTTGGCCTGTGGGGTTCGCCTCCCCACTGGCAGACAACGACACCAGAGCGGCCTTCGTCCCTTCAGCTAGCTCTGGTGCCGTTGTCTCCGTCGCCATGGAGGTATTTAGATGTACGAACAACACCGCCACGACCAGCCGGAGCGCAAGTTTTCCACCGGGCTTCCGATCGGGTGCTGCTGTGACCTGGATGGTTTCGGATTGGCGCTTGTTCTCACCATGTTTGATCATGCTCGAAGCGCAGCATCCGCTATGGATGTCAGCGCGCCTTCGCTGGCGTCCCATTTCTGATGAAAGACCTGTTGTCAGCCGTTGAGGGTTTGTCCACATCTCATGGCAACCGCCATTGGGCGAAGATTGCCGCACGCCACGTTTCCGAAATCGTGAAGCGCTGGAAGAAGGCAGTCTGATCATCCTCGGAAGATGAGTGCGATCTTTGCGTTCGTCTCGACCGCCGCGGATCACATCGGCAAAGTGCGAAGGTCTCGAAGGAGAGGTACGCTTTTGACGACCCATGAAGCCTCATTCAACTAAATCGCAGACAATATTCTTGTGAAAAACCGTTCCTTGGGGCACAATTTATAAACGCAACTTAAACTGCGGCGCTCCCTGAGATCCGGCCATCAAGCGCCGCGGAATAGTTCGCGCGGGAGAGGCTGCGTCATGGGCCAGGGGTTCTTCCTTCTGTTTGCTGCGGGGGCCGTCGTTACCGCCCTTACAGTCGTCCTGGCGCGCAACCCTGTTCACAGCGCATTGGCGCTGATGGCGTGTTTCCTGCAAATCTCGGCAATCTTTGTCCTGCTCGAGGCGCCGCTGCTCGCGGTGGTGCAGATCTTCGTCTATGTCGGCGCCATCATGGTCCTCTTCCTGTTCGTGATCATGATGATCGACGTGCGCGAAGCGGTGTTGCAGCGGTTCGTGCCAGGGCGAAATCTGCCCGCACTGACCCTCCTCGTCCTGCTTGGGGTCGAGATGCTTGCGCTTGTGCTCTGGAGCGGCCGTTTTTCGGCGGTTGAGCCCGTCGCGTCGCGCGGCGGTGACCAGGTGAGGCAGCTGAGCACGGTCCTTTTCGCTGATTATCTCCTGCCGTTTGAAGTCGCTTCGATCATCCTTCTGGCGGCACTCGTTGGTGCCATCGTGCTCGCCCGGAAGGAGACCGGGTGATGGTTCCGCTCTGGTGGTACATTTCGCTCGCAGTGATCCTCTTCGTGATCGGAGCCGCGGGTGTGCTGCTGAGGCGCAACATCCTGGTCGTCCTGATGTCGCTTGAGCTTATGCTCAACTCGGTCAACATCAATTTCATCGCCTTTGGACGGTACTACGGTGACTTTCGCGGGCAGATCTTCGCGATCTTCGTCATCGCCATCACCGCGGCGGAAGTTGCCGTCGCCCTCGGCATTCTGGTCGCCCTCGTGAGGAACAAGCCCACCCTCAAGATCGACGACGTGACGACGATGAAAGGATAGCGGCTTGGATCCGGTGCTATCAATCCGGCCGCTACTTGCCGTCGCCGTCGCAGGACTGGCGGCACTGGCAGTTCTCCTTTTGAACAAGCACGACAAAATCCGGGACGCCGTCTCGCCGCTTGCCGCGGTCGTCATGTTCGCGATCGTCATCTCGATGGCGCCCACGGTGCTTTCGGGTGGTACTCTTAATCTCAGCCTGTTCGAGATCCTGCCGGGCATCGCCTTCGCTTTCCGCGTCGATGCGCTCGGCATGGTGTTTGCCACCGTGTCGTCGCTCCTGTGGATCGTCGCAGCCGTCTATTCCATCGGCTACATGCGGCACCTGAACGAGCACGCGCAGACCCGCTTCTTCGCCTGCTTTGCCACCAGTCTCGCCGCCGCCGTCGGGGGGGCGTTTGCGGCCAATCTGTTCACGCTGGTGATCTTCTACGAGGTTTTGAGCCTCGTGACCTATCCGCTCGTCTACCACCACGAGGACGAAGAGGCCTGGGCAGGCAGCCGAAAGTATCTCGTCTACCTGATGGGCGCATCGAAAAGCGTGCTTCTTGCCGCGCTGGCGCTGACCTACCAGATTGCCGGATCGCTCGACTTTGTCCCGGTGGGCCTGCTGGCGAAAGTGGACGCTTCGGCGCCGCTGCTGACGGTTGTCTATTTCTGCTACCTTTTCGGCTTCGCCAAGGCCGCCGTGATGCCGATGCACGCCTGGCTGCCCGCCGCAATGGTTGCACCGACGCCGGTGAGCGCGCTCTTGCATGCAGTGGCCGTGGTTAAGATGGGCGTGTTTTGCGTGTTGCGGTTGGTGTTCGATGTCTTTGGCGTGGATCTGGTCGCAAGGCTGGGGCTCGGCATCGCAACGGCCTATCTCGTCTCCTTCACCATCCTCATGGCGTCGATCTATGCCCTGACCCGCGACGACCTGAAGGCGCGGCTTGCCTATTCGACGGTGAGCCAACTCTCCTACGTGGTGCTGGGTGCTGTGCTTTTGTCTCCGGTCGCGATGATCGGCGGCATCATTCATATCGCCGTGCACGCCTTCTCCAAGATCACGCTCTTCTTCTGCGCCGGATCGATCTACTGCGCCTCGGGAAAACGAAACATCAGCGACATGGCCGGCATCGGCCGCCGGCTGCCCTGGACCATGGGAGCCTTCTTCGTCGCGTCGCTCAGCATGATCGGCGTGCCGCCAACTGCAGGCTTCGTCAGCAAGTGGTATCTGGCGCTCGGTTCGGTCGAGGCAGGCGAGATGGCTTTCCTCGTCGTCCTCTTGGCAAGCTCGGTCCTCAACGCCGCCTACTTCCTGCCGGTGAGCTATATCGCCTTTTTCGGAACAGAGGCGCCGGGAGAGGCAGAACCTGTCCGGGAAATTCCGCTGGTAACGATCCCACTGTTGGCGACCGCCGCCCTGTCGGTGCTGATGGGCATCTTCCCCGGCTATTTCATCGCCTTGGCGGAAGGAGTGGTCAGATGATCAGGCACATCGTCGATTTCTTTGGCGACGAGCGCTATGCGCGGCCTCGCCGCCGGTTGTTTTATCTCGTGCTCGTTCTGATCGTCGTCGCCGATTTCCTGGTTCCGCGCGAACACGCCGAATATCTGTGGGACCGCTTGCCCGGCTGGTCGACGGCTTATGGTTTCGGCTCCTGCGTGCTCATCATTTTCGTCTCAAAGTTCCTCGGCCACCAAGTCGGCCTCATGCGGCGCGAGGACTACTATGATTGACTTCGTCCATCCCGGCATCCTGCTCATTCTCGGCGCCGTGCCGATCCCGTTCCTGAAGGGATCGGTCCGCAAGGTCTTTCTGGTGCTCGTTCCTGCTCTTGCCATCGTCGCGGTGTTGACGATGGAGCCAGGCAGTTATGGCGCGGCGCGCGTCTTCGGGCAGGAAATCCTGTTTGCAAAGGTCGACAAGCTCAGCATCGTCTTTGCCACCGTCTTCACCATCATGGCGCTGATCGGCATGGTTTACGCGCTGCATCTGCCGCGTGCAGGTCAGCATGTGGCGGCCTTCGTCTATGTCGGCAGCGCGCTGGGCGTGGTGTTTGCCGGTGACTATCTGACGCTCTACCTCTTCTGGGAGGGCATGGCGTTTGCCTCGGCCTATCTGGTCTTTGCGCAAGGGGGCGAACGCGCGATCCGTGCGGCCTTCCGCTATCTGATGGTGCACGTCACGGGCGGCGTCGCTCTGCTTGGTGGCATCGTGCTCCACGGTTTCGCCGCCGGTTCGTTGCTCTTCGGTCCGATCGCCGGAGGCGGTGCCGCGGGAGCAACGGATATTGGCGGCTATCTGATCCTCGCCGGCTTTTTGCTGAATGCTGCGGTGCCGCCGCTAAACGCCTGGCTAACGGACGCCTATCCCGAAGCGACCGTCACAGGGGCGGTGTTCATGAGCGCCTTCACCACCAAGACGGCCGTCTACGTGCTGGCGCGCGCATTCCCGGGGACCGAGCTTCTCGTCTGGCTCGGTGCTGTGATGGCACTCTATGGCGTCATCTATGCGGTGTTGGAAAACGACTGTCGGCGGCTGCTTGCCTATCACATCGTCAGCCAGGTGGGTTACATGGTGGCGGGCATCGGGATCGGCACTGAAATGGCTTTAAACGGAGCCACCAGCCACGCCTTCGCACACATCCTTTACAAGGCGCTTCTCTTCATGGGGGCAGGGGCGGTGGTTGAGGTCACCGGACGGCGGAAACTGACCGAGCTCGGCGGGCTCTACAAAGCCATGCCGCTGACGGTCGCGCTCTATATGGTTGGCGCCTTCGCGATCTCAGCCTTTCCGTTCTTCTCGGGTTTCGTCACCAAGTCGATGGTGATCGCCGCCGCCGATCAGGATCACAGGGCACTGGTGGTTCTGGTACTCACGATGGCATCGGCGGGCACGTTCCTGCACACGGGCCTCAAGCTGCCCTACTACATGTTTTTCGGGCCTGATCGAAAGCTGGAGGCGCGCGAGCCGCCCAGCAACATGCTGGTTGCGATGGGCATGGCGGCACTGCTTTGCATCGCGATTGGCGTGTTCCCGGGACCGCTCTATGCGCTCCTTCCCTATCCGGTCGCCTTCGAGCCCTATACGGGCGCGCATGTCACCGAGAGCCTCGGTCTGCTGATGTTTACCGCACTGGGCTTCGTGCTCTTCCTGAAAGCGCTCGATCCGGAAAATACCATCAGCATCGATACGGACTGGTTCTACCGCAAGGGGGCACGAGCCTTCCTGTGGCTCGCCGAGAAACCGCTGGCGCGATACGAAAAGGCAGTGAGCAATGTGTCAGACTCTGTGGTCCTGCCGCTCCTGCACGGGACGGCGCGCGCCGGACTGCGGGTGGATCTTAACGGCGTCGATGCGGCGGTGAACGGGCTTGCCCGCGCCATCCTTGCTGGCGGCGGCGCGTTGCGGCGGTTGCAGACCGGCATGGTCACCCACTACGCGCTGGCGATGATCGCCGGCGTGATCGCGGCGATCACTGTTTTTGCCGTCGTGTGGCAGTAGGGGGTGTGATGGCGTTCCCGCTGCTCAGCCTGATCGTCTTCGTACCGGCCGCCGGGGCGGCGGTCGTGATGCTTCTGCGCAGCGACGAGGCGGTGCGGTGGGCAGCACTCGGCTTCACCTTGCTCGACGTGGCGCTCGCCATTGCGATGCTGTCCGGTTTTAATACCGGGAGCTCAGAGATGCAGTTTGTCGAGAAGCACCCGTGGGTGCCGGCGCTTAGCATAACCTTTGCGCTCGGCGTCGACGGGATCAGCGCGCTCTTCGTGTTCCTGACCGCGCTTTTGGGCTCTGTCTCGGTGCTCGCCTCATGGATCGCCATCGACCGCAAAGTTAAGCAGTTCATGGTCTGCCTGCTCGCCATGCAGACCCTGATGTTGGGTGTATTCACGGCGCTCGACCTTTTTCTGTTCTATGTCTGCTGGGAGGCGATGCTGATCCCGATGTACCTGATCATCGGGGTCTGGGGCGGCGATGGCCGGGTCTATGCGGCGTTCAAGTTCTTCCTCTACACCCTGGCGGGCAGCCTCCTGTTCCTGATCGGCGTCATCGTTCTTTACTTCGAGGGGGGCAGGACGTTCGACATCCTCGCCTTGATGGCACTCGATCTGCCGTTCGACATTCAATCCTGGCTGTTTTTTGCCTTCCTCGTCGCATTCGCGGTCAAGGTGCCGATGGTCCCGCTCCATACCTGGCTGCCGGACGCCCATGTGCAGGCTCCGACGGCTGGCAGCATCATCCTTGCCGGTGTACTCCTGAAGATGGGGGCCTATGGGTTCCTGAGGTTCTCGCTGCCGATGCTGCCAGAGGCTTCAGTCTATTATTCGACTTTGATGATGGCACTCTCGGCACTCGCGATCGTTTATGGCGGGCTGCTTGCCCTGGCGCAGGACGATTTGAAGAAGCTGGTGGCGTATTCCAGCATCAGCCATATGGGCTTCGTGACGCTTGGGATTTTTGCCCTCAACCCGCTCGGCCTTCAAGGCAGCATCCTGCAGATGTTCAATCACGGCGTGACGACCGGCGCGCTCTTTCTGTTCGTCGGCCTGATCTACGAGCGCACCCATTCCCGCAGCATCGCCGACTATGGCGGCTTGATGAAGGTGGCTCCCGTTTACACCGGATTCCTGGCGCTGTTCGTGCTGTCGTCGATGGCGTTGCCGGGAACGAACGCGTTCGTGGGCGAGTTGCTGGTTCTGTCGGGCGGGTTTGCGGCCAACCTCACGCTTGGCGCAGTCGCCGTATTGGGCGCATTGCTGAGCGCGGCCTATCTGCTTGGCATGTACCGGAAGGTCGCGCTCGGTCCGGCGACCGTCGGCGCGCGGTTCAAGGTTCGTGACGTCAACGGCCGCGAACTGGTGGCGATCCTGCCGCTCGCCGTCTTCGTGCTTTGGGTCGGCTTCTACCCCAAGCCCTTTCTCGCCATCATCGACAGCTCGGTCACGCATCTTTTGCAGCAGGTCCACGACAGGGGGAACGGGCCATGACCGCCGCAGCGCTCCTTGCGTCGATCCTTGTAAGCCTGCCCGAAATCATCGTGATTGTCGGGTCCTCAATCCTGTTGATTGGCGGACAACTCCTGCCGAAGGGAAAGGACGCTCTTCTTGTGTGGGCGTCGGTCGCGGTCGTGCTGCTTGCCGCCCTGGCGACATTCACGCTGTCAGGAGGGGCAGAGCCGGCTTATGCGGGCATGTTCGTCGCCGACCCCTTCTCCATCTTCTTCAAATCGCTGTTCTACCTGTCGATCCTGCTCACGTTCCTGCTCTCGCGAAACTATGCCGATATCGAAGGGATCGGCGGCAGCGAATACTATGTCCTGCTGCTGCTTGCGCTTGCCGGCATGATGATCATGGCGTCTGCGACCGATCTCCTGTCGATCTATGTTGGCCTCGAACTGATGGTGCTGTGCACCTACGTGCTGACCGGCTTCCTTCGGCGTCAACAACGCTCAAACGAGGCGGCACTGAAATACGTCATCCTTGGCGCCGTCTCGACCGGGATTTTTCTTTATGGTGTTTCGCTGGTCTATGGCCTTACCGGCACGACGCAGCTGGATCGGATGGCGGCGGCAGTCGGCAATGATCCGCTCGATCAGGGCTTGCTGCTTGCGGTGGTCTTCATCGTCGCGGGGCTGGTCTTCAAGATTGGCGCGGTGCCGTTTCATATGTGGGTGCCGGATGTCTACGAGGGTGCCCCGACGACGATTACCGCCTTCATGTCCGTCGGGCCCAAGGCGGCAGGGTTTGCGGTGATCCTCAGGGTGTTCCTCAACCCGTTGGTCGCAAGCTCCAACGTCTGGATCATATTGGCCGTTATCGCGGTGGTGACGATGGCGCTCGGAAGTTTCGTGGCGCTGGTGCAGGATAACTTCAAGCGCCTGCTCGCCTATTCCAGTATCGCCCATGCCGGCTTTGCCATTTTGGGCATCGTGGCCGGCGGTGCGGACGGGATCGCCAGCGTGATGCTCTACCTTCTGATTTACACCTTCATGAACCTCGGTATCTTCGGCGCCGTCATCATGATGCGCAACGGCAATTTCTCGGGCGAAGTCATTGAGGACTATTCCGGCTTCGCCAAGCTGCATCCGGGGCTGGCACTGTTGATGTTGCTCTATCTGTTTTCGCTGGCGGGCATTCCACCGACGGCAGGCTTCTTTGCCAAGTTCTACGTGCTGGTCGCGCTCGTCGAGCGTGGTTTCGTCCTTTTGGCCGTGATAGCGGTGCTCCTGAGCGCCGTCGCCGCCTATTTCTACATTCGCATCGTCATGGTGATGTTCATGCGCGAACCGGTGCGGGCGTTCGAGCCAGCCCTGACGCCTCTCGTTGGCATTACTCTTGCCGTCACCGCCGCCGGCACGATTGGCATCGGCCTGTTTCCGGCGTGGTTTCTGAAGCTCGCCCAGCAGTCGGCCTTCGGCGGCTGAGCGATCGCATTTGCATTGGCCTATCCGACAGAATAAACTAGCAGTTTAGGAAAGGAATGCCCAAAGTCGCTTCTACTGGGCGACCGCGTTACCGGCCCGAAAGAGCCGATCGCGGCTTGACCAACGCCCCGATGGGTGACCGGGCTGCGCGATATGTCTGCAGCGGATTTCCTGCCGGTTCTTTTCATGATCGCCGGAATTGTTCTGGTGGTGGGGGCGACGCTTTTTGTTTCCTCGCTGTTGCGGCCGTCCAATCCCTATCCCGAAAAGAACATGCCCTATGAATGCGGCATGGACCCGGCAGGCGAGGCAGCCGGGGGACGCTTCAGGGTGCAGTTCTTTATTCTCGCGATCCTCCTGGTCGTCTTTGATGTCGAGGCGATGTTTCTCTTCCCCTGGGCAGTCGTCCTCAAAGAGATTGGTCTCGTCGCTTATCTCGAAATGTTCGTCTTCATCGTGCTGCTTCTCGTGGGTTTTGCCTACGCCTGGCTGAAGGGAGCGCTGGAATGGGAGGAGTAGGAAACACGATCCAGGACAGCGTGCTGTTCACCACGGCCGAGAGCGTCATCAATTGGAGCCGAAGGTCGGCCCTGTGGCCCGAGACCTTTGGCATCGCCTGCTGTGCCATCGAAATGATCTCGGCGGGTTGCGCGCGCTACGACCTCGACCGGTTCGGCGTGGTGTTTCGCCCTTCGCCGCGGCAGTCCGACGTGATGATCATCGCCGGCACGGTGACCCGGAAGTTCGCCCCCGTTGTGCGCCGGCTTTACGACCAGATGCCGGAGCCGCGCTGGGTGATCGCCATGGGCACCTGCGCCATTTCAGGGGGCGTCTACAACACCTATGCCGTGGTGCAAGGGTCTGAAACCTTCGTGCCGGTCGATGTGCACGTGCCCGGCTGTCCGCCACGGCCTGAGGCGCTGATGCATGGCTTCCTGCTATTGCAAGAAAAGATCAAGAAGTCCCGCGCGCTCGCCGGAACACCTCTCGATCGGGTGGCGGCATCATGAGTGTCGAACCGTCTCTCAATCGCGCTTTGATCCTGGAGCGCTTCGGGGAAACGATCGAGGATCTCGGGACTGCGCATGGCATTGACGCCTTCGTGGTTCCGCCCGAAAAGATCGTCGAGTTCTGCCGGTTCCTGAAGGACCAGCCCGAGCTCAGGTTCAACTTTCTCTCCGACATCTGCGGGGTTGACCATTATCCCGAAACGCCGCGCTTCGAGGCGGTGTACCATCTCTATTCGCTGCCCAACCGGTGGCGTGTCCGCATCAAGTGTCGACTTGGCGATCCGCCCGAGGTTCCCTCGGTCACCGGGGTTTGGCGCACGGCCAACTGGCACGAGCGCGAAGCCTGGGACATGTATGGCATCCGGTTCCAGGGGCATCCTGACTTGCGCCGGATCTATATGTGGGAGGGGTTCGAGGGCTTTCCACAGCGCAAGGATTTCCCGCTTAAGGGGTACAAGGACAAGCTGAACCCGTTTGGTGCCGAAGGTCCGCCGCCGACCCAGCCCGACCTCGCCACGCGGGACATTCCATAGGGGGAGGAAGTGCGGGCGGTTTCCTTTTGGACCGACCCGAAATCACATGAACCACGGAGACCGATCGATACCGGAAAAGTTGAGATGACCGAAGTCACCGAGCTCACGAGGCCGGAAGGAGAAGCGCTCAACAGCAAGGAAGTGCTTCTCAATCTCGGACCCCAACACCCCAGCACCCATGGGGTCCTCCGGCTCGTGCTCGAACTGGACGGCGAGTATGTCAAGCGGGTGGACCCCCATATCGGCTACCTGCATCGCGGCACGGAAAAACTGGCAGAAAGCTTTACCTATACGCAGATCTTCCCGCTGACCGACAGGCTCGACTACCTCTGCCCGCCCTCGAACAACCTGGCCTTCGCGCTCGCGGTGGAGAAGCTTTTGGACATCGAGGCCCCGATCCGGGCGCAATATATCCGCGTGATGATGGCGGAGCTCGCGCGCATCTCCGGTCATCTTTTGATCACCGGCGCGCTGCCGATGGATCTCGGTGCCATGACCGCACTGCTTTACGTCATGCGCGAGCGCGAAATGATCATGGATCTCCTCGAAATGGTCACCGGTGCGCGCATGCACACCTCCTTCTGCCGGGTCGGTGGCGTTCGCGAGGACCTGCCTGATGGGTTCTTCCCAAAGATCAGGGAGTTCTGCGACATCTTCCCAAACCGCATCCGCGACTATGAGCGGCTGCTCGAAGACAACAGGGTGTTCCTCAAACGCACTCAAGGGATCGGCGTCATCACCGCCGAAGACGCCATCGATCTCGGCCTCAGCGGTCCGAACCTGCGTGCTTCCGGCGTCGACTGGGACATCCGTCGTGACGAGCCCTACGAGATCTACGACCGGCTCGATTTCAATGTCATCACGCGCAATGAAGGCGATTGTTATGCGCGCTGGCGCTGCCGGGTCGATGAGATGCGTGAAAGCATGCGGATCATCGAACAATGCATCGAGCAGATGCCCGAGGGGCCGTTCCAGGTCGACATGCCGACGATTGCCTTCCCCGTCGACAAGGAGCGGGTGCATTGCTCGATGGAGGCCCTGATCCAGCATTTCGACCTGTCGGCCTATGGCTTCAGCGTGCCGAAGGGCGAGGTCTATTCGGCAATCGAAGCGCCCAAGGGGGAGCTTGGGTTCTACATCATCAGCGACGGGTCGCCGAAACCGTTCCGCATGAAGGTCAGGGCACCCTCGTTCGTCAACCTTCAAGGCGTTTTCGGCGTCACCAACGCCCGCTATCTGGCGGACATGATCGCCGTGCTCGGCAGCCTCGATCCTGTGATGGCGGAGGTCGACAAGTAGCGGAGATTTGGACGTGATGGCGATGCGCGAGAAGATCGAACAGGCGGCGGCGCGGTATCCCGACCAGCGCTCGGCGATCATGCCGGCACTTTTGATCGCACAGCGCGAACATGGCCATCTGCCCGGCCCGGTGCTGGAAGAGGTCGCCGAAATCCTCGGCGTCGAGCGGATCTGGGTCTACGAGCTCGCAACCTTCTACACGCTCTTCCATACCGAGCCGGTGGGCAAGTTCCACCTGCAGCTCTGCGACAATGTCTCCTGCATGCTGCGGCGATCCGAGGATCTGCTGACGCATCTGGAGGACGTGCTGGGGATCAAGAAGGGCGGCACGACGCCCGATGGGCTGTTCACGCTCTCGACTGTCGAATGCCTCGGCGCCTGTGAAATGGCTCCGGTCATGCAGGTCGGCGACGACTATCACGGCAATCTCGACATCGAGCGGATCGACGCGCTGCTTGCCCGGCTGCGCGCCATGGTGCCGCACGCGGCCGGCGCCGATCTCGCGGCCGTCGAACCGCCGGGGGAATAACCATGTACGAACCGGTTCTTTTAAAGAATGTGAACGTGCAGGACGGACATCTTCTTTCGACCTATGAGGCCGGCGGCGGCTACCGAGCGCTTCACAAAGCCCTCAAGGAACATACGCCCGACGAGATCATCGATCTCATCAAGCTGTCGAACCTGCGTGGCCGTGGCGGAGCAGGGTTTCCGACCGGCATGAAGTGGAGTTTCGTCCCCAAGCGGGCCGACAAGCCGAAATATCTCTGCTGTAACGCCGACGAAGGGGAGCCTGGCACCTTCAAGGACCGGATCGTCATGGAGCGCGACCCGCACCAGCTGGTCGAGGGCATGGCGATCAGCGCCTATGCGATCGGGGCCGAGGTCGCCTATGTCTATGTTCGCGGCGAGTATGTGCTGGCGATCAGGCGGCTGGAACAGGCGATCGCCGAGGCCAAAGCCAAAGGCTATCTCGGAATGCGGATACTGGGCTCGGACTTCAACTTCGTCGTCCACGTCCATTGCGGTGCTGGTGCCTATATCTGTGGCGAAGAGACCGCGATGCTCGACTCGCTCGAGGGTAAGAGGGCGCAGCCGCGCCTGAAGCCGCCATTCCCGGCCGTTGCGGGGCTCTATGCTAGCCCGACCGTCATCAACAATGTCGAGACGCTGGTGTGCGTACCGCATATCGTGGCGCGGGGCCCTGACTGGTTCCGCGGTATCGGACCCGAAAAGAGCCCCGGCCCGAAGCTCTACTGCGTCAGCGGGCAGGTGCGCATGCCCGGGCTTTACGAACTGCCGATGGGGATCCCGCTTCGAGAACTGGTCGAGGACCATGCCGGCGGGCCGCCGGCTGGTCGCAAGATCAAGGCGGTAATACCAGGTGGTGTTTCCGCACCGGCGATCCCGGAGAAGGGGCTAGACGTCGGAATGGACTTTGACTCGCTTGCTGCTGCCGGCACGATGCTGGGTTCGGCAGGCGTGATCGTCGTCGACGACACGACCTGCATGGTCAAGGTCGCCACCCGCATCATCGAGTTCTTTCACCACGAGTCCTGCGGCAAGTGCACACCCTGCCGCGAGGGGTTGAACTGGGTTGTGAAAGTGCTGCGCCGGATCGAGGCGGGCGAGGGCGCCCCCGGCGACATGGAGCAGCTGGACATGCTCTGCAAAGGCATTTTCGGCAATACGTTTTGTGCTTTGGGTGACGGTGCTGCGATGGGGTTGCGGGCCTCGCTTGCGCATTTCCGCGAGGAGTTTGTCGCCCATATCGAGGAGCGGAAGTGTCCGTTCCACTAAGGAGCGCCTAGCGCGGGCGAGTAGGTCATGGTGAGCGTTACGATCAATGGGCAAACACTGGAGGTCGAGGCCGGCTCGACGGTGTTGCAGGCCGCCCAGCGCTTGGGCATCGAAATTCCGACCTTCTGCTACTTAAAGCGCCTGCCGCCGCTTGCCTCCTGCCGCATGTGTCTCATCGAGATCGAGGGGCTGCGGCGGCTACAGCCGTCCTGCGCCACAG
This sequence comes from Ensifer sp. Root558, assembly GCF_001427045.1. Taxonomy (NCBI): domain Bacteria; kingdom Pseudomonadati; phylum Pseudomonadota; class Alphaproteobacteria; order Hyphomicrobiales; family Rhizobiaceae; genus Ensifer; species Ensifer sp. Root558. The sequence goes on along the minus strand of NZ_LMGC01000015.1, from coordinate 70,320 downwards.
CCGTCACTGAAGGCATGGTCGTGCGAACGGATACGCCACTGATTGATGAAACACGTTCGTCCATGCTGGACATGCTGCTTGCCAACCACCCGCTCGACTGCCCGATCTGCGACAAGGGCGGCGAGTGTGAGCTCCAGGACATGGTGATGGCCTATGGCCCGGGGAGAAGCCGCTTTCATGATCCCAAGCGCGTCTTCCATTCTCGCGACATTCGCCTGAGCCCGGTCGTCATCATGAACGTCAACCGTTGTATCCAGTGCCAGCGCTGCGTGCGCATGTGCGAGGAGGTCGTCGGCGCGGTCGCCCTTGGCACCGTCGAGAAAGGCATGGATACGGCCGTCACCGGCTTTGAGGGCAGTCTTGCCAGTTGCGACCAGTGTGGCAACTGCATCGAAGTCTGTCCGGTCGGCGCGCTGATGAGCTTTCCCTATCGCTATAAGGCTCGGCCCTGGGATCTCGCCGAGGTCGACACGATCTGTCCGCATTGCGGCACGGGATGTCAGTTGACCGTCGGCGCGCGCAAGGGCGAATTCATGCGTGTCCGGTCCAAGGAGGAACACGGCGTCAACCGCGAAACGCTCTGCGCACGCGGCCGTTTCGGCCTTGACTTCATCGAAGGGCATGATCGGATCAAACGACCGATGATCCGCCGCGACGGCACTCTTGTGCCGGTCTCCTGGGACGAAGCAGGAGACTATCTGCGCCGGCGGCTAGCAGCGGTCGAAAGCAAGGCTTCCGGCGGACTTGTCTCGCCGCGCCTGCCCAATGAGGTTCTCTATCAGTTCCAAAAGCTCATGCGCACGGTCTTTGCGACCAACAACATCGACAGCTCGTCGCGCTGGTCCACACCCTTCGACGCGCTTGCCCCGCTGATGGCAGGCTACAGTCGTGCACCTTTGACGGACGTGATCGGCGTCGATCACGTGCTTGTTATCGGCGGCAACGTGACCGAGGAAAACCCGGTCACCGAGTATCTGCTGCGGGATGCCGCCAGGCGGCGCGGGACTGGATTACTCATGCTCTCGACGCGACCGTCCCGCCTCGACGCCGATGCTAAGGCTGTGGTTCGTGTATCGCCTGGCGGAGAGGTCGCGAGCCTTGCAGCCGTGGTTGCCGGACTTGCTGCGGCCGTCGGTGACAAACTGTCAGGTGACGCTGTTGCAGAGATCGGCGTGGCAGTCGGCGGCCCGGTGGCTGGCAATGGCGGCGATGGACCGGATCGTCTGGCCGCAGCACTCAACGAAGGCAGCACTGTCACCGTGCTTGTCAGTGTCGACCTCCTGAGATCGTCAGACGCGCGGGGAGCGTTGCAGCAACTCACCAATCTCTTGCAACTGCTTCGCCTCCTCGGCAAGACCCCAGCATTGCAGTTCCTCTTCGACCGCGCCAACCAGCTGGGCGCCTTTGATATGGGGGCCCTGGCGGGCGGCTTGCCGGGGCTGCAGCCGGTTGTCGACGAGACGGCGCGCGCCGCTCTTGCCCGGAACTGGGGCGCCGAAATCCCCCATGGGCCGGGTGGTGACCTCGACGCGATGCTGGATCTCTGCGTGGCTGGGCAAATGGGGGCGCTCTACCTTGTCGGAACTGACCCCCTGGTCTCTTATCCGGACAGGGAGTTCGTGGCGCGGGCACTTGGCGCCGCTGATCTCTTGATCGTGCAGGACAGTTTCCTTAACGAGACGGCCGCACTGGCCGAGGTTGTCTTGCCAGCGGCGGGCTACGGTGAAGAGCCCGGCAGCTTTACCAACAACGAGGGTCGCATCCAGCAGGTCGCCAAGTTCCGGGAACCAGTCTTTGAGGCGCGGGGTAATCTCGCTATCTTCGATTTTGTCGCAGCTGAGCGCGGCCAAATATTGCAGCCTTCGACGCATGTCGCGGTTTTCGATGAGATCGCCCGGCTGATACCGGCCTATCAGGCGCTCACCTGGACCGGACTTGGTGCCGACGGTGCCTTCACGAAAGAAGGCCCGACGCCACCGGCGGAAGCCTTCCATGCACCGCCGACCGTTTCGCAACCGCACGACGGGCTCCTGCTCGTCACCGGCAACTGTCTATTCCACAATGGCTATCTGACCGAGCGTTCGGAGATCCTGAACACGGTCGCCAACGATCCTTATGTCGCGATGAGCGCTGAGGATGCGGCTAAGCTTGGCCTTTCGGACGGCGACCAGGTGGTCGTTCGTTCAACCCGCGGTGAACTGGTAGCGCAGCTCAAGGTCGAAAAGCCGTTTCCCAAGGGTCTTGTCTTTGTTCCCGAAAACTATCGGTCTCTTCGCCTCAACAGCTTGATGAGGCGCGGTGAATACCCGTGTCCGGTTAAGGTTCACAAGGCAGCAACAGCGCACGCAATCGAGGGCACGAACCGGGTCTGGCGAGGAGCATGAGGATTTGCGCCCGAGGCGCCTGCAAGGCCCGTGTCCCGACCTCTGGGCGCAAAGCCACTCTCAGTGGTAGCCGGCCCCGGCAATGTATTCGTACAGGTGTCGCTCGGTGCGCTGCGCCTCGTCGAGCCGGTGCTTGACCACGTCGCCGATGCTGACGACGCCGACAATGGCCTCCTCCTCAATGACCAGCACATGACGTGTCCGTCTCTGGGTCATGATCGACATCACCAGGGGCAGCCCATCGACAGCCGAACAGATCGCCACGTTGCGGTTCATGATCTCGGCGACCGGCATCAGCGCTGCCTCAGGCCCATATTCCGCAAGCGCATTGCAGCAATCCCGTTCCGAGACCGTGCCCATGTACCTTCCGGGCGCGTGGCTGACGACCACGAAGCCGATATTGTTGTCACGAAAGAGCCGCAGGATCTCCACCATCGCCTGGTCGGGAGCGACTGCGATCACTCCAGCACCCTTATCCTTCACGATTTCACCGACAAGCATCTGAGCCTCCTATCTGCGCGCCCCGGTTTGCTGCTCCTCACGTTCGCCGGATATTGCGCCACCAGTTGTATCCATGCGGTTCGCTCGTTTCGACCAGCACGTCCTCATCCGTATTCAGGCGTGCGGCGACGACACCACCGCCGGCCATCGCCTTTCCAGGTTTTTCGAGCAGATCGTCGCGTCCGATCACCAGGTCACGCGACGAAAAACTCGAGAATTCATACTGCTGGCCAAGTGCGATGGCGTCCGCAGGGCAGGCGTCCTCACAGAGGCCGCAGAAAAGGCACCTGGCCGTGTCGATCTCGAATTTTGCTGGGTGTCGGTTGCCGTTTTCGTCCTCGTAGGGAACGACTTCGATGCAGTCGCAGGGGCAGATGCGAGCGCAAAGCTCGCACGCGACACACTTGATCTCGCCCTCTTCGTCGCGTTTGAGGAAGTGATGGCCGCGATAGCGCGAATAGGGGAGCCACTTCTCCTTGTCCGGATACTGCATGGTCACCGGCTTGGAGAACATATAGCCAAAGGTCAGCGTAAAGGCGCTCGCCAGGTCGGCAAAAAGCGCCCAGCCGATCCATGTTCCAGCTCTGTCGACTACGCGTGACATGGTCGCGCCGTTCTACAGCGGCGTGCGTCTATTCCAACGCGGGAGGGTCGCTGTAGTCCCTTCGATTGCTGCACGCATCTTCGTCAGATCGACACCGAACCTAGAAGGCGCGTGGACAAGCCGCCCTGGCTCCTAAGTGAAAGCAATACCAGTGATAATTATGTTCGCCATTGACAGAGGAAGCAAGACTTTCCATCCGATCGCCATCAGTTGGTCATAGCGATAGCGGGGCAAAGTGAAACGGAACCACATAAACACATAAATGAAGAATGCCACTTTGAGCGCAAACCAGAGAAGCGGCGGCAGCGGAATGAGAATACCGTTCCAGCCGCCGAAAAACAGGATGACGGAGAGGACCGATACCAGGAGCACGATGACGTATTCGCTGACCATGAAGAGCGCGAAACGAATACCGCTGTACTCGGTATGGAACCCGGCGCCGAGATCCCCTTCCGCTTCGGCCAGGTCGAAGGGAATGCGCTGCGCTTCGGCCAATCCCGCAACGAAGAAGACGAAGAACCCGATCGGTTGATAGACGATGTTCCAGAGATCGCTCTGGGCGCGCACGATGTCCACGAGGCTCATCGACTGTGCGAGCATCACGACGCCGATGACTGCGAAACCCATGGGGATTTCGTAGCTGATCATCTGTGCGCAGGTCCTCAGACTGCCGAGAACGGCGTATTTGCTGTTGGCGGCCCAGCCGCCGAAGATGACGCCATAGACCTCCAGACCGATCACCGCGAAGACGAAGAGCAATGCCACATTCAGATTGGAAACGTAGAGCGTGATCTCTGCATTGAGCACTGAGACGGTCTCGCCGAAGGGGATCGCGACAAACACCACAAAGGGCGGAGCGAGCGCCAGGATCGGCGCCAGCTTGAATAGGAAGCGATCTGCCTCTGCAGGGATATGATCCTCTTTCGTCAGGAGCTTGATACCGTCAGCCACTGGCTGCAGCAGGCCGTGCCACCCCACGCGCATCGGACCCATGCGCTGCTGCATGTGGCCGGCAATCTTTCGCTCCAGCCAGGTCAGCGGCAAAGGCAAGAGTAGAAGCATTGCGATGAGCAATGCGATCTTGAGGGCGATAAGGCCAAGGGCGACGAGAAGTTCCATGATCCGCGGCCATCTATTCGACAGGCAGAAACGTGACTGGGCCCGACCCGGCTTACCCGTTGAGCGCGTCCTTCCAGTTTTCTCCATTTTCTCACGAAACGGCGGCCGTGGACAGGCTGCCGTTTCCTATTCTGGGACGGTCAGGAGGTTGCCGTCGGTTTCTTTCCTAGTCACCGTCGATCGGCCTAATCATGAGGCAAACCGGCTTGGCAGGTTCGAATCGGTTCACATCAGGATCTTTGTCAATTGGTCATTCGAGTGGCATCGAATTTCTCCGTTTTGGCGGTCCCACGGTCTGAGCCCATAGTCTTACCGGCCCGTTCGCGGGCCTGTACAACCTCACATTCGGTCGCCGTCCGTAGCGGCTGCACCACTATCCCGTTTTCGACGGGCACGGGCTCAGGAGAACGGGACCAAACTCAAGATCGGCGTTTGAGAGCCAAAAGGATTCCCGGTCCGTCCACCTGGATCCGTCAGGACTGATCAGGCCCTGAGGATGAGTGTGCTGACGATAGTGTCTGCGTTTGCGTTCAGGCGCTTTTCATGATCGCGCCCTCTATTACGACACCGGAACTCACGTACTTCCACAGAGCAACCAGCAACTTGCGAGCCATTGCTACAATCATCGGCGTTTTAAGGCGGCCGCTGTTGCGTGTGATGCGCTCTTTGAACCATATCGTTAGCGCCGACTTTGATTGATGCCGCAGCCATAGCCAGGCGAGCTCGACCATTGTCGCTCGCAATCGCGGATTTCCCGCTAAGTGTCGGAACAGGCCTTCCGTGTAGAGTATCGTAGCGAACTCTGGACCAATTCCTCTGATGCCCAAATGAGCGGTCGCTCCTGCCGGCGTTTCCGGCGTCTCGTGGGCGATTAAGGCATCTCGCTCTGCTTCTACATCCTTGATTTGTGCTAGCAGCAATTCGAGGCGATCAAGCTCTCTGCAAATCTCTGCCTTCAGGTGTTTTGACAGCGGACGGCCATCTACGCTGGCGACGGTCTCGATTTACCGGCTCGTACCCTCGTATTCCTTGCGTGAAGAGCCCCTTTATGCGATTGACGTGGAAGACACGTTCCGCAATCAGGGTTTTCCGCTCCCGTCCGATCCGACGGTTATCGTCCTCCTCGGGTGTGAGGAGTTTGACCATCGAGCAGGCACGCGGCTCGCCACGTTTCCATGCCATCAGGGCGCGGATCAGCGTTTTCGCCGTCAATACGATCTGTCTTTGCCCGGCGATGGCGGCGGGGCATGGCAATGGACGCGGCCTCTACAATGTGGCTCTCAATCCAGGCTTCTTTGCTGAGCACTCGCCCCAACCAGAAGCCATCAAGCCCGGCCTCCTGGATGATCACCATCGGATAAAGCCGGTTCTTGCGCCGCTTTGCCATTTGGCGAAGGACGGCGAAACATGAAAACAAACCGGCGATATCGCCTCCGGTCACCGAATGGCGAGACATCTTTTCGCTTCCAGGCAATAGAGCCGTCACGAGCCATGTCGATTTGCTCATTTCCAACGAGACGAAAATTGCGCCAAGATCGACGCGGGTAGCGGTCTGTGCTCGAGTTTGATCTGCTGTGATCGGCATGATTGGCCTCCAGAGAGTCTTCTAGCGACCTCACTCTGCCACTGCGCAGGCCGCTACTCACCCCTGATGGGATCTCAAGAGTCTTTGGCATCGTTTTGGTGAGCGGAATTCTTTTGCCTTCGAAGAGGTGAAGGAAAATGCAGAGTGGAAATGTGACGACGCCCTTCGGGCGGCGGTTGATTTCGCTTGCCCTTGTGAGAGGGCAGATGCGGACGGCCGAAATCAAATCCGGAAAGAGCGTCGACAAGTGGAAAGTGTTCCGTGATGCCTGCGAGGCGAGGGCGGTCCTCGGCGCGGCCATACTTCGATCAATGGGTGGTGACGATCGCAGCCCAGATGATTGATGCCGGCTATCTTACATTGGAGGAACTCGATGCTGGCCGGTCGGCATTTGTACGCCAGCCTGGCTATCCGCCTGAAACCGCAGACGAGGCGCGCGCCTACGTCCAGTCCGCGCGCAGCTACGCGCTTGGTTCCCAGGCGCCGCCGTTGTTCGTCGCGGGCGATGCTGTGCGCGGCAAATCCATGGGACATCCCGGACATACGCGATTGCCGTCCTATGCCCGGGGAAGGCATGGAAGCGTGATTGCGCATCACGGCGCCCACGTACTGCCGGATGCATCAGCCGCCGGAACGCCCAGAGGCGAGCACCTTTACACGGTTGGCTTTGCCGCGTCCGAGTTGTGGCCGGAAGCCCACGATAGCCGCGATCAAGTTTTCCTCGATCTCTGGGAGAGCTATCTTGAGCGGATCTGACCCCAGGACGGCCCACCTGACGCAAAGGGACAGCGAACCGGGTTTCGCCGAGCCGTGGCATGCTCAGGCTTCCGCGATGGCAAGTTTGTTGGTTGCTTCGGGCGTCATATCAGGAGCGCATTGGTTTGAAACCCTGGGAGTGAAGTTGCGCGAGGCACATCTCGCCGGACAGTTGGATGACACCGAGACCTACTATCGTGCCGTGTTGTCCGCGCTCGAAAGCCTCCTCGATCAAGCTCGCGCGATTTCCGGCAATGAACTAATCCAGCGGCGAGATGCCTGGGAGCGCGCATATTTGCGCACGCCGCACGGACGGCCCGTCGTGCTGAATGGGGACTTATGACCAAGCGTTCCTGCTCCTGACGAGTTTTCCGAGCTGTCGTGCCAAGAGAGACCTGGGATGTGATCCTCTTGGCCCACGACACTGCCGGAGGCCTTAGAACATAAATGAGGGATATGGTGGGCCCGGCAGGACCGGAGCCGACGGCCTTAACCATCGAGTTCCCTCCCAGCAGAGAACCTCTGAGGGCAACCGATCGATCAAGCTCGGGTCTGGACGAATTTCCGTACAAACTTTGGCGCTGTGAGGGAAGCAGGTCTGAGCCGTCGACGTCGGCAATGTTATATTCCTATCCAGTTATCGCCGGTTCGTATTTTCGTATCCCTTCAAATCGAGGGATTGATAGTTCGCAATCGAGAAGTCGCCTTACGATCCATCTTCGGACTTTTTTGAAAGCCACGCTCGCGAAGGATGTCGGCAAAGCTGAGTTCTATCTGCCGCATCCCGTGGGGGCGCAGTCTGCTCAATCACGGAATGCAACGCGCCCGAGAACGTGCATATGGTAAGGCCCGTCTCAGACAATCTATGGCGCAACACGAAGCGCGCCTTTCCGGTTCACTCGTCAAAACATGAGTTCGACCACTCTGTTGGGAGGCTGAAATACCTAGCCGAGTTGTTCGTAAAAGCTTAACCAATCGAAAAAGCACCAACTTCTGAGGGTTGCCCGAGGCGCGTTTGCGCACAATCTTCTTTACGCAGCCGGAGCCATGGATAGAGCCGGGACTGCGCTCTGGCGTTTGTCGTGCTCGGCAACGTAGTGAGTGGGAACGGTTGGCATGCTCCTGAACCATCGCATCACGCGCATCACCGTCGGCATCCTGCTTCTGACGCTTGCTGTCGTCGTGCTCCTGCCTGGACTGACCGGCTTTACCAGCCTCGACGGCACCGTGAATGCCCGCTTTGCCGTCATCAACGCACCAATTGACGGGGAAATCGGACAAGCGCCGCCACGCATCGGCACGCCGGTCGCCGAAAACGAGACGCTTCTGACTATCCGCAACGAACGGGTTAATCGGGCGATCCTTGCTTCCCTGCAAGCGGAAGGAAAAACGGCCGCCGATCGCGTCACGGCGCTGGAGCGTGAACGGGACGAACTCGTCGCCTTGCGCAACCAACTCGCCCATCGGCTGGAGCAATTCAAGAACGCCACCATTGCCAGTCTGGAGCGCGAACTTCGCATAATGCAGAAGCGGGTGGAGGTGTCGCGTGCCCAGGACGTCGTTGCAAGGGTAGACCTAGATAGACGGCAGGAACTGGAATCTAAGGGGATATTCACGCGCAAGATGGTCGAGGCGGCAGCCGCCGCCGGCGCGGCCACGGGCGGCGAGGTCGAGATCAGCAATTTGTCGCTCGATCTTCTCGAACAACGGCTGATGGCCCTGCGTGAGGGGATATTCATCGTCGGCGATGGTCAAAACGACGTGCCCTATTCGCGCCAGCGTCAGGACGAGGTGATCGTTCGCATAAACGACATCAACACCCGCATTGTCGAAAACAGCACGCGCGCCGACCAGATTGAACGGCAGCTGGAGGAAGAGGAGAAGCGCGTTCGCAGTCTCGAACAGGCAGAAATAGCGTCGCCGTTCAGCGGGGTGGTGTGGACCCGCAACGTCGTCAACGGCTCCAATGTCATCCTCAACAACGAGCTGTTGCGCATCCTCGATTGCCGCGAACTGTTCGTCGATATTCTCGTTCCTGAAGTCGATTACGACGAGATCTATCCGGGCCGCGAAGCGGAAGTGCGGCTTCTGGGCCGGAGCGAAGTCTTCAAGGGAGAGGTGCAGGCCGTAAAAGGCTCATCCGCCGTCGTCGAGAAAGACAATCTCGCCGCCAAGGAGCCGGAGGCCAAGGAGCGCGACGCGAGAATCCGCGTTCAACTCCTCCCCTCGGCTCTCAACACCGATTTCGGCAATTTTTGCCAGGTGGGGCGGTCCGCCCAGGTCCGCATCTCTCGGCACAATCTGCAATTGACACAGTGGATCAAAGGGCTGTGGTTCAACCTCTTCTAGCGCTCGCGCCCACATTGCTGGTGATCGCCTTCTTCCTGCTTGGGCCATCGAACTGGTCGCGGCATCAAAGCTGGGCGCGCACCATCACTTGCGCGGTCGTTGGGGCGGTCGCATTGCGCTACATGGTCTGGCGCCTCTTCGAAACCGTCCTTCCCTATCCCGCTGATGGCGCGAACGTCTGGTGGGTTTGGATCGTCTTTGTCATCGAGCTCCTTGCCTTCACGGAGGTCGTTCTTTTCCTCATCCTGATGAGCCGATACGTCGACCGCAGTCGCGAGGCGGACCGTTTGGGAAAGACGTTCTTCGCGCGCGAGGCGCAGGATCTGCCGACAGTCGATGTTTTCATTCCAACCTACAACGAGCCGCTCGATGTTCTGGAGCGCACGATTGTCGGGGCTTTGGCGCTCGACTATCCGAAGGACAAGTTCAAGGTTTATGTCCTCGACGACGGCCGGCGTGATTGGCTGAAGACCTTCTGCGCAGAGCGGGGCGCGGTCCACCTGACCCGGACGGACAATGCGCACGCGAAAGCCGGGAACATGAACAATGGGCTGCGCGCAAGTTCGGGCGATTTCATCGCCATCTTCGACGCAGACTTTGTTCCCTATCGCCATTTTCTCAAGCGCACCTTGCCGTTCTTTTCGGACGAGGGGATCGGGATTGTCCAGACCCCGCAGCACTTCTTCAACGTCGATCCGGTGCAATCGAACCTGGGCCTGGAGAACATCTGGCCGGACGAGCAGCGCCTGTTCTTCGACGAGATCGCGCCCAGCCGCGACGTCTGGGACGTCAGCTTCTGCTGCGGTTCGTGCTCGATCGCCCGCCGCAAGGCCGTCGATGCGATCGGAGGCTTCCCGACGGAGTCGATCACCGAAGACCTGTTGACGACGCTGTCGATGCTGAACAAGGGATACAAGACCCGCTACCTCAACGAACGGCTGTCGATGGGATTGGCAGCCGAGAACCTGACGGGCTATTTTGTTCAGCGGGAACGATGGTGCCAGGGCGGCATCCAGACGCTCTATCTCCACAACGGTCCGTTGCGTGGACCGGGCCTGTCGTTGTTCCAGCGGATCATGTTTCTCCCCATGTCCTGGCTGGTTCAGTACGTGGTGCGCCTGATCGTGTTGATCGTGCCGATCGCCTATCTCTGGTTCGGCGCCTTGCCGCTGCACTTCACGGGCGTTGCCGACTATGTTTCAAATCAGCTTCCGGTGCTCGCGGCCTATTTCCTCCTGATGCTCTGGATAACGCCGACACGTTATCTGCCCGTGGTCTCCAGCGCGGTCGGGACCTTCGCGACGTTCCGCATGCTGCCGACGGTTCTCTCCAGCCTCGTGCGGCCCTTCGGCAAGCCGTTCAAGGTAACCCCGAAAGGCACCGGCAACGAGGCGAACAGCTTTGACGCCTACACGTTTACCTGGATTGCCGCATTCATCGCCGTCACGGCGCTCGGACTTCTGATCAACCTCGTGCCGGAAACGGCGCAGGTCCAAGGGTCGTTCTCGGCGATCGGAGCCGTCTGGTCGGGGATCAACATCGTCGTCCTCGTCATCGCGTCGCTGATCTGTTTCGAAAAGCCGCGTCGACTTTTCCAGGCTTTCAAGCTCGATGAGCCCGCCAATGTCGACGGGACGCCGGGGCGCGTGGTCAGCCTCTCGCTCGACAAGGCGGTGGTCGCGGTTCCGCCGGAGGTGCGCTTCGAGTCTGCGCAGGTGACCCTCAGGCTCGACGGTTTCGAGCCGCTGCAGGCTGATCTGAGGCAAGTGACGCAGCGGCGCGGCGACATATCGCGTACCGGCGACAAGCGGCGCTTCTATCTTCACCTTTACTACGACCTCAACGGCAAGGAACGCGACAAGATGATCGTCAAGCTCTATACCGGCCGCTATTCCCAGGACATTCCTGATATCGACAAGGTCGCGGTTTCCGTGAACCTGTTGCTACGTGCCTTCGGTCGCACCCGTACCGTTTCGTAACCGCAGCTCAATCGGTGCTTATGACTCGCGAATTGCGAAAGCCTCATCGGGCGGAAATGGCGCAGTGTTCATGTATGCGCTCGAATGATCGCATATTGTATCGACTGGCACCTGCCAGCTTCCCCGGGTCTCGCCGCTCTTTTGATGACTGAGTGTTGGTCGTTTAGCGCTCAGTATGGTGGTATGGTGGGCCCGGCCCGACTCGACCCTGAAAGAACGTATTCGATCGTCCGGGGTTGAACGATTCGGGTCGTAATCGAGCGCATCAACGACGTTGCTCGCCTGGTCGAACGGGGTAATGGGGCGAGCTTAGCCGGAATCCCTTAGGCCGCCACTTCGCCGATCAGTGAACCAGCCGGGATGTTCCATTCTTTGCTGAGCTTTCTAATCTGATCCAGATTAATTTCCCGTTTTCCGTTCAGAAGATCGGCCGCCCGCGCTTTCGACCCAATGACCGCCACGAGATCGGCGCGCGTGTAGTTGTTCGCAGCCATCACCGACTTGACCACCTCGACGGGGCTCGCCGTCGGGATTGGATAGTGCTTGCCCTCGTACTGTTCGATCAGAAGGACGAGCGCGTCAAAGTGCGCAGCTTCCTCAGAGCCTTCTTCGGGTTCGTCTTCGAAATATGGCCGAACTTCCTTCAGTGCGGCGTTGTACTCGGCCTCACTCTGAAGCGTCCGAAACCCTTTCAAATCCAACATGTCTTTCCTTTCACGTCAGAGTTCTTGACGTCGATCGCATCGTACTGGGCGTGCGTCCCGACAAACAGGACGAAAATCCGCTTGGACCGAAATGCGACCAGCCCCACAATGCGGTACTTGTTGCCGCCGACGTCGAAGATAACCTTGTTGCCGGCCACCAGATCAGCTGAGTTAAATGTCTTCTTTAACCCGCTAAAATTACTCCAGCTCGCCTTCGATGCGGTAGTATACCATTCCGTCATTGCGGCTCGCGCGGCCTCTCGGGGGACGCCTTTCGGCAAGCTATTCCAAAAGCTGACCAGCGCAGATTTAGCGATAACGTTCACTTGGGTCCCTATTTAACGAATTCCCAATTTGGAAACAAGCACAAAGTTTCCAATTTGGGAATTTTGTTGCGAGTCATTTTTTGATAAGATCCAGTCAACGCTGAATGCAAATCTCGGGCAGCACTGTTTGACATGCCTTCGAATGCGGGTCCAACTCGGAAAACCCGCCATCCCTTTGGCCGCCAGCGATCAAGTTCACTTATGGGGCTTGGTCGCCTTCACCATCTTTGGGACCTTCCGCGAAACCTCCTCAAGCGTCGTCATAACCCGGTTCACCTGCGAGAGCGTGGACGTCAGCTCACGAGCATATCGGACAATGAGATACTCTTGAGCTGAGGAGAGCGTTGCCAGGTGCGCCAGCGTGCGCTTGCGCAAGACAAGTCTTGCGGCCCCCGCTCTTCGGGCCGGCTCGCCAAGGTCATGTTGGAAGTTGTGGATCGGCTCGTCATCGAGGCCTCTCGCCTGAAGAAGAGCATCGAGATAAAGCTCGACGGCATGAAGAGCCAGCAGCCTTTGCGGAAGATGGTTAGGACCGGATGGGTTCTCACCCAGCTTGACGGCGGCGGCTTTGTATTGCGTCGCCAGGTTCAAAACGTCTCGCACGCCCGTTGATTTGCCGAGGTCCATGTTGCTAGATCTCCCCCTCAGAGTGAAACTGCGGGCTGGGTTCCGACCGCGTCGTCAGTCGTTCGTGACGGTACTGATCGTCTCGCGCACCCGTCGATCCGGATGAGGTCCTTCAACAGGGTTCGCAGCTCTGGCCAGGGGGCTTCCTCGAGTTTGAGGTCCGGGTCATGCGTAACGATCAGGCAGTGAAGCTTTGCGGCGACTTCGATCACCGAGGAGACCGGTGCAATCAACAGCACCCGCCCCACTCCCGATCACGCATTCGCCACCCTCCGCCCGGCCGATGCCGTCGAGATCCCGCCGGCGACAAAGCTCGCTAGGGCTGGATGACGAGCGCTCCTGGATTGTTTTGACGGGAAGTAACCGCTTTGCCCCGCCAGACCCGGACGTCCGGCCGCTCGACACCGATAGCGGCTACCACGGCCCGTTGCCTCCAGCCCTATTCGAAGAGGTGAAGCGTCGCTTTGCCGGGCTCGCGCGCAGCCAAAGACATCAGGCGACCCCGCGTGGTTCCTAAATGCGATTTGTTCCTGCAAGCGAAATGGCGCATCGCATGGCGTTCCGGAAAAGACGGGAACCCATCCGGCAACCATCGGTTCGACCGCGCCTTGCGCCGGAATATTGATGCCGTAGAAATGACCGACTTTCTAGACCGCCGTAGCTAACTTCAATCCTGTAAGGCCCAGTCGGCCACCTCCCAGCGCATCTGGCCACGGTCGGCGACGACACGGCCGAGCCCTGGGAAGGGCATGTGCGTGGCGGCGATGAGTGCGCCCTCCGAAGCGGCGCGAGGGAAAAAGCGGTCGCGCATTGCCTTGGCCGCTGCCCGGTCCTGCTCGAACAGGAAGAACACGTCGGTCGCCCCCGGATGCACGACCGGAAAGATCATGTCCGAGACCATGATGAGGCTCTTTCCGTCATCTTCGACCCGCACGCCGATATGGCCGGGTGTATGGCCGGTCAGGTCGACAATTGAGACGCCGCGCACAATTTCGCGTTCTCCGTCAATCGCCTGGAGTTTCGGGTAGAGGCGCACCACCTCCTCCGCCATCTTAAAGCTGGTTTGCAGATAGTCGGGCGCGCCGCTGCGCTTGGCCGGGTCGGTCCAATGGGTAACGTCGCGACGATCGATGTAGAGCTCCGCCTTTGCGTAGTTGTTCTTGCCTCCGGCGATCAGACCGCCCATGTGGTCCTGATGCATATGCGTTACGATCACCGCGTCGATCTGGTCAAGCTGCAGGCCAAGCGCACCAAGCGCCTGCGGCAGTTTGCCGGTCTGACCGATCGAGCCCGCTGCACCGGCATCGATCAGGATGCGGCGCTCGCCATCATCGATGAGATACTGGTTGAAGAGGAACCGCACCCCGCTCGGCCGGGCGGTGAACTGAGCGACTGCCGCCTCCTCCACCTGGGCCGGCGCGCGTCCGGGAAAATAGTCGAAGGGCATATCGGCGAACCCGTCTGTCAGCGCCGTCACCGTGAAGCGACCGATGCGGATCTGCGCCAGCGGCGTAATGCTGACCGGCGTGTTGGGGGTATTCTGCGCGGCGGCAGGGGCCGGTGCGCCACTGATCAGTCCTCCCCCGAGGAGGCCGAGAGGAAGAGCGCTTGCAAAGGCACGACGTGAAAGTTGAGGCATGACGTCTTTCTCCTGATCATTGGCAATACGGGGAGCCGGCCGGCGTCCGCTGGATCGACGCAAAAGCTAGGATATCCGAAAGCAATAGGGTATCCTGCCATTTCTGGAACTTTCCTCTCAGTTTCCGGAAGGATACGATGGATCGGTTTGAAGCGATGTCGGTGCTGCTGGCGGTGGTGGACGCTGGCAGCCTCTCGGCTGGATCGCGGCGATTGCATGCACCGCTCGCCACGGTCAGCCGCAGGGTCGCGGATCTTGAGAAACACCTTGGCGTGCGCCTGGTCGTGCGCACCCGCCGCGGCCTCTCCTTGACGGATGAGGGGCGCAGCTTCGTCGCCGCGTCACGTCGTATTCTGGAGGAGCTGGACGCGGCGGAGCGGCAGGCCAGCGGCGATGATGGCGCGCTGCGTGGAGGGCTGCACGTGACCGCACCGATTGCCTTCGGCGAGCGCCATCTGCTGCCAATAGCTCTGGAGTTCCTGAAGGAGCAACCCGATATCAACCTGCGTCTGACCCTCGCCGATCGTCAGCTAAGTCTGGCAGACGAGCACGTCGATGTGGCCCTGCGGATCGGACACTTGGCGGACAGCGCGCTTATCGCAACGCGCGTCGGCGCCGTCCGACGGGTGATCTGCGCGAGCCCCGACTATCTTGCCCGCCGAGGCGTTCCGCTTCAGCCGGAAGACCTCAGCCACCATGACGGCATAAGCTTTCAGGGCTTTGCGACCGCGCCGGAATGGCGCTACCGCCGGGACGGCGCGGCCTTTGCCATCGAGCCGCGCCCCAAATTCGCGGTCAATACGACGGAGGCTGCCATTCAGGCTGCAATAGCCGGTATCGGCATTATCCGCGTGCTGTCTTACCAGATCTCCGATCAGTTGCGCTCCGGCGCTCTGCACGAATTGCTGACGGACTTTGCACCGGAACCGCTACCTGTGAACGTTATCCATGGACCAGCCGATCCCCTGCCGCTGAAGGTGCGGTGCTTCCTCGACTGGATCGTCCCAAGCTTACGTGCTCAGCTGGCTTACTAGCGTCCCGCTTCAGGCGCACCCCGTTGATAGCAGTGAGGCGCACCGGTGCGAATGCTGCAAGATGCGGCTGTCCTTCCCTAAGTGCCTAACATGTCTATGCTCCGCAGCGCATCCTCAATATCTCCTTCGGCCTAGGTTAGGCCGCTTGGAAAACGTATGTGAGCGCTGAGAGGGGCCGTCATTTCTTTGGCGAAGACGTCTGGCGTGTGATCGTTCGGTCAAAAGCTCACGCGCGCGCCAATCTTCCCGCCGCCCGAGCGCGAACCATCGCCCTCGACGTTAAACAGCAGTGAGAAAGTCGATATTCCAGTTGTCGTTGTTGGAGAGAGCGAGCCCGGCGGAGATCCTCCCGAACAGGCCTTCGCCATCAAGCGAGGCAAAGCCGATATCCGCGCCGATCGAGGGTGATAGCGTTAGTCCGTTTTCGAGCCCCAGCGTTCTCTCGACATCGAACCCGACGCTGAAGCGGGCTTGTTCCTCTATGAAGCCCTTGAGATCGATTGTTTCGCCAAGGGAATTGGAGACGGAATAGTCCTCTGTCTCCTCGGTGAAATAGACCGCGCGGAGCTTCGGCGTAAGCACGGTCATTTCGTCCATTTGCCATTCGCCCGTGAGCTTCACATCCGCCATCCAGCGGCTCGTGTCGAAGCTGCCATGGAAGATGCCGGTATCGATGTCGTTCGATGAGCCGCCATAGAGCAAGTTGGCATCGAGAAAGACTCCCTTGCCGATTTCGAACGAGGCATAGGGTCCGGCCACCCAGCCATTGCCCTTCAGTTCGGCGTCCTCGTCGGTCGGACCCGTCATGTAGTCGTAGTGGAACGACAGGCCGACGAGCATGCCGTCATTGACGAGATAATCGGCGCCGACGGAAAACAGCCCGAAGTTGTCCCATTTGTCGCTTTTGTCGTCTTCGTCTTTATGGAACAGGAAGCTGCCGTTCATCCAGATGTCGAAGGGGCGATTGGTCATCACGAAGGTTTCGCCGGCTGCGGCCGCATCGGCGGCATCGCGTGCCGCCTGGCTCTGGGCGAGGCTGGATGAGAAGCCGAGCCTTGCGCCTCTTTCGGACGGCGTGACGGCCGTTGTTACCGGATCGGTGCTCACCGCAGCCTTGCGTCGGTCGAGCAGGCCTGGAACCTTGACTGTCGATGACAACAAGTTCTGCCGTGTGCGGACGAAATCACGCACAAGCCCGTCGATTTCCTCGCCCGCCGCCACTCGGTCCAGGGCAACCCTGTAGGTAACGCGGCCGACATTCGAAGTGCCGAGCGCGCTCTGGAGAGTGTAACCGATGACGGCAGAGCCAGAATAGGACGGATTGGGCGTGAACCTGAGGTAATAGCCGACCGGCGTGAAGCTGCCCGCCGCCGCGAGTTCACCTTCGATGATCTCCGCCTTACCCGCGTTGGGCGGTGCAACGGAAGCAATCGCGGCGCTGACGAATGGACCACCAGTTGCGCCACTGTTGAGGTAGACATTCTTCGGTGTCGACCCGGCGGGAACGTCGACGACGATGTCGGGTACGGTCACCGCTCGCCCCTTCAGTCTCAGCGTATAGGCCGCCGATCCACTTGCGCCGCGGCTGTCGACGACGGCAATCGTGAAGCGGTAATCATCGGGCGTCGCATCGTCGGCGATTGGCCCTGTCGGTTCTCCGGTGGATATGTTTAGGACCATGCCCTTCGGCAAGTCGCCGCTCTTAACGCTGTAAACGAGCTCGCCGACGCCTCCGGTTACCGAAATGCGCGATGAATAGTCTTCGCCGACCATGGCGTCCTGCAGCGCACCGGCAGATGGGCTGAAGACGAAATTGGTGGAAAGGACGGAGAGCGTATAGTTCGCCTGCCCTGTGGCACCGCTCGCATCCGTTGCTGTTACGGTAAAGCGGAAGTCGCCGTCAGCGGTCGGCCTTCCGGAGATGCGGGCGCTGGCCCCATCCAGCATCAAACCTCCTGGCAAGGCGGAGAGGCATCGCCCGGCCGTTCAGTCGCCGGTAACCGCGTTGATTTTGGAGACTGGGGCCGACATGGTTGTCCTCGAGGATCGTCACGTACTGCTTGTCGGCCGTGACGGTTATGATGATGTCGGTTGCCGCCGGAACCGGCGTGTTTCCCGCGGTCTCGTGGATGCGCAGCCGCACGGTTTTTCCCGAAAACACCCAGAAATGGTAGCGCACCGATGTCCATGAAGGGCGAAACATGAAAGATTTTCGTGCGGCTCTCTCGAATGCCCGCCGCGCTCTCTTCGCCGGGCAACACCGATGCGACATAGCTGTACCGTTCGTCGAAGGTATTGCGCACGGCATAGATGACCGCCACCAGCTTTCCTTGCGCGTCCTAGGCGAAGGTGGAAAGCGGATTGAACCCATAACCAAACATCCGCGGAAACGCGAGCAGCAAGACACGCTCCGCCGAAGGCGGACGCTCTTTCTGGCGACGCGCCCCGATCCAATCTTCGATCACGGTTTCAAGGCGGCCAGGAGGGCTTTTGCCGTTTCGCCAGATGAGGCGGGATTCTGGCCGGTGATGAGCCGGCCATCGACGACCGTGTGGACGCCCCAGTCTTTAACCTTCGAGAAAACGGCGCCGAGACCGAGCAACTCATCTTCTACCAGGAAGGGCACGACCTCCGTCAAACCGACGGCCGCTTCCTCGGAATTCGTAAAGCCCGTGACCTTTCGCCCGTTTACGAAAGGTGTGCCGTCCGGGTTCTTGACGCGGTGCAGAACGCCGGGTGCGTGGCATACAAGGGCAATCGTCTTGCCCGCCGCAATGAAGGCTTCGAGCAGCTTGATCGAGTTTCCGTCCTCGGCGAGATCCCACATCGGACCGTGACCGCCGGGATAGAAGACGGTGTCGAAGTCCCCTTGGTTGACGCTGTCGAGGCGAACCGTCTCGGCGAGCTGGGCCTTGGCTTCCCGGTCTGCCTTGAAACGCCGAGTGAGGTCGGTCTCGAACATCGGTTCATCGCTCTTCGGGTCGAGCGGCGGTTGGCCGCCCTTGGGCGATGCAAGGGTGATTTCGGCTCCGGCATCCCTAAAGACGTAATAGGGAGCCGCCAGCTCTTCGAGCCAGAACCCTGTCTTCTTGCCGGTGTTACCGAGGCTGTCGTGCGAAGTGAGGACCATTAGGACTTTCATGGATCATATCCTTTACACTGGAGGCGTAGATTTGAAGTCCGATCAGCCGCGTCGGCTTCTCGATGCACTGATATTGGCGTCGCAATGATATTTGGGAGATCTAGGTCTCACAATCCAGCTTTCCATCTCGATGATGGACGAAGGAGCGAGAACTTCAACGCGTTGATGGGCGGCGATAAATCGCCGCCCAGGTGGCCGAAAGGCCGGTGCGCTCTTCAGGTCTGACCGTTGCGGGCGTCGACCGGCAGGTTGGCTGCAGTGCCATCCGCACGCGCCAGGACGAAATTGTCGAAGTTGGCGATCGAGGCGCAGGAATGGTTGGGGAACACGCGCACGCGACTGCCGAGCGGCAGGGGGCGCCCGGAATGGGGGACGAACCCGTGTTCCTCGGACAGTCGCTCGAGCGTCCACAGGCCGGTTTCGCCATCGCCTTCGGCGCTGACGACGGTGCCGAACCCTGCGCCACCCATGCCATGTGCGCCGCGATCGGAGCTCATGGACTTCGAACCAGCGTCGATGATGAAGTGCGCGTCGTTCGACGCGACGACCCGGGCGACGACTGAAAGCGCGAGGTCGTCGGCGGTACAGATGCCAAGCCGAAGGGCGGTGCCGTCCAGAAAGACGTAGTTTCCGGGACGGATGCAATCGACTTCCCGGGGCAGCGGTGCACCGAGGCAAGTCGGCGTTGCGCCGACGGAAATGTAATCGACGGCAATTCCGCGTTGCCGAAGCCGCTCGGCGAGGCCGGCGAGGGCCTCGGCCTCGTCGTCGGCGATCTTGGCCAGGGCATGGGGCTCCGGAGCCCCGTAGGCATGTCCGGCGTGCGAAAGCAGTCCGGCAAATCGCAAACCGGGGGCGCCGGCGATGCTTGCGCACAGTTCAGGCGCTGCCGGGTCATCGGGTTTGAGGCCGACGCGGCCGAGGCCAACGTCGACCTTGAGGAACACGCCGATCTCGATGCCGTGCCGGCTGGCGGCCTGCGACAACGCATGGACACCTGTTTGGCTCGCCGCAATCGTGCGCAGTTCCACGCCCCGCGCCTTGACCGCAGGCAGAAGGCGATCGAGCGACGCGGCGTGGACGATGGGATAGGCCAGGATGATCGACGCAATCCCGGCTTCGGCAAAGATAAGCGCTTCGCTGGGCTTGGAGGCGGTGATGCCGCGCGCACCTGCGGCAAGCTGCTGCCGGGCGATGTGGAGGCTCTTGTGCGTCTTCACATGCGGAAACATCGCCACGCCGGCTGCATCGGCGCGCTGCTGCATGGCCTTGATATTGCGGGTGAGCCGTTTCTCTTCGACCTCGATATAGGGTGTCGGTCGGTCGGCGGCCGCTGGACGCAGGAACATTGCGGCCCTGGTCCCGCTTGTGCTGTCGCGGATATCTGTCGACACCATGCCGGCAGCGCTCGCAGCCGGTTGCGTCACTTCGAAAGTGCTCATGTTGGGATACTCTGATCTGGAACGGGGTATAGCGGCTATGTCAGGCGGTTGCGACCTGGCGCACGTAGTGGGTCGATGAGATCTGTCGCATCGGCAGTTCGCGAGGCACGAAGTCCGGCGCACGCACCGCACTTGGAATTTCGTCGGACATCGGCTGGCGCCCTTGCGGACGGCGCGTCGGATCGGCAATCGGCACGGTCGATAGCAGCTTGCGGGTATAGGGGTGTTGCGGATTGCTAAACACCGAGCGGCGATCACCGATCTCGACGATTTCGCCGAGATACATGACCGCAACGCGGTGAGCGATGCGCTCGACCACCGCCATATCGTGGCTAATGAACAGAAGAGCGATCTGCATCTCGCGCTGCAGGTCCATGAGTAGGTTGATCACCTGCGCCTGGATCGTCACGTCGAGCGAAGCGACTGCTTCGTCGGCGACGATGAGACGCGGGTTGAGCGCAAGCGCCCGGGCGATACAGATGCGCTGGCGCTGCCCGCCGGAAAATGCATGCGGATAGCGCTCGAGATGCTCAGGCGAAAGCTCGACCTTCGCCAGAAGTTCGGCGGCGCGGGCGCGCATGTCCCTGGTCGAACCCAGCTTGTGGACCCGCATCGGATCCATCAGCGATTGCTCGATCGTCATGCGCGGGTTGAGCGAAGAAAACGGATCCTGGAAGACCATCTGCGCTTCGCGCCGAAATCGCGCGAGGACAGGGCGTGGCGCGCCGATCAGTTCGGTTCCATCAAAGCGGATGGAGCCAGAGCGCGGTCGATCGAGCTGCATGAGCGAGCGGGCGACCGTCGACTTGCCGCAGCCGGATTCACCGACCAGCGCCAGGGTCTCACCGGGAAAAATGTCGAAGGAGACGTTCTCCACCGCGTGCACCCGCCCGGAGACGTGGCCGAACAGCCCGGCCTTCAGATCGAAGCGCGTAACCAGGTTTCGCACCTCGACGAGCGGGCGAGGGGATTGCGTCATATGAGCCGGCGCGTTCATTCTGTCGCCTCCGCGGGCTGCCGCTCCGGTTCGAACACCAACAGCGGAAATTTCTCCGGCGCATCCTTGTCGGCCATGCTGCCGAGGCGCGGCACGGCGGAAATCAGGGCGCGTGTATAGGCATGCTTCGGCTTGGCGAAGATGTCGTAAACCGATCCCGTCTCGACGATTTCACCCTTGAGCATCACACAGACCCGGTCTGCGACTTCCGCGACGACGCCCATGTCGTGGGTAATGAACAGCACCGACATGCCGATTTCGTGCTGCAGGGCGCGAACCAGATCGAGGATCTGCGCCTGAATGGTCACGTCGAGCGCGGTCGTCGGCTCGTCGAGGATCATCAGCGACGGGCGGCAGGCGAGCGCAATAGCGATCATGACGCGCTGGCGCATGCCGCCGGAGAGCTGGTGAGGATACTGGTCGAGCCTGCGTTCCGCATCGGGCACACGTACCAGCTTGAGGGTGTTGAGCGCGATCTGGCGCGCTTCCTCGGGTGCCTTGTTCTGGTGATGGATCACCGCTTCGGCAATCTGGTCGCCGACGGTAAAGACCGGGTTCAGGCTCGACATCGGGTCCTGGAACACGATCGAGATGTCCGCGCCACGAAGGGCTTCGACCCGCTTTTCCGACAATGTCGCGAGGTCGGCGACCTTGCCGTCCTTCAAGCGCATCAGCACCCGCCCGCCGGTAATCGCCGCGCCATCATACTCGGTTAAACGCATGATCGTCATGGCGGTCACCGATTTGCCGGATCCAGACTCGCCGACCAGAGCAACTGTCTCGCCGCGCGCGATGCGGAAGGAGACGCCCCGCACCGCGCGCAGCTGTGAGCGGGTGCCGGCCGCGAAGGAAACCTCAAGGTCTTCCACGGATAGGATGACATCCTCGGGCAGTTCAGGGGGCGCGGATTTAGACAGGAACATCAGCACATGGACCCGATTTCGAGGGGACGTTGCCCTATCAGGTCTCGCAACGGGGTTGCCTCCTGTCAATATGCTCGGATGGCGGAGAACTCCCCGCGAGGCAGGCCGTCAGTGCCCGGGCGGCACGCAATCGGCTTTTGTCCGTGCCGCAAAACCGAGTAAAATCAATGTGTCGCGAATGTGGCAATCGAAACTATGCGCTTTCTGCATCGTGTCGCCTGTCTTCGCATATGGCCTCGGTGGGGCGATTTGGGGTATGACGGTGCCTCAGGCGGCGTCGATGCCGACATCGAATCCGTTCTTGTACTGTGGCAATGCCGCACACTGTTTGAGATGCTGCCACAACCCACCGCTGTCGGCGCTACCAGGGCCGGCGCGCCTGAAGATGCGGATCTCCATGTCGAGCGACATCTGTTGTCCGCCGATCTGGACGAGGCGGCCTTGGCGCAGGGCTTCCGCCACACAGATCTGCGGCAGCCAGGCGACGCCACGCCCGGCGACGGCCATGTGCTTCAGGCCATCGGCGAGGCCCGACTGGTAGACGATGCTGAGATTGAGCGGCCGGCGCCAGCGCGACTGGATCAAGGTCGCCAGCTTGCCGATGTAGCCGTCGCTAAAGGAATAGGCGAGATAGGGGATCTCCGTGCTTTCGGGCCCGTCGATGTCGAACAGCGGTCGGCCGCTCTCGTCGGCTCCCGACACCAGGATCAGCCTGTCCTTGCCGATCTGCAACGATTCGAAAGGCCCGCCTTCCAGCACCGGCGGTCCATCGGGATGCACATAGGTGATGGCGAAATCGCATTGGCCCGAACACAGATGGTCGATGCTTTCGAGGAAGTCGGCGGCGTGCATGCTGGTGCGCAGCGGCAGGCGCGAGATCAGCGGCGAGCCGATCCATTTCGGGAAGAAGTACATCGCCAGCGTATGCAGCGAGGTGAAGGTGAGCATGGCCGAGCTCTCGCCGGCGACATTGCGGCAATCGGTGCGCAGCCTGTAGGCTTCGCGCACGAGCCGCTGGCAACCCGGCAGGAACATCGTGCCTGCCCTTGTCAACTGTACCGGATAGGTGCTGCGGTCGATCAGGTCGGCGCCGATCCAGTTCTCGAGCGATTTGATGCGCCGGCTGAAGGCCGGTTGGGAGATGTTGCGCGCCGTCGCTGCCGTCGAGAAATTTCTGGTCGCGGCAATTTCCAGAAAATCTTCAAGCCATTGCAGTTCCATGCCGGCCCTCATGCGTGATTTGCATAGTCTATCCTAATTACACATTGGACAGACCTGCAAGCGCTCTTCTAGCCTCCCCTATAACGAGAAGAAAACTTCCGCCTCCACCAAATGGGAACAACGATGAAACGCACCTTAGCCCTAGCTCTGTGCTTGGGGCTCGGCATCGCGGCTGCGCCCGCTATGGCCGAGACCAAGAACCCCGGCACTTTCGTCTTCATGTGGACCGACGACATCCAATCGTTCGATCCGGCCTATATCGCCAACACGCCGAGCTCTTACGGCGCTCTCAACATCTACAGTCGGTTGTTGAACTTCAACGGCTCGAAGATCTCCGAGTTCGTGCCGTCGCTCTCGACCGAAGTACCGTCGCTCGAAAACGGCCTCATCAAGCAGGCGGCCGATGGCTCGGTGAGCTATACCTTCCCGATCCGCAAAGGCGTTTCAGCCCACAAGGTCGGGATCAAGGGCGCCGACGGCAAAGTCACCTGGGAATACTACGACAAGCTGACTGACGCCCAGAAGGCGACGATCGAGCCGGGTTACGGCCAGATCACGCCCGAAGACGTACGCTACTCGTTGCTGCGCGCCATTCTTCAAGGCCAGTCGTGGATGTCGAACGCGATCACCGAGGTGATCACAGCCGGCAAATATACCGACATCGCCAAGTGGGTTGAGGCCGAAGGCGAGGTGAAATCCATCAACGACGCCAGCCCCGAGATCCTGCGCAAGGTCTATGACCAACTCGCGTCGCAGATCGTCGTCGATGGCGATAATCTCACGCTCAAGCTGCCCAAGTCGTTTCCGGCCACGCTTGGGGTGATCGCGCTGCCCTTCGGCACTTCGGTCGTCGACAAAGAATGGGTTGCATCGGTCGGC
This sequence comes from Ensifer sp. Root558, assembly GCF_001427045.1. NCBI lineage: Bacteria > Pseudomonadati > Pseudomonadota > Alphaproteobacteria > Hyphomicrobiales > Rhizobiaceae > Ensifer > Ensifer sp. Root558. The sequence continues at coordinate 46,109 of NZ_LMGC01000015.1, read as the reverse complement.
GGCTGGGATGGCTCGGGCGACACCTGGAAGGCCCACTACCGTCCGGAACTAGGCGCCAATCCGCTGTTTGCGGAAGAAAATGGCACCGGGCCGTTCATGCTCGAGGAATGGGACCGAACCGACCGGCGCATCACGTTGAAGCGCTTCGACAACTACTTCCTGGGCCCTGCAAAGCTTGAGCGGGTGGTGATGCGCACCGTTCCGGAATGGACGACGCGGCGTCTCCAGCTACTGTCCGGTGACGCCGATTTCGTCACGGCACCCGTCGAGTTCATCGACGAACTCAGCAAGACCGAAGGCGTCAAGGTCATTGACGGCCTGCAGAAGGTGTTCTCGCGCGGCATCTTCTTCGCCTGGCCGCTCGATGACAACGACAATCCGGCGATCGGCAGCGGCAAGCTGGATGGCGCTGGCATCCCGCCGGACTTCTTCGCCGACATCGACGTGCGCAAGGGTTTCAACTACGCCCAGAATTACGACGCGCTGCTCACCCAGGTGCTCCTCAACAAGACCGTGCAGTCTCGTGGGCCGACGGTTCGCGGCATCATGGGTTACCGCCCGGATTCACCTGTCTACAGCTACGATCCCGCCAAGGCCGAAGAACACTTCAAGAAGGCATTTGACGGCAAGCTCTGGGATACCGGCTTTGCCTTCACCGCCTATGTGACCGAAGGCAACCCGCAGCTGACGGCGGCACTCTCGGCGCTGCAGCAGGGGCTGTCGCGCATCAATCCGAAGTTCAAGATGCAGATCCAGGCTCTGCCGTGGGCATCCGTTTCGGACAAGCTCAACAACCGCGAAAAGCCGGCAGCACCCTTGACGGTGATGGGTTGGGGTCCTGACTATTCCGATCCGGGTGGTCCGCTCGGTGCCGCCAGCTATTACCTCTCGCCCACGGGTCTCGTCGGCGGCATGGTCGGCCAAGGTTATCGCGACCTGATGGCGGAGAAGTTCAAGCCGCTCCTGGATGAAGCCTGGGCATCGGTCGATCCGGCGGTTCGCGAGCCTATCTACGCCAAGTTGCAGGAGATGTCGTACGAATACGCCACCACCCAGTTCCTCTGGGAAGATTTCGGCTACGTCGTCACCCGCAGCAACATCGACGGCTATGTCGACAACATGATCCTCTACGGCGCCTGGGACTTTTACCCGGTCACCAAGGCCAACGACTGATTGGCGAACGGCATGTCGGGCGGCAAGACCGCCCGGCATGCCTTTTCTCTTTTCCCTGAAATCGGAACGTGTGAACCGTGCTGAATTACGCACTCAGACGACTGATGATGCTGCCGATCGTCCTCTTCGCGCTGTCGTTGATGATCTTCGCGCTGCAGATGTCGCTTTCGCCAACACAGAGACTGGCGGCCTATGCGCCGTCGCCCGATTATCTCAAGGGTGGTCAGGAGAGCATCCGCCGGATGATCGAGCAGTACGGGCTCAACGATCCCTTCTACATTCAGTACGGCCGCTGGATCGGCGGCGTTCTCAGCGGCAATCTCGGCTGGTCCGAGACCGCGCGCCAGCCGGTGTCGACGGCGCTGATGTCGCTGTTTCCGGCGACGCTGGAGCTGGTCGTGCTCGCCTTCGTGCCCTGTCTGCTACTCGCCGTCTACCTCGGCTCGCGCGCCGGCATCTATCTCAACCGCTGGCCCGACCACGTCATCCGCATCTTCACCATTCTCGGCTGGTCTTTTCCGGTTTACGTCTTCGGCCTCTTGATGCTGCTGATCTTCTATTCGGCGCTTGACTGGTTTCCGCCCGGCCGGCTCAGCCAGTGGGCGCAAACCGTGGTCAGCTCCGGCGATTTCGTGCGCTACACCGGCGCCAATACTATCGACGCGCTGCTCAACGGCAACCTGGCGATCTTCGGCGATGCACTTCGTCACCTTGCGGCTCCCGTCATCACGCTGACCTATGTCAACGTCGCCAGCATGACGCGGGTGATGCGCACCTCGATGCTGGAAACGCTGCGCCAGGACTACGTACGCACCGCCCGCGCCAAGGGCCTGCCGCGCCGCGTCGTCGAATTGCATCACGCCAGGCGCAACGCGCTTCTGCCGCTTGCAACCATCGCCGGCATGGAACTCGCCGTGATGATGGGTGGCGTGGTCATCACCGAGACCATCTTTGACTACGCCGGGCTCGGCCAGTTCGCCGCCAAGACCGCTGCCAATCTCGACTTTCCCGCAGTTCTCGGCTTCGGCCTCTATTTCGCGGTCGTCCTGGTGCTGATGAACCTGGTCGTCGATCTCATCTATCCGTTGCTTGACCCGAGGGTGAAGACGCAATGAAGTTTCTTCGTTACCTCGCACGAAATCCGGTGTCGCTGTTTGGTGTCGTGATCCTCCTCGCCTTCGTGCTGATCGCCGTCTTCGCGCCCGTTCTGGCGCCGCCGCAAAGCTTCCAGCTTTCGCCCTACGACACGCCGCGCGCGGGTTTCCTGGCGACGCCGCAACCGCCTTCGCCGGAGGCGGTGTTTGGCACGACCCAGGGCCAGTACGACATCTTCTATGGCGTCGTCTGGGGTACGCGCACGGCATTCAAGATCGGGCTGGGGGTCGTGGCGATCTCCGTGCTGATCGGCACGGTCGTCGGCGCTGTCGCGGCCTATTACGGCGGCGTCGTCGAGGAAGTGCTGATGCGCATCGTCGACGTGTTCATGGCCGTGCCCTTCCTGATCGCCGCCATGGTGCTGACGGCGTTGCTCGGCAAAGGCATCGTGCCCATTACGATCGCGCTGACGACGTTCGGCTGGATGAGTTATGCCCGTATCGTTCGAAGCGAGATCCTGAGGATCCGCGAGATGGATTACATCCACGCAGCCAGGAGCTACGGCGCCAGCGATCTCAGGCTGATCGTCCTGCATATCCTGCCCAACGCCATGTTTCCGGTGCTGGTTCTGGCGACGATGGCGACCGGTTCCATGGTGCTGTCGGCCTCAGCGCTCAGCTTCCTCGGCGTTGGCACCGAAGAAGGTTATGCCGACTGGGGCCAGTTCATCGCCTATTCGCGCAACTGGATCGTCGGTCAGCCCGGCAATCCCTTCCAGTTCTGGTACACGCTGGCCTTCCCCGGCGCGGCCGTCTTCCTCTTCGTACTGTCGTGGAACCTGGTCGGCGATGCGCTACGCGACATGCTCGACCCACGCCACGCCCATTGAGACCCAATCCCTTACGACCAAGGAGCATTTTCCATGTCCTCTCTGTCTGCTGCTTCCATCGAGCTGTTCGAGGATCTGATCCGGTACGAGGTCGAGGACAAGGCGATCCCGTCGATCTCCTACGCCCTCGTCGACCGAGACGGTGTGCTTGCCGAAGGCCATGTCCAGCGCCATGACCGCCATTTCGACATGGGCAAGGACACGTGCTTCCGTATCGGCTCGATCACCAAGACCTTCACCTCGCTGGCGATCATGCAACTGGTCGAAAAGGGCCTTGTCGATATCGATGTCGACGTCTCGACCTACCTGCCCGGATTTAAGCCGGTGAACCCGTTCGCTGGCGCCGAGGGCGGGCCTCACGGCTCGGTCATCAGCCTGCGCAAGCTGATGACCCATACGGCCGGGCTCGTGCGCGAACCCAAGAGTGGCCACTATCTCGACGCGACCCGTCCTCCGCTGGAAGACACGGTCGACGAGCTCGCCAGCTCGACCTTGAAGCAGGATCCGAGCCTCGGGGTGATGCATTACTCCAACGCCGGCATCGCCGTCGTCGGTCGGGTGATCGAGGTCGTCACCGGCCAGAGCTATTCCGACTATGTCGCTGCCAACATTCTGAAACCGCTCGGCATGGACAGTTCCTCCTGCGGCATGGCGCCGGGCATTCGCGAGCGGCTTGCGCCGGCCGACATGTGGACGCTCGACGGCGATACGCCGGCGCCGGTGTTCAGCCTTGGCGGCTCGCCGGCCGGCAACATCTTTTCCACCACGGGGGATATGGCACGCTACGCCCAGTGCCTGCTGCGCGGCGGCTTTGACGCTGCCGGCAATTCGATCATCTCGCCGGCGTCGCTGCGTGAGATGTGGACACCGTTCGGCAAACGTCCGGCCGGCCACGACAAGACGCTCAACGGGTATGGCCTGTGCTTCGGTGCCGGCGACGTCGACGGCTGGACCTCGGTCGGCCATGGTGGCGCCGTCTATGGTTATGCTTCGCAGATGATGCTGTTGCCTGCCGCCGGCGTCGGCGTGCTGATCTTTGCGACCCTTGATTTCGCCAACCAGATCGCCTCGCGGCTCGGCGTCGACGGCGTGCGCATCGTTCTTGCCGAGCGCAAGATGGGCAAGATGCCCGAGCGGACACAGCGTCCGCCGGAGATCCCCGAAGCGCAGTTCAAGACCCTGCCGGGCTATTACCGCGACGACGCCACGCAGGAGATCGTCGAGGTCAAATCCAAGGACGGCAAGATCTACCTGATGGGCGAGGGCGTTCCGCACCGGATCCGTCCCGTTGCCGGCAACGATTTCGTCATCGACGGTCGCATCTACGGGCGCGGCGCGGACTATGCCCATATGAACCTCTCCTTCCCGGCAGCCGGCAAGCTCGTCTGGCGGGATACAAGCTGGACACGCATAGAGACGCCTGAGGACGAGACCGTGCCCGACGCCATTGCGCCGCATCTCGGCGAATATGGGCCGGACTTCAACATCACCTACCTGACCTACAGCCATGGCGGCCTGAAGTGCCTGATCGAGTACTTCTGCACGCACACATGCGAGCCGGTCGAGGAGGGACGCTTCCGCATGCATGGGCGGCTTTACGAAGACGAGATCCTCGAACTTGATGCCGTCGACGACAACGGCAAGCGCGGCATCCGCGTCGGGCCGATGTTCCTGGAGCGACGCAGCCCATCCCAGGCCGAAGCGGCGTGACCATGACCGCTCCAATCAAGATGGAGTCACCTCTTGGCGCCCGCATGTTCATCGGCGGGCGCGTGGTCGACTATTATTGCGGCACGTCGTACTTCTGCCTGCATGGCCACTCCGAAGTGATCGAGGCGGCCTGCGAAGCGACCAGGCGCTACGGCATGGGGCCGGGGACGCTCGCCCATATGCAGGTCTATGCCGATTTGCAGGAGCGGTTGCGCGACTGGTTCGGCACAGACGAGGTCGTCTACATGATTTCCGGCTACACCAGCCCCATGGTGTTGCTGCAGGGGCTGCGCGACGAATTCGATGTCATCCTCATGGATTGCGCGACGCATTACAGCACCCGTGACGCGATCCCGACGCTCGGCAAGCGGGTTCATGAATTTCGGCATGCCGATCCGGAGGATCTTGCTGCGCAACTGTCGTTGCATGTGAAGGCGGGCGAGCGGCCGGCGGTGCTGACCGACGGCGTCTTTCCGTCATCCGGACGGTTGGCGCCACTTGGGGATTACCGGCAGGCCATGGCCCCCTATGATGGTGCGCTGCTCTGCATCGACGATTCCCACGGTGTCGGCGTTCTTGGTGAGACTGGCCGCGGATCGCTGCAGCACGCGGGGCTCGAAGGCGAGGGCAACTATCTCGCCGGCACGATGAGCAAGGCGTTCGGCGCGCTCGGCGGCATCGTTCCCGGTAGTGCGGATCTGGCCGCCAAGATCGCGGGCAATGCGATGATCATGCGTGGTGCCTCGCCGGCGCCACCGGGTCTTGCAGCCGCTGCAGCCGCATCGTTGCGCGTTCTGCAGGCGACACCGGAAAAGCGCGCCAACCTCGTTCGCAACGTCAAGCATATGCGCAGCGGGTTGCGGACCCTCGGGTTCGACGTTGCCGACACGCCGGTACCGATCGTCACCATCAAGGGCGTCACCAACCTCGAACAGCTGCGCGATCGTCTGGCGGAGCGCGACATCATCGTCAGGGTGCAGCAGCCTGGTGGTTATTCCGACGCGTCAGATGTTGCGACCATGCGGCTTGCGGTGTTTTCCGAGCACACGGCCGATCAGATCGAACGGCTCCTGCAGTCGATGGGCGAACTTCTCTAGACCTGCGTGTGGAGTTCTCACAGACGTTGGCGTCGGCGAGAACTCCGCGCTAGCGACCGTGCACGCACGCCTGCTCGTGAGGGAGTTATCCATAACCGATTGAAATCTCGGGAGTTAGGCGATTCTTGCATGGAGTTTTGCCCAAATTGAATTGGCCTGTGGCGGCGAGCTGCACCAATGTTCCGTTAAACGACATGCAAATCGCCGATCACCGGTCAGACGTGCCTCGCCGATAACCAAGTCTGCCAAAGTGGCCGCTGAAGCCCCCGCGGTTGGCGGCGCCCATCGCGTTGGTTGGCCTTCGCGATCCCTGCCTGAAACGACCGCATCTATCCCGCTCTTCCCGATTTGACCGATAGAGGAACCCACCCATGAAAGTTTTCATCTCCGCTGACATCGAAGGCACCGCAGGCATCGCGCAATGGGACGAAGCCGAGCGCACCCATTCCGACTGGACCGAATTTCGCGCCCTGATGACCGCCGAGGTGGTCGCTGCCTGCGAGGGCGCGCGTGCCGCCGGTGCGACGGAAGTCGTGGTGAAAGACGCCCATGACAGCGGTCGCAACCTCATCCTCGACCGCCTGCCGGACTATGTCCGCATTGTGCGCGGCTGGTCCGGCCATCCGGATGCGATGATGTTCGGCCTCGATGCCGGCTTCGCGGCCGCGCTCTATACGGGCTATCACTCCAAAGCGGGCAGCGAGGCAAATCCGCTCGCCCATACCTCCACGATGCGCATCTCGCGCCTGCTTTTGAACGGAGAGGTCGCCTCGGAATTTACCGTCAACGCGCTCTGTGCCGCCGGTTACGGTGTACCGTCAGTGTTCCTTGCCGGCGATGCCGGTATTTGCTCTGAGGCGCGGGCGATGGTGCCGGGGCTGAAGTCCGTGGAAACGCTGGAGGGTAAAGGTCGTTCGACGACGTCGATCTCGCCTGCTTGGTCGCGCCGGCTTATTCGTGAAGGCGTGGCAGAAGCGCTGTCCGGCGATTTCGCTCAGGTGCTGCCGTCCAGGGCCGAGCGCTACGAAGTGGTGATCGAGTTCAACAATCCGACAGATGCCTATCGTGCCGGCTGGTATCCCGGTGCATATGCGCACGGTCCTCGCGCCGTCGCCTTCAAGCATGCGGATTTTGCGGAGATCCTGCGAGCGCTGGTCTTCCTGAAAGCCTGATCAAGGGCGGGCTCTCGTGCCTGGACGTCGCGGGATAGAGCCACTGGCCTTGATAGGCAGCAACGCGCCAAAGGGCGCTTTCCGACCGTCACGCCGCCCTCGCTGGACGAAGCTGGCTCAACCTTGTTGCCTGGCTAGCAGCGCGTTGCCTCCAACAAAGGTGGACGCACGGCCGGGGTTGACGGGATGACGGTGGGACGTATCCGAAACAGGAGTGAACATCGCTTCCTGGTCGATCTTCAAGCTGATCTGCGCAGTGGTGCATATCGGCCAAGTCCGGCCAGGCGCAAGCTCATTCCAAAGGCCGGGAAACCGGGGCAATTCCGCCCCTTGGGCATCCCCACCATCAGAGACCGCGTCGTACAAGGCGCGGCCAGAATCCTTTTGGAGCCGATCTTCGAGGCGCAATTCTGGCATGTCTCTTATGGGTTTCGACCCGGCAGAAACACCCACGGCGCCTTGGAGTACATTCGTCGGGCAGCCTTGCCGCAGAAGCGGGACAAGGACCCTCGGCGAAACCGGTTGCCATATCCTTGGGTTATTGAGGGGGACATCAAAGGATGCTTCGACAATATCAATCATCATCAGCTGCTCGAGCGGATGCGCAAGCGCATCGGTGATCGACGAGTGGTGAGATTGGTCGGATTATTCCTCAAGGCCGGTGTTTTGACTGAGGATCAGTTCCTCCGGACGGACGCCGGTATCCCTCAGGGCGGGATCATCTCACCTTTGCTCGCAAACATCGTCCTTAGCGCGATCGAGGAGCGATATGAAAGGTGGACCTATCACCGCAAAAAGACCCAAGCCCGTCGCAAAAGCAACGGGGTGGCGGCAGCGGCGAGCGCCCGGGACAGCGGTCGATTTGATAACTGAGTTCAGCAACAGATCTTCACCAAACACCTGCCGCAGCCGGACCTTCAGGTAGGTGGGATGAGTAGGCGAGTGGTGGTCCGATCGATGCTGGGCGTCAGTCCAAGCGCCTACCAGGACGCCTGCGAGGCGATGGGGCCGGAAAATGTGGCTGCGACAATGGCCTGTATTCTCGAAAGGGCAGGGCAGGGCCGGCGGATATCTGCGCAATCTGACGGACAAGGCGCGGCGAGGCGAGTTTTCGCTCGGGCCGGTGTTGATGGCTCTGTTGCGGGCGAATCCAGTGGTTGCTCGAAGCGCCTAGCGAACGGCTCTTTGGGGGTGGCAGTGGCTTGAAACTTCTCGCTACCCGTAGTCGCTTGCGTTACCGTCAACAGAGTCATATATTTCGCACAATAAATGAGTTGCTGGATATGGCGGAATGATCATGCCTCAGGTTCTGAAATCGTTAGAGCACAGCGGTCCCTTGGTGCTGTCCTATATGGATCGCTCGGGAAAGATCGCTGTGGAACGGGTCGCAACCGGCTTCGGCATGTCTAAGAGCCAGTTGGCCGAGACGGCGGGGCTAGCCCGCGAAACACTGTATAGAAGTGAACGTAGCCTGGGCGCGAAAACGCAGAGCCGTCTTCGGGAAATGCTGGAGATTATCAGTCGTGTCTCAGATTGGGCCGGTGGTAAGGAGCAGGCAATGGCTTGGTACCGGGCCCAACCTCTACCAGCTTTTGGCGGGCGTACGCCCGAGGCTCTCGTAAAAGACGGCAAGGCCGCGGCGGTGCGAGATTACCTCGATCATATGGCCCTAGGGGGCTTCGCTTGAGGTTTGTGGGCAATTGTTACCGTGCGCACGATCCACGCTGGGCTTTCAAACCGGTTTCAGGAGATGGCGCGGCTATAAGAGGCGCGCGGTTCAACCCAAAAGGCGTGCCAGCTCTCTATCTCGCCCTCAGTGTGATGACGGCGGTAAAGGAAGCCAATCAAGGGTTTGCCCATCGCATCGACCCTTGTGTACTTTGTTCCTACGATGTCGACTGTGATGACATTACGGATCTTGCTTCTGAAGTTGGTCGGGCCTCGAATTCCGTTTCGGTGGAGGAAATAGCCTGCAGTTGGGCCACCACGCTTTCCGAAGGAAGGAGACCCCCATCCTGGTCGATATACGATCGACTCAAGGCGAGGGGCACGGCAGGCATCATAGTACCCAGCTTTGCGCCCGGCGCCGAAGAGGGAGATCGAAATCTGGTGCTTTGGAACTGGGGCCCCAACCTGCCGCATAAAGTGCAGGTACACGACCCAAGTGGTCGGCTTCCGAAGGATCAACTGTCCTGGGATTAGGCGCATCGGCGCAATTAACGCGTTCAGGCCCTTTACGACTGCGTCTTGATCTTGCAGCCATATTACGCCCGCTCTACCGTGCTTACAGCAAAGGTAAGCAACCAAGATCCGGAATTTTGGTCCGGTGCGATAGACGCGACAGCTCGCATGCTTTTCGTTGACGCCGGAACCGTCTACTAATGTGAGCGTACCAGTATCATTCGAGCCTATCGGTCCGACACGACGATGATCAAAGGAGGATACTTTGGCAACCGGTACAGTAAAATGGTTCAACACAACAAAAGGCTTCGGTTTCATCCAGCCGGATGACGGAACTGCCGATGTGTTCGTCCACATTTCCGCGGTAGAGCGAGCTGGTCTACGCGGACTCAACGACGGCCAGAAGATTACCTATGAGCTGGTGAAAGACCGCAAGTCCGGCAAGATGTCGGCGGACAACATCCAGGCCTGAGCGCATTGCGATTCTGCAGCTTACTGCATGCAGTGTTTGCTCTGCTCCAGCGGTGCCTCTTGGCCGGAACCCGCCGGTATGACCGGCGCTTTCAGGTGATCAGCCGGGCCGCGCGACCTTGTTTTCGCTCAAATCGGTCGGCGTATGGTCGATCTGGCAGACGTCGAGTGGGTGCGGTGCGTGGATATAGCCTGGTCGCGGTTTTAACCGCAGCAGGTGCTTTGGATTGGCCGACCGCTTTCTGGCGATCTCTTCAGGCGAAAACAGCGCCGGGATGCGCCGGGCAATGGTGACATAGGACGGCAGGGCAAGACCAGCCTCTTCACAGCGCGCACGGATTTCGGCGACGACCGTGCGAGAGGAGGCGCCTCGAGCGTCAGCCATTGCTCGCGCAGTGTCTTGCTGATGATTGCCTCGATGCCTTCTGACGCCATCGTCCGCCTCGTCGGCGCGATCCTGCTCGAGCAGAACGACGAATGGGCTGTCCAACGCGCCAGATACATGACGCTGGAAACCATCAGCCAGATGAGCGATGATCCGCTCATCAGCCTGCCAGCCGTGGCGCGCTGATCATCCCGGCCCATGCCGGAGAACGCGGCGACCAAAGCCGCCACTTACACCACTCCCTGGGACATGATCCCGAACGCAGCACCGACGACCCTTTGTAAGTCCGCAATCCTTGATTTCAGTCATTTCAGCTATAAGGTGGAGGCATTGCCCAAAGGGGATTACAGGCCAATGCTCCCAGAGAAGAAGGACCGTTCGCCTGTTGCGCTGGAACAGCGCGACGTCAGCGCCGACCAGCGCATGTTCTCACCTTCCGCTGCGCGAAATTCGGCGCCGATCCTCGCGGTCCTACAACGTGTCCTTCCAACACGTGGCACCGTGCTGGAGATTGGATGCGGGACCGGTGAGCACGCCGTGTGTTTTGCGGGGGCAATGCCAAACATCACCTGGCAGCCGAGCGATCCGGATGCCGACGCCCGCGTCAGTACGTCTAGCTGGATCAAATTCTCAAGGCTGAAGAATGTGCTGGCACCGCGGGATATTGATGTGTGCTCAGGACAATGGATCGTCGAACAAACGGGGCATTTTGACGCCATCTTATCGATCAATATGATCCACATCGCGCCATGGACGGCAAGCTCAGGATTGTTCGAAGGAGCTGGCCGTTTGCTTCACGATGGTGGGCTTCTCCTTCTCTACGGTCCCTTTATGCGCGACGGCGTACACAACGCCCCCTCGAATGCTGCTTTCGACGCCGCTCTAAAGGAGCGCAACCCATCCTGGGGTGTGCGTGATATCGCTGACCTTGAACAATTGGGTGAGGCCGCTGGACTTGTTCTCCGCGAGACGATCGAGATGCCTGCCAACAACATGTCGCTGGTCTTCTGCAGAGGTACTGTCTCAACGACAAGCCGGCGCGAAAGAGAGATGTGACCATGCAGTAAGCTGCCGTCCGAGATCGATGCTCGAAACGTGCGGTATAGGCGAGAATGCGGCCGAAGGCGGAACGCGACAGGCGCACTGCGCGGGGTGTGATCTAACCGGAACCCGCCGGGATGGATACCGAGGTTGTGCTTTTGGAAGGAGAGACGAGAACGATGCCGACACCAGAGCAACCCAGCCTGATAGTTCGACAAAAATCCCCACAGAATACCGAGTTTCCATTTGCGTCGCTCTCCGATTTGCTGATCCCAACCGAGCTGTTCTTCGTGAGAAACCATTTCCCCTCGCCGGACCTCGATGCGCGAGACTGGAGATTGCGCGTTGACGGGGCGGTGGCGCGGCCGCTCGAACTTGATCTCGACAGCATCAAGGCGATGCGGAGCACGACCTTGACTGCCGTCGTCGAATGCGCCGGGAATGGCCGCGTCTACTATGTGCCACCGAAGGAGGGGTTGCAGTGGCAGAACGGAGCCGTCGGCAATGCTGCGTGGACAGGAGTTCTTCTCAGCGAGATATTGGAAATGGCGGGCGTTAAGCCTAACGCGCGTGAGGTCCTGCTTGTGGGCGCAGACAGCGGCGTCGTCGACACGAACAAAAAAACGGCTTCTCCTGGCCCCATCGCTTTTGCGCGCAGTCTACCGCTTGAGAAGGCCATGGCGCACAGCACGATCCTTGCCCATTCGATGAACGAGGAGCCGTTGACGCGCGATCACGGCTACCCGCTGCGCGCGGTTGTGGGTGGCTGGTTCGGCATGGCTTGGGTCAAGTGGATCACCCATATCACGGTTTTGGAACAACCATTCCTTGGCTACTGGCAAGCGCGTGAGTACTTCCGTTGGGAGCGCAACCTCGGGGAACCGAGCCTAGTCCCCCTCACGGAGATGGAGGTCAAAGCGCAGATCGCGCGACCCGTGCAGGGCGCGCGTCTCATCGCCGGCCAACCCTATCGAATTTTTGGAGCCGCCTGGGGCGGCGAGGCTGCTATCCGGCAGGTTCAGGTCTGCACCGAAGATGGTAGTGGCTGGCGCGAGGCAAGCCTCCTCGAGAAAGAACGTCCCTTAGCATGGCGCTTGTGGGAGTACATGTGGGCCCCTGAAAAGGTGGGGCAATACAAACTGCGATGTCGCGCGATCGATGCGGCGGGGCGCGTGCAGCCCGACCAGCAGCGTTCCGACTTCGAGAGCTACGCGGCCAATTGGATCGTACCGGTGGAGGTTACGGTCGTTCCCGAGCCGCAGACCTATGAGGAGGAATTCGTGATCTAATCAACCGCATGGGGCGAAATGGCGGCGAGTGTCACCTGTTAGCGGTTGTTGATCCGCTCGAACACTCTGTCGAGCACTCGCGTCAGCGCTAGGGTTCCGCACCTTTCGTCGAAGTCCCGGAACACCTGTTCGTTGAGGCCGCTCTTGGTGGCAAACTCGCGGCTCATCTCGACGAAATCGACATCCTTGCCTTGCGTGCCGCTTCGGAACGACCGGCAAACAGGGGCACGAGATAGGCGCGGCCCTTTTCTTCCGGCAGGCCATTTTGGGCGAGCCATTCTGTCGTGCGTGCATGATGCCGAAATAGGCGGCCATCAAGGCGCTGGCTTTGGCGAGAAGGTCATATTCCACCTTGCTCTCCCATTCGACGGCGTTGCCGAGCACGTCGAAGATCGTCGCCGTCGCTTGGTCCCCAGGGAAGACGGCCGTGACGCCTTGGCCACGGGCAACGAAGGGCAGAGGGGTCGCTTGGGTCAGATGGACGCCTGCGACGAACTAGCGGTTTGTCGGCGAAGTCACAAGGACCCGCCGGCTGCGCTTGACAAAAGACCGTGGTTTAAACTATAGGGTAATCGATAACCCAACGGAGTTCAGGAGCATCGTGGCAATCTCGCTTTCTGACATTGCGGAGCGTGCAGGCGTCTCGGTGAAGACGGTCTCCGGCGCATTGCACGGCGGCTCCGCGCGCATGTCGGACGATACCCGCCAGAAGGTGAAGGCGATCGCGGAGGAACTGGGTTACGTGACCAATCTCGCCGCGCGCGGTGTGCGTCAGGGATGGCTACCGCTGGTCGGCGTCGTTTCTGATGGCCTCATCACTTCGCCGTTCGCCACCGAAATCGTGCGCGGGCTCGATGGTGCTGCGCGCAGTGCAGGCATGGCAGTGTTTGCCGTCAACCACAGCAGCGGACAGTCAATCGGCTCGGTGGTCGACGAGGTGCAGCAGTTCCGGCCGCGTGCCGTTGCCTATGCCGCCATGTACCACAAGGACGTCGATCTGCCGCCGGCACTCGCGGGCTCCGTCGGCGTGATGATCAATTGCCGCGAGGCCTCCGGGCGCGTCACGTCACTGGTCCCCGACGAAGAAGGTGGGGCGCGCGAGATCGTGCGTTACCTGCTCGCCTCTGGCCGCCGCCGCATCGCCTTCATCAACCTGCCGGGTATCCTTGCCGGGGCGCTACGAGAGAAGGGTTTTCGCGCAGCCCTTGAAGAGGCCGGCCTCGAACCGATTGGTGTGCTTCCGGCCGTGCGTCGCAGCGTTTATAGCGACCGCGCTCCGAGCCTCGTAGCGTCGCATGTCGAGACATTGCTGGCCGCCGGTCAGCGGCCGGACGCGATCCTGTGCGGCAACGACCGTGTCGCAATGGAAGTCTATGCGGCTCTAGCGCGCGCCGGCCTTAAAATCCCGGACGACATTGCGGTGGCCAGCTTCGACAACCAGGTCGAGCTCGCCTCGCGGCTGGATCCGCCGTTGACGACGATGGCCCTGCCGCACCGCGCGATGGGCCGCCTGGCCATGGAGATACTGCTCGCCGGGGAACCTCAGCCGCCGCATCTGCGCAAGCTGCCGTTTCATCTCGTGGAGCGGGCATCGGTCTGACAATCAGCATTTTCGTCGAACTGAATAGGAGGAGAAGATCAATGACAACTTATCTGGGTAATCGTTTACTTAGCGCGCTTTTCGCGTCTTCCGCACTCTTGTGGACCGCCGGTTTTGCAGAGGCAAAATCCGTCATCCATGTGATGCACCAGGGCGATCCGGGTTGGGTGAAGGCCTATGGCGACGTCGCCAAGCGCTTCGAGGAAGCCAATCCCGACATCGACGTCGAGATGATCTACGCGCCGCACGACGCCTATAACGAGAAGTTCAGCGCCGCCGTCATGGCAAAGCAGTTGCCCGACGTGATGGAACTCGACGCGCCGTTTCTCGCTAACTACGTCTGGTCGGGCTACCTGCAGCCCATCAAGCCACTCGTCGACAAGGATGTCCTCGACGACATGACCGGCTCGAACATCGCTCAGGGAACCTACCCGATCGACAAGGACCTCTATGCAATCGGTCTCACTGACTCCTCGGTCGTTCTCTACGGCAACAAAAAGTATCTCGAAGCCATCGGCGCACGCATTCCGAAATCCGTCGACGATGCCTGGACGCGCGAGGAATTCGAAGGCTATCTCGAAAAGCTCTCCAAACTCGAAGGCGTGAAGTGGCCGATCGACACGTTCCGCGGTTACGGGATCAAGACCGAGTGGATCACCTATGCCTACGGCCCGCTGCTCGAAAGTGCGGGCTGCGACCTGATCGATCGCAAGGCTTGGAAGGCGAGCGGCACGCTCGACAGCCAAGCCTGCGTCAAGGCGCTGACGATGATGCAGACCTGGGTGAAAAACGGCTGGGTTGTTCCGACCTCGTCCGGCACCAACCAGTTCTATGCAGAGGGGCAGCCGGCAGCGCTTGCCATGGGTGGGCACTGGTTCTACGCCGAAGCTGCCGCTGCGATGAAGGACAACATCGTCGTCATGCCGTTGCCGAAGATCGGCGAAAAGGGCGTCAGCCCGAACGGCACCTGGATCTGGGGCATCTCCGCGAGCTCCGAAAACCCTGAGGCCGCCGGAAAATTCCTGAGCTTCCTTCTGAAGGACAAGGACTATCGCGACTATGCAAAGACCCAGTCGGCCTATCCGGGCCTGAAGAGCTTTGCCGCAGAATCCCCGCTCTACGCTGAAGGCGGGCCGCTTGCCGTCGCCTTCGAGCAGGCCTCGAAAACCGCCGTCGCCCGTCCGCCCCACCCGGCCTATCCGACGATCACCTCGGCCTTCATGCAGGCGGTCGACAAGATCTTCAATGGCGGTGATGCGCAGGAGGCACTGACGGCTGCGGCCAAGAAGATCGATCAGGACATCGAGGACAACGCCGGCTACCCGCCCTTCGACGAGCAGCAATAGGGCGTATTTTGCAGGGCCGTCCCGCTGGCCGGCCCTGCGCTATTTCGGGAGGATGAGCGATGAGGAGGAGACCATGACCTTGCAACAGACGTCTACGGCCGCGCTGCCACGCCCCGCCAGGCGGCGCGACCGGCAGCGGTTCTGGCAGGAGGTCGCGATGATCGCACCGGCTGTGCTGCTGCTCGCCATCTTCCTGATCACGCCGTTTCTTCTATCCTTCTGGACGGCGATGACCAATCAGCCGCTGGTGCCGCGTCCCACGCCGGTGCGTTTCGTCGGCCTCCTGAATTTCCAGCGGGTCTTCACCGATCCGCTGTTCTGGACGTCGCTCTGGAATGTCACCCGCTTCACCGCTTGGGTGCTGCCGGTTCAGTGCGGTCTTGCCTTCCTGACGGCGCTGCTGCTGCACCAGAAGCTGCCGATGCAGAACCTTCTGCGCGGAATGTTCTTTCTGCCGGCGATTACATCCATGGTGGTCGTCTGCGTGATCTGGGGCACGTTGTTCCAGTATCCGAGCGGTCCGCTCAACCAGATCGTCGGTTTCTTGTCCGGCGGCATGATCCAGCCGATCGACTGGCTCGGCGACCCCGATTGGGCAATGTTCTCGATCGTGTTGCTCTCGGCCTGGCAGGCCTATGGCTTCCAGATGATCATTTACCTCGCCGGCCTGCAGGGCATTCCCGAGGAACTTTATGACGCGGCCCGCATCGACGGCGCGAGCGCGCTTCGCCGCTTCTGGCACGTCACCATGCCGGGCCTGCGTCCGACCCACGTCTTCGTGCTGGTCATCACTACGATCCAGGCCTTCAAGCTCTACACGCAGGTTGCGATCCTGACCCAGGGCGGACCGAAGGAAAGCACGGAGACCGTCGTGCACTACATGGTGCGTGCCGGCTTCGAGGAACAGAAGCTCGGATACGCATCCGCCGTCTCCGTCATTCTCTTCGTCATCGTTCTTCTGATCGCGCTTCTCCAGCGCAAACTCCTGAGGCGCTTCGATGTCTGATCTCGTGCTCAGCCAGCCAGCCCCGCTGGCGATCCCCCGCGGCAACAGCAAGACGGGCCTGCGTGTCGTCCAGACCGTCTGCATCTTCATCATCGCTCTGGTGATGATTTCGCCGCTCTTCATGCTGCTGATCGCCAGCCTCAAGGATGACCGTTTCCGCATCCTTGCGGACATGGGCAGCTTCCGCGCCTTCTGGGTCAGCGATCCGACCCTGTCGAACTACCGCGAGATCGCCAATTTCTCCGGCGAACTTGCCTATGGTCGCTACCTCGTCAACTCGCTGGTGATCCTCGTCGTCACCGTCGTGTCCGGGCTGATCATCAATTCCATGGCGGGCTTCGTTCTCGCCTGGGGGTCGCTTCGCGGCAAGGCGATCCTGCTTGCCCTCGTGGTCGCGCTCTACGTCATCCCGCAGGAAAGCATCATCATGCCGCTCGTCGTGATGATGTCGCGGGTGGGCCTGACGGATACGTTTGCCGTGCAGATCCTGCCCTGGGTGGCAAGCCCGCTCTATGTCTTCCTGTTCTACCAGTTCTTCGCCCAGCTACCGAAGGAACTCTACGAAGCTGCGGAGATGGATGGAGCGTCGGCGTTTCGCATCTACCGGTCGATCTACATGCCGCTCAGCCTGCCGGCGCTTGCGACGGTCTCGATCCTGATGGGGATCGAGAGCTGGAACCAGTATCTGTGGCCGACGCTGGTCACCCAGACCGACTATGCCCGGCCGATCTCCGTCGCTATCGCCACCTTCTTCGGACAGGACAGCATTTACTGGGACCGCGCCATGGCCGCGTCCGTGCTGATGATGATCCCTGTCCTCATCCTTTACCTCGCCTTCCAGCGCTGGTTCGTAAGTTCGTTCGTCGGCTCCGCCGTGAAAGGTTGATTATGACTTCGCAGACAAAACCCGCGAGCCCCGTGCTTGAAATCGTCGAGGCCGAACTCCCGGCCGGGACCGTGCTGCATCTCTGGCTGAAGGCGCGCAAAATTGGCGACGAGGCAATACTGTCCGTCACCTTAGACCGCAGTGAGATTGCCGGTCCGTCCACGCGCCGCGCCGGGGAGTTCGAATTCTTCGCGGTGACGCTCGGGACGACTGGCCGCACGGTGCTTGCCTATGATGCGGAAACAACTGCGCTCTCCGTCGCCTATGCGTTCCACCCGCAGACGGTGCTGGAGGAGGGGATCCGCGTCCTCCATCACGACGTCCGCACGGCGCCGCCTGAGGTTCCCGGCAGCTACCATTTCCGACCGCCCTTCGGCTGGATGAACGACCCGAACGGCTTCGGCCGGTTCAAGGGTCTCGGCCATCTCTTCTACCAGCACTATCCGCATGGCTTGCGTTGGAACACCATGCACTGGGGCCATGCGGTCTCGAAGGATTTGATCCGCTGGACGCACCTGCCGATGTTCCTGTTTCCGGCGGACCACCTGTCGGAAAAGGACGATGGCCGTGGCGGCGCCTTTTCCGGCTCGGCCGTCCCCGTCTCCGGGCCGGACGGGGACGACATCCGGGTCTTCTACACCGAACACGTTCGCGACCGGGAGCCGGAGGAGCAGATCCAGCTCTCGGCCGTCAGCCGAGACGGCATCGTTGCCGGCCCGTCCGAGGTGATCCTGCCTATCCGTCCGGAGGGTCTGAACCTCACGACTGATTTCCGCGATCCCTATGTGTTCAAGGGCCCGGACGGCCGCTGGAAGATGCTGCTTGGCAGTCGCGACCGATCGGGCGGTGTCGTCCTGCTTTACGAGACGGGGGATCTGCAGGGTGCCACGGGCTGGACCTTCCTCGACATCATCTATCGCGAGGACGGTTTCGGCATGACCGCAGCGGAGTGCCCTTGCATGCTGCCGGTCGGCGGCATGGCGGATGATCCGGAGACCCGCTGGGCGCTGATCTTTGGCCTGCTCACAAGCCGTGACCCGGCCACCGGCCGGCGCAACCTCACATCCGTCACCGTCGGCCGCTTCGACGGCCGGTCGTTCACGGCCGAATTCGAACAGGAACTGGATTTCGGCTCCGACGCCTACGCCTTCCAGGCCTTCGTCGACGGCGACGAACCGGTCGGCATCGCCTGGCTTGCCAACTGGACAGACTTTTCCAAGAAGGACGATTTCCCGACGGCGATGACCTTGCCGCGTCGCGTGCTTCTCGATGGGGGTGCCGTGTTGACGCCGCCGGTCGCGGCAGTCGAAAACCTGCGCCACAGGCTGCTCGATGAAACAGCCCTTGCTGCGGGCGAAACGGTTCCACTCGAAAGCGGTGCGGTCGAGATCGTGCTTGCACTGCCCGAGGCCGGCGCGGCTTTCGAGCTCGTCCTCGATCACCCGGATGTCGCGCTTGGCGTCAGGCTCGATGACGAGGGCCTTGCAATCCTCTTCGATGCCGGTACCGGCAAGCCGCCACCGCGATATCTGGCGTCAGGCGCCAGACCTTCGCAGCTGCGCATCTTCCTCGATGCGGGCTCGATCGAGGTCTTTGCCGACAACGGCCGCTGGACAGGCACCAAGCGCATTCCGGGATTTGCCGCCGCGCGATCGGCAAGGCTGACCGGCGCCGTCACGGGCGCGAAAATCTGGCAACTCAAGATTTGAGGGAGGAAGAAAAATGGCATCGGTAGCGATCGACCGCGTTCTGAAACAGTATGGCGCAGCCTCCGTCATCCACGGCGTTTCCGTGGACATTGAGGATGGAGAATTCGTCACGCTCGTCGGACCGTCCGGCTGCGGCAAGTCCACGCTCCTGCGCATGCTTGCGGGGCTCGAGGACATCAGCGGCGGCGAAATCCGCATCGATGGGCGCGTCGTCAACGACGTCGCACCCAAGGAGCGCGACATCGCCATGGTGTTCCAGAGCTACGCACTCTATCCGCACATGACGGTCAAGGAGAACATGGGCTTCTCCCTGAAGCTCCAGGGTCGAGACAAGGCGACGATCGATAAGCTGGTGAAGGAGGCCGCCGGAATTCTTGCGCTCGAACCATTGCTCGACCGCCTGCCCAAGCAACTCTCCGGTGGCCAGCGCCAGCGTGTCGCCATGGGCCGCGCCATCGTTCGTCACCCCAAGGTATTCCTCTTCGACGAGCCGCTGTCCAATCTCGATGCTAAGCTGCGCGTGACCATGCGCAGCGAGATCAAGGAATTGCACCAGCGGCTCGGCACGACCATCGTCTACGTTACCCACGACCAGATCGAAGCCATGACCATGGCCGACAAGATCGTCGTCATGCGCGCCGGCCGCGTGGAGCAGATCGGCAAGCCGCTCGACCTCTACGATCGCCCGGGCAATACCTTTGTCGCCACCTTCATCGGCTCGCCGTCGATGAACCTCTTTGAGGGCAACGTCGGTGATGGCGGCTTTTTCATTGACGGCGGTGTTTCCCTGCCGCTGCCGGCGTCGCTGGGTCACGGTGAAGCACGCACCTACGGCATCCGCCCGGAAGATCTGGAGATAGCCGAAACCGGCATACCGGCAACCGTGCTGACCGTCGAGCCAACCGGCGCCGAAACCCACCTTCTGGTGCGCGTGGGCACGCACACGGCGGGGGTCGTGCTGCATCGCCGCGTGGACCTGAAGCCTGAGGAGCAGATTTATCTCCAGCCGAACAACCAGAAGATCCATCTGTTCTGCGCCGAAGGAGCCCGGGTCAACTGATCCTTTGGCGAGCGTCGACAAACCGGGGAACGTGATTGCTTCGCGTAGAGTCTATGCCGCTTCGAGCTTCTTCGCAGCGAAGCAGCATGCCGTAGAGGTCACGCGGCTCGTCGGGATCAGCGAGGAGGTCGAGTTCTGTGAACATGGCACCCCCCGGCATCAATCGGCCAATCGGCAGGTCGCTGGTAACTCGAACGGCAACTACGTCGAGCGTCGCGCCCCGTTCGTCGAGGCGAACTCTGTCGGCAACACTTCGGCAAGCTCACCCTTGCGCCTCGGCCTTTCGAGCCGCGCGCGTCCAAATTCGTCGTCAGCTTTCGACCGCAAGAGCCGGCTGACCGGATCGCTGGCGGGCGGCGGCACCGACAAATCGGCAATCGGCAAGGAGTCTTTACCTAACACGCCTTTTGCCGACTAACAGATGCCATCCGGCTGCGGATCACTTGCTCGGTTAGAAATGTTAGGGATGTTCGATTGGGCTTCGAAAGATAAGATGGGCTCCTGCCTACCAGCGCGCCCGAACGCCACTAGTCGAAGAAAGGCCCAGGTATAGGCCGATGCAAAATCCGATAAGCGCGGCCGTACTGACGATTGTCGTTGCTGTTCCGGTATTTTCCCGCGCGGCCTCTATTGCGCCCTGTCCTTGCTGTCGGACCGTCTGGGCTGCGTTCCTAGCTATTCCAGAGGCGCCTTCAGCCGCAGAATTGACCCGCTCACTCACAGCTTGCTTCACCTCCGCGATCTGCGATCGCAATTCGGCGATTTGATCTTCAATCGATTGCTGGTTCACACCAATCATCTTCCACCTCCCGGTTTGTGAACGCAAAACCGTTGAGCTGCGACAATGTTCCAGCAAAGGCGAGTGGGGTCGCCGCCTGTTTCTGACTCCCTGCTGAAGTGCGCCAACGCACAGTATTCGTCCCGCGTTTGCGCAACGCGTATCCTCCGGTTCTGTGCCGCGACGCTCCAGCGGCGCCAGAGCTGTTGTTTAGCGATGGCGGAAGATCGGGCTTTCTCGAAATGGCGAGGCCCCAGGGATGGCCTGAAGACCGGCACAACGCTTTGGGAATAACACCTTTCCCTTACAGTCTCAAAAATATTCTAGTTGAGATTGCAGCGCGAAGATGGTGCTATGTGCTGCGCGTAGCAATGTTCCCTTCTTCTCCCAGGAAAAAAGCGAGCGGCCTATGTCGATCTCAGATGCTGTCTATCGTCCCTTCGAAACGCTGATCCGTCCGCTCGACATCCCCTATCAACCGCTTCCGACCAAGGGGCCGGTCGCCGTCCTGATGCACTTCATCCGGATGTTCCGAGGCGTCATCATTGCCATGGCACTAACCTCGATGGCCGTCGAAGCAATCAACCTGATCGTTATCTGGGGACTATCGGTGATCGTCGATGGTGTGGCGACACAAGGGGTCGGGCAGTTCGTCGACAGCCGGTTCTGGTTGCTGGTGTTCCTCGCCGTTCTGATTTTTCCGGTGATGCCCATCGTCTTCTATATTACCAATATTCTGAACTCGCATACCGTCGGCATCAGCCTCCCGTTCGCTATTCAATGGCAGGGGCACAAAGCCATTGAAGGGCAGGACCTTGCCTTCTTCCATGACCTTTTTGCCGGCCAGGTAGCATCACGCCTCGGCCAAGTGGCCAATGCAGTACAGCAACAGATCCTGATCGCCTTTCAGACTGCGCCCCGCTTCCTGCTTCAGATTGTCGGCTCGGTTCTGCTGTTGCTCGCGCTGTCCTGGCAGTTAGCGCTCCCGGTCGTCGCCTGGGTGATCGTCAATGTGCTCTTCACCCTCAAGGTCGTACCTGATTTCACGGAGCGTGCGCGGCGCTCGGCGAGGCAGAATAGCCTCGTTTCCGGCGCCATGACGGACATTTATGGCAACATCCAGATGGTCAAGCAGTTCGCCGCCGAAGACACTGAAGCGGGCGCACTTAGGAAGATCATGGCAAGAGCGGTCAACACACAACACCACGAGCAGCGCATCTATCGAACCACTGAATTGGTCGTCATCACCCTCAACATGGTTCTCTGGCTCGTCATGCTCGGAATCGGCTTTTGGGGGCTCTTCGATCGTTTCCTGACGGTGGGCGAGTTTGTGGCGACGGTTTACATCCTTCAGCGGCTGTCGGCTGGATCTTTCACGTTTATCCAGATGGGCCAGCAGATCTTTAAGGCTCTAGGAACAATCAGGGATGCGATGCCCGTCATGACCACTCCGCCGACCATTACCGATCGGCCAGGCGCAAAGCAGCTCATCGTTCGCCATGGCGAAATCCGTTTCGAGAATGTTCAATTTGCCTACAAGTCGGACAAGGGCGTCATCGATGATCTATCCCTTACCGTCCGAGCAGGCGAGAAGGTTGGACTGGTCGGGCTGTCCGGCGCCGGCAAGACGACGGTGGTCAATCTGCTGCTACGCTTCTATGACATCCACGGCGGCGCCATCCATATAGACGGTCAGGACATTCGTGCCGTAAGCCAAGCGAGTCTGAGGCAAAACATCGGCGTTATCGCCCAGGATGTCGCGCTGCTGCACCGGTCCGTCGGCGACAACATACGCTACGGCCGCCCCGAGGCGACGTCAGCAGAGATCGAGCAGGCAGCGCAGGCGGCGCAAGCCGATTCCTTCATTGCCGATCTGACCGATGGTGAGGGCCGCAAGGCCTATGAAGCCTTCGTCGGCGATCGAGGCGTAAAGCTATCCGGAGGTCAGCGACAGCGCGTTTCGATCGCGCGGGTGCTGCTGAAGAATGCGCCCATCCTGATCCTCGACGAAGCGACGTCGGCGCTGGACAGCGAGGCGGAGGCCGCAATCCAAGAAAAGCTCAACCTGCTAATGGAAGGCAAGACAGTGATTGCCATCGCACATCGTCTTTCCACCATCTCCAGGATGGATCGGATCATTGTTCTCGATCGTGGCCGGATCGTCGAGGAAGGCACACCGGATGCGCTTATCGAACAGGACGGGCTCTATGCCCGTCTCTGGAAGCGGCAGACGGGTGGCTTCATTCCTGGGGACATTTGAGGCTGCTTTTAGGGGCCTTTGGTTCGATTCCCTTCAAGGCGCTCAATTGGCCTCTATCAGGCTGCTTGGCGACTGACGCCCAGCGTTCCCCGGCTTGACCGTCGACAAACCGGGGAACGTGATTACTTCTCGTCAGTCTATGCCGCTTCGAGTTTCTTCTCACACCGCAGAAGCATGCCGTAGAGGTCACGTGGCTCGTCGGGATCAGCGAGGAGGTCGAGTTCTGTGAACATACCGTGTTCGGCAATCTGGTCCCGGACGTAGCGAAGGGCGGAGAAGTCCTCGATCGCAAAACCGACACTGTCGAAGAGCGTGATCTGATCCGGACTCTTGCGGCCCTCTGTCTCGCCGGTCATCACCTGCCAGAGTTCAACGACGGGGTGCTCAGCCGGCAGCTGCTGGATTTCGCCTTCGATGCGTGTCTGCGGCGGATACTCGACGAAGATGTCCGAGCGCAGGAGAATGTCCTTGCTGAGTTCGGTCTTGCCGGGGCAGTCACCGCCCACCGCGTTGATGTGGACACCGGGACCGACATGGTTGTCCGATAGGATCGTCGCGTACTGCTTGTCGGCGGTCACCGTGGTGATGATGTCCGCGCCTTCGACCGCCTCTTCGACCGAGGTGCATTCCTCAATGGTGAAGCCGAGGCCTGCGAGGTTGCGTGCGCATTTCCGGGTGGCGGAGGCGTCGATATCGTAGAGGCGAAGCTTGTCGATGCCGAGCAGCGACTTGAAGGCGCGAGCCTGGAATTCGCTCTGCGCACCATTGCCGATGATGGCCATGGTCCGGGCATTCGGCCGGGCGAGGTACTTCGCCGCGACCGCGGACGTTGCCGCAGTGCGCAGCGCGGTCAGGATCGTCATTTCGGTGAGCAGCATCGGGTAGCCGTTGCCGACATCCGAGAGCACGCCGAAGGCCGTCACGGTCTGGCGGCCATCGCGCGTGTTCTTCGGGTGACCATTGACGTATTTGAAGCCGTAAAGCGTTCCGTCGCTTGTGGGCATCAGCTCGATGACGCCTTCCTGCGAATGGGAAGCGACGCGCGGGGTCTTGTCGAAGACCGGCCAGCGGCGGAAGTCCTCCTCGATTGTGGCCGCCAGGTCCGTCAGGAACCGGTCGATGCCGACCTTCAGAACCAGTTTCATCATGTGGTCGACGCTTACGAACGGAACCACGTTCAGTTTCGGATCAGTATTCATTTTTCCTCCAACCAAAGAACAATCGAAATCAGCCAGTGACAGTCGGGCGATCCATCACCCGCTTGCCCATCAGGCTGGCGACGAGATCGACGAGCAGCCGAGCGGTCTTGCCGCGCTCGTCGAGGAACGGATTGAGTTCGACAATGTCGAGGCTGGTCACCAGCCCGCTGTCATGCAGCATTTCCATGATCAGGTGCGCCTCGCGGAAAGTTGCTCCTCCCGGTACCGTGGTGCCAACGGCCGGCGCGATGTCCGGCTCGAGGAAGTCGACATCGAAGCTGA
This sequence comes from Ensifer sp. Root558, assembly GCF_001427045.1. Taxonomy (NCBI): domain Bacteria; kingdom Pseudomonadati; phylum Pseudomonadota; class Alphaproteobacteria; order Hyphomicrobiales; family Rhizobiaceae; genus Ensifer; species Ensifer sp. Root558. The sequence continues at coordinate 21,480 of NZ_LMGC01000015.1, read as the reverse complement.
CATGCAGGAGGCCGTTTGCGGCCCGGACCCGTTCGATGAAATTGCGGACGAGGACGGCCACGCCATGCTCATCGATTACGCGCATGTCGTGCACCGTGATGCCGGTGGTGCGAATGGCGGCCTTTTCGGCGGCGTCAACGCTGCGGATGCCGATCATGCAGACGTTTTGTGCGGCAACGGGATGGGCAAGCGCAGGGAAGAAGCCATCGAAACCGGTCTGGCCGGTATAGTAAGCGACGGGCGTGCCGTGCAGGTTGCCGCTGACCGTCGTTTCGAGAGTATGGAAGTCGGTATGGGCGTCCAGCCAGAGCACGAACAGCGGCCGCCCGAGTTCGGCGGCTCGGCGTGCGAGACCCGGAACGGTACCAGCGGAGATGGCGTGGTCGCCGCCGAGGAAGATGGGCATGCCTGCCTTGCTGTGTTCGTAGGCAGCAGCAGACAGCGCTTCGACCCAGGCGACCGTTTCGCCGAGGTGATGGACGGCCTTGTTCGGATGGGGCATCTCGTCGAACGCACGCGGGCTGAGATTGCCATTGTCCTTGACCGAATGGCCCAGTTCTTCCAGTGCCGTACGAAGGCCAGCGATGCGCAGGGCGCTCGGCCCCATCTCGCAGCCAAGCTGCCCTGCCCCGATTTGCAGGGGCGCGCCGATGAGCGTGCAGTCCATAGTGTACTCCCGTTTGTTTTCATGATTATAAAAGTCATCGATGGCGGATTGAACATTGAATTTTGGCATATCGAGATGCTAGTTTGACCAAATTGATAAGAACGGAATCCAAATCGGCATGGATGCTCTCGACCAGAAGATCGTGATGCTGTTGCGCGGCAATGGGCGTCGCAGTGTCTCGGACCTCGCGCTGGAAACGGGCGCCTCGCGGGCGACCGTGCGGGCGCGCATCGAGCGGATGGAGCAGGACGGGACCATCCTCGGCTACACGGTGATGCTGCGTGCCGATGCGCTTGAAGATGTCGTCCGTGGGGTGATGATGGTTGAGATCGAGGGCCATGTGACCGATCGGGTGATCCGCACGCTCGGCGGCTTTCCTGAAATCTCGCAGATTCACACGACGAACGGCCGGTGGGATTTGCTGGTGGAACTCAGCGCATCGAGCCTGGCCAACTTCGATGCCGTGCTGCGCAAGATTCGTCTCGTGCCCGGCATTATGGGCAGCGAGACGAGCCTTCTTTTGTCCACGCCGCGGTCGACGAGGGCGAAGCTCTAACCTGACGAGCGTCGACCTAGAAACTCACGTCGACGGGTGTCGCTGCGGCTGGCGCCGCCGTTTTCCTGCAATGGGTTGGCGCACCGGCGGCACAAGCGCCGGCGACAATCATCGAGCGCTTTCGGGCCTTGAGGATTGCGACGGCTTTGTCGATAGCCATCCGGTCGCGGCCGGGCCCCGGCCGACGAATGATCGGCCGGGGTAACGATGACGTCGAGCGGGGCTCGACAAGGACGGGCGCGGACGCACGGAATGGTGCAATGCCTTCGATCAGTGCAGGATCTGGCTGAGGAAGAGCTTGGTGCGCTCGTGCTGCGGATTGTCGAAGAACTCGGCCGGCGAGTTCTGCTCGACGATCTGGCCCTGGTCCATGAAGATCACGCGGTTGGCAACCTGACGGGCGAAGCCCATTTCGTGGGTTACGCACAGCATGGTCATGCCTTCTTCGGCGAGCGACACCATGGTGTCGAGCACTTCCTTGACCATTTCCGGGTCGAGCGCCGAGGTCGGCTCATCGAAGAGCAGGATCTTCGGCTTCATGCACAGCGAGCGGGCGATCGCCACGCGCTGCTGCTGNGTCCGTCTCCGGCTTGTCGGCCCCGGCGGGCGTAATGATGTTTCCGGGCTCGACGAAGGACTTCCTTGACCATTTCCGGGTCGAGCGCCGAGGTCGGCTCATCGAAGAGCAGGATCTTCGGCTTCATGCACAGCGAGCGGGCGATCGCCACGCGCTGCTGCTGACCACCGGAGAGCTGGCCCGGATACTTGTTCGCCTGCTCGGGGATCTTGACGCGCTTCAGGAAGTGCATCGCCAGTTCCTCGGCCTGCTTCTTCGGCATCTTGCGCACCCATATCGGCGCAAGCGTGCAGTTTTCGAGGATCGTCAGGTGCGGGAAGAGGTTGAAGTGCTGGAACACCATGCCGACTTCGCGGCGCACTTCATCGATCTTCTTCAGGTCGTTGGTGAGCTCGATGCCGTCGACGACGATCTTGCCCTTCTGGTGCTCTTCGAGCCGATTGATGCAGCGGATCATCGTCGACTTGCCGGAGCCCGACGTCGACGACGATCTTGCCCTTCTGGTGCTCTTCGAGCCGATTGATGCAGCGGATCATCGTCGACTTGCCGGAGCCCGACGGGCCGGCAATGACGATGCGTTCACCCTGCTGAACATCTAGATCGATGTCCTTCAAGACGTGGAAAGCGCCGTACCACTTGTTCATGCCGGCGATCTTGACTGCTGACTTTGACATTTTTTCTCCTCCAGAAGTGTGCATTGGCTGCGCCGCGCGGAAGACGTTCTCCGCTTGCAGTTCTCGTGACTGTCGATCGTGTTGGTTATCGGCCTGGGATGGCGAACCTTGTTTCGAGCCCCTTGAAGACCCGACCGAAGGCGGCGCCGATCAAGAGATAGATGGCACCCGCGATCAGGAACGTTTCGAATGGTGCATAGGTCTTGGCGACGAATACGCGGGCTGCACCGGTCATTTCCATGACCGTGACCGCGCTGGCGAGGGTCGACCCCTTCATGACGAGGATCAGTTCGTTGCCGATGCTTGGCAACACGGCGCGGTAGATCTGCGGCAGGACGACCTTGATCAACAGGACGTATTTTGCCAACCCGAGGGCTTTCCCGGCTTCCCACTGCCCTTTGGGCACCTGCCGGATTGCACCGGCCAGGACCTCAGCCGAATAGGCGGCCGAGTTGAGGGCGATCGTCAGGACGGCGCAGTAGACCGGGCTGCGGAGGATGGGCCAGAGGATGCTTTCACGAACGGCCTCGAGCTGTCCTAGGCCGTAGTAGACAATGAATAGCTGCACGAGAAGCGGGCTGCCACGGATGACGAATGTGTAGGCAGACGCCGGAAGCCGCAAGCACCTTGAGGGAGAGGATAGAGCCAGGGCGACCGGCAGCGCGAGCACCTGTCCCACGAGGAAGCTCGCCAGGGTGATGATCAGTGTCAGAACGAAGCCGTTCTTGATGGTGATGAAAGCGGGAAGAAAGAGATCCAATGACATGGGACTACCGCAGATGAGTGGTCAGGCGCTGGTTGTAGGCATTGATGAAGAGCGTCGACACGCCGGTCACCAGCACATACAGCGCCGCAGCCGTAAGGTAGAAGGCGAGGGGCTTGTGGGTTGCGCCGGCCGCGACGACGGATTTGCGCATCAATTCCTCGAGTCCGACGATCGAGACCAAGGCGCTCTCCTTCAGGATCACGAGCCACTGATTGCCGAGGCCGGGCAGGGCTCGGACCATCATCTGCGGCAGGACGATGAGCCGGAACGCTCCGGGCCTGCGAAGGCCGAGAGCGAGTGCCGCCTCCCATTGACCTGACGACACCCCGACCAGTGCGCCGCGGACGATCTCCGTCAGATAGGCGGTCGAGACGACAGTCAGCGCTGCGATGCCGGCGGTGAGAGCATCCACTTCGACATAGACGCCGAAAAGACCGGTCAATAGAACCGTGCCGCCGTAGAAGATCAGGAAGATGACCAGCAGTTCCGGCAGACCCCGAATGAGGCTGACGTAACCGGCGATGACCTTGCGAACCGGGGCGGATCCGTAGACCGCGGCCGGTGCAAGCACGACCGCGAAGATCAGTCCAAGGACAAAGCTTCCCACGGCGACGGAGATCGTGACGAAGAAGCCCTGCAGGAGCTGGGGAAAATACTGGACAACCGCTTCGATCATGACCCGGTCTCGCGTTGCTGGTAACCAACGTCTGCCGCCGATCCGCACTGGCTGGCGAGCGCGGAGAAGAAGTCTGCGGAGAAGCCGATCATCTGGTGGAACTGGTCGATGAGGATGTTCTCATCGGGAGAGTGCAACATTGCGCCATGGTGCGTGATGCCCGCACCGAAAAGCGTGGCGCCGAGCTGATGCACGAAGGGGTGCGCAAGCCCCGAGGCTGCCGAACTCGGCTGAAGGATGGCAGGCTGGCCGAACCACTTTTCCAGCAACTTCGCCCCGAGCTTGACGGCCCAATGCGACGGATCGCTGCGAACACCCAAGACCTCGGCGTCGTGAACGATCAGCTCGATATCGTCAAAGCCGTTGTCGTCCAGGTGCAGGCGTACCAGGTCAGCGACGGCTTTGGGGTTCTGTCCAGGGACGAGACGAAAATCGAGCTTGGCGGTCGCGGTCGCCGGCAGAACCGTCTTCGTGCCAGCTCCCTCGTATCCGCCATGGATACCGTTGACGTTCAGGCAGGGTTCGAAGTTGAGGTGCTCGTAGAAGTTGGATGGCGTCACGGCGCCAAGAAGCTTTTGCCCCCCGGTTGCCGCCATTAAATCTTCCAGCGCAAACGGGGGCGAAGCGGCAAGTTCTCTCGTCGCTCGATCGGGCTCGATGCCTTCGTAGAAGCCTTTGATCAGGACACGGCCGGCTGCATCGCGCATGGAAGCGACAGCAGAGGCCAGCCGCCATAGGGGATTATCGAATATGGCGCCGAGACTGGAATGCAGATCAGCGCGTGCGGTGCGAACGCTCAGCTCGATCGCCAACACGCCCTTGAAGCCCATGAGGACCACCGGTCGGCCGCGTATATCGACCTCCCCGAATTCCCACCAGCAGAGGTCAGCTTGAAGGCCTGCATAACGTTTCTCAAGGAAGCGTACGAGCGAAGGACTTCCGATTTCCTCTTCGCCCTCGACGATCCAGATCAGGCGGAAGGGTAAGGGGCCGGGGTGTCGTTCCCGGAATAGGCGCCATCCGGCAATGCGGCTGACGAATTCGCCCTTGTCGTCTGCCGCACCGCGGCCGAAGAGCGCGCCGTGGCGCTCCGTCAGGCTGAAGGGCGGTGCCGTCCAAAGATTGATAGGCTCTTCAGGCTGAACGTCGTAGTGGTTGTAGATCACCAGTGTGAAGGGGCCCTCACCGATTTCTCCGGTTACGAACGGACCGACGTCCCCTGGCTCGATTGCAGTTTGGAAGCCGGCGTCGGCGAGAAGAGCGGCAACCTTATCGGCGCACGCATCGAGGCCTTCAACTCGGGCGCTGACGGAAGGGATCGCGACGAGGTCCGTCAGGTCTCGCTTCGCTTCGATCTTGATATGGTCTGGGAGTGTCATCGTCCAATTCCTCTCGCGAGGAGGCGGGCTTGCTCGCCCCCTCGCGTGGTTCATGTGTTCGTCATTTCTTGGAAATGTCGTAGCCGAACCACTTTTCGGAGATTGTCTTGATCGTGCCGTCGGCGAGCATCGCTGACACGGCCTCGTCAACCTTGGCGGCGAGTTCCGTGTTGCCTTTGGCGATGGCGACGCCCTGTCCCTTGCCGAATTCGGGGAAGTCCGCGCTGGTCAGGAGCGGGCCGGCATAGACCAGCTTGTCAGCGCCACGATCCTTCACAAGCGGCTCCAGTGCGGATCGCTCCATCAGGCCGGCATCGATGCGTCCGGCGACAACGTCGTCGGCAATCTGGTCCGGGCGGTCATAGACGCGCACGTCCGCATCCGGGAAATGGGCGCGAACCACCTGCTCATGGGTTGTGCCGGTCTGCACGCCGATCGCGACCTTCGCAAGCTTGTCCTGCAGATCCTTGGCGGACTTCGCCTCGGCAACCAGGCTGCCCGCGGCAACGACCATCGCGTTTGGGGCGTCCGCGTAGGCGACGGAAAAGTCGACCTTCTGCGCCCGTTCCTCGTTGATTGAAACGCCCGAGATCACCAGGTTGAACTTACCGACCTGCAGGCCGGGCAGCAGACCGTCATAGGCCTGGTTCTGCCATGTACAATTCGCCTCGATGCGCTTGCAGATTTCGTTACCGACGTCGCGGTCGAAACCGACGACCTCGCCGGCGGCATCGACGGACTCCCACGGCGGATAATCTGCGCTCGTGCCGACCCGCAGATCTTGCGCACTGGCGACACTCGCTGCCAGCGAAATCGTCATCACGGCAAGCAATTTCTTCATGTTCACTCCCCTTTCGTTATGAGACATTGCATCTCCACCGCCCTGATCACGCGGCCGCGGTTTGATAGCCCTTAAGAAATTCGGACATGCGCTTCAGGCCTTCCTGAAGGGTGGTGCCGTTGTTGGTGAAGCCGATCCGGACGTACCCTTCCATGTCCATCGCGCTGCCAGGCGTCAGCATGACGCCGGTACGTTCCAGAAGCCGGATGCAGAACTCTTCCGAGGAAATGGGCAGATCGTACTTGAGGAGTGCCGTGGTGCCGGATTTCGGTTTGATCCACGAGATCAACGGCTCGTTCTCGACCCAGTCGGAAAGCAAGGCGAGGTTGGTGCGCGTGATCGCCTGGCTGCGCGCAAGAATCTTGTCGCGGTTCTCCAGTGCAATGGCTGCGAAATGATCGTCCAGCATGCCGACGCTGATCGTGTTGTAGTCGCGATGGACGGAGACAGCATGGATCAATTCTACGGGAGCGACGATCCATCCAAGGCGCAGGCCGGCAAGCGCGAAAGTCTTGGACATGCTCGCGGTGCTGATGCCTTTCTCATAGAGGTCGGCGATCGACGCCGTCATTCCGTCGCCTTCCTGGTCCGTACCGCGATAGACCTCGTCACACAGGATCCACGCGCCGCAGGCGCGGGCAATCTCGACGATTTTCTCCAGATAGGCGCGATCCATCAGCGAGCCCGTCGGATTGTTCGGGTTGTTGATGGCGATGAGTTTCGTGCCCAGTGTTGCAAGGCGCTTCAGCTCTTCCAGGTCTGGCAGGAAGCCAGTCTTTTCCGTGAGCTTGAGGATTTGTACGTCGGCGCCGTAGCTTTCCGGGATGGAATAGTGCTGCTGGTAGGTCGGCAGGACCGAGATCACACGGTCACCCGGTTCGACCAGTGTTGCGTGCACCAGGGCATTCGCACCGATGGCGCCGTGCGTGACCACGACATTTTCTGCACTTTGCCTTTCGTAGAGGCCGGCAACCAACTTGCGGAGGCGTTCGCTGCCTTCGATGGCGCCGTAGGTCAGCTTCATGGGCAGAAGCTCGGAGAGGATCGTGTCGGTCTTGCCGGCCATCTCCAAAAGTTCGGCGACTGTCAGCGACTCGACGCAGGTCTCGGCGATGTTCCAGTCGCATCTGGTTTCGTAGCGGTTCATCCAGATCTCGACGCCGAAATTACGAATCTTCATTGCCTATCTCCTGTGCTGTCTTGGAAGGGTTAGCTGCGTGCTGCGGAAAGCAGGGCGCTGGCGGTTGCTATGTCTTCGAGCCCGAGCCCGATCGAACGGAAGAAAGCTGGACGGCCAGTGTCCCGGGCGGTTGCTCGGCCCGACAATAGTTCGGGCAGGTCGCCAACAAGGCGATCTGTGCTCCACTGGCCACGTTCCGCGGCAAGTTTCATTTCGCCGGCAGCAGCCGGCGTGGTGGCCCGATAGTCGCAATAGACATCGAACCGATTGAGCGTGTCGGGGGCGATCTCGTGGGCGTTGGCGACATTGGTGCTGATGGATGTGACGAGTACGCCCGCGCCGAACCTCGACGCGTCGATGACCGGTGTGCCGGACGAGGTGCATAGCATGACCACGTCGGCGCCGGCCGCGGCCGTATCGGTATAGGTGGATGTCGTCACCGGGCAGCCCGATTCGAGCTGCACCGGAAGACCGTGCCGGTTGGCAATATCCGGAGAGCACAGACGAATTTCCTGCCACGGACGGATCGATGCGGCATGCCGAAGATGCGCGAGGCCGATTTCGCCTGTGCCGATGATCGTCAGGATCTTTGCCTCCCTCGAGGCGAGCAGATCGGCGGCAATCGCGGTGGTCGCGGCCGTTCGTTCGGTCGTCAGGCGTTTGGAATCACACAGGAGCAGCGGCTTCCCGGTCTCCATCGACATCAGAAGCGTCCAGGCGGTAACGGTCGCCCCATTCGTGCCGGGGATATAGGGCGACAGCTTCGTGCCAAAGACACCATCGCTTCCAAGAACGCCTGGATAGGTGATGAAGTCTCCGCCGCCGGCCGGGAACAGGCTCAACGTCTGTGGCGGCTGCACAGCCCGTCCATCGGCAAGCGCGATGAACATACGCTCCAGGGCTGCGCGAACATCTGTCCGGGGCAACAATCGAGTGATATCTTCGTCGTTGAGTACGACCAATTTCTGCATTGTGACGATCCCAAAAAGGCGTGCGAAGTCACGCTGCATGGACGCCAAAGCCTTGGCGCCCCATGCAGGGCAAGACGCACAGAAATGTGTTGAGCTGTGAAAGCCGGTAGTCTAGAAGGACCATATGAGCAATATATTGCACAGTCAAGACCGGGCCGATGTGTTGGCCCACGTTTCCGGAAACCTCCGCCGTTTAAGGCTCGCCTCGGGCCTGAGCCAAACGGCGCTGGCAGATGCATCCGGTATCAGCCGGCGGATGATCGCGGCGGTCGAGAGCGGCGACGCGAACATCAGCCTTTCCAGCCTCGATAAATTGGCGACCGCGATGGGCGTAGACTTCGTCGAGTTGGTGCGCGATCCATCGAGGGAGACGCGCGCCGAGATCAACGAGGTCACCTGGCGCGGAAGTCAACCGGCGAGCGCCGCGATGCTGCTTTGTTCGGCGCCCGCCTCGCGGGAAACACAGATGTGGCTGTGGACCCTCGGCCCGGGCGACAGCTACGTGGCCGAGCCAGACCCCGAAGGATGGCACGAGATGCTTTTCGTTGTCGAAGGAGCGCTGCGTTTGATCCAATCGGGCGAGGCGCAGGACTATGCCACGGGCGAGTTTGTCACTTACAGCACGGCCCAGCATTATTCGTACTGCAACGTCGGAAAGAAGACCGTCCGCTTCATTCGCAACGTCGTCTCGTAGATCGAAATACCGCCCGGCAGGGAGATAGTGCGCGGCTCCGCACAGGGATTTCTCGGATGGCTTCAGCGAAACAGTTCAACTATCCCGTTTGGACCATGGTCGTTCGAGAAAAGTCCGGTGGGCCGACGTTGCAGGAGCAGCTCTTCATCCAGTTGCGCCGGCTGATCGTCAATGGACAGATTGCGCGCGGCGCCCGATTGCCGGCCAGCCGGTCGATGGCGACCGATCTCGCGATATCGAGAAACACGGTCAACATGGCCTATGATCGCTTGGCGGCCGAGGGCTATATCAAGCGTCGCCCGAGTTCCGGCTTCTACGTGGAAGAGAGCCTTCCAGAAGACTCGGTTCGGCCTGGAGGAGAACGAGGCCCGCCGCCTTCGAGCTTACCGGTTGCGCTGTCTGCACGGGGGAGAGAGGCATCGGTACGGCATTGGAGTTGGTCGCGCCAGGACAAGTTCGATCTCAGTCCTGGCATGCCGGCGCTGGATATCTTCCCCTACAAGCAGTTCGGCAAGATCGCCGCCAACTATTGGCGACGCTTCACGGTTTCTGACCTCGGGTATGGCGAAGGCGGCGGCCTGGCGGCGCTTCGCCAACAACTCGCCATCTATCTTAGCGAGGCGCGCGGTATCCGATGCGAGGCTGACCAAATTATCGTCGTGGGAAGCACGCTTCAGGCTGCCAATCTCGTCGCGCATGTTCTTCTCGACGCCGGTGACGTTGTCGGCGTCGAGGACCCGGCCTACGCGACGCTCTTGTCCACTCTGCGTTCGGCTGGGCTTCGGCTCTCACCCGTGCCCGTTTCTCGTGACGGACTGAACGCTGACGACATCGCGCATCGTGCCGCGGATGCCCGGATGATCCTGGTTTCGCCGGTCGGCCAGTTTCCCGCGGGTGCAACCATGTCGGAAGCTGCGATTGAACGGCTTCTCGCCTGGGCCAATACGTCGCAGCGCTGGATATTCGAGGACGACTTCAACAGCGAGATCAGATGGCGCGGTACGCCGCTCGTGCCGCTCGCCGCGCGCAAGGGTGGCGAGCGGGTCATCCATGTCAGCTCCTTCAATCGTGTGCTCGCCCCCGGGCTGCGGCTTGCTTATCTCGTCGTGCCGCGCGAGCTGATCACCTCGTTCACGGCAGTGCAAGACAGCCTTTCCTGCTATGCGCCGCTGACGCACCAGCATACGGTCGCCGACTTCATGGCGAGCGGAGAACTCGCATCTCATATCCGGCGCACGCGCGCCCTCTACAGGGATCGTGCCACCGCGATGATCGCGTCCCTGAAAGAAAAGCTGGGCGACGTGTTCGATGTGCCGGAACTGGACGCTGGTCTCCATTTGACGCTTACGGCGCGCGAGCCCTTCGATGACGTCGAGCTTTCACGGCTCCTGCGCGGAGCATGGATCGACACCCCACCGCTCTCTTCCTATTGCATTGAGCGGAAGGATCTTTTTGGTCTCGTAGCGGGATTTGGAAATCTCTCCACCGAGCGGCTGGCCGGGGCGGTTCAGCGGATGGAGCTTGTCACGAGGCGGTTTCTGGAGAAAGCCGGCAAATCCTCCTGAAGCTCGGTCTGGTACCATCAGTTCATGGGAATTGGTACTTTAGCTCGTTCTGCTTCCGCGCCATCCTTTGTTCCAGAAGACAGGTTCTGGAGGGAGGCCAGAATGCAAGTCGGATCCAAAGACATCACCAGATAGTCGCGCTCACCAGCATCGCCGGAGCAGGTACGTGCTGCTGGCTTTGAACACAGGTCGCCGCCAGCGACACCTCATATGCAGCCGCCCGCTTAAAGCAGCTGCCCTGTTCCCATGCCGAAAAACCGCAGCCTTTTGACAAGGAAGGTCCCATGAAAAAGATCATCGTATTCACCTTCGCCGGCCTTTTGCTCGGCGCGACGTCGTCGCGGGCCGCGACGCTGAAAGTGGCAGCCGACTGCACCTATCCCCCGTTCGGATATCAGGACGCGAACGGAGAAATCAAAGGCTTCGACGTCGATGTCGCGCGTGCCATAGGCAGGCAGATTGGCAGTGAGGTCGAAATCATCTGCCAGGCCTGGGACGGCATGATCCCCGGCCTGCTCGCCGGAAAGTACGACCTGATCTCCGCATCGATGTCCATCACCGAGGAGCGGCTGCAGAGTATCAATTTCTCCGTTCCCTACCGCTCGTCGGCCGCCCGGTTCGTCGGACTAAAGACCTTGGATGCCAAGCCGGTGACGGAGGCAGGCGAGCCGAACCCGGAAGGCGTTGCCGGTAAGACCATCGGCCTCCAGCGCTCGTCGACCTATGCGAAGTACATTGCAGAGAAGTATCCGCAGGCGACCGTGTCCGAGTATGACAAGGTCGACAACATGATCCTCGATCTTCAGGCCGGCCGCGTCGATCTCATTTTTGCTGGCCCCATCAAGCTCGACAACGATTTCCTCAGCAAGCCGGAAGGCAAGGACTACGGTTTCGTCGGTCCGGAAATCGACGACGTATCCTACTTCGGCGCCGGTATCGGTATCGGCATCCGCAAGGCCGACGAAGATCTTCTGAAGAATGTCGATGGTGCGCTGACCGCCATGTTCAAGGATGGCAACTTCAAGGCGATCAACGACAAATACTGGTCGTTCAGCGTCCTTCCGGCCTCCGCAAAATAATCCGCGACGACAACCGGACGGAGCCGATCGACGGCTCCGTCTTTCTTTGGAGACGACCATGGATCTATTGCAGGGATGGGGTGACGAGATCGCCCACGGCACCCTTTTGACCATGAAAGTGGCAGTCCTCTCGCTGCTCGTCGGCCTGTGCTGGGGCATGCTGGGCGCGTTGGCGCAGATGTCACCGAACCGGGCCGTGGCATCCCTTGGCCGTGGCTTCAGCCTGGTGATGCGAGGTACCCCCGAACTGTTGGTCATCCTGATCGTGTACTTCGGCGGCACGGTGGCGCTGACGAAAGCGGTCAACCTCTTCGTCGCGGATTTCGGCTTCGTCGAGGTGCCGCCTCTCCAGGCTGGCGTCTTCGCGCTCAGCCTCGTCTTCGGTGGCTATGCTGCCGAAGTCCTGCGCGGTGCGTGGCAATCCGTTCCGAGCGGAGTGATCGAGGCGGGGCACTCGCTTGGCCTCGGGTGGTTCGTCATGTTCGCCAAGATCCGTCTGCCGCTGCTCATGCGCTTTGCATTGCCAGGCCTTGGCAACAACTGGATTTCGCTGATCAAGGATACCTCGCTGATCTCGATCGTCGGTTTGCATGAACTGACGGGCTTGTCGCAGATGGCCACTTCGGTCACCCGCCAGCCCTTCACCTTCTATATGACGGCCGCCCTGATTTACCTGACTCTGACATTGGCAAACACGCGCCTCATCGCCTGGTTCGAAGGACGGTTGATGCGCGGCGAGAGGAGGTCCCCAGCATGAACTGGTCCCTGATGTTGGAGAGCGTTCCGGCGCTGCTCTACGGTGCGCTGGCCACGGTGCAATTGCTCCTTATGACCCTTGTTTGCGGAGCCCTGCTCGCTTTGCCGCTTGGCATCGTCGCAGCCAATGGCCGCCCGATCATCCGGCTCCCGGTGATGGGCTACATCACCTTCTTCCGTGGAACGCCTCTGCTGGTGCAGGTTTTCCTGGTTTATTACGGATTTTCGCAGTTTCAGATCATTCGCAGCAGCATCTTCTGGCCAGTCCTTCGTGAAGCCTGGTTCTGCGCACTGCTGACGCTCGCGCTCCATACCGCAGCCTACACCGCGAACATCCTGCGCGGCGCCATTCTCGCAATCCCGGCCGGTCAGAAGGAGGCGGCCGTCGCCTTGGGCATGCGCCCGTTGTTGATCTACCGGCTCGTTATTCTTCCCCAGGCGTTGCGCATCGGCATGCCGGCCTATGGCAACGAAATGATCAGCATGATGAAGGCGACCTCGCTCGCCAGCACGATCACGATCATGGAGCTCACGGGCACGGCAAATACGATCGTCGCCCGGACTTATGCTCCCTACGAAGTCTTTATCTCCGCTGCGCTCGTCTATCTCTGCGTCGCCTGGATGCTCTCACGCCTGGTGCGGGCGATCGAGGCCCGACTTTCCCGCCACATGCGACCGGCCGGAGAGGCACAAAACACATTGAGGAGGGTACCCGCCCATGCTTGACCAGCCGCTTCAGCTTTTTTCCAGTTTCGCCAGCGAGATCGCCGATGTTGCGCGGCAGATCGTGCGCACTGCTGCGGCCGGCCCGCGCCGCGCCGTTGCGAAATCGGATTCGAGCCCGGTGACGGAAACGGATCGCGCGGTCGAGCAGTCGCTGCGCGAACGCATCGCAGACCGCTTCCCCCGCCATGGGGTACTCGGGGAGGAGTTTGGCGCCGAGGGTTTGGGGGAGGAGTTCGTCTGGGTCATCGATCCTATTGACGGCACTAAGGCTTTCGTCGGCGGACTTGCTGTCTATGGCACGTTGATTTCATTGACGCATGGCGGGACGCCGGTCCTCGGACTGATCGACAATCCTGTCACCGGCGACCGCTGGCTGGGACTGTCAGGGCGCGCGACGACCCTCAACGGTGTTGCCATCCGGACCGCATCGACTGCTCTCCTTTCGGAGGCTTTCATGGCCAACGGCAATCCGGAGCCGTTCCAGCAAAACGAGAAGGATGGCGTTGAACGCCTGCGCCTATCTACGCGGTGGTGCGTCTATGGGGGGAGCTGCATGGCCTATGGCCGCGTCGCGGACGGCAGCATCGACATCAGCATCGATGGAGGGCTCGATCCCTACGACTATTGCGCCCTTGTCCCGGTGGTGACGGGTGCGGGCGGATGTATCACGGACTGGCAGGGTCGGCCGCTCACGCTGACTTCCGGCAATCTGTGCCTCGCGGCCGCCAACGAAGCCTTGCATCGCCAAGTCCTCGAAACGCTGAATTGATGCAGCTCTGATGAGATTAGGGCTACGATCAACCGTCTCCCTGCCCCCGAATGACAGCTCGCCCTCCGATAGGCCACAAGCGTTTCAGCATCCATCAGGTCGCGCTGGTAGAAGAACATGGTGGCCGCATAGCGGGCGCGGCCGGACCACTCGGTTCCGTCCGGCAGCCTGTTCATCTTCCAGTGCCGCTTCGCCTCCTCGTCCATGACGCTGGTCTCAGAAGCGGCCAGGCGGGTTGGCCGAGCGACGGTCGAGCTTGACGAAGGGCCGCGCGTCAACGCGCGCCCGCTGGCCACCTGGTGGCGATGATGCGATTCCGAAGACCGTCCAATTCGGATTGCGCGATTTCGGCGCGAAACGGCCTGATTTCATCTCCAATGAGCTACTGGTCGATCGCACGGACCCTACTGCAAAGCCGTTGGCGAGCATCGGCACAGCGGCCGGTGACACGCCAGCGCCCAAAGCAAACCTCGCCTAGACAGTGACCTGGTGAGGGTATTTGTTTCATGAGTGGATCGCCCCCCCATCGCAGCGAACTTATTTCAGCGGGACAACAAGAGGCGTGTCCTTCGCGACGATGTAAGTCGCAAGCTCCGACGCCTCGCCATCGCCAACATTCGTGGCGATGTGCGCAACACCCGCCGGAATGAAAAGGGCTTCACCGGCCTTCAGCGTTACCGGCTTCTGACCCTCGAGCGTGTACTCAAGCGCACCTTTGAGCACATATGCAATTTCTTCGCCGGGATGTTTATGATTGATAGATGCAGCCTTTGGCGGGAAATCTACCCGGACCTGAAGCGCTTCCTTGCCCGGCACGCTGATATCGCTTTGAACCAGACCAGTCCGTTTGAGTTCCTGGGCCTGGGCAACGCCGCCCAGCGCGAAACTGATTGAAGCCGCCGCGGCAGCGATCGCGATGCTATGCATAATTTTCATTTAGAACCCTTTCCAGTGGTGACCAGTTGTCGAAGTTGGAGCGTGCAGCCGAAGATGCAGTCGCGCTTTTGCGGCGGGACGTCAGTCCTCACGAAATCCGTTTCTATTACCGCGTTCAGTTGACGCGCTGCTTGTGTATGGATTGTTTCGCGATGGGCAAGGGTTTGTACCGAATCTGCGCCAATAGATTTGCTGAAACGATTAGTTACAAATTGCGATGATGGTTCGTCGAAAGCCGGAGCAAGTCGAGCCAGGCTATCCTTGACACTCCCCGCGCTGCGTTCTGGTATCTTTCCAACCCCGAAAGTCAGTCGGTCACCGCGCCGTGGGCTTCTTGGCGGCTAAGCCGGCGGCGCTGAGCATTGAGCACCATCACTTTTCTAAGGACAGCAGAACCGATAGATCAATCCCGTGGCGGCTTTCCTGAAATCTCGCAGATTCACACGACGAACGGCCGGTGGGATCTGCTGGTAGAACTCAGCGCGTCTAGCCTGGGCAACTTTGATGCTGTGCTGCGCAAAATCCGTCTCGTGCCCGGCACGGCATTATAGGCAGCGAAACGATCTTTTCCACACCGTGGTCGACGACGGCGAAGCTCTAACTTAACGAGCGTCGATTTAGGTCACGCCGCGGCGTGGGGCGGCTGCGATGATATCGTTCGCATCTCCGCCGGAAACATGGACGACCATCAGCGGCACGCCGGTCACCCCACACCAGCTGCATTTCGCAACGATCCTGACCATCGCGCCCTCATGGCGCGCAGTTTCCAGGGCGTCGAGCAACTCGCGGTGCCCGTAGCCCAGAATGAAGACAGGACGCTTTGCCAAACGCAGCTTCGCCGAGACATGAAGGCGACGAAGCTTACTTCCGCTAGAAAGCAGACGGCGTCAATGGAACGGCATTGCTGCTGCTCCAAGTCAGACACCAGATGTTTACGTGCAAACCCTGTAGACCGGCGACGCTTCAGCAGCGGCGTTCGCCTGATGACGTTGTTGGTCGCGAAATCTGGTAATATCCGCCCCAGTTCTGCCCAACGGACCCGCAACGATCTTGGCTTCCGTGTTTGGAGATATAGCGCCATGCCGACCCGGCGACATTTCCTTATCAGCTTCGTCGCCACGCCGATTGTTCTGCCGAGACTCGGCCATGCAGCCGGCGGTTCCGTGGAGTTGCCGCTTACGGCCAATTGCGGTGATGACGACGATCTGACGCCGGCTCAGACCGAAGGCCCGTATTTCACACCGGAGAGCCCTGAAAAAAAGGACTTCGCCAGCGATTCACCGGGCGGTGAAAGAATGACACTTGTTGGCTACGTGTTAACCAAGGACTGCCAGCCGGTAGAGCGTTGATCGAGTTATGGCATGCCGATGAGACCGGCACCTACGACAACAACGGATACAAACTCCGCGGACATCAATTCACGGACGCAGAAGGCAAATGGTGGTTCGAGACGATCGTGCCTGGGCTCTATCCTGGCCGCACCCGGCATTACCACGTGAAAGTCCAAAGGCCGGGCGGGAACGTGCTGACGACGCAGCTGTATTTTGCCGATGAGCCGGACAATAGGCGTGACCGCATATTCAATGCAGACCTGTTGCTCGACATCAAAACCACGAGCGACGGAAAATTCGGCCGCTACGATTTCATAGTGGCGTAACTGGCACTTTTCATCCAGCCCTACCGGCGGCTGCGCCGTGGCAGAGTGTGTCTGAGCATTCTTATAGCAGTTCGGTCATGTTCCAATGGCATGGCTTTCGAGAAATGCCATTGCTGAGGATAGGAAGAGGTCGGGGCGCTTGAGGTTGATTACGGGGCCGCCTCGCAGATCCTGCTGCCTGCAGCATATCGCAACCTCATGATTTCCCTGATGACCGTTCACACACACCGTCCTCCCCGCCTACGCTGTGTGGACCGATCTCCGCGAATGGACCGACACTGAAAGCCGTGCGCATCAAGGCCAAGGACTCTGGTACTTTAGACCGGATCGTTCGCTTTGGCGCTGTCGTAGCCGTTTGCGGCCATTTTTTCTCCCCCTCCCGGCTTTCAGATCGAGCCGGAACCAATCCTGACGTCGTAGGTTTGAAGATCGTCCTGGCTCTCTTACACCAGGATTTTGGCACGTACCTCCTAGGGTCCCGTTATCGGCTTTCGGGGCCCCTTTTTTTCTTCGGTGCTGGAACCTCTGTCAAATGTATGCGGTTCTAGGTCTGCTTAGATCCACCATCCCCCGCGGGATCTAGGCTAGGCTCCATCTAATAGCCCAGCATGGAGCCCATGGCACCTCCGTGCCGAGGCCCCGCTCTCCCCGGACGGGGCCGTCTCTTTTCCAACTGGGAACCACTTTCACACGCGGCAGTTAGAGGATAGGCAATGATCCTTTCCGGGATCACAGCCCGCTTCATGGGGTACTCCCATTCCCCGCGTAGAAGCGCCAACGATACCAACTGGCCCCGACACCCCATCGGGGCCATTCTTCCATTTGCTCCGGAACCGCTCGACCTCACAGTAGTTTCTCGTTTCAAAGCGAGGATGTCATGATTGAGAGCAAGCGCGAAATGAACGCAAATGAGATCCCAAGTTTTGTGGCCGAAGTGATCGCGGCGGGTTGCGATATCAACGCCGTGGGACACGATATGTATGTGCTTGGCGATGTCGATGAGCAGGAAGAAGCCAAGGAGGAACTTAGTCGGATCGGCGAGAGGTATGGCGACCGCGCAGCTCTGAGGTCCGAGATCATCGCCTACCTTCGGTCCATTGGTCGGTTCGTGGACGTGACATGGCCCCAGACCATCCACTAGCGCAGCCTGCGCGACCTTACGGAGCCATCTTTATTCAACGGCAGCAGGAACCTATCCGGGACCTGTTGGTTTGTTCATTGCTGATGATCCCGGATCCCTCCGGATCAAACGTAGAGAGCCCCATCGTCGTGCCGTCGGAGGTGGGGTTCTTCTTTCTGCTTACCAACCTTACCCCGTGATCCCGAAGATGATCCGCCGTATCGCCTCGGCCTGACTTATCGCGAGCGCCCTGGCCGCAATTCCGGTGACTCCAAGCCACCGATGCCTCAGCTTCCATCGCCTCACGTCATCGGTCACCAGCTTCATCTCGGAGACCTCCTCCCCAATCGTTATCGCGGAGGCCTCAAGATGGCCGACGCGGTCGACAAGCTGGTTCATGCGCCAATGAACCACTTGCCGGCTAGTCGTCGCCTTGTCTTGACGGCCAGACCTGGGCCAGGCGCGCGGCCGAGTAATTGAGCTTCTCGATCACCCGCTGCATCGTGCCGCCGGTCTCGTGAAAGACGGTCGCGAGCTGTCGGCGAGCCACCGGTCGTCGATTACCGTGCCGGCCGATTGCGACCGATCCCACTCGTCGCGGATGGCACTCATGGCACCGATCTCGGATGCATCAGGCGGCCGCCAAAAGGCGCGCGCCCCGCATAGGCGAGCGACGTCGTTGTGTTCATCGGGTTTTCCTTTAGTGAGGTGAAAAAATGAGATAAAAATCGCCGGCCGAAGTCGGCGCTGGCGCTGTTAAGGGCTAGTCACACCCCGTTTTGAAGACCATATTTTGTCTGATTGCTGGACCATGAAACGGGCTCCAGCGACTGATGGACCATCATCACTTTCGCCTTAAATGGAGGAGGTTATGTTTGATCGACTGCAATCCGGATACATTCTTCCCGAGGGGCTCACCGTCATTTCCACGGTCTTTAATAAGGTCGTGAACGCACGGAATATCCCCCGACAAAGTGAAGAAGGCGAATGGCTGGCTCGCGAGGCGCTCCGCCTGTTTATGAGTGGCGTACGAGACGCCTGGGATCTGGAACGCCGACTTAAGGATGCTCGCCGCCCGCTCGACCATTCACCGCCATCGGGAGGCGTTGGCATGGTTGTGGACCTGCTGCCAGAGCTGACGGCATGGGCGCGGAGCTTGACCGCCTCACAGCGTGCGGCAACCGCGCTCACCGAAAAAACACTCGAATACGCCATCGAAAACATCGATGAATTCGTGGCGACATCAGATGTCAGGAGATGGCTGGTCCGTGTGATGTTGGACCTCCGACTTGGCCGAAGACGAGGCCAACATCGAACGTAGGCCAGCAGGGGAAATCAACGGGATTTACCTCTTTGTTAGGAACGCCAGCCACCATTCACGAACGGCATGAAGCCGGCTGAGGAACAGATCATGGGCTATGACTGGAATGGTGCTCGCGGGCGCCGGATGAAGATCGCGCGAATTGGAACGGCCGTCGCGCTGGCCGCCTTGTTGGTGTCCGTCGCGACGGAGGTTGTGACGCGAGCTATCTAGAGGGTAATAGACGATGGATGCTTTGGGAGCGACGGTGCTGATCGCAGGGCTGTTCCGGCTGACCCGAAGAACACTAGCTGGGGGCCTCGTACGCAACCTCAACCAGGGTCGAAACCTTCCCGTCGAGCAAAATCGCCGCCTGGGACCGACGCCTTGACTGGCT
This sequence comes from Ensifer sp. Root558, assembly GCF_001427045.1. Classification (NCBI taxonomy): domain Bacteria; kingdom Pseudomonadati; phylum Pseudomonadota; class Alphaproteobacteria; order Hyphomicrobiales; family Rhizobiaceae; genus Ensifer; species Ensifer sp. Root558. The sequence continues at coordinate 2,194 of NZ_LMGC01000015.1, read as the reverse complement.
GGGGTCCCTGCCGGCTTGGCCTGGAGCCGCGTTCGTCTTCATCGGCGTCTCCATGATCTCCTGACGCTGAGATTGCACTCGTTCAATCTACCCCCTTAAGCATCGCGAACCCGGCGCCGGCTTTGCGGATCGATCAAAAGCGACTATTTTAGTGATGTCTTTCGTACCATGCAGGAGGCATCCATGGGGCTTGGCAGCACAACGGTCCAGGGCGAATTTCTGGGTTCTTTTTCTATCGCGTCCATTGAGCCGCTCCTGGGGGTTTTTGAACTATCAACTTCGGCTGGTACGACGATCGAGGTTCAGCTTGACCGGTACAGCGCGGAGACATTGATGTCGGCACTTGCGCAGTTCCTGGCTCAAGGGCAAGCAGCGGAGTTTGACGACGGGATGTGAAGGGTTTGCTGGGTAGGCGAGCTCTTTAGGGAGGAAATGAGAGCCTACTTGCGAGTGATCGCGCTGATCGCAGGTGTATTGCGGCTCGATCGAAGAGCCCTGGCGGAGGGGACTATCCGCAATTGCTTGACTGGATCCCCGCGATACCGGCTTGGCCTGGAGCCGCGGTGATCGTCGTCAGGGGGAGGGATTGTGATATTGATGTGAAAAGGCTCCAGATCGAAACGGGTACGATCCAGAGCCTTCGTCTGAGTGTTGCCTTCCGTCTGCGCCTTCGATTTCGACAGACGACGCAATTGAGAGCGCATTCACTCGCAGAATGCAACCAGACGATTTCTGTTGCTTCGTCGGCTGGACCATCGAGGGCGAGCGGTCGCCGCTCTGGCGGCCTGTCCGTCGAGGCATCGCGGACCTGCTCTGCGCGGTGATGGCCCGCCGGTTACTGATATGCGTGGGGCAGGCAAAGTAGCTAGGCAACTTGCTAATGAAGTCGTGTTCGAGGAGACTGCGTTCAGCCTTACCTTTAGGGGTGTGAAATGGACTTCCAAAAGGTCGGTAGAGCCCGGATGATGATGCGCTTGCCACGACATCGGAAACAAATTGCCGATGCAAACTTCCTTGCGATAACCGATCTGCTCGAAGCTTACGGTAAAGCCGCCATGGCCCGTGATGAACTGCGCGAGCAGGCGGGTCCCGCCCCAGCACTTTTGAAAGAATATGAAGACCTGTGCCGGAAGTTGGAGGACGACATCCTGAGAATGCTGAGTGCCGTCAGTCCACGTATGATCCGCTAGCGCACGAGAGCGATGTCGACAGCGATGTCTTTCGATACTCGCGCCATGCCCCGGAACGGACGCAATCGACGCCATTCGGAACAAGCCTCCGCAAACACGTTACGGTGTTGTTCTTCTGGCAGATGCCGAAAATGGATTGAATAGAGACTGCACTGGCGCTCCGCTCGCTTAGGATGACGGACACACCGTGTCTCATCATGGTGCGCCCGTGGCTGTGAGGAAGTAGTCAAGGCGGCGGGAAGGGCGGGAATTTCAGATGTGCTGGTCAAGCCTGTTCAGCCATCTGCTGTTCGATGCGGTCATCCGTTCGATGGGGGACGAGCCGCCGACAGGGCCGAGGGAGGTGCATCTTCAAGCGTCGCCTGTCCTTAACCCTAGGTTTTTAGATCAAAGCCGCCTTCACCCAGCTGAGATAGGCGTCCTCGCCCTGCCTGACCGTCTCAAATCCTGATGGTGTCTCCGCCAAGTGCCGTCCTTGCCCTTGGGCTATCGCTTGCGAGTGCTGCAGTTCCTGCCAGCACAAGGACGTGCCTTCTGTATAGCCCGGCATGCTGATTAGAGAAGAACCCCATGTTCATGGCCGTTACCTTTCCGCATGATGTCGATACCGGCATTTGGCAGCGATGCGGTACCCTCAGAGCCAGCCGCCGGAAAACCCCGCACGCCTCAGGCCGGTGACCACAGGGGCGCATCGGCGCATGATGTTCCACAGCAGGCCGGTCCTGTAGTTCTCGATCATCAGCACCACGGGGCCCTGGTCGATGCCGAAATGATAGGGGCTGACCCACCAGCCCGATTCGGTTCCCTCGAGCGGAAAGCTTCTGTTGAATGACGGTTTGAAGCCGTAAAGCCTGGTCATGCCGAGGTTCATGCGGGCATAGTTCCAGACCGTCGGAATGACGATCTCCGGCGCGAAGGGCAGGGAGGCGACGACTGCCCAGGGCGACACGGTCCCATCGTCAGGACCGAAGGGGGCGCCGCGGGCGATGTAGTCGAAGAACTCC
>NZ_LMGC01000014.1:0-86588 GCF_001427045.1 Ensifer sp. Root558 | reverse complement strand
GGTCGCCGGGAACAGGCCTTCCGGATCGGCGCCGGACAGGGTGAAATCGTCGGTGTGGCAGATGCCTGTGGCCTTGACCTCGATCAGCACTTCGCCGGCCCGCGGGCCTTCGAGCTGAACCGTCATGACCTCGAGCGGCTTGCCTGTCTGAACGGCAACGGCGGCGCGTACATCCACTGTGGTATCCTTTTCGTTGATGCTTCAATCGCGTGGAAGGGCCAACCGAACCACGGTCAGCCCACCTGGGTTCGGTCGCTTAAAAACGGACCTACGAAGCCTTCTGCAACTCCGGCAGAGCGTCGAAGAGATCGGCAACCAGTCCGTAGTCGGCGACCTGGAAGATCGGCGCCTCTTCGTCCTTGTTGATCGCGACGATGACCTTCGAGTCCTTCATGCCGGCGAGGTGCTGGATGGCACCGGAGATGCCGCAGGCGATGTAGAGATCGGGCGCAACGACCTTGCCGGTCTGGCCGACCTGCCAGTCGTTCGGCGCGTAACCGGCGTCGACGGCAGCGCGCGAAGCACCGACGGCAGCACCGAGCTTGTCGGCAACCGGCAGGATGACTTCCTGGAATTTTTCCGACGAGCCGAGCGCACGACCGCCCGAGATGATGATCTTGGCAGACGTCAGCTCCGGGCGGTCGGACGACGACAGGGCATCGGCGACGAAGGAGGAAACGCCGGGGTTGGCGGCAGCCGAGACGCTCTCGATCGCCGCCGAGCCGCCTTCAGGGGCGGAAGCGAAGGAAGCGGTGCGCACGGTGATGACGCGTGGGAAACGCCGGGGTTGGCGGCAGCCGAGACGCTCTCGATCGCCGCCGAGCCGCCTTCAGGGGCGGAAGCGAAGGAAGCGGTGCGCACGGTGATGACGCGCTTGGCTTCGGTCGTCTGCACCGTCTGGATGGCGTTGCCGGCATAGATCGGGCGCAGATAAGTATCCGACGAGACAACTTCGATGATTTCCGAGACCTGAGAGACGTCGAGCAGGGCTGCGACGCGCGGCATGACGTTCTTGCCGACCGAGGTCGCGGCGCTCACGATGGTGTCGTAGTTGCCGGCGAGCGAGACGATCAGGGCCGCCAGCGGCTCTGCCAGGTTGTTGGCAAGCGAGGCGTCGTCGGCAACGAGCACCTTGGCAACGCCCGCAAGCTTGGCGGCCTGTTCGGCTGCAGCCTTGGCGCCGGCGCCGGCAACGAGAACATGCACATCGGCTCCAGTCCCACTGGCGATTTTCGAAGCGGCGCTCAGCGCCTTGGCGGTCTGGTCGGAAAGGTGGTTGCTGTCGTGGTCAGCCAGAAGAAGAATGGCCATGATAAAATCTCCCTTTCCCTGAACTTACAAAACGCCGGCTTCGGTCTTGAGCTTTTCGACGAGCTCGGCGACCGACTTGACCTTGATGCCGGCCTTGCGGCCCGACGGCTCCTCGGTCTTCAGCACCTTGAGGCGGGCGGCCGTGTCGACGCCGAAGTCGGCCGGGGTGTGTCTGTCGAGCGGCTTCTTCTTCGCCTTCATGATGTTCGGCAGTGAGGCGTAGCGCGGCTCGTTCAAACGCAGGTCGGTGGTGACGACGGCCGGCAGCTTGATGTCGATCGTCTGCAGATTGATGTCGCCTTCATGATGTTCGGCAGTGAGGCGTAGCGCGGCTCGTTCAAACGCAGGTCGGTGGTGACGACGGCCGGCAGCTTGATGTCGATCGTCTGCAGACCGCCGTCGACTTCGCGCGTCACGGTTGCCTTGCCATCGCCGATCTCGACCTTGGAGGCGAAGGTGCCTTGCGCCCAGCCGAGCAGGGCCGACAGCATCTGGCCGGTCTGGTTCGAATCGTCGTCGATTGCCTGCTTGCCGACGATGATCAGGCCCGGCTGTTCAGCCTCGGCCACACCCTTGACGATCTTGGCGACAGCGAGCGGCTCGACCTGGTCTTCGGTCTCAACCAGGATGGCGCGGTCCGCCCCCATGGCGAGCGCCGTGCGCAGCGTCTCTTCGGCCTTGGCCGGACCGACGGATACGACGACGACTTCCTCGGCCTTGCCGGCTTCCTTCAGCCTGAGCGCCTCTTCGACCGAGATTTCGTCGAAGGGGTTCATCGACATCTTCACGTTCGCAAGCTCGACGCCCGAACCGTCTGCCTTCACCCGGATCTTGACGTTGTAGTCAACGACCCGCTTCACCGTCACAAGTATTTTCATGGCAAACCTTTCTCCCGCGCTCGGTCTCGGCCGAACGCCCTTTCGTCAGTGCCTCGGTCGATCAGGCAACAATGCCCAGAATGCAAACAGCGGTTTCTCACCCGACCGCATGGCGTGTCTGACGCCAGGCGGATTGTAGAAGGAACCTCCGATCCCGGGTGAGAACCATTCGGAATCGCCATGCTGAAACTCGCCTTCCGACAGGACGAGGTACGTCTCTTCCGGGGCGTGGTCGTGGTCGGGATAACGCACATACGGCGCCATCAGCGTCGCGCCGAGCCAGAGGTCCCTCCGGTCCTCCAGGCCACCCGGTCCGGCGATCATCGCATTGGCGTGGCTCATCAAGAAATTTTCGCTGGCCGTATGGTCGTAGACCGAGCGCCACTTCCATTCGAGCATCGGCTCAAGGTCCGAGAAGCGTCTGATTAGCGTATCCAGGGACGATCGGCCCGTTTCTGCAGCCAGCACACTGTCGAGATGTTGGCTGCAGACCGGGAGGCGCTTGCCGATGTCCAGACGTTGCGGTTGCGGCGCTTCAAGCTGGGCAAAAATCTGCATGAGTGACTGGCGCGCCCGCAGATCCTGTGAAAACTGGTTGAACGCGACAAAGGCCGCGTCCAGAAACGCTTGCAAGGCGTCAAACCGCGCCATTCTCAGATGTCCTTGGCAAGACGCAGCGCATCGTAGATAGCCGCATGTGTATTGCGGGCCGCAACGGCATCGCCGATCCGGAAGAGTTGATAGGCGCCCTCCGGGTTGCGTTCGACGGACTGCGGCGTGCCGGCAATAAGCTCGTCGTAGGAGACTTCGCCAAGGTTCCGCGAGCCAGGCTTCAATTCGAAATAGAGGTCGTCCAGCGGGATGGTTCCGTGGTTGACGACGATCTGGTCGAAGGTCTGCTGCTTGGCAACGCCGCCATAGTCACTGCCGACATGGGCGATGATCTGGTTGCCACTCTTTTCAACCGACTCCAGCCGGTACGTGACGGTGAAGGTGACGTCGAGTTTCTGCAGCGAGCGCATGTAAGGAACGAGGTTCATCGCCATGACTTCGGGCGCGAAGGAGCGGTCCGGTGTCATGATTTCCACCTTGGCACCGGCCTTGGCGAGGAACTCGGCAGCCTGGAGGCCCGCATGGTCGCCGGCGTCGTCGAAGATGAGCACGTTGGTTCCAGGCTTCACATCACCGGAGATGATGTCCCAGGAGGAAACGACGAGTTCGTTGCCCTTCGACAGCACCTCTGTCTGCGGCAATCCACCGGTAGCGATAATGACGACATCGGGCCTTTCGGTGAGTACCGTATCAGCCTCGGCCCAGGTATTGAACCGGAAGGTGACGCCGAGCTTTTCGCACTGGCTCATGCGCCAGTCGATAATGCCGATCATTTCCCGCCGGCGCTCGCTCTGGGCCGTCAGGCGGATTTGACCGCCCGGATTGTTCGCGGCCTCCAAAACAACGACCTCATGACCCCGTTCCGCCGAGACGCGAGCAGCCTCAAGGCCGGCCGGACCGGCACCGACGATGACGACCTTCTTGCGAACGGCAGCCTTCGGGATCCGATGCGGCATCGTTTCTTCGCGACCGGTCGCCGCATTGTGAATGCAGAAAGCCATGCCACCTTGATAGATGCGGTCGAGACAGTAGTTGGCGCCGACGCAGGGGCGAATATCATCCTCGCGCTTTTCCATGATCTTCCGCACGATATGCGGGTCGGTCATGTGGGCGCGGGTCATACCGATCATGTCGACCTTGCCGGCAGCGATTGCGTGACGGGCCGTCGCCACGTCCTGGATCTTGGCGGCATGGAAGGTTGGAAACTTGGTTGCCGCGCGCACATCGCCGGCAAAATCCAGATGTGGTGCGCTCGCCATCCCCTGAATCGGGATGACATCTGTGAGGCCCGGATCCGTATCGATATGACCGCGGATGACATTCAGATAATCGATGAGGCCGCTTTCCTTGAGACGACGGGAAATCTCCAGGCCTTCGGCCTTTCCGGTCCCGCCGGGAAGACATTCGTCTGCCGTATAGCGAACGCCAAGGATAAAGTCGTTGCCGACCCTTTCGCGCATGGCCCTGAAGACGTCGAAACAAAAGCGCAGGCGGTTATCGAGCGAACCTCCATAAGGACCGTCGAGTTCGTTGGTGAGCGGCGAGGTGAACTGGTCAATAAGATGCCCGTAGGCTTCCAGCTCGACACCATCCATACCGCCCGCCTTCATCCGTTCGGCGGCGTCCGCAAAGTCCTTGATAATGCGCTCGATGTCCCAGTCTTCGAGCTTCTTGGGAAAGGCTCGGTGCGCTGCCTCGCGATGATGTGAGGGTGCAACGACCGGGAGCCAATCGCCCTTGTCCCAGCGGGTACGCCTGCCGAGGTGCGTGAGCTGGATCATGATCGCAGCCCCCTCTTCATGCACGGCGTCGGTCATTTGCCGGATCCAAGGCACGATCTCGTCCTTGTATGCGAGCAGGTTGTTGAAGACCGGAGGGCTGTCCTTGGACACTGCCGCCGAGCCGGCGGTCATCGTCAGCGCCACCCCGCCCTGGGCCCGCTCAACGGTATAGGCGCGGTAGCGGTCCTTCGGCATGCCGTCTTCGGGATAGGCAGGCTCGTGAGACGTAACAATGATGCGGTTGCGCAGGGTCAAATGCTTCAACTGAAACGGCTGAAGCAGGGGATCGTTCGACATGCGACGGGCTCCGGTTTATGGGAATTTATCGCAACGGTAAGCGGAAATGTACATAGGTGTCAATAATCAAAAACACCGTGGTTCAGATATTCGACACATATGTACATTTTGCTTGAAACGGCCGTTTGGATTTGTTAGGAGGCAATCATGGAACAGGCGATGACTGACACTGGCTGGCGCGGTTCTCAGGAGGGATGGCTCGAGGCCGCCTATGACTCCCTGCTCGAGTCGGGCGTGGACTCGGTGAAGATCCTGCCGTTGGCCAAACGGCTCAATCTTTCCCGGACCAGCTTCTATTGGTTCTTCAAGGACCGGGAGGAACTGCTGAGTGCCCTCGTCGCGCGCTGGAGGGAGAAGAATACCGGCAATCTGGTCAAACAGTCCGAAGCCTATGCGGAGTCCTTGGCCGAGGCGATGCTGAACGTTTTCGACTGCTGGGTGAACAAGGAACTGTTCGACTCCCAGTTCGAGTTCGCCGTTCGCAGCTGGGCGCTGCAATCGCCCGAGATACAGGCCGAAGTCCATGAGGCCGATCAGGCGAGAATGGAGGCGCTGGGCCGCATGTTCATGCGGTTCGGATATGACGCGGGACCGGCGGACGTTCGCGCACGAACGACCTACCTGGTCCAGATTGGATACATCTCGATGCAGTCCAAGGAGGATCTTGCGCTCCGCATGAAGCGCATTCCGGAATACATCGCGATTTACACCGGACAAACACCACAGCAGAGGGAGCTCGATCGCTTCTTCGCCCGGCATGGCTACAAACCAGAGTGAGAGAAGCATGGAAACGGGCGGGCCTTTGAGGGTTGGCGTAATTGGTGGTGCGGGATGGCTGGGCGGAGCAATCGCCGACGCCATTCTCGACGCCGGCATCGTCGAGCCTCAGAACCTGTCGCTCTCCTATCGCAGCGAGCGCCCCGACCGTTTCAACCGCTCCTTCTGGACATCGGACAATCAGGCACTTGCCGACCGCTCGGACGTCATCGTTCTCTCCGTCCGTCCGGCTGACTGGCTCAGCCTGAACGTTGTTGCCGAGGGCAAGCTTGTCATCTCCGTCATGGCGGGCATCCGCCTCAGCGCCCTTGTTGAGCATCATCGGACGGACCGCGTGGCCCGAACCCTGCCAAATGCGGCGGCCGAAGTCCGCAAGTCCTATACGCCGTGGGTCGCAGCCGCCGGGCTGCAGAACGACGATCGAGACATCATAAGGGCGATCTTCGATGCTTGCGGTTCTCAGGATGAAGTGCATTCAGAAGCGGAAATCGACTATCTGACCGGCCTCACCGGATCCGGGCCTGCCTTTCCGGCGCTGCTCGCCGAAGCGATGATGGCAGACGCCGTCTCGCAAGGACTGGCTCCCGAGATCGCCAAGCGTGCCGTCAATACCCTTATCACGGGTGCCGGTCGGCTGCTTGAGCAGCGTGACGACTGTCCGACCGACATTGTCCAGACCTTCCTCGACTATCGCGGCACCACCGCGGCCGCGATCGAGGAGATGCGCGCGGCCGGATTCGATACCGCCGTCTCACGCGGATTGAGGGCTGCGTTCAGGAAATCGGTTCGCATGGGAGAAGCCTCCTAGCGTCGTTGAGACGGGGTCCGCGGCGCCCCGCCTCAGAAGAAAAGCCGCCAAAAGAGGGAACGATAATGAAAAGCTTGCTAGCATCGACATGCCTGTTCCTTGGGACCGTCGCCGGTTCGTCGCTCGCCAGCGCGGCAGACTGCGGCAGCGTCACCATCGCCAGCATGAACTGGCAAAGTGCCGAGGTCATTTCCAATCTCGACAAGATCATCCTCAATGAAGGTTACGGCTGCAGCGCCGAAATCACCATCGGCGATACCGTACCGACGATCACCTCCATGGCGGAAAAAGGCGAGCCGGATATCGCGCCCGAGGCCTGGATCGATCTGCTTCCCGACGTGGTCAAGAAGGGAACCGAAGAAGGCCGTATCGTAAAGGTCGGGTCTCCGCTGCCCGATGGCGGCGTTCAGGGCTGGTGGATCCCGAAGTATTTCGCCGATGCCCATCCAGACATCAAGACTATTCCCGATCTCCTGAAGCATCCCGACCTCATCAAGGACCCTGAAGACCCGAGCAAGGGCGCGATCTTCAATGGTCCACAGGGCTGGGGTGGAACGGTCGTGACCGCACAGCTCTACAAGGCTTTCGAAGCAGAGAAGGCCGGCTGGACGCTGGTGGACACCGGCTCGGCAGCAGGCCTCGACGGCTCGATTGCCAAGGCCTATGAGCGCAAGGAAGGCTGGGTCGGCTATTACTGGGCACCGACCGCCCTGCTTGGCAAATACGAGATGGTGCAGCTTGAGGCAGGCGTCCCCTATGACGCAGCCGAGTGGAAGCGTTGCATTACGGTTGCCGAATGCACTGACCCGAAGCCGAGCGCCTGGCCGGTCGATACGATCGTGACACTTGTCGCCAAGCCCTTTTCCGAAAAAGCTGGCCCCGAGGTCATGGAGTACCTCAACAAGCGCTCCTGGAGCAACGAGACAATCGCCAAGTTGATGGCCTGGATGACCGACAACCAGGCGAGTGGCGAGGAAGGTGCAAAGCACTTCCTCGAAGAAAACCCGGATATCTGGAAGAAGTGGGTCTCCCCAGAGGCCGCCGCCAAGATCGAGGCTGCGCTCTAGTCAGCACGGCCGAAAACCCGGTGCGGTGTGCCTTCAGCATATCGCACCGTTCTCGCCGACATAACAACAAGAACGCATCGGCTCTTTCGAGAAGGGGAACCGAATGGACTGGTTTTATCAATTTCCCAGCATGGACGACAACGCGCTTCGAAACCTCAAGAAAGTTATCGACGAAACGTTTCGCGGCTTTACCCGAAACTACGGTGATCTGATCGAGGGCTTCTTCGTGCCGCTCCAGCATTTTCTAATCGCTTCTGAACGGTTCATGACCAAGACGCCCTGGCCGATCATCACGCTCCTCATCCTCGCCATCGCCTGGGCAGCGACCAGAAGCATTCGCATCGCCGCCGGCTGTCTCGTGACGCTGTTGCTCATCGGCTACTTCGACATGTGGGACGATACGATGCGGACGATCTCGATGATCTTCGTCTGCACGATCCTGTCGATCGCGATCGGCCTGCCGATCGGCATTCTCATGTCGCGCTCCGACAGGGTCCAGCGGGTCGTCAACCCGGTGCTCGACGTCATGCAGACCATGCCAAGCTTCGTCTACCTGATCCCCGTCGTCATGCTGCTCGGCATTGGCAAGGTGCCGGGCCTGATCGCCGTCGTCATCTACGCGATCCCGCCGATGATCCGGCTCACCAATCTCGGCATTCGCCTGGTCGACAAGGACGTACTGGAGGCGGCCGATGCCTTCGGCGCCGACAACCGGCAGAAGCTCTTCAAGGTGCAGCTCCCGCTTGCGCTTCCGACCATCATGGCAGGGATCAACCAGACGATCATGATGGCGCTTGCCATGGTCGTCATCGCCTCGATGATCGGTGTTCAGGGTCTTGGCCAACCCGTACTGAAGGCGATCGCCAACCAGTACTTCACGCTCGGTATCTTCAATGGTCTTGCGATCGTCGGCATCGCCATCATGTTCGACCGGGTCAGCCAGGCCTATGGCGAACGATTGCAGAAGCACCGGGAGGTGGTCCATGGCTGAGCACGCTTTCGGCGGCATCGCAATCCGCCATCTCTATAAGATCTTCGGACCGGATGCCGGGGCTCATGTCGAGGCGGTTAGGAACGGCCTCACCAAGACCGAACTGAACGAGCGTCACGGGCACGTGCTCGGCCTTCGCGACATCAACATCGAGATGCCGTCGGGCTCGATCCAGGTGATCATGGGGCTTTCCGGCTCGGGCAAGTCGACGCTCATCCGGCATATCAACCGGCTGATCGATCCGACGGCCGGCGAAGTTCTCGTCGACGGCGTCGATGTGGTGAAGATGCCAGAGGCGGAACTGCGCGAGTTCCGCCGCCACCAGACCGCCATGGTGTTCCAGAAGTTCGCGCTGCTTCCGCATCGAAGCGTGCTCGACAACACGATCTTCGGCCTTGAAATCCAGGGCGTAGCGCGCGCACAAAGCATCGATACTGCCATGCGCTGGCTGGAACGGGTTGGACTTAAGGGCTTCGAGCACAAGTATCCCAATCAGCTCTCCGGCGGCATGCAGCAGCGCGTCGGGCTCGCCCGCGCGCTTGCCAACGACGCACCGGTGCTTTTGATGGATGAGGCCTATTCAGCCCTCGATCCTCTCATCCGCACGGACATGCAGACGGTGCTTCTGGACCTGCAGAAGGAGATTAAAAAGACGATCGTCTTCATCACCCACGACCTCGACGAAGCGCTGAGGCTCGGTGACCAGATTGCCATTTTGCGCGACGGCGAGGTCATCCAGCAGGGCACGAGCCAGGATATCGTGCTGAGGCCTGCCGACGACTATGTCGCCAATTTCGTCAAGGAGGTGAACCGGGGCCGCGTTGTCCATGTGGAGGCGATCATGGCACCGCTTGGCGCAACTGCAGCCGACAGTGGGCAACGGATTGCCGCCGATCTCACAATCGAAGAAGCGGTCCGTACGCTCGCCTCTGCGCCCGAAGGTGATATCACCGTCGTCGATCCGTCCGGAATGCCTCTCGGCACTGTCACCTTCCGCCAGCTCGCGGGCGCCATGGTCAATGCGCACGAGACGAACGATCGCGCAATGGCAATCGCGGCCAACGCGGCGTAAGCGCGGATCGGCCGGCGAATGCCATTCCTCCGGGCGGCCGGTCCTCCGCCCGGAAAAGCGCCAAGGGTGGCTCCTCCCTCATTCCATTCCAGTCCCGATCCCCTCCCCGCCAGGAGTTGCGCCATGTCCAAGAAATTTCCTCGGCTGTTTTCCCCTCTCAAACTGCGGTCCCACACGCTGAAGAACAGGATCGTGTTCGGCGCGCACACGGCGAACATGGCGGTCGAGGGTCTGCCGACCGAACGACATACCGCCTATTACCGGGAACGAGCGATCGGCGGCGCCGCGATGATCGTCGTCGAACCCATGCCCGTCCATGCCGCAGCCGTTTTAACTCGCGGCAATTTTCGCCACTCCGATGACAGTGTCATCCCCCATCTCAAGAAGGTGGTCGAGGCGATCAAAGGGCATGGAGCCATAGCGATCCAGCAGCTCTATCACGTCGGAGCGCATGGGGATTCCGACAATTCGTTCCATCCGCATTGGTCGCCTTCGGGCGGGCCGAGCTATCATGACAGCGACGGCTCGCATCCGATGACCGAAGCGGAAATCCTGGAAACGATCGATGGCTTCGTTGCGGCGGCACGTCGCTGTCGGGACGCCGGCTTTGACGGCGTCGAAGTATGGGCTGCCTATCTCGGTTTGGTCGACCAATTCTGGACGCCATGGTGCAATCGGCGCGACGATCAGTGGGGCGGTTCGCTTGAAAACCGCACGCGGATGTCTCGGGAAATCCTGACGCGGATCAGGGACGTCTGCGGGCCAGATTTCATTGTCGGCCTTGCCGTCAGTGACGAACCGGACGTGAAGGTTGCGCTTCAACGCGACGAGCTTGCCGAAATCATCCGACTGCACGACGAACTGGGCCTTATCGATTATGTCACCTGCGGCTCTGGCGGCTACCTCGATTTCTACAAGCTGATGCCGACGTTCCTCTGTCCGGAAAAACTTGGCGCCGATCTCGCTTCAGTCCTGAGGAGTGTCGTCAAGAACGCGCTTGTGATCGCCGAAAGCCACATCCGCACCCCCGAAAACGCCGAAACGGTGCTCGGCCAGGGAGCAGCCGACCTCGTTTCGATCGTGCGCGGGCAGATCGCTGATCCGCATCTTGCAAAGAAGGCGGCCGAAGATCGCCCGGAGGACATTCGCGGCTGCATCTCGTGCAATCAGATGTGCTGGGGACGCCGGTCGCGCGACTACTGGATCAGCTGTCTGATCAACCCGTCCGTCGGCCGCGAGGCCGAATGGAACGGCGACCGCTTTTTGAAGACCAGCGATCCCCAGCGCGTGCTGGTCATCGGTGGCGGCCCAGCCGGACTGGAGGCCGCCCGGGTGGCCGCCGAGCGTGGCCACGAAGTCACGCTCGCCGAGGCGTCGAACCGGCTCGGCGGTAACTTCCTGCTCGCAGGCATGCAGCCACGAAGGGCCCAGATCCTCGATCTCATCGCCTGGTATGAGCGCCAGCTCGAAAAACTCGGTGTAGAGGTTCGCCTCAACTCCTATGTCGAGGCCGAGGACATCGATCCTTCCGAGTTCGGGCGTGTCATCGTCGCCACCGGCTCCTATTCGCCGGAGACGGTGTTCCAGAAAGCGCTGCCGGCGGTCGAGGCGATGCCGGGCCTGGCGAAGGGTAACGTCTTCACAGTCGAAGCCGTCATGGCGCGGCAGGCAAGGCCGGGCAAGCGCGTTCTGCTTTTGGATGAAGGCGGCGGCTGGCGCGGCTGCGGCACCGCTTGGAAGCTCGCCGAGGAGGGCCACGAGGTGGCGCTCCTGACGCCCGACCCGTTCGTCGGCAAGGAGCTGCAGCGAACCGCAGCCGACGTTCCGATGCGGCAGGCGCTCAGGAAACTCGGCGTCACATGGATCGTCGAAGCCAGCGTCATCGAATGGCACGGCAACGGCGCGACCATCGTCGACCACACCACGGGAGAGTGTCGCTTCATCGACGCGGATGCCTTGGTGACGGCCACCACGAATGCCCCGGCCGACTGGCTGATGCCGGGGCTCGCCGAACGCGGTATCGCTACGCGCCAGATCGGCGATTGCGCCGCACCGCGGCAGGCACCCTATGCGTTTTATGAGGGTAGGAAAGCGGGACTGGAGATCTGAGATGGAAGAGGTCGAACTCAACCAGAGGCAAGCAGAAGATCTGGCGATGAGAGCTTGCCTTGGTGCCGGCGCCAATCCGGCGAGCGCCCGATCGCTCGTGGACGCAACAGTGTCGGCCGCCCGCTTCGGCCCGAGCGCGGTCGGGTTTCCGCACCTCGTCGATTATCTGAACAGTTTTCGCGAGGGGCGCATCAATTGCGATCCCACGCCGGCCGCCACGCGCCCCTTCCCCGCTCACATCACCTGCGATGCCGACCGAGGCATCGCGCAGCTCGGTTTCGACCTTGCCTTCCGCGATTTCGTGGATGCTGCCCGCAACTTCGGGATCGCGCTCTTCACCCAGAAGAACAGCTATACAACGGGCGAGCTCGGCTACTACGTGCGCAGGCTCGCGCTGGAAGGCCTGAGCGGTCTTGCGGCGACCAACGCGAATGCCATGGTCGTAGCAAAGGCAGGAGGACCGGCTGTCTTCAGCACGAACCCCATCGCCTTCGGATTTCCGCTCGGCGCCAACGCGCCGCCACTCATCGTCGACCAATCGTCAAGCGCGACTGCCTACGTCAACATTGCCGCCGTCGCCGCCGAGGGACGAGAAATCCCGGAAGGATGGGCGGTCGACAACGAAGGCGCCGATACCCGGGACGCCGAAAAGGCACTCTTAGGCGCGCTGCTACCCTTCGGTGGCCGCAAGGGTGCGAACGTCGCGCTCCTCGTCGAAATGCTGTCGGCCGGACTTTCCGGTGGCTCCTGGTCGCTGGACGCATCAAGCTTCAGAACGGGCGATACCTCGCCCGCCGTGGGTTTGACGGTGATTGCGATGATGCCGGGCCCGCCAGGGAGCGACCACATCGCCCGCGCCCACCAACAGGTCCGGCGGCTCAAGGAACTTGGTGTCTACGTTCCAGGCGTTAGCGGCAGGCCTCGCTCGATTGACCAGCCATTGCGCGTGTCGCGCGCTGTCTTCGACGTCATTGGTCGCTTCGCGTCCAAGTGGGATCAATCGACTGGCGCACGAACGTAAGAATACCTGCCGTCTCAGATACGCTACACGCCGAGAGAAATCGCCATCCCTTCCTGGGCGGCCTACACCGCCATGTTCTTGCGCGACAGATCGAGGTGAGCGCGAACCAACGCCTCAGCTAGGTCAGGATCGTGGTCCGCAATTGCATCGATCATTTCGTCGTGCCGGCGTGACGCTTCGTGCAACTCTACCAACATGATGCCATATCCGAACGGCAACCTGTTTGAGCCATGGACAGCCGTGTTCGGTCATGACGCAGGCGACCGCAGAATTCATCGGTGCTTGGGCATCATAACATCGATAGTCAACTCGGCAACGGCACTCGAAGCGCCAACGCTCTAGCGAGGGCGACATCGCTATCCTTGAGCGAATGAACGAGGCGCACCGGTCCGTCATTGTCTCGCACAGGCATTACCGCTCAACCGACCACAGCAAGCTCGAGAGCCCGCTGATGCGCGGCCGCGGCTGCCTCCCTCAGCAAAGCCGCCAGACTCGGCTCGGCCATGAGGACCTCAAGTGCCGCAGCAGTCGTGCCGTTCGGGCTGGTTACTTGCTGGCGGAGCTCCGTGGGAGAAAAGACGCTGGCGCTGGCGAGAGTTGAAGCACCGTCAACCGTCTGCTTCGCCAACGCATGCGCAGTCTCTACCGGCAGACCGACAGCGATACCTGCCTCGGTCAAGCACTCGATGAAATGGAAGAGGTAGGCCGGCCCCGACCCCGATATTGCAGTCGCGGCATTGATGAGCTCTTCTTCCGGCAGCCAATGGACGTTTCCGACGGCTGCCAGAAGATCACTCACATAGGCCATCTGAACGTTACCGGTGTGCGCGTTGGCAAAAGCGGCAATAACTCCCATGCCGATCGACGCCGGCATGTTGGGCATGTCGCGCACGATCGGCACCGCACCAAGCGTCGCCTCGAAGGTCGCGATCGGCACGCCGGCGGCGATGCTGACAAAGGCGGCGGTTGCGCTAAACCGCCGGTATGTCGCAAGCATCGAGCCGATGACCTGCGGCTTGACGGCGACAATGAAGGCGCGCGGCTGCAGTGCCTGCGGCAGCTCGGACGCATCCGCGTAGGCCGCAGCGCCCGCTGCCACTGCGCGCCGGCGGAGGGCCTCCACCGGCTCGACCACATGAATTCGGTCAGCGGCAATGCCAAACCGGGCCACCCAGCCTTCAAGCAGCGCAAAACCCATGTTGCCGCAACCAACCAGCACGATTTCGCCAGACTGATCCATACCGTCGCTTCCCTTCATGCGCGCACTCGGCCCAAAGCACGCCAGCCCTATTGCTGCGCCGGTCGGTCCCAGCAATCGCCGAGTGCGACAGGCGACCGATGCTTCATGATCCGCTGGCTCGGCGTGCGTTCGAACTCGTCGACAACGGCGATGTTGCGCGAATGAGCCGGAATCGCCGGTGTGCAGCGCGCCCTCCAGCGAAGTGCGCACGACGATCTCGCCCCTGCCCCCTGTCGGCACCGGCTCGCCCTTTTCGTGGAGGATATCGACCGAGAACCAGGGCATCGGTTGACCCACGGCGCCGACAACGCGCAAACGACCGTCAAATCCAATTGACTATAAGCCCTCCCAACACTATGTTGGCAGTTAACAACTAACCCAGCATCCTGAGAGACATGGGCTCCGGGCGGTTGGGGGAAAAAGCCGGCGCAAGCCGGTTTTTTTATGCCCGGGAGCAAGGAGTGCCAGCGTTACGAACACGCGTCTATATCGACGGCTATAATCTCTATTATGGATGCCTACGCAAGACCGCGTTTAAATGGCTCGATGTTCTCGCCCTATTCGAGGCGCATATACTGCCGAGCATCCTTTATCGTCCCGAACCGGGCGCCGATCCGGCGACGATGATCCTGCACCCGGACTGTGCGATTAAATACTTCACGGCGAAGATTATCGACAGCGCGGCCAAGGGAGAGGATTCGGTCTCGTCGCAGGCTCACTACCACAATGCCCTGACGGCGCATTGTGCCGGACGGCTTTCCTTCGTGATGGGCTATTATTCGCTCTACAAGGCCAACCAGCATATCGTTCCGGCGGATGATCCGAAACGCTGGCCGCGTGACTGCGACAAGATCCAGGTGTGGAAGCTTGAGGAAAAGCAGTCGGATGTGAATCTGGCGCTCCAACTCTACGACGACGCGCTGAGCGGGGACGTCGACCAAGTGGTACTTGTCACCAATGACACGGACCTGGCGCCGGCACTTGAGATGCTGAAAGCGCGTTGCCCCCATATCGTCCGTGGGCTGGTGATCCCGACGCGCAATGTCGGCGCTGGCGGCGATCTTGAGCGCGAGGCGAACGTCTCGCTTGCGAAGCTCGCCCATTGGGTGCGGCGGCATATTTTGGATGAAGAGCTGCGCGCCTCGCAATTGCCGGATGTCGTTCCCGGCCGCCGTCGTGCCAGCATCAAGCCACACTCATGGTATGCGAAGCCGCATCACCTTGCGAAAATGCTGGAGATGGCGCGCCCGGTCCTGCGAGGCGAAGGCGAGATCCTGAAATGGGCACGCAGAGAAAGCGTGCATCTCGGCGGCCGTCGGCCGATCGATCTGATCGCGACGGACGCAGGCGCGGCCGAGGTCTTCGACTACATCGAATCCTATATCCGGGAGCAGATCGAAAAGGCCGGGGAGCCGGACGATTTGTCGTCCTGAACTTGATGGGCGGAAGTTAGTTCGAGGGGTGGGGTTTCGGGGCAAAACTTACCTTACGTCGATGGTGTTCAAGTTGCTCGGTCTGGCAAAGACGACGCTCAGCCTGTACCGCACCTTGCTGCGCACCTGCGCGGGAAAGACAGCCGGCGAGCGTGGTTCCGCGGAACCACGCCATGATCTCGCGCCCGCGTTCGTTGACCAGCGTCCTGGCCACCACGTCTTCTTTCGATCTGCAGCAGCGTGCCCGCAGGGGCTCCATGGCACACCCCTGTCATGCGCGGAGCTTTATGCTGGAACAGAATGTAGCCCTTACTAACCCTGCACAATCGACTGAGCCGCGTGTTTTACCGGCGTGGCGCAACGATCGTTGCTGCAAGCGCCAGTCGATCCAAGCTGCGCCCACGCGTCGCCTGTTCAGTCGTCAATACGAAACCCGACCTTCATGACCACCTGGTAGTGCGCGACTTCGCCATCCTTGATGTGTCCCCTGATCTGGTCGACCTCGAACCATTCCAGGTTTCTCATGGTCTTCGATGCACGCGCGATCGCGGTTTCGATAGCGTCGGTAACAGACGACTTCGAACTGCCGACCAGCTCTACCTTCTTATAGACGTGATCACTCATAACAACCTCCCGTTTGCTTTGAGAAAGGACATCCTACAGGCAAGCTGCAATCCTTGCGCTAACAATCAGCGCAAGGAAGTGTCTGGCTCTATTGTCGCATCAATCTTTTAGCGACCTGTAATTTTTAAATGCCAAATGCATAAATCAAAACTATTGCTTAACACTGGTATGTACCAATTCCGATACGCGCACTTTCGGACATTCTTCCTGGCGTGCGGTCTAGAGCTTCTTGTCTGTCGTTGGTTTTCGCAAAGAGAGAGGTTTGCAAGCACATGAACGACTGGAGTACGGACGGGCGTGGCAATGTCCGGTCCTCGACCATCGTCGGCTGGAAAGCCGAGCCGGCAAAAGGCGATGAAACGGGCGACGTTTTCTTGAGGATCGAATTCAGCGTCGACCCTAATCTCACGGATGTGTCGGCGCTGCAGTTCAGATTAACCAGACAACAGGCCGATCACATCAGTGGGACGTTGGGAGGCCTTGCGGATCGGTCTTCATCGCTGCGGGGTGTCTGCCGGGAGGCCGGCGCGCTCGCTCTGCAACGAAAATGACCCAAAGCAAAGGGACGTTCGTGACCACGCGGAAGGAAATCGCCGATCGCGTCGTTGCGAAATGGCCAGAGTGCGGCATGGCGATCGAGCGTGATGCCGAGGTCGAGGTCCTGCTCAAGCTGCGGTTCACCGGCGATGTGCCCATCGATTGCATCCGGCGCAGATACCTCAAGTTACTTCAAGAACGCCGGCCAGGGCGCAAGGTCGATTGAAAGCCCTTGGCGGACCAAACCAAATGCGGAACGGGAGGCGACGCTGATGGGATATGGCTGGAACGGCCGTCGCGAACGCCGTATGAAGATCGCCAGGCTTGGAACAGCCGTGGCTTTGGCAGCGCTCCTGGTATCGATGGCGGCCAAAGTCGCGAGCGAGGCCCTCTAGGCCACGGTGCTCGCTACGGCTCGTCGGGCGTCGCTTTAAACATCGCATGGAACACGTCTATGCATCCAGCCTCAATTAAGCATTGTTTGCTCGGAGAGGAGACAGTTCATGCCTACAATTGGCAAGTCGCCCGCCGGCCTCCGCACAAGCATGCTGGCTTTGACCTTCGCCCTCACTGGTAGCGTGGGTACTCGTGCTGGCCCTGGCGGCCTGATTTCAAGACCTCGGAAAATCTGAACTGGTTCGATGAAAACCCGGACTGAAATTACGACGGATCTTCGACAACTGGGCGTTCGAACGGGCGATCTTGTGATGGTTCACGCCTCCTTGAAAGCCGTTGGTGCTGTCAAAGGCGGGCCGACGGCCATTGTCGGCGCACTTCTCGATGCGATTGGATCATCGGGCACCCTTATGGGCTATGCCTCATGGGACCGCTCACCCTACGAGGAAACTTTGAATGGCGTCCGGATGGCTGATGAAGCGCGTCGTACTTGGCCGCCGTTCGATCCCGCAACCGCTCGCACCTATCCGGGTTTCGGCCTGCTCAACCAGTTTCTTGTTGAAGCGCCCGGCGCACGCCGTAGCGCTCATCCCGACGCATCTATGGTTGCGGTTGGGCCACTTTCCGAGACGTTGATCGAGCCTCATCGGCTTGGCCAGGCCTTGGGAAATGGCTCGCCAATCCAACGATTTGTCGAACTAAGGGGAAAAGTGCTCTTGCTGGGCGCCCCTTTGAACTCCGTTACCGCTCTCCACTATGCGGAAGCCATCGCCGACATCCCCGGCAAGCGGCGCGTGACTTACGAGATGCCGCTTCTTGGTCCGAATGGTGAAACGGTATGGGAGACCGCCGAAGACTTTGACACCAACGGCATCCTTGATCGTTTTGCGGTCGCGGGCCAGGCCGACGCGGTCGAAACGATTGCGAATGCCTACGTTGCCACTAGCCGGCACCGGAGCGGGACGGTCGGAGATGCGTTCTGCCACCTCTTCGACGCGCGGGACATCGTGTCGTTTGGTGTAGCATATCTCGAAAGCCGATTTGGCAAGGGTGCGTAGGCACCGCGAAACGGATCCACGAATACGGCGGTGGTCGCGGTGCCGCTCAGACGGACAAAGTGGGTGTACCAGGCGGCGGCCGCGAAAGCGAACAAAGCCGGTTCGCGCGAACTGTCCGCCCGATCCGCGATTGCGCAAGTCAGGTTCTTCTTCCGTGCAGCAGCCATTCCCTACCTCGCCGTGGAGCGTCCCTTATGGTGCCATGAGGACCGTCTCGTACCAGCTGGCGCCAGCCAGTGGCAGGCCTCCCAGTCCATAACGATGCGGGCCGCCCCATTCGGACGGAAGACTTGGTCCTATCCGGTCGGCGTCGAATGTCAGCGACGGCTCAAACGCCGCTGCTGAGATATTCCGCAGCAGCCCGCGGCTGCGCTAGAGATCCATCCATCCAGCTTTCGCCGGCGCGTTGCCTGGAGATCCGGAGATTGGTGACCGCGCTGGCGATGGCGCGGAACGCACAGAGACCGATGTAAATTACACCTGCCCAGAGACTTCAGGTGTTACGAACGTAACATCCACGCCGTGACGCGTTTGGTATCATACAATCGGGAAAGTAGTTCCTTGAACACTCGGTTGTCTTGCAACTTATGCCTTTCGACAACGCGACTTGTTAACTGATCGCTTCCTGCATCAAAAAGCAAAATCGCAAGGGAGGATGCCATGATGAAGCTATTGCTCGTGCTCATTGCCCTGACGTCATTCGTGCCTGCGACGGCAGCTGCACAATGCAACCCGGCGGTACAGCAGTGCCGTTAAGGCACTGCCCCAAACTGTGATTTACCACCATGCCGAACCTTGTCGCGCTGCTCTTCGGAGCGGCGATAGTCCTATTTTATTCTTACGGGCGCTTCAACCGTGTCACCTACGAGGGCGGGCGGCAGATGGAGCGGCTTGTCAACCTGTTGTCGCCCGACAAGCTTCGGGCGCGGCGCATCGTCATGCACGCCTACGCATGCTACGCGCTCATACTTCTGATCATCTACTTCTTCCTCTGCGCCTACGCGGAACTCCTCCCAATGCTCGGTGGCCCGGATCTTTCGATCGGTGCGAGCAAGCTTCCCGTTCCTTCCGTCGATGCCCCGGTAGCGATCACCACAGGCTTCACCCCGGGCAGCAACAGTGCTGCAAGCACCTGGATGCAGCCTCTGTCCACCATCGTCGTTCCGTCGGTCGTGCGGGACTTCGATATCGGCATCGACGCATCGGTCTCGCTTGCCATCGCGCTGATCATGGTCGGTCTGGCACCCAGTTTCCCGCTTCTGGGAAGCTTCGAGGATTGGATGCGAAGTGCTGCCCACCGCCTGGCGGGTATTCCCACCCGCGTCATCGGCGCCAGTGAAGATCTGCGCCGGAAGGACCTCGCGATCTCGGCCGACAGCGCGTCATCCCTCGAAAAGAACTCCCTCCTCATTCCGCGCAGCAATTGGGAGCGTATTGATCATTATCAGGCGGCCGCGAAGGATCAGTTGAGCGAACCCGAGGACTTTCGTCTCGATCTGGAACTGATCTTCTCCGTCTCTGCCTGGATCCTCGACCGCAAGCTGAAGCTCGCCAACGCCCCCGCGCGGGAGCGTTTTCAGAAACTTGAGGAAGAGCTCAGCAAGCGACGGGATCAGTTGGTCGTGGATCTGGACGAGAGGTCGGGCTACGGGTCAGGCGCGGCGAAGGAAGCGCCTGTCAGCAACGGAGCCGCCGATGCAAGCCTCGGCGAACGCAAGAGGGCGACCTGGGAGCGATTGGCGTCGGATGCCGACGACCTTGCAGACGATCTTTGCATCCTGCTCGCGCTCTATGTCGAGCACGAGATCATCGTCGTCTCGCCGGCGACGGCAGACGAGGCAGCGGCACATCAGCAAGTCGTTGCCCGGAAAAAGCTCGAGCAGTTCCTCGGCGCCCTGTTGCACCCCCATTTAAGCGCTGGCTATCGCAGATCCTACGCGACGTTGACTGCGCTCTGGGCCCTCGGCACCGTGCTCTTCGTCAGCCTCTTTTGGAGCCTGCTACCCGGTCGGTTTGAAAGCGAGCTCGTATGGGGTAGCCCCGTCAATGTCTATTCTCGCACGCTGACCTACATCTTCTACGCGTTCAACAACTACTGCATCCCGATGATTGTGACGCTCGCGCTTCGCGACGCAGGCATGCAGTCGCGTCGTTGGCAGAACATGCGCGAGGCGCATTGGACCTCGTGGTTGCCGCAAGCCGTGCTCGTCGTTTTCGTGTCCTGGGCCGTCGCCGCCGTATTCGTCATGGGGCTGCAGCTCTGGAAAACCGGCCTCGACACAGGTTGGGCCGCCGGCGATCAAGGCCTCTCGCTGTTCCTGCAGCTTTCGTTCGAATACAACGCGCCGACGGCCGTTCGCGGCGCCGTACTTGCCCTGATCGTGGCGTTCCTGCTCGATGCATGGTTGGCTCGGGCACTGTCACTCTCGCTGCAGCCGACGTATCTCTCAAGCCTGATCTGGGCGGTCGGCGCATCGGTTGTCATGGCCGTCTGCGGAGGGGCGACCCGTTACCTGACATCATGGGCAACAAAGCCCGCAACCACTCTGAGCCTCGACGCAATCGATAGAGGTCTCGTCGTCTACTCGGCGATGTTCTCGGCGTTCATCGGCTTCGTCGTCGTGTTTTGCGTCACGGCTGCTCTTCTCAACCAACGCGGCGGCGCCGAGCGCTTCCGTTCGGGAAAGACGCCCGCACGCGTGGCGCCAAGACCAACACCCGCGGAGTAGCCGATGCGCCCACTGCTCGCCAAATTCGTCGTCGCCGCACTCGTCCCAGCGCATGTCCTCTCTTACACTGCGCGTGCTGAGACGCTTGACAGCGGTGAGATTAGGATTGGGGTGCGCGAAGATGCGCGACCCTTCATCTGGCGGGACCAAGACACCAAAGGCTATCTCGGCTTCTTTTGGGATATCTGCACCGAGGCCGTCCAGCGTGCGGGATATCATTTTAGCGAAGAGGGCGTGGACGCAAAGAAACGAGCCGCGTTCCTGAAAACAGGCGACGGCGACTACGACCTACTTTGCGATCCGACGACGATCACGCTCAAGCGGATGCAGAACTTCGCCTACAACGGGCAGGCACCCTATCTTGCGTTCTCGCCCATCGTCTTCGTGGCGAACGGCTCATACGTCAAGGCGCATCTCGATCCACGTTCGTCAGAGGCAGCCGGAGACCTTCCCAAAGACGCACCGCCCAAACCGACCTGCACGGACGTGTTCAATTGGCTGAAACAGGCAAAGGGCGAAGATCCGAAGACGAGAAGATGGTCGTCGGTGCCCGCGAACCAAGCCACCCCGCCCAGTACGACCCAACCTGCAGCAACCGCCGGAAACGGCCTTCTCGGCTGGCTGGAACAGAAGTTTGATTTCACTCTCCAGCAGCCCACGAAGGAAAACACCGAGAAGAAGAGAACCTTTGAGATCTGGGGCTACGTCAAGGGATCTACGATCGGCGACACGCTGAAATCCAATGCGGCGCACCTGACGCAGGACAACTGGATGATCTGCCCGCGAGAAATCGACTCGCATTCCGAGGCGGCGGAGGAATTTTGTAACGGTCGGCTGGCCCGCTATTTCGGGGATGTCGATATCATCAAGGCCGCACTTGCCGACTATGGCGAACGTACCGGTACCCGTTGTGCTGCCGACACCACACCGACCACGGAAGGCACATACGAGCCCTACGCCCTCGTAGTCTCATCTCGCCGTTTCCCCGATTTCCCCGAGCGCATCACACTTGCGCTTTACGGCATGTTCGAGGACGGAACCGTCGAGCGACTGTTCTCAGGTCATTTTCCCGGGACGCAAAAGTCTCAACATCTCGCCACCCTGTTCCGGATCAACAGCATTCCGGCGGGAAGCGACATGACTGAGAAGCCTGGGTCTGGTGCCGGTGCGCAGCAAGATCCGGTGCATTTGCCCGAGGTTTCGCAAAGCATTTCGAAGACGGACCGCTAGCCGGCGCCGACGACGCCGCATGTGGGCCGGGATCCGTAAGCTCAAGAATACGGACGAGGCGACCGGCGTCACGGTCACTGGGACTAACCACCGATCGCCTATTCTGCCTCGGCAGCGTGACCGCAAGCCCGCAAGGGCCTAGAACGTGCCTAGCCGCTCGCTTACCGGCGGGCAGTGCACGATTGCTGGCAATGCTGGTCCGTGCGGACACGTGAAGCGGATTGGACCATGGCAGTAGGTCACGGGCACCACCTGGCGATCTCTTTTTTGCGGCGCATTCTCGGGTGGGCCATCAGGCTAGGGCCCCCTGAAAGTTGCTCGGCCCCAAACGCTGCGGCACGGACGTCCGGCTCCACAAAACCGATGACGGTGCAATGCGGTTGCGAATGTGCAGTGTCGCCTTGACCTCCGGCTCAGGTGAAATCCATTCCAGCTTTGGCTTCACGAGCGGCCAGACGAAAATGCACGGCAAGACCTCCTCGTCTTGCCGTGCATCGTCCCGTCCAGCCCCATGAACCGGGCGTGTAGGTATTTTCAAACGGTCGCGACCTGGGCAGTCTGAGCCGCGATCACATTGGGCGCCACTGGGCGCTGCCCCCGAACCGGGACATTGAAAAGCGGAGCGAGATTTCTGGGCTTGTAGACTTGCTGCGCGCGCGCCGACGGATCGTCGTCCGGAGAAAAGGAAACTGTCTGCCCATAGCGCGCGATCACGCTTTCATGAAGGGATTCGTTGATCGTGCGTTGAGCGATGCCCTGTCCATCGCGCGGCCGGTAAAGCGTTTCGTAGTAATTCACCCTGAACGGCTTCTCGCAGATTTGCCGGAATGTCGGCGTCAACCGGTCCTTAAGCGACCAGCCTGCACGCGAGTCGTGATGCGGGGCGCTGACGTCGAGTCCTTTCGGGAGCATCGTCCAGTCGATCACAAGCCCGCAGGCCTGCGCCTTTTGCGCCATCCAGACCAGCGGGATATCGGCCAGTGAACGGTCGACATACCCTCCGCCAACGTCTCCATGGCTGCCTGCGAACCAGACCTGCTCTATCTTGCAATTGGCCGGGACGTCGCCTGTCCAGAGCGTCGGCACGAACTCGTCTCGCGACTCATCGATGGCCATCGCGTGGTAGGCGTGGCGCGTTATCTTTGAGGCCGTGGTATTGTGGAATCCATATTCCCTGTAGTTGAAGCTACTGAAAATGTGGCTGGGGACGCCCAGCGCGCCGACCGTGTCCCAGACCCCGAGCATCGTGACTTCGACATCCAGGTGCGCATCCGTCGAATATCTATCAACGAAATCCTTCGGCGACCGGTCCTCGGTGGTTCTGTAATACTGCCAGGCGTTGCGCAGATCCCCGAGCCGCTGCCGTCTGAGAAGTCCGCATGAGGCGATCAGGCCCGCCAGGCTGCGCGCGGAAAAGGCGCCACGCGAGAAACCGAACAGATAGATCTCGTCGCCTGAAACATAATTCTGGGCGAGGAACATGTATCCGGAGCGGATGTTCTCATCCACGCCAGTGCCGATCGCGCCATCCAAAAGGCGTTGAATTTGCAGGCCGGACGATCCGATACCGCGCAGGTACAGGACAGATTGCGGAATACCGCCTCTTTCGTCCTGGCAAGCGCGAATGGCCCTCGCGATCCGCGCGACATTCGTTTCGGAACGGGCACTATCGGCGTCGTTCCAGGTTCCGTCGAAACAAACAACCAAGCGTTTCATCTCTTTTTTCCTTTATGGCCCTGATGTGCGTTTCCCTGTTGTCTTGGCGTGAGCAGCCGCGGTTCTCACGCGGCCGGCGCTTCAAGCCCGCCCCGAAGGGCGCGGACCCATTTTTCAACCTTGCCCATCACGCCCCAGCCGCTGATCGCGGCAAAGACAGGGAAGGCGGCCGTTACAAGCTCGCTGCCGAGCCCTCCGCCAGCATGCGTCGCCGCCGCTGTGGCGCCCGCGTTCGCCGCCCCCTCGATCAAGGGTGCAGCGATCGCCGTGACCGGCGCCAGCTGCGGAAAGAAGATTGGCAGAAGGGTCGTGGCGAGCATGCCGATGGCACCTATCGCGGTCTTGCGGCCGTCGAGCGCATTCCCGAGCGTCTTTCCGAGCGCACCGTTGACCGGCGTCAGGTCAGGGTCGCTGACCGATGCGAGCGGGTCCGGTTTCGCGCCATTCAGGACAACGCCATTGATCGTCGGTTGGGTGACAAGTGCCCGCAAGACATCGACCAGCCAGGTCATGTCGCCCTGGTTGGCGGGCTTGTGTCCGCGCGACATCGCAGCGAGCGCGAGGATCTGTTGCAGCAATTGTGCGGGGTTCGCCTCGGTCGTCGCCGGAGCCGGTGCCGGCTGCGTGATAACAGGCATGGTCGTTTCCTCCTGTGGGACATCGTCCTGATCGACGAGCAAGTAGTAAAAAGTCTCCTGTCCATGCTTCTTCAGCAGACCGTCTAAGAGGGTCTTGAATTCGTTCCACTGATGCGGTGGGACCGTCTGGCAACCGAGGCTGGAGGTGGACGTGACGCCGCCGCGGTGGAGATTGATCCAGAAGCGGCCATCCTGCGAATCCGTATCCTCACCGGTTTCATCGCGAATGACCGTGCAGTCGCTGTCCTGCCGGAAGGCGGGATAGGGTCCGTTCTTGCGCCCAAACCCGTGTAGACCGGGTCTGTACCGGATCGCCTGGCGTGGCTTCAGCCGCGCGATACCGCGACCGAAACGGCTGGGGTCCGTATTGGCGTTGAAGTTGTGGACACCGCTCGGCTCGACGATGAAGATCGCGTCGTCGTAGACGCCGCGATCGTTTGCGCTCTCCTTGCCCATCGAGTTGAGGTAGTAGCCGCGCACGGCGACCAACGTCACAGCGTCATCACGCCCCTCTTCCGGGATGAGGTTTCTAAACTCCTGAAGCACGGTGTTCGTGAGCGCGGCGGATTGCTTGGGCCGGTTGAGCGGGAGAAGCTGCGAGATCGGATTGGCCAGCAGTTCTTCGGTGGTCTGTTCTTCTTCCGAGTTCGGGGCACCCCCGAGGAGCGTCTCGATCTGGTCGGCGGTGAAGATTTCCTCCGGGCCGCCCCTGCTCTCCAGAACGCGGATCTTCGGGCTGCCATACTCTCCCTTTGCGAACATGGCTGCTTCACGCTCGCGACGCGCGACCAAGCCGTCGAGCACCTTGCCGTTGCTCTTGTTCCAGCGCGCAAATTCGGCGGCCGCGCCAACAGCGTCTCCGGCATTGAGCTTCTGCGTCAAGCCTGCCTTCGATATCGCGCCCGTATTGAAGTGCCACGACACAAGGGCATCGAACTGATGCTGCGCCAGCGGGGTCCTGACGGCTGCCTGAACCTGCGCCTCGAACTTGGCAAGATCGGTGCGGAAGATGTTGATCGCCTCCGTCAGGGTGATCGTCAGGCCGGAGCGGGGAACAGGTGGACCGGCCGCCGCCGTATGTCCGGCGCCGACCGTCATGGTTCCTGTGCCATCGTTGTAGGCTGATAGGACGATTGCCTCTTCGGCGAGCATGGCGCATATGCCGCGTACACTTGTCTTCACGGAAGCCTCCCATCGTTTTTGTAGCGCGCTGTTGCCCGCTAGTTCTGCCGCGGCCGATGGTCGGTTTGCTGTGCGTTCAAGTTGGCACGGTCACGCCACGCGGGACCTGCCAATCGCCCAGACCAACGCCAGGGCATGTCCAACCGCCGTCGGGCTCTCCTTCACATTGGGACAGAGCCGTCAGATGGTCGTCGGGTTTCGTATGCAACACTATGGAAAAGATCCAACCCGTTGAAAATTCAACGAGAAATGTTTACTTTGGCGACAAAACAAGGATATCCGTCGGATTTTCGGACGAAAATCCCTGACATTTAGTATCGGACATAGCCTTTGACTGAATTTATTCAGCCAGCCTTTCGATACTTTACATGACGAGTGCCGACGAACCTGTTCCAAATGTAACAGTTAATTCCAACAGAGCTCGTTACAATTGTGAATGATATACGCGACAGCTCGATTATAGAGCGGGGGCAGCCATGAGCGCCATGCCGCAAGCATCCCACTGGCTGTGCTGCTTACCCGGATGGCATAGGTTCAAAAACAATTGCACGACGTTGGTGATTTGCGCTGTTTGTCGCGAGACTAGGTCGCGACCGTCGGGAGAGGCACTACATGCGTTACCGCTTCGCATTTCCCCAATGATTTGATCGTTTCAGTGTACATATTGCGAGCGCCGATGCCTCACAGCCACATCGCAATCACTACGTGGCGGAGCCGCCCCCGACGAAACGTTACGCGATTTTTCTAGCGCTCGCGTCGCGTCATTGGCTAAGCCCAATGTATTACGCAAAGTGTCCATTTGGGCGGGTTGCTATGCGGTTTCCCGATCGGCAAACTGCACCTGCATTTGCACACACCGCCATCCTATTTCGACGCAGCCGCCGTTGCGTTTACGGTTCATGTTTCCGTGCAACTGCTTGATATTTATAAAACTTGTTACCGACAATATTTGAGCGCGCGAGCCTCCGCCCCCCTGCGGAGGCTCATTTTCGTTGTGCGCACGGCGTACGCTAAACCGGTTCTCTGTATATTGTTCTTGGGTCAAGCAAGCGCGCCAGCACCTCGTTCGCGCCGTCGTTGACTGGATTTTCCGGTGCATTGCCCGGGAACCCATGTCGCACCGCCAGGCGCGCCTGCGCGCCTGGTGGACCGATAAGCGTTCCCGCCATACCTACCGTTCGATCATGCGGTTCCAGCGCTTGTTCCATTCCTGCCGGTTCTGGTTGATCGCATCCCAATCGAGGACCTTGGCGGTCTCCATGTTGGCCTTAAACGTCGAGAGCTTCGCGTTTGCCGCATCTGTGCCGGCCTTGGCGTTGATGTTTGACGGGATGATGTTGCCGTGGTCGAGCGCCAGGCTCTGTGCCTCGGCGGAAAGCAGGTAGTGGGCGAGCTTCTGACTGAGTTCCGGTTCGCTGTTGTTGGCGATCACGCATTCGGTGACGGCGAGCACCACGGAGCCTTCCTTCGGCTGGGCGTATTCCACTGGAATGCCCTTGTCCTTGAGGTTGTTGACGGCCGTTGGGGTCAGCGGGAAGATCGCTGCCTCTCCGGTCTGCACCATTTCGGAGATCTTCGCCGAACTCGGGATGAACTCGATGACGTTCTTGCCGATCGTATCGGAGAACTTGTCGAAACCCGGTTCAACGTTGGTCTCGTCGCCGCCCTGGATGCGGTTGAACATCAGGAAGGCGTGCAGGCCGAAGCTCGATGCGGAAGCCGACTGGAACACGACGGCGTTTTCGAATTTGGGATCGGCCATGTCCATCCACGAGGTCGGCGCCGGCCAGCCCTTCTCGTCGAAGAGCTTCTTGTTATAGGCAAGGCCAGTCATGCCCATGTCGACGCCGATCGCCATGTCGTCTTTCAGGCGGGCAGCCATTTGGATCTGGTCAAGCACCGGATCAGCAGCAATCTTCTGGCAGAGACCGCCGCCGATGGCGCGCACCATTACGCCATCGTCAAGCAGCATGACATGCATCTGCGGATTGTCCTTGGCGGCGGTTGCCTTGGCGAGGATGTCAGCGGATGTGCCGGGTACGACGACGACCTTGACGTCGTTCGCCTTTTCGAAAGGCGGCAGCACGTGCTCCGTATAGGCGCGTTCGAAGTTTCCGCCGTTCATGCCGATGTAGAGCGTCTTGGTTTCCGCCGAGGCACAATTCTGCTGCACAACGAACGCCAGCAGTGCGAGGGCCGTGGTTTTGGTAAGCCGTTGGTCGATCATGGTATTCCCCTTTCTGTTTACAACGAGGCTGCAGTTTCGGCCGCCACCTTGCGGAAGCGGCCAATGGAAAAGGCGTCTATCGGCGTAGTGCTGCGGCCCGCGGTGACGAGTTCTGCGAGCACTTCGCCGACGGCGGGCGCGGTCTGAAAACCTGCGCCGCAGAAGCCAAAAGCGTGGAAGAGGCCTGATGTCGTCTCGCTCGGGCCGATCACCGGGTTGCCGTCGGGCATTTCCGCCTCGGTTCCAGACCAGAAGCGGATGACCTGGGCTTCAGCCAGATGCGGAAAGAGCGTGATTGCACGCTGCATGACGGAGGATGCAGCCGTCACCGACGGACGCGAATAGTCGGGATCGCCAAGCGGCAGGCCGCGACCGCCCCCCATGACATAGTTGCCGCGCGCCACCTGCCGGCCATAGAAGCTGCCGCCCTGTTCACCCATGCTGACGGGCAAACGCAATGGCAGAGGTTCGGTGACCACCATCGAGGGATAGATACGTGTCAGCGGTACAGGCTCGTTGAAATTCGCGGCAAAGCGGTCGGACCAGGCACCGGCGCTGTTGACCAGTTGTTGGCAGCGGATCTCGATGCCGTCGCCGGCGAGGATCTCGAAACCGTTTCCGGTCGCAGCGACCTCGCGCACCGGCGTCTGCTCCAGTACCATCGCGCCGGCGCGCTCGGCGGCTCTTGCGAAGGCGGGCGCAACGAGACGCGGATTGGCGTGGCCGTCATCGGGGCAGAGCGACGCGCCGACCGCCTGGGCGGAAAGCCAGGGGAACCGGTGCGCCAACGCCGAACCGGCAACGAGCTCAAGCCCCAACCCATAGTCCCGAACCGTCTGGGCATAGGCTTCGAGCTTGGCGAAATCCTTTTCCGTGCGGGCGAGCTTCAGATGGCCGGAGCGCATGTACTCGGCATCGATGCCGACCATTGCCTTGAGTTGCGGCCAGATACCGTGTGCGCGCTGCGACAAAGGCAATTGTTCGGGGGCGCGGCCCTGCCGGCGCACGCCGCCATAGTTCACCCCGCTCGCCTGCGCGCCACAATAGCCCTTATCGATGAGGGCGACTGAAAGCCCCGCTTTACGCATGGCAAGTGCTGCGGAGCTGCCCACCAGCCCGCCGCCGATGATCGCGACGTCGACGGAGATGCGCCAGCTCATGACCGAGCCTCCGCTTTTACGGCAGCACCGAAACCAAGCGGGATCGGCTTGACCGGCGCCTGAGCGCGAAGGCGACCAACCTCACCGGGCGAAACGCCACAAAGCCCGCTCAACAACTCGGTGGCAGCGGCGGAACACATGCGCCCCTGGCAACGTCCCATCCCGACCCGGCTCAGCGCCTTCAGGCGGTTGATCTCGCTGATGGAGCCGCTCGCAATGGCGCGGCGTCCTTCTGCAATGGTAATCTCCTCGCAACGACACAGCGTCGTCTCGTCCGGGACCCTCTCGAACCAATCAACCGGGAAGGGAAAGGCACGTTCGAGGATATCACGCTGCCGCAGGATCGCTTCGCGAGCCGCCAGCAGGCGCGCTCCATCCGCTGATGCTTTCCCCGCATCCTCGAGCAGAGCGGCCGCGGCGAGCTCGCCCGAGACTTCCGCCGCATCGGCGCCGGCAATTCCGCTGCCGTCACCGGCAACGTATACGTTGGCCCGGCTAGTGCGCCCCATGGCGTCTCGCTCAGGCAGCCACACGCGATCGCGCTCGTCAAAACAGAAACGGCAGCCGGCAAGATCGGCAAGCTGGGTTTCTGGCCGAAGGGCAAAACCGTAGGCGAGCGCGTCGCAGGATACCGTCTCGACGACCTCACCTTTGCTTGCCCGCCGACGGAAGCGAAGACCTTCGACCTGGCCCGTCCCGAGGACCGCCTCCGGCCGCACGCCGTTGCGGATCTTCACGCCGGCCAGCTGGAGCTGGAGCCCGTAGAAAACACCAAGCCCGACGATGCGCGGCGCATGGATGGCAAGCGACAGCAAGTGTCGCTTCGACGTGATGGGTGCTGTGTCGAGCACCGCCTCCACGCACGCGCCGGCCTTCATATATTGCCAGGCAACGAGGTAGAGCAGCGGACCGGAGCCCATGAAGACGATGCGGTCGCCAATTGTGCAGCCCTGGGCTTTCAGCGCCACTTGGGAGGCGCCGAGCGTGTAAACTCCAGGCGTCGTCCATCCCGGAAATGGCAGCACGCGATCGGTCGCGCCGGTGCACAGGATCAGTTGCGAAAAGCCGATCTGCCGATGCACGCCGGCCAAAAGGACATCGAGCTGATTGCCGTGCTCAGCCGCCGAAACATTCCAGACCAGCGTTTCGGGGCGATAGTCGATCGCAGGCAAGAGTGCCTCGAAAGCCTCGTGTAACCTTCTTGCCTTGCCGGCTTCCGAACCATAGCGGCTGCGATAGGATCGACCCTCGTCGATCAGCGGGCGTCGATAGATCTGCCCGCCAGCGCGCTGACCTTCGTCAAGCACGATCGGCCTGAGACCTGCGCGCACGAGGCGCTCGGCGGCGCGTATGCCTGCCGGTCCGGCGCCAACGATGACGGGCTGCAACGGCTCAGTCATGGGCCGTCTCCGACACCGCGCCGAGATCGGTGATGAAAGCCATGCCCGCGAGCAAGGCGGTGCTGCAGGCGCGGACGCGGCTGCCTTGCGCCGTCATCACATAACAATCCTGACAGGCGCCGATCAGGCAGAAGCCGGCCCGCTTCTCCCCGGTGAATTCGCTCTGTCTCAGGTGACCGCTCACCGAGAGTATTGCCGTCAGCACCGTGTCGCCACGGCGCCCGGTTTGGGCCGTTCCGTTCAATGTGAAGGGCACGGGTGTCTCGTCCAGGCGGTAGCGCCGCCGAAGCAACGGGTTCATCGACATCGGATATCAGCCCTTGCCCACAAGCAGCCGGTCGAGACCGAACAGGCGATCCAGGATGATCATCGTGATGGTGGCGAGCGCGATCATGAGCGTCGAAACGGCCGCCATCATCGGATCGATGGATTCGCTTGCGTACATGTACATGCGGACCGGCAGCGTTACCGTCGACGGCGACGTCACGAAGATCGACATGGTCAGCTCGTCAAAACTGTTGATGAAGGCGAGCAACCAGCCGCCGCTGACACCTGGCAGCATGAGCGGCATGGTGATCCGGCGAAACACCGTCCACTCCGCAGCCCCCAGCGTGCGCGCCGCATTTTCGGCGTTGCGGTCCATGCTGGTGAGTGACGCCAGGATCAGCCGCAGCGTATAGGGGGTGACGACGATCGCATGGGTGGCGACAAGCCAACCGAAGGACCCGCCCATGCCCATCAGCGAGAAGAGACGCAGGAAAGCGACGCCGAGGACCAGGTGCGGAATGATCAGTGGCGACAGGAAGAGCGCGTTCAGCGCCTCACGGCCGCGGAAATCGTAGCGGGTGATCGCCAGCGCCGCCGGAACCGCAAAAACGGTGGAGATGGTGGCTGACAGCAGGGCGAGCCTTACGCTGTTGCCGAAGGACGACATAAAGTCGGCATGATGGAAAACCGCCTTGAACCACCGTAGCGACAGCCCATTCCAGGGCATCGCCAGGGTGTTTTCCGGCGTGAAGGCCACGAGGCAGACGACCACCATCGGCGCCAGCATGAAGACGACGACAAGGCTATGGAATGCGAGAGCGATGGGTCCGTTTCTCTGCATGGCTTCAACCCAGCTTGCGCTTCGCCTGCCGCTCGATGAGGCGGTTATAGGCGAGCATGATGACGAGATTGGCGACAAGCACGATGATCGCGATGGTCGCACCGAGCGGCCAGTTCAGCTCGATCAGGAACTCGTCGTAGACAAGTGTTGCCGCCATTTTCAGCCGCCGGCCGCCAAGCAGGCCGGGGATGGCAAACGAGCTTGCCGAGAGTGCAAAGACGATGAGGCTGCCCGAGAGGATGCCGAGAGCCGCCTGCGGAAAGACGACGCGACGAAGGGCGGTGAAGCGCGAGGCGCCGAGGGTGAGCGCTGCCGCCTCGACCGTCGGGTCGAGTTTCTGCAGAACGGTCCAGACGGGGATAACCATGAACGGCAGCATGATATGGACGAGACCGATGACGATCGCCGTCTCGGTGTAGAGAAGCTGCACCGGGTCAAGGCCGACAATGGCAAGCGCGCTGTTTACAAAGCCGTTCTTGCCGAGCAGCATGCTCCAGCCGAAGGTGCGCACCACCACAGAAACAAGCAGCGGGCCGATGATCACGAGCAAGAAGATCGACCGCCAGGGCTTGCGCATGTTCGAGAGCACGTAGGCCTCCGGCACACCGATCGCCACCGTGATGACCGTCGTCAGAAGCGCAAGCCGCAATGTCCGCCAGAAGGTCGAGAGATAATATTCGTCCTGCAACACCGTGAGGTAGTTGGCGAAGGTGAAGTCGCTCTGGATCCCGGCGGTATAGTCATAGCTGTTGAAGGAGAGGATCACCGTCAACAGAAGCGGCAAGAGCACGAGGCCGATGAAGAACAGGGTGGTCGGCCCGGAAAGAGCCAAGGGCGCGAGCTGGCGCGGCTTGATGGCGGAGGTAGCGGCGCTCATCACTTGGCCGCTCCCGCCAGCACACGACAATCGGCACTCTGCCAGGCAAGCCCAACGGTTTCGCCTTCCATCGGCGGCGGCGCACCGAGATTGGGAACAGCAACGGCAAGAACGCCCGCCGATGTCTCGGCGCTGACCAGCCATTGGCTCCCCATGAAATAGCGTGTCGTCACTTTCCCCTGGATCTGACCCTCGCCGGGCTCGGTCAGCCGGAGCTTTTCCGGGCGGATGAAGATCGAGACTTTGCCATCCGGCTCGCGGCGGTCGGTGTTGAAGCGGATCGGCGTGTTGTCGATGCTGATCGACGCGCCCTTGCCGTTGAAGGACGAGGTCGCACACATGAAGTTGGACTTGCCGACGAAGGACGAGATGAAGTCGTTGCGGGGATGCTCATAGAGTTCGTAAGGCGTATCGACCTGGGTGATGCGCCCCTTCTCCATGACGACGACGCGATCGCTGATCGACAGCGCTTCAGCCTGATCATGGGTCACCATGATCGTCGTGATGCCGACGGTCTGCTGGATGCGGCGCAATTCGAACTGCATCTCCTCGCGAAGCTGCGCATCGAGGTTCGATAGCGGCTCGTCAAGCAAAAGCACCGGCGGATTGATGACAAGCGCCCGGGCAATCGCCACGCGCTGGCGCTGCCCGCCCGACATCTCGCGCGGGTAGCGATCGGCAAGCGCCGAGAGATGGACCAGCGACAGGATCTCCTTGATCCGTTTGTCGCGCTCCGGTTTTGCGACCTTGCGCATTTCGAGGCCGAAGGAAACATTCTGCGCCACGGTCATATGGGGGAAGAGCGCATAGCTCTGGAAGACTACGCCCAGTTCGCGTTGCGGCGGCGGCAAATGAGTGATGTCGCGCCCGCCCATGGTGATCGTGCCCGAGGAGGGACGCACGAGCCCAGTGATCATCTGCAGGGTCGTCGTCTTGCCGCAGCCCGAGGGCCCGAGCAGCGAGATAAACTCGCCCTTTTCGACCGCCAGATCGAAATCATGAACGGCTGCGACTGATCCATAAAACTTGGAGACCTTCTCAAGGTTCAGGAAACTCATGCTCATTCTCCCCTGGGTCGCTACCCCTGAGATCGCCTGCCCCATTTTTCTTGTCGGCGATCCCGGCGGCTGCGACACGTCGTCAACCATCGAACCTTCCTTCAGGCGTTGAGATCTCCGGCGTACGCGAGTGCACCGATAAAGGCACGGTTTCGCGCTCGGAATAGCCTCTCGGCTATTCACGTCTGGCACATCCACCCCTTGAAGAAGGCTTGTGTGAATTAACTCCAGGAAATTGACGAAAAACACAAATGCAATTTTCTATTTCGGAATTTTTTGTTAGAAAAATCCGATATACGGAATTATGCCACGCAGATTTTGAAAGATTTTCGCAAATGTCGGAACCAGAGAACGCCGGAAGCTCCAGCCTCACCAAGGCGATCCACATCCTGAAAGACCTCGCAGATAACGCGAGCGAGGGTGTGCGGGTCATCGATCTCGCGCGGAGGCTGAATCTCAGCCAGCCATCGGCGCATCGGCTACTGAAGACCCTGATTGCTGAAGGCCTCGTGGAGCAAATGCCAGAGGGGAAATCCTACCGCCTGTCGCTGGAGTTCTTCTCGATCGCCTCGCAGGCGCGCAGGCGAGAAGGCATCCTCGACATCGCCCGGCCGTCACTCTTGAGGCTGTCCGCCACCTTCAACGACACGGTCTTTCTGCTGGTGCGCAGCAATTTTGACGCAATCTGCCTCGACCGCGTCGAGGGTCCCTTCCCGATCCGCTCCTTTACCGGCGACATCGGCGGCAAGGTGCCGCTCGGCATCGGCCAGGGCAGCATCGCCATCCTCGCCCACCTGCCAGAGGAAGAACGCGAGGCGATCATCAAGTTTAATATGCCTCGCATCATGGACCGGGCGGCGATCGACGAGGTGGACCTGCGCATCAAGATCGAGGAGGTCAGGCGGATCGGCGCAGCCCAGATGAACTTCGAGATGATCGAGGGCATGGCCGGGCTCGGCGTGCCGGTTCTTGACCGCAACGGCATCGCCGTCGCCTCCTTGAGCATCGGCACGCTGGCATCGCGCCTGACGGAAACGCGAAGCGGCACGATCACCGATCTCTTGAAGGCAGAGGCGCAAGCGATCAGCAGTAAGCTCAATCCTTTCGACCCGACCCTACGTTATCCGGCCTCCGCCTTGCGGGCCGCGCAGAAGGGCTGAACCTTTTTGCGACTGAACTACGGGCGGTACCTGCTTTCCGGCGGCTCGCTGACTGTGATGGAAATTGCAAATATCACAGGCTTCGCGGACACAGCGCATTTCTCGCGTGAGTTTCGCAAAGCGTTCGGAGACACGCCGAGCGCGTTCCGCGCATCAGAACGCACCAACGAGCATCAACTGGTAGCTGAAACTGTTGGGCGCCGAGCTAATGCTTCAGGATCTGACCGAGAAACAGCTTGGTCCGCTCGTGTTTTGGATTGTCGAAGAAATCATCGGGCCTAGCCTCCTCGAGAATCTGTCCCGAGTTCATGAAGATCACGCGATCTGCGACGGCCCTGGCGAACCCCATCTCGTGGGTGACGCAGACCATCGTCATGCCGTCCTTTGCCAGGCTCGTCATGGTATCAAGGACTTCGGACACCATCTCGGGGTCGAGCGCGGATGTCGGTTCGTCAAACAGCATCACGGCCGGCTGCATGCAGAGCGAGCGCGCGATCGCGACGCGCTGCTGTTGGCCGCCGGAAAGCTGGATTGGAAACTTGTGGGCCTGTTCCGGGATGCGTACCCGATCGAGGAATGTGAGCGCCCTTGCCCGCGCCTCCGCTTCCGGCACGCCGTTGATCCACATCGGTCCGACCATGCAGTTCATCAGCACGGTCATGTGCGGGAAAAGGTTGAAGTGCTGGAACACCATGCCGACGTTGCGGCGCACATCCGAGACATTGCGCATCTTCGGATGCAGGTTGATGCCGTTGACGACGATCTCACCTTCCTGGTGCGCTTCCAAGCGGTTGAAGCACCGGATCAAGGTAGATTTGCCGGATCCGGACGGACCGCAAATCACGATGCGTTCGCCCTTGCGGACCGTCAGGTTGATGTCGGTCAGCACCTGGAAGGCGCCGTACCACTTGGAAACATTTTTGACGTCGATGATGGTCTCGGCGCTCATCTGACCTTGCTCCTGGCATAGTGACGTTCGATGCGGGACTGGATCAGCTCGAGAACGATAGACATCGTCCAGTAGAGCATGGCGGCTGATATGAGCATTTCCATATGCTGGAAGGTCTTCTGGCCGAGCGTCCGTGCGAGAAACATGAGCTCCCAGACACCGATGACGGAGACCAGCGAGCTGTCCTTCAGCATGGAAATGAACTGGTTACCGGTCGGCGGGATGATGACCGGCAACGCCTGAGGCAGGATGACCTTGCGCATCGTCAGCCCGAAGCCGAAGCCGATAGAGCGCGACGCCTCCCACTGGCCGCGGTCGATGCTCTGGATGCCGGAGCGGAAGATTTCCGTCATGTATGCGCCGTAGCAGAGCGAAAGTGCCAGAATACCGGCCGGCACCGCGTCGATGATGAAGCCGAGCTGCGGCAGGCCGAGATAGATCAGATAAACCTGCATCAACAGCGGCAGACCGCGAAAGAAGGACGTGTAGAAGCTCGCAATCGCATAGGCGAAGCCGTTGGTCGAGAGCTTGGCCACGGCGCCAAGGATGGCGATCGCCGAGGCAATCACAATCGAGATCGCCGAAACATAGACCGTCGTCACCAGCCCTTGCGTGATGAGGAACGGCAACTTTTCCTCTATGAAGGGCAGGCTGAGATCGAAGGTCTGGAAGAAGGCGAGGAACAGCGCCAGCAACTCGAGCCAGACGACCACGATCTGGACCCTGAGGCTCGCAAAGCCGATCAGGACGATGTTGAGGCAGAAGAGCACCGCCACGACGAAGGCGGTCGCAAAGCGGCCGTAGAATCCGCTTTCGAGCGGCTCGCCGATCACTGGCCGCATCAATTCGCCCATCGTTGTGCCGGTCAGGCCGAAGGCCGTGAAGGCAATGAGGACGGCAGCGAACATGCTGGCCACGAACCATGGTTTGTGGACGAGTATTTCGGACTCGACAGTATCGGGATAAAGCATCTTTGGTCCCTTTGGACAACGTGCGGTCCGGCTGCCCGGACCGCCAGACATGGCTGCCTTACTTCACGACGGTGTAGTCGACGCCGTACCATTTCTCCGACAGCTTGCTCAGCGTGCCATCGTCCTGCATCGCCTTGATCGCTTCGGCGATCTTGTCGCTCAGCTCCTTGTCGCCGTGTTCGACGGCGACTGCGAGCGGTTCGTAAAAGACCGGGTCGCCAACCTGCTTGATCGGATAGCCGGCCTTGATTGCGTCGCGAATGCTGGGCAGCGACGATACGACTGCGTCGAGCCGCACGCCGTCACCGAGGCGCAAATCATCGAATGCGGTCGTCGAGTTGGCGTAGGACTTCACCTCTTTCGGCTTGAAGGTGTATTCGAAGGCAGGTGCGCCAGCAGCGTCGAGGGTCAGATCCTGTTTGGCATAGGCTTCGAAGGTGGACGTCGCCGTCGCGCCGACGATCTTGTCGTCCAGATCGATCAGGCCGACCACAGGGCTGTCCTTGTGCACGGCCACGGCGGCCGGGGTGTAGTAGTAGACGGCCGGGAAATCGAAGACCTTGGCACGCTCCTTTGTCGGCGTCATCGAGCCGACATGCATGTCCCAGCGCCCCTGCCAATTGCCGGCCGTGATGATGTCCCAGCCGGGGGTAACAAACTCGACACCGACACCCAACCGCTTGGCGAGTTCCTTGGCGACATCGACATCGAAGCCGTCCATCTCGTTCTTTTCGTTCATGAAGGACTGCGGCGCCCAGTTGGCGTCGGTCGCTACCTTCAGTGTCTTTGCATCGAGCACGTGGTCGAGTACGGCACCGGCGTGGGCCGGAACGATCGCGAGCGACAAGGCAAACGATGCCGCCGCGGTGAGTTTTGCGAATGTGTTCATGTTGTCGTTCCCTTTTTCGTTCTGGTTTTTGACAGGGTCCTCTTCCTGCCATCGGGTTGATCTTGAGTTCTGAGCCCGCCATCCGTCTTCCGGCGATACGAGGTAGCGCGGCGCTGCCCCTTCCTAAAAAACGTGGAAGTCAGCGCTCTCCTTTTTCAGCCATCTCGTCGCGGACGCGCCGGGCCACACGGAACGCTTCGACGCCTGCGGGAATGCCGCAATAGATCGCGATCTGGACGAGTGCTGCGCGAAGCTCTTCGTCGGTCAAACCGTTGCGGATCGCCCCGCGAAAGTGGACGCCGAATTCGTGCATGCGGTTGAGCGCTGCAAGCATTCCGAGGTTCAGTAGGCTGCGGCTCCTCAGATCGAGGCTTTCGTCCGTCCAGACGGTGCCCCAGCAATGTTCGTTCAACAGATCCTGAAAGGGCCGCGAGAAGGCATCGCTGCTGCCGATTGCCCCATCGACATAGTCATCGCCAAGCACCTGGCGTCGGATGGCCTCTCCCCTTGCTCGCAGTGCTTCATCCATCGACCGTCTCCCCCTGGCTCATGAACTCGCCCATCAGCGTTGCCACGACGTCGGGCGCCTCGATCAAGATGGAATGGCGAAGGCCCGGCAGGATACGAAGCTCGGACCCGGGAATGCGCTCGTGCATGTAGCGCGCCATGCGCGGGTTGGAGCCGGCATCGTCTTCGCCGGTAGCAATCAGCGTTGGGCATCGGATCTGGTCGAGAAAGCCGCCGAAATCCGTTTCCGCCAACACACGATAGGCTGCCGCGTAGCAGTCGGGGTCGTTTTCGGCGTCCCGCGCCCTTAGCCGTTGGATCACCTGCGGGTTGTTCTCCTGGAACTCTTCCGTCAGCCAGCGCGACAGCGAGGCATTGTGATGGTCGGCAGGCGTTCCGTCTCTGAGGGCGGCGAGGCGGTCGAGAACCCGCTCACGCTCGGCCGGCGTGCGGCCGGCGACGGTCGACAAGAGCGCCAGCCTGCGCAGACGTCCAAGGTGGGTCAGAGCGAGACGCTGGGCGATCAGGCCGCCCAGCGAAAAGCCTGCAAGATTGAAGGTCGGGAAGCCCGCTGCGTCGGCAAGCCCCAGCGTCTCGTTGACGAAGTCGTCGATCTCGTAGCGGCCCTTGACCCGGCTGGAGCGGCCATGACCACGAAGGTCGAATGTCAGGATCGTGAACCGGTCCTTCAAACGTTCGACCACGCCCGACCACGCTTCGAGATA
Organism: Ensifer sp. Root558; assembly: GCF_001427045.1. NCBI lineage: Bacteria > Pseudomonadati > Pseudomonadota > Alphaproteobacteria > Hyphomicrobiales > Rhizobiaceae > Ensifer > Ensifer sp. Root558. The sequence continues at coordinate 48,050 of NZ_LMGC01000014.1, read as the reverse complement.
GGAGCCGACGCCGTGGATGCAGACGAGCGGTTCGCCTTCTCCCTCGATGCGGTAGTTGAGCGTCACCTCTCCGACGGTATGGCGCTGAGCTCCTGCCATGTTCAGGCACCCACCGCGATACGCTTCTGTTCCTTCTCACGGGCCGCGAAGAAGGGCATGATTTCGCTGACAAATAGCTCCAGCGTCCGCTTCTGCAGCTCGAACGGCAGATTGAAGGTCAGGCCCAAGCAATACTGGTCCACACCGGCGGCCTCATAGACCAACAGCTTCTCGATCGCTTCGTCCGGCGTGCCGAACATCAGGTTCTTGCGGATGTTGTCCGGATTGTAGTTGTCCTTGCCCTTGACCGCTTCGTAGGGCACTGCCTCGGGGAAGCCGTTGTGCACCGTGCCGATATTCTGCATGAGGTTTTCGAAGGCGCGGCCGTAGTCCATGCTGTGCTTGACGGCACGTTCCCACCCATCCGGCCGGTCGTAGACGCAGGTGCGGCGCTGCATCATAAAGCGCGGGCGCGGCACCTCCGGATGATCGGCGACCGTCTTGCGAAATTTCTCGGAGAGCACGTGGATTTCGGCTTCCGGCGCGGAGAGCGGCGTCGATAGGATACTGGCGCCGTTTGCGATCGCCCAGTCGAAGGTTCCGGGATCGCGCGCCGCCACCCAGATGGGCGGGTGGGGTTGCTGCAGCGGCTTCGGCACTGCCGCCGTGACCGGAAACTTCCAGTATTGTCCCTCATGGGCATAGTCGCCGGACCAGAGCTTCTTCACGGCCGGCACGATCTCCTTCATGTAGGCCACCCCCTCCTGCTGCGGAATACCACCCGCCATACGGTCGAACTCGTACTGGTAGGAACCGCGCGCGATCCCGAACTCCAGGCGGCCATTGGTCAGGTGATCGCAGAGCGCCGACTCGCCGGCGAGCCGGATGGGATTCCAATAGGGCGCGACCAGAGTGGAGGTGCCGAGCCGGATGCGATCCGTGTGCTGCGCGAGCCAGACCAGCGTCTGGAACGGATTGGGGGAGATCGTGCATTCCAGCGTATGGTGTTCTGCAGTCCACAGCGTTTCGAAGCCGCCTTCGTCGGCAAGCCGCGCGAGTTGCAGCAAGTTGCTCTTGACCTGCTCCATCGGAATATCCGGGGAGAAGCGTTCCATCGTGAGGGAGACTGCGAACTTCATGTTTTCTGCCTTTCCTGTGCCCGTGCTTTTGCTGTCACTTCAGACGGATGACGAAGGGGTCCTGCATCGCGGCGGAGTAGTCGACGATGACGTTCTTCAACCGCGAGAACTCGTGCATGACCTCGAACCCGCCGCGCCGGCCGTAGCCGCTTTCCTTGAAGCCGCCGTTGGCAGACATGAAAGACGCGGAGCGGTAGGTGTTAATCCAGACGGTCCCGGCATCGATCCGGTTGGCGAACCGCAGCGCCCGGTCGATGTCCTTTGTCCAGATGCCGGAAGCCAAGCCGTATCGCGTATCGTTGGCGAGCCGGATCATCTCTTCCTCGTCGCGGAACGGCATGACGCCGACCACCGGACCGAAGAGCTCGTCGCGCATGAAGGTCATGTCGTTTTGCGCATCGACCATCACTGTCGGCTCGAAATACCAGCCCCCTGACGAGAGCCCTTGCCGCTGCGGACGCCGCCCGCCGGCGGCAACGCGCGCCCCTTCCTTGACGCCGGAGGCCACGTAGGATTCAACCTTGGAGAGCTGATCGGCGAGCGCGAGCGGACCGATGTCGGTGTCCTCGACCGCCGGGAGACCGACCCGTATGCGTTGCGTTCGGGCGACGAGCGCCTCAACGAAGCGATCATAGATGCGCTCCTCGACGAAGCAGCGGGAGCCGGCAACGCAAGTCTGGCCAGCGGCTGCGAAGACCCCGGAGACGACGCCGTTGACCGCATGTTCGATGTCGACATCACCAAAGACGACATGAGGCGACTTGCCGCCAAGCTCCATCGAGCACGGAACAAGGTTCTGCGCGGCGTTGCCGGCGATGCGCCGGCCGGTGGCCGTGCTGCCTGTGAAGACGTATTTCGCAACGCCAGGATGACGCGTCAGCGCCTCACCGGCGCTCTGGCCCGTACCCGTCACGACATTGACGACGCCGGCGGGAAAGCCCGCCTCGTGGATCAGTTCCGCAAGCGCCAAGGTCGAGGCGGTCGCATGTTCCGAGGGCTTGATGACGACCGTATTTCCGATCGCCAGGCACGGCGCCAGCGTGCCGGTCAGAAGCATCAACGGCGAATTCCACGGCGTGATCATGCCGACGACGCCCAAGGGTTCGCGCAGGTTGAAGTTCAGCGTATCGAGACGATTGATTGGAATGGTCTCGCCCTGCAGCTTGTCGGCCATGCCCGCGAAATAGTGGTAGCTGTCTGGCATCGAGCGCATCTGCGCCCGGGTTTCCTTGAGAAGCTTGCCGTTGTCGCGCGTCTCGATCTCCGCCAGCCTATCGGCATTGGCGCGAACAAGTTCGGCGAGACGGCGCATCAGCGCGCCGCGATCGGTCTGCGTCATCCGGCGCCAGGCCGGGTCGCGGAAGGCGGCGGCGGCAGCAACGACGGCTGCCCCGACATCGTCCGCACCTGCTTCAGCAAAATGATACCAGGGCTCGCCCGTCGTCGGGTCGAAACTGGCGATGTAGTTGCCGTTCTTCGGCGCGACGAACTGGCCGCCGATGAACAGCAACTGGCGCGAACCCTCGATGGAATTGACCGTCGTCTTCATTTCATTGTCCTTGGTCTTGGGAGGTCTGAAGCCAGGTGCGAGCTTCGCCGTCGATCATCGCCACACGGCCGCCATCGTCGGAATCCATGTAGATGCCGAACCGACCGGCTTGCCGCTCGCGCACGTAGCGGCGCAACATGGACCGCAGTTCGTGCGTCGCGATCGTATCGTCAGGAAGATCGTCGAGCGGGAAGAAGCGCAGATCGGATGGCAGGCTCGTGCCGGCGCCGCCCTCACCCGCCAGCCGTGCGCGATAGACCAGGTAGCCCGGATCGCTGTCGGCGACATCGAAGACCGAGTAAAGGAAGGTCTCGTCCGGGACGAGGCTGAGCGCGTCGCCACCGTCGATGACGAGCTGGCTGTCCGCTTTGCGGCGCCGTGCTGACGGCAGAACCCAGCCGCCCTTGCCATCCGAACGCAGCAGCAAGCCTTCACCGGCCTCGATCAGATAGCCGATGATCATCCCATGCGACGCAAGCCAGCCGTTTGGCAGCGGGTCCTTCACACTGGCATAGCGGCCGCGGCAAAAGCCGAGCGGTGCGGTGGGACTGGTGCCGAATGCGCGAACCTGGCCGATCAGGATTGCATGGTCGCCGGCGTCCACGGTGTTGTAAGTCGTGCAATCGAACCAGGTCAGGCTGTCAGTCAGGACCGGCGCGCCCGTGTGGATATGATCGTGGGTCACCGACTGGAATTTGTCGGGGGATTTCGAGGCAAAGTTTCCCGAGACGTCGACCTGTCCTTCATGGAGGATATTGACCGCAAAACATCCCGCATTCGTGAAGGCAGGATAGCTCGACGCGGATTTCGCGACGCAGACCAATAGCAGCGGCGGATCGAGCGAAACCGACGTGAAGGAATTCGCCGTCATTCCACGCGGCGTGCCGTCTTCGTCGCGGGTGGTGATGACGGTGACACCGGTTACAAACGTGCCGAAGGCGCGACGAAGCGCAATCGGATCAATCGGCACGTCCGTCGATGCTGCTGTCTCAACCATGCGCTTCTCGCCTCCTCACCATCAAGTTGGTTGGAGGCTAACGCCGTGATGGCGACCATGCTTCCATGGCTTCAAAGGAGGAGCGAAGGAACTTCTCCATCGATCCCGAGGAGACCATCAAAGGCGCAGAAGATCGGTGGCGACGAGGTCACAAGGCGATACTTGGCCGATGAAGATAAGCTAACTGCTGGCGGTAGAGCGGTTGTCGATGACGCCGTGCAGGCGGATCGCGAGCTCGACGGCAAAGCGCTTTTCCGGCGTCTCGACATCGACGCCGAACAGTTCCTGGATGCGCGCCAGCCGATAGCGCAGCGTCGTCACATGCAGGCCCATAGCATCGGCACAGGCCTGATTTCGGCAACCTTCCTGCAGATACACCGACAGGGTTTCGAGGTAAGGAGTACCGTTGTCACGGTCGTGATCGGCAATGGCGCCCACGCTCTCCTGCACGAAGCCGCGCACGTCGCCCGCCTCGCAGGCGGCGACCAGCATCGGCAGCGGGCCGAAATCCTGGGCGGAGACCGCCCCGGTCAGGCCGAATGAACGCCCGATGCGGATCATCCGGGCGCAGCGCTCCCAGGCTGGCGGATAGTCCGAAAGGGCCGCACACCGATTGCTGGCGACGACGATAGGTGCCTCGTCGAAATAGCGGCCGAGTTCCTCGGCGATACGCCGCGCGAGCTTTGTCGTGCGCTCTTGCCGCTTACCCGTATCATGAGGGACGAGGCAGACGACGCCGCCCTCGACCGCGATCAGGTTTGCCTGGACGGATGCCTGCTGCATGACACGCGAGAGCGTGTGCTCCACATCGACAGAAGCGCCGCCAAATGCCTTCGTCTTATCCGGAAAATCGACGACGATCATCTGCTGAGGCGTTGAGAAGCTGAGCCCGAGCCGTTGAGCCCGCTGGGCGACATCACCGGCATTACGCCACCGCGCCTCCACGATCTCGAAAAAGAGTTCGGTCTGCGTCCGCGTCTCGAAGCGAAACCGGATGAAGCTTCGCATCATCTGCACGCTCAATGCAAACTTGGCGCTGTCGAGCATCAGGAGATCGAGATCGCTGAATTCGCGGGTCGTCGGGAAAATGATGAGCGCCCCAACCAGTTGATTGTCGACCATCAGCGCTTCGATGCGGGCCGTTATTTTGAACCGTTGCGTGCCGTCGTCGAGGTAGAGGCTCACGGCGTCGGCCGTCCCGCGCTCGACGGCATCACGGGCCGCCTTCATCAGCGGCCGGCTAAGAACGGTAGCGGCCGCCTGCTGCCAACCAGCCTCGTCGTAAAGCGCATTCGGCGACCGGCCAGCAACGACCTGATTGGCCGTGAAATCAACGACGACGGCCGGGTTCGGCAACATCTTCCCAACCATGCTGGAAAGCGATGCGACCGACCCGTCGCTCAACACATGTTCGAGCAGCGACGTATGCGCCTCCAGCGCGCGTTCCAGCCGCTGGGCGGATCGCTTCTCAGCTTCGAGACGGTGTTCCCGTTGGACGGCGATGGCGCCGAGGTGGATGATCGTGCCGAGAAAAGCAAGGTCGTCCTCCGACACTTCAGTCACCTCGCGGGCGATGACGCTGAGCACCATCGGGCGGCCCTCAGCATCCCTGCAGTTCATCGGCATGACGAGCACCGTTCGATAGTCGCGCTCGAAGGCCTCTTTTCTGTAGCCCGGAAACTCGCCCGACGCACGCGCGTCCCTGATATAGACGGGCTCATTGCGCTGCAAGGCGATCAGGGAGGGGCTGGTCGCCAGCTCCCACTTGTCGGGCAGCTGCCGCTCGATCAGCGTTGGATCATGGCGCACGATGACATAGGCGTACCCATGCGCAGCGTCGATCCCCATGATTGAGCCTAGGGCCCAGTTCGCATGGCGGCATGCAGCGGCGATGAGCTGCTGCAATGCCGTCTGAAGATCGCTACCGCTGTTAATCTGGCTCGCGATGTCGCGGAGCGACAATATCCGGGACTTCTGATCCAACTGCCTCGCCTCTTGATTTCTATCAATCAACATGCGCGCCGGTAGTGGACAAGTCTACTTCGTTTCGATGGATATCTTCGGCCAAACTTTCTATGAAAGGTAGTATCTTCATCGCCGAGTTCGAGGTCATCGAACTGGCGATGACCTCGAAGCCGCTATCCCATTCAGGCTTCAGTCAACGCCGGCTTTTTCGAGCACTGAGATCGCCAGAACCTTCGCCCCCGTCTTGATGGAAGTCTCCGGGGCCGGAGCGAAAAATGGCGAATGATTGGAGGGAACGGGCCTGTTCTCTTGGCTGGCTTTTTCAACCTGTTCGGGTGAGGTCCCGCCAACCCAATAGAAAATGGAAGGCACGCCTGCTTCTATGAACTCGGGATAGGTCTCGACGCCCAACGTCGGCTGGACCGCGGTCGGGACGTAGACGACGCCGTCAAAGGACGCATCCAATGCCGGCCTGACGTCGCCGATCAGCTCTGACGAGTTCGTGCCGGCCACAGCGCCGCCGCCGATGCGCAGCAGTTCGGGTTCCGGCGCCATGGCCGATTGCGCCGTCGTCTTGGCGACGCGCTGCATCGCCTCCAGCAGCAGCTTGCGCGTCTCCGGGGTGGTCGAACGCATGGTCAACTTCAGCTTGGCCTGATCGGGGATGATGTTGCCCGCAGTCCCCGCCTGAAAACTTCCGACCGTAATCACGCCCGGTTCGCGCGGATCCTTCTCACGGCTCACAACAGCCTGGATATCGGTGACGAAACGGGCCCCCTGGACGATCGGATCGATCGAGAGATGCGGAGCGCTGCCATGCGCCCCGCGACCCTTGAAGGTCAAGTCGAACGTATCGGAGTTTCCGCTGAAGGCACCGTCCTTCACGGTTATTTTGCCGGCGGGATCACCGTTCACGTGCATGGCGAAGCCGAAATCTGGCTTCGGAAACTTCTCGAACAGGCCGGCCTTGAGCATGGCCGTTGCGCCGCCGCCGATTTCTTCGGCCGGCTCACCGACGAGGAGCAGCGTTCCATGCCAATCATCCTTCATCTCGACCAGCAATTGGGCCGCCCCAAGCCATGACGCCATATGGATATCATGGCCGCAGCTATGGGCGACAAAGACCTTTGCCGTCTCATCTGTGTTTCCAGGCCATTGGGTTGCCGGCACCTGTACGCGGCTGGCGTAATCGAGCCCGGTCTTTTCCTCCATCGGCAGCGCATCGAGTTCGGTTCGCAGCATGATCGTCGGGCCGTCGCCATTCCTAAAGACACCGACGAGAGCGGTACCCGCACCGAAGCCGACGGTCACCTCGAAGCCAAGCTTCTCCAATTCTGCCGCCAGACGCTTTGCCGTCCGTGTCTCATGAAAGCCGAGTTCAGGATTGGCATGGAGTTCCTTGTAGACCTTCTCGAGTTCCGGATACTTCTGGTCGATGAGCCTATCGAGCCGTGCGCTCTCGCAGCGTAAGCTGTGCCCGCGGAAAGCTGCAGGACAAGCATCAAAGCGGTCGTGTTCGCCAGTAACGTCTTCATTTGGTTCCCTTCCATCTGGTGGTCGCCTGTTGGCGGAGCCATGATGGGCGGGCGCAGAGACGGGCGCATTCTCACGGACGGAGGAAGACCGATGCCATTTTTTCTCCACTCGGAACAAAGGCCCGAAATTTCCTCCATAAAGAAGACGGTCTAGATTTCGCTCATTGAGCGGAGTCGTTCAACGCAGGGATATCCTTGTTTTTGCAGCAACGACCGGTGCCCACTTCCTCGAAACAGAGGAAGAAATGCCCAAGCGAGCCGGTAAGTTGTCGCAAGTTTCCACTATCAGCGGCGTCCCAATGACCCTCGGCATCCGAAAAATTTGCACCTTCCTGGAAGAAACCCTTATCGAAGGCGGCAAGATAGCGCCGCGCCCGGTCAACGTCGTCTTGGTGGCTGCAGTGATCCAAAACCCCTGGGCAGGGCGAGGCTTTGTCGAAGATCTGCGGCCGGAAATCACTCGCATCGCCGGTGAACTTAGCCAGGAGATGACGGGCCGGCTGCTCCGCCAGATGCCTGCGGATAAGGTCGAGGCTTGCGGCAAGGCCGCGGCCGTCGGCATCGCCGGTGAGATCGAACATGCCTCGGCGATGATCCACACGCTGCGCTTCGGCAACCCCTTCCGCGAAGCGATCGGCGGCACGAACTACCTCGAATTTGCCAACACTCGTAATGCGCCGGGCGCTCTGTTGTCGCTGCCGATGATGCACAAGAGTGAGAACGGCAAACGATCGCATTTCCTTACCGCCAACTTCCAGATCGCCGACGCCCCCGGCCCCGACGAGATCATCGTTGCCATCGGCGCTGCCGATAGCGGTCGCGCGCACGCGCGCATCGCCGACCGTTTTCAAGACATCGCGGAAATGGAAGCAGAAAAGGCGGCATTGCTCGGAAGCGCTTGACGCAGACCAGAGCGCGATACCGCCTCAGATGCCATGAGACTTGACGCGATCGATCTACGCATCCTCGACGCCATCCAACGGGATGGCCGCATCACCAAGCTTGCACTCGCAGAAAAGGCGGGCCTTTCTGCCACGCCCTGCTGGATGCGGCTACGCAAATTGGAAAAGGCCGGCATCATCAGCGGATATCACGCGCGCCTATCTCTTCGACGGGTAGCCCCCGTCGCAAGCGCCATGGTCGAATTGACACTTGCCAGCCACCGCCAAGTCGACTTCGACAGATTCGAGCGGGTTGTTCGCGACATTCCCGAAATCGTCTGCTGCTGGTCAGTCGGCGGTGGCGTTGACTATGTCCTGAAGATCGTCGCTGCCGACATCGACGCCTACCAGCGCCTGATCGACACGCTTCTCGACTGCGAACTCGGAATCGCCCGCTACTTCACCTACGTCGTCACGAGGACCGTCAAGGAAGACCCAGTTGTGCCAGTGTCGCTTCTCGTGGCGACTTGACCCCTTTTTCGATTTGACTTCGCCCTTGCGCCGGCGCGTTCACCTTTTCGGAACAAGACGTTTCCTGCACCTCGCTCGAGGCCATCTTTTCTTGCTGAGATCCCGGAACGATTTCGCGATGCGGGCGTTTCCACGTTGTCTTGATTCTGTTTCCCCAATCAGGGTCAGGCACAAGGCTTCACCAATGTCCCCCAGTGAAGTCTCTTCGATAAGAGCCTCTGGCCTCGTCGTGCCCCCGACGGGGCCATACTTTTTAAGACAGCTCTTTATCGGAAAGCGCTTTGATAGGGCGAGTGCGGCTTCCAGGCTTTGCGACGAAAATTGCAGAAAACGCGCATGGAAACGTAGGGTGCGGGAAAATGTTCCGCCATGGGACTTCAGTCTGATAATCCCTCCGCAATGGTCCTAATACCGTAGCTGCCAGCGCCAGCCGCCCTAGATTTTCTTTTAGCCCATGGCCAGCTCCCCTGCGCGCTGCGGGCGAACAACGACACCAGGGCGGCCTATCGTCCCTTCGGTTCGCCCTGGTGTCGCTGATGATCGAAGGAACTCAGGATGTACGAGCAATACCGCTATAACCAACCAGAGCGAAAATTCTCGACAGGGCTTCCGATCGGAGTGATGCTCCTGGCGATGGTCGTCATCGGCGGCTACCTGTTCGTGGGCAGCGCGCTCTCGAACACCCCTCGCCAGCAAGTCGCCACTGTCCTTCCAACGTCGGTCGCACCCTCGAATTAGGCTCTGGCGGAAACGGGGGACCAGCCATGAGACTCATGCACCTGGGACGAGCCCGCCTGGAGATGGCTTTACCCCGCCATCGCCCCCAGCTGCGCCTTGCGAAAGACCCTGATCTGCTCGATCTCTTCGAGGCTTACGCGCTCGCCGCCTCGGCTCTCGACGATCTTTTGCAGGAGTACCCGGCTCGCATCCAGCTGATCACCGAATATCAACAGATCTGCGCCGACTTGCAGACAGAGGTCGTGGTCCTGCTCACTCTCACGGATGAGCGACTGTTTCCATGATCGACCGCGGCCCAAGCCCATGCCTTTACGAAGGGACAGGGTTCTCCCTGTCGCACAAAGGGATCGAACCCTGACAAACGAGTACAGCGGAGGGTCGAGCCATGACCGAACGACGCCAGATGGACGCCAGCGAAATACCGGCATTTGTGTTCGACGTCCTCGAAGTAGGCTGCGACATTTGCGCTGTCGGCCACGACAGCTACGTAATTGGCGAAATCGACGAGCAGACCCAAGCGAGCAGAACCCTTGATCGGATACTAGAGAAATACGGAAACCGCGACCCTCTGAGATGGCAAATTGTTGCCTATCTTTGGTCAATCGGCCGCTTCGTGGAGCTTACGTCGGAGCCCACACGGCATTGATTGCACGTAGAGCCAACCACGCTGCCGGCATGTCCCAATGAAAACATGTATCGCCGCGGTCGGCTGGTCCGACCACAGCCCGGGGATAGCCGAGAGGGCGGCGTCCAAGCCGTATCCGTCAGGCAATCTCTTAGAACCACGTGCCGACAGCCGGTTCTTGCGCGAGAAGCTTCTCTTCGAATGGTTACCGCCGACGGATGCCGTCAATTGCTTCGCACCGACAAGAGTTCCGCTGTCGGGTAAATGAGCCGTTGGAGCAATTGTTCAACTCGCTGGGAACAGGCGCCATGAAAGCTCGTTATATCGGTGAGATACAGAGGAGTCTTTCATGTCCGGTTTCGCAGACCTGCCTCCCCTTGCTGATGACATCGAAGCCGGGCTCGCGGCCTACATGACCGACCCGGAGCTTTCACCGTCCCCTGCCGGTCGAGCCGCCGCAATTGAGACTATTTTGCGCGACTGGCTTGTCGCACATAGTTACATGGGCGCCCCCCCGGATCCCGCCCCCATTCGGTTAGATTCCGAAGGTGTGAATCGAGAAGAAGTCCAGTATCCAGGTTTTATCAAATAGCACCCTGACGCAGGTTCGCCTCCCGCCGGCCCAAGTCAAGCAATCGAGCCTAGTCCCGAGCAGGTCCAACTCGCTGGATGCATGCTCCTTACCAGGCGCTATCGAGGCGTTTGCGCACGCGCCAGCGATCGGGCAATGTCGACGATGTCTTTTCCACCACGCTAGGCGTCACATCCGGATCGCCCTTCTCGATAAGCGCGCCGATCTCATCAAGCACTGCAGAGCCCTGACCAGCGGATAGGCTCCCCACTCATGATTGACGGGCAGACTTGACTTCCTTCCGACAACGTCGCCACATCTTCGTCGCTGGCAAACTTGCCTCGGTCGGCCTCGCGCAATGTAGCACTGATATCGTTGATGTCTCGACCGCGGGTGGTGTGGCTGTCATATTTCGCGCGTCGGACAAATGCTTTCGATCCGCAGAGAGGAAATAGACTTATGGCAGATGAGGTCAAATTGGACGACAACCAGGTTACTGCGACCGCTCCGGCGGAAGTGGCAGCGCCTAAGAAGCGCGGACCACGAGCAAAAAAAGTGGACGCTGCCACGGCAGAGTCAAGCCCCGCACCGAGCGCCGGGAAAGGCCGGAAGCGCAAGGAAACTTCGGCCGAGGCGAAAACTGCAAGTCAACCGAAGCGCGCCGCAAGGGCAAACGCCGCAAGGAAGAACGACGACAAGAGGACGGCCGCGCAATCGCAAGTACATGACGAGATCGCGGATCTTCTTCAGCTGGAGAAAGAGAATTCGCGGCTTCGCCGGGAGCTCGGCGATAAGTTGCGGGCCGAGAATGCTGAGTTGCGCAAGCGGCTCGGGCTCAGCTGAGTGTTAATGAAAGACCGATCGTCTACGCGATCGGTCTTCGTCAAAGCATCCTTCGGAGATGGCATGGCGCAATCCTGGATGACGAGATATCATGAAATCACCATGGAAGTTCTTACTTGATCTGACCTCAAGAGGCAGAGCTGTCGAGCCCCGGGAATCTATATCGGAGCCCGTGAGCGAAAGCTCGGATGCGCCCTTGGCAGGAATGGATCCTCCTGCAAGTACTCAAACGACGGATGCGGTCACAAACGCTGCCGACCCGGAGCCGAGCGAAGTCAAAAACAATGTCCGGACCGGCGGAGCAAATGCGGTTGATTTCGAGACCGCCAGCCACAGCACAAACCTTTTGGGCGGTCAGGCGCCCGAGCAGGCGGATCGACCCGCACGCAAACCACACCAACGGCAAACAAGAGACAAGAGATCAAGCGCCTCCGTTGCGGTGGATCCTCGGGTCGAGTATGGCTCACCGAGCCTCCGTGCTCCCAAGCAGCCGATCTCTTTAGCCGATGACGTGGCCGCCCTGGATGAGGAAATAAGAATGCTAAGGCGTCAGCTTTCGGAGAAGCTGGTGCTACAGAACGCCCAACTCAAGAAGATGCTAGAGCGATTTTGACGCTTTACGCGCTGAACCAGCTTTGGTCCCTGGATATCGATGAAGCCACAACAGCGAAAGTTCATTGTCGAAGTGAAATCGGCGCGCCGACGTTCGACAGGTCGACCAGCCTCTATTTGGGGCGACACCGATCTGAAGGCATTTGTGCGTGAGGCGGAGGCCGAAGTCCCACATCTGTTTCTTGCTGAAGCTCGAATTGGTGACCAGCCACCGGAGGTTACGGAACCGCTCAATTCAGTGGCTGCGGCGGTCGATGATGCCCCAACAACCGCTAGTCAACCAGAAGTGCCAGAAGAGAGTGTCGTCCCCAAGACAAGCTCGGCAGATGCGTCAGCCAACGCCACCTTCCCGGTAAAGCCGCCCGAGCGTTCGAAGCGTCCTCGTTCGACGGGTTTGGCGCGGCGCGTGCCAACAAAGTCAGTGCACATTGCAATTGCAGTCACTGTTGACGAGCTGGCGTCACTCCAGGATGCAAACCTCCGGCTGAAAAAGCGTCTGGTTCGGAAGCTTCGACAGGAAAATGCGGTACTTCAGAGTATGCTGGATCGGTTTGAGGCGCATTAAATGCGAGCTGGATCGCCCCCATCTTGGTCCCGCTTTAAGGAGCGTCGCGATCGACATCTTGCGTCGGTTTAACGGCTTCCTATCTCTGTGGCGTCTTCGACATGGAGCCCCGAGATGAATCGACAGACAACCCGTGCCAGTTCTGACCGACAGATCGAAATTCTTCCGCCTGAACGCGAGCCACGAAACACGTCCGATACCGTAGTGTGCCTCTGTTGCCAACAGAAGCACCTCGCCTCACTGATGGATGTCGACGGTTGCGGCATTTGTGAGGACTGCCTCGCACCTCGTTAATCCTGAACCCCACTCGGCGACCTTCTGTGCAAGTGGCTGGGAGGCAGGAAGTACTTCGCAGCGCTATTGGACGCGGCCCGTCAGAGGGCGACGTCCGCGGGCAGACTGCTCCAACTTCGATGTTGCAGCAATCCGGTGGAACGATGACGGCTTGCGAAGGGTCCAAAAGCTGATGGCGCCGATGCACCCTCAGCAACTGTTCCCGCGAAATTGCCGATGGGAAGCCATCGGCTCCTACTGCTGCTTGGCGAGCGCGTCGATCAACCCGATCTGAGAACGAACGCCTCTTCGATACTCGTTGATGAGGATTTTCGCTTCCGCTGTGGCGTCTTTTCGGCTGATCTTTTGATGACGGCACCATGCGTCAAGCACGCTCTGGAGCAGCGCAACGTCGTTCGGTGCGATGCTCGAATTCTCCAGGTTCATTTGTTGCTCTCCCAAGACGACAAATTGCCCCGAATGACGCCGCCCCCGGCATCAAGGCGATGATACTCATGGAGCAGCCGTTAGGAAGTAAACGATTGGTGAGGAGCAAACTAAATTCAGTGGCATCGGATCGCGGGTTTCCCGCAAGTCGATTTCCTGTGACTGAGCAGTGCTGCAGGTGCCCGCATGCGTTGTGTTCCGCCATACCGAGACCTAGCTGCGATCCAAATTGAACGACGTTGACCATGGATCCTGAAATGGTCAACGTCGCACCTTGGAACCACAGAAGGGCGCCAGCTAAAAGCAGCCAGCAAACCTGGCAAACTTGCCAGGCCCGTATTTCTACCTGCTTTGACGGCCGGGCGGCTCAGAACTCCTGCCAGTCGCTGCTGACATCGAGTGCTGCATTGCCGTGGTAGGCTGCCGTCCTACGCGTCGACCGATGCGGCTGAGAGCTGTCGTTTCTTGTGGTCGTTCGCCCGTTCGCCAAGGGACTCTGAGTTGCGCCTTGGAGTTTGAATTGGCTGACAAGTCCTCTGAGGCGCACCGCCTCATTCGCAAGTGTGTTGGAAGCCGCATTGGACTGCTCCACCATTGCCGCATTCTGCTGCGTCGTCTGATCCATCGCGTTAACTGCGGTGTTGACTTCGGCAAGCCCGGCGGACTGCTCTTTCGCAGATGTGGCGATCGATTCCATGTGGGTGTTGATTTCAACAATGAAGCCACTGATCGTTTTCAACGCAGAGCCTGCGTCACGGACGAGTTTCACACCGTTGTCCACCTCTGCGGAAGAGTTGTCGATCAGGCCTTTGATTTCCTTGGCAGCCTGTGCAGAACGCTGGGCGAGTTCTCGAACTTCCTGGGCAACGACCGCAAAGCCCTTGCCGGCTTCTCCCGCCCGGGCCGCCTCAACGCCGGCGTTGAGAGCGAGGAGGTTCGTCTGAAAAGCGATCTCGTCGATAACGCCGATGATGTTGGAAATCTGCTGTGAGCTTTCCTCGATCTTTCGCATGGCCTCTTCGGCGTGGGATACGACCTGGGCGGATTCGGCTGCCGAACGGTTGGCGCGGCTTGCAACCCCCTTTGCCTCCTCAGTTCGCTTGGAGGAATTGGCGACGTTGACTGTAATCTGGTCAAGCGCCGCCGCGGTCTCTTCGAGCGACGCAGCCTGTTGCTCGGTCCGTTTCGAAAGGTCGTCGGTTCCGACCGCGATCTCGCGCGTGCCGGTATCGAGGGTCGAAATTGACCCGGAAATCTGCACAAGGGTCGTGCCGAGTTGAGCAACGGACTGATTGAAATCGTGGCGAAGTGTCTCAAAATCCTGCGCGAAGGCATCGTTAATCTGGAAGGCCAGATCGCCTGATGCCAGTCTCTTGAGGCCGGCTGCAAGGCCCGACGTTGCGACGCGCAAGCGTTCAGCGGCATCATTTTCGGCCTTTTCCTGCATCGCAATGCGCTCGACTTTGGCGCGTTTGCGGCTTTCCTGAGCTTCCTGCTCAAGCCGCCGGTTGGTGATCGCGCCCTGGCGGAAGACTTCGAGGGCCTTGCCCATGTCGCCGATTTCGTCGGCATTGCGAGCAAGTTCGATCTGCGCGTCCAGTTGACCCTCAGCAACGAGGCCCATGGAAGTCCCAAGCTTGTACATGCCCCCGATAATTCGTTTGAAGGTGACGAATCCGACGATGAAAAGCATGAGCGCCAAAGCGGACATGGCGATGGTGATGAGCATCCAATAGAACGATGCCTTGACACTGGCCTCGTCGACGGCCGCTTGCGTGCGATGCTCCAGTTTCACATAGAAGGCATCCACCGGCTTCATGATCTCGGCCTTGAATCGGTGATAGTCCGGCGAGTTCAGCATTTTCGTCGCCTTGCTCTTGGCTTCGGGGCCAAGTTTGGCGGCGTTGTCAACGAGCGCCATCGCCTCGGTTTCAAGCTTGATCAGCGCATCAGAGCGCTTTCCCGCCTCGCCGAGGAGGGCGAATTCCTCTTTGGTGAAACCAGCCTGCTGCATCAGATCTTGCATAGAAACAGCCGTTGCGTCAGGACGCGGCTTTGCGTCCCCGCCTGCGACGAAATCCCAATAGATGCGGTGATAGTCTTCGGGCCGCGGTCGCGTTCCATTGCGGATTTCAACGACCGCATTGTATTGGTCCTTGAAGGAAGGGTCCCCCGTCTCGGCGTAGGTACGCACGAGGCGAGTCAAATCATCCGACGATTGCCGGAAGTTGTCAGCCAGCATGTACGAGTGATATTTCTGGTCGTAAGCCCGCGTAACATCAGCTGCTGCACCCGCGTAGCCCCAAAGACTGGTGATGAGGCCAGCCATGGTCATACCGGTGACCGATGCCAGAACGATAAATTGGCTCTTAATTCTCATGAAGACGATTCCTGATGTGGATATCGCTGCTGGCGTGCCGAACTCATTTCTATCGCCAGTGGCCATACCTCACATGAAAGCAGGTGGACCGGGCTGCATTGCCCGAAGCAAGTATCCTATAGAATAAATTGGTTATTGAACGGATAATGGGGTCACTGATACGAGACGGCATCAGCATAGTCAGCAACCTCACCTTTGAGTTGCAATAATTATCAAGTGAGTTTGTAGTTTATTCGATTGTGTTAACCGGGACAATTTCCACCCACAAACGGCGAGGAACGCAGATTTTGGTTTCACCGATGGAAAATACAATTTTCGGGCGAGACCTTGTTCTTATGCCCCCCGCAAATATAAACTTGCGCAGCACCGCTCCCCTGGGGCGCCCGCAGGTCGTGGCGCCCATCTTCAAATCGCTCAATTCGAGCGCAAGCGAAGCCGAACGCTTACGCAACCGGCGGCACGCTCATTGCGAGGATAGGAACTGGCGGCGGTTCCAACTGTTTAGTGGAGCGAGCGAGAAACGTTCGCCTTTCGAAGACTGCGTCGTTCTCCCCCTCCCCTAGATTTGATACCGACCCTGCCGCCTTCGTGTAGAGATGAAGTGGGCGTCGCGCCAAACACTCGCCTACCTCGCTATGAGGATCGATGGTCGATGTTGCGCCCTTTGAAGAATGGAGGTTCCATAACAACCGTGAAAGGTGGCAGGCACAAAGCGCGCTCGCGGATGAGGCACCGCTGGGAGAGCAAGCGCATCATTGAGGAGGTTGGCTGTACATGAAGGCTGCAACGCGAGATCTGAAGGTGTTGGCGGTGTGCATTGGCAAACCCGAAGAAAGACCCGGCAAGAAGATGAAAACCGGGATCAACAAGCACCCAACAGGCGAAACGGTCTTCGTTGGATTCGAGGGTCTTGCAGACGACGCCGTTTGTAATGGAAAATACCACGGCGGTCCCGAGCAGGCGGTTTACGTTGAAGGAAACCTAACCCGCCTTTGGTGGCAAAGGGCGCTCAACAAGCCTATCAATCACGGGCTATTTGGCGAAAATCTGTGTATTGCAGGTTTGGACAACCAGATCGTGTCGGTCGGCGACCGTCTCCTAATAGGCGATCTCGTGATGGAAGTAACAGCGCCCCGGATGCCGTGCCGAGTACTTGCGGATAGAATGGGAGATCATGGCTTTCCCAAACTATACAAAAAGGTCGCTCGCCCCGGCTTTTACTGCCGTGTTATTCACCCCGGCTACGTCACCGCAGGAGCGCTCGTGCGGTACGTGCCTTACGCCGGAGAGCGCATCTCGATGACAGAGATGGCAAGACACCATGGCAAGAGGGGGTCGCCAGAACTAATTGCCCTCTATCAGTCCGTGCCGGTGCACGCCAAGCTGCGGGCCTTTCTTTCGAACGGCCTGATCAAGTTTTAGGATGGTACGCAGTGTGGCCTGGTATCCGTCTCTTGGTCGCCCATAGTGCCGCCGGAGGCTCATCCACACTTGCCTCCGACCCCATCCCCCTCCGCTTAACGAGCGCCGGCGCGGTTGAGTCGTTCAGACGGAGCAATGCTGATCGCGGTCGTCACACCGAACGATCGAGGACGTGGGCGACTTTTGACTACTTCTGGGCCTGAACGCGAAGCTCATTCATGTATGCGTCGAGCTTCGTCCGTGAGGGGCCTATGCGTTCCAGGATCTCGCGGGCTTCCAAAGGTTTTAACTTGTAGATGGCAATAAATTCCGTGAGATCGTAGTGGCCGTTGTAGACTGTCTCGAAAGGTTCGACTGAGCGCGCGCGAGTGGGTTTTGCAGTGACGCATGTTTTCCCAGCGATTGCCTCTTGATTGCCGTGTGTCATCGTTAACTACCGTCCTGCATGTGCTGGTCGCCTCACGCGTCCTATAAGGCCGTGGAAGCCGACGAATGTCGCTCAACGTCGAACAGGCAGCACTTGTTCCGAGAAAATGGCAACGTTGATCCGACAGATTTTTGAACACACCTGCCGCAGTCACGGCGTCTATCGATCCCGTGTTTATTTGGTCGTATTTCCACGGGTGGGGCAATGCGTGAGATGGACACGGCCGCCATCCGATCGCCTGACGAAAGGGGTGATCTGGTGCGGGCTCGCCGACGCAGAAAGACTGGCCGCCCTTGTCCATCTGGCACTGTACAAGGGTCGTCGACCCTCATAATGCCGACGCGGGCGTTTTTTTTTACAGCGGCTGAACGTGCTGAAGATTGTGCCCGAGTCCGGACGAGTACAGGAAAAAGAGTGGGGTACGCTGAGCCGCTGGAAGGGCCCAAGCAAATCCAGCTGTCGTACTACCTTTTGGACGGCTTCAGACATGGTTTGCCCGTGCGGGTGGGACAGACCAAAAGGAACTCGGCCGACCCATTCGTCCGCAACGCCGGCATTTCAGGGCCGAATGAACTCATGCGTATCTGGGGGCTCAAGCGGGCGGCCAACTGACAGTGATGTCTCCGTGGAGGCCCCAGACGCCATAACTCTTTGTCCATCGATTTTGAGACGACGAAGGTGGCGCTTTGAAGGGCCCTTGGCCGGTAGCTGATACCTCCAGAACGGAGTTCTCGCCACCCCGTACGGCGAACGTACTAGGTTGCCGCCCGAGATGACTAGTGCATGGACGTTGAAGAACGAAGCCCCTACCTGTATAGTGTCATCTATAGTTTATTTCTATTTTATCAAACTGTTAGGATACGGAAGGGGGACATCATGCGCCTTCCTGAGGTACTTTGGGCGGTTCCATTATCTGTTCGCTTACAGTCAGGAACGAACCGCCTATTCGCATCAGTTTACGACGCGCTGGATTTTCTAGAGCATGAATGGCCGATAAGGCACGGACAGGGCTATGAACGAGCCGTGACGACATGCCGGGGCGCGCTGAACCGTTCGGTTCCCTCTGCCGTCGCGCGCGAGGCCTTCATTGGTGCGTGCATGGAGGCTAATATGCAAACGTCAGGCGTCGCTGCCCACTATCATGCGCGTTCGGGACCTCACGGCAAGCCACTGGCCTGACCAGGAGTACCGCTTCGGAACTAGTTCCGCGAATCTCCGTAGGCGAGGTCCCGGACGATATCCCAGGTGAAAATCCCGGAGTCCACGGCATCCGTACCGGCGAGATCGACCACGAACGTGCGCTCTCCGCTTGCTTCATTGTGGGTCTTCGCCTCTACCCCTTGCAATCGCCCTCCCGAACTTGTCGCTCGTTTTTCTTCTCCGCGCAACTGTCGCTGAACGGGCCGACGCGGCCATTTGTTCGCCGGCTTGTCGCAAGAACACGCGATCAATAGGTGCAGCACATCCCTCCTCTGCGTCTTTGTCACGTGTTGCGGCTTGAAGAAGCCGGGCACGTCAGCATGCGCCTGTCGTGCCGATTGCAACAGGCGTATGCTTCCAAACGGGGCCATCGTGGCCGAAAATCTCAGGCCGCAAAGATAACCGCGTTGCACTTTGCAACTAGTGAGGAACCTTCTGCTCAATGGCCGAAAAACACTTTCATCGCCGCCTCGCCGCTATCGTCGTCGCGGACGTTGTTGGCTACTCCCGATTGATGGAGGAGGATGAAATCGCCACGCTCGCAGCGCTGAAGGAGCGTCGGACGACAATCCTCCAGCCTATCGTAGGTGCGTATGGCGGCCGCATCGTCAAATTGATGGGTGACGGTGTTCTCATTGAGTTTCCAAGCGCGGTCAATGCCTTGGCCGGAGCGATTGAGTTGCAGCGGAAGATGCAGGCCGCCAATGCTGCCTTGCCCGAGACGCGCCATGTCGTCTTGCGCATCGGAATCAATCTCGGCGATGTCCTGATAGATGGCAGCGACCTTTATGGCGATGGCGTCAACATCGCCGCCCGGCTACAAAGCCTTGCCGACCCAGGCGCCATCTACCTGTCCGCGGCGATCCACGACCAAGTCAAGCGGAAGCTCGCGCTCAGCTTCGATGATCTCGGCCCGAAATCCCTGAAAAATATCGCCGAGGAAGTTCATGTATATCGTGTGCTCTACGACCCCGCAGCCTTGAAGGTCTACGGACAAGATACAGAGTTGTCTCTGCCTGCGCGGCCGTCCCTCGCCGTGCTACCGTTCACCAACTTCAGCGGTCAGCCCGAACAGGACGTGTTCACGGATGGTTTGACAGAAGACCTGATCACCGACCTTTCCAGAAATCCCGGCTTGTTCGTCATTGCCCGGCATTCGACGTTTGCTTACAAGGGAAAATCACCTGACGTTCGAGCAGTCGCACGCGAACTGGGTGTTCGCTACATCTTGGAAGGCAGCGCTCGTCGCGCCGGCGGTCGCGTGCGCATCAACGTCCAACTCATCGATGCCGCTTGCGGCGATCACATCTGGGCCGAACGTTTCGACCGAAATCTCGAAGACATTTTCGGTCTCCAGGACGAAGTCACAGACAAGATTGTCGAGGCCCTCGTTGGACGCTTGGCGCGACCACCGTCACGCAAACGTCCGAAGAGCTTGGAAGCATATGATCTTTGTGTCAGGGGGCGAATTCTGATCTCAGCGTTCAACAGTTCCCCAGAAGCGCTGCGCGAGGCCAAGATACTCTTGAACCACGCAGTCTCCATCGATGCCGAGTATGGAGAGGCATTTCGTTGTCTGGCTTTTGTTTATTGGCAATTATGGGCGCAAGGCATCGAACCCACCCAAGAGAACCGCTCAAGGGCCTTTGAGCTAGCTCACAAAGCAGTTGCGTTGGACGAAGGCGATGCTGCCAGTCACTGGTTCGTCGGATATCTATGGGCTTACGAAAAACGCTGGTCCGAATCTGATCAAGCCTTCGCAACCACCTTTACGCTGGAACCAAACAATGCAGATGCCCTAGCCATCCGTTCAGAACTTGTGGCCTTCGCTGGGCGCGGATCGGAAGCGGTCGAACTGGCCCAAAGGGCGCTTCGGCTCAACCCGCACCCGCCAGGCTGGTACTATTG
Organism: Ensifer sp. Root558; assembly: GCF_001427045.1. Classification (NCBI taxonomy): domain Bacteria; kingdom Pseudomonadati; phylum Pseudomonadota; class Alphaproteobacteria; order Hyphomicrobiales; family Rhizobiaceae; genus Ensifer; species Ensifer sp. Root558. The sequence goes on along the minus strand of NZ_LMGC01000014.1, from coordinate 27,403 downwards.
GCAACTTGGATTCGCCCATTACGCTGCTTGCCAATATGAAGAAGCCGTCAAGATCTTGCGCATGGAGGCGATTTACCGCAGCCCCTCACGCCGCATACTGGCGGCCAGCCTTGCCCAACTCGGTCGCACAGACGAGGCAATGCGGGAAGCAGCACTTTTCATGGCAATGGCTCCGAAATTCACCATCTCCCACTGGGCCGCGGCCCAACCTGCTCGCGATCCACAAACAGTCCAGCGCTTTATCGAAGGCTATCGCATGGCCGGATTGCCAGAGTGAAGAAAGCCGAGGTTTCGCGGCGGATCGAGCGGCAAACACCGAACGTCGAGCATTACCAGGAGGAAGACCGGTGCGCGCGAGATTTGCGGTCGCCTGATCGAACGTGCGCCGCTAGGCACAACGCTCTCGAACCATGAGAGCGCGTCCGCAGCAGGTAACGTTAGTCAGACTATCTTGGCCGGTGCCAATAGCTTGGCTTGCTCCGGCTGCGCTGAGGTCGTCCAGCATTGCTTGCACGAGAGGTTGGGACGCGGGGCGGTTGGATCGACCGTCCTAAACGCTTGCTCGTAGCCGCAGGAAATTCAGCCTCGCGCCGGTGGTAAGCTGGGAATCCGGACATGCGATGATTAGGGCTGGATCTCCCGTGCCATATGACAATGGCGCTAACTCAATCCTTTTCCCGCGGTGCCAGGGCTTCGTTTCTCGGTGACTTGAAATTTGTCATAACTTTCAACGTTGCGAACGTGACGATCGATAGAACGATGGCGGTATCGTAGGATCCGAGCCCCACGGCGACGCCGATTGCGCCAGTCGCCCAGATGCTCGCGGCCGTGGCGGTCCCGCGAGTGCCGAGCTTGCCGACAAGGATTGCGCCGCCACCGATGAAACCGACACCGTTGATCAGACCTTCAACCACGCGCGCGGTGGCCTCGGCGTTGCCAAGTGTGACCGTCTCTGCAGCCTGTATAAACCCACATGCGGCGATGGCGACCAACGGAAATGTGCGAAGACCAGCGCTTCGTTCGTTTTGTTCGCGATCCCAGCCGATCGGCAGAGCAAGGATGTAGGCCACCATCAAAGCTGCCAGATGCGGAAAAATGTCGAGTTTCACACCAACAGATAAAAGCCAATCCGTCACACGTACTTCCCCTTAAATGTCGCAGCCGATCAATTGAAGCGCCGACGAGAATGGCCTGCGCAACGGCTGTTTTCGCCAGGTCTCGACCTGAGGTTCAATTGCCGTGGCGGCGGATAACGCCAGCAGCGCGTCTGGAATTATGAGGCGATCAGCGGAAAGACGTTTTCCTGCCCCGTTGAAAAGATGAGCGATCGCGCCAAGCCGCCGCGTCACCGATTTCATGAGGTAATGTCAGGCGACAAAGATGACAGGCCACGTCGGCCCGCCAATACCTACATCCGCACTTTGGCGTTTTCGCCCATGTCCGGTTTGGCGCTGGTGACGGCTGCCGCTACCATCTTGATGTAGCTGATCACAGTGCCGGGACTGTCCCAGTATTCTGCCGAGCTTGGCGTAACTTTGAGAATGCGAATGGAGGGATCGTCGGGGCTGTCCCACCATGCCTTGGCAGGAGTCGACCAGAGATCCCGAATCTTCTCGCGGTCATTCTGTACCTCGGCTACGCCCGAAATCGACACATACTTTTGCTTCTTCGTGTCGGCGAAAGCCAGGCAGACATTTGGATGGCGCGCGACCTCGTCATCTTTGTGGCTCTTGACGTCGGTCAAGAAATACAGGGCGTTCTCAACCCGCTCGATGTAGGCCGACATTGGCCTGGCCTTAAGGTCCGCGCCGGATTGAGTGGTGAGCATGCAGAACCCGATCTTTTCGGCAAGGTCCCAGACCTCGCCGTTGTCGTCCTCGATGTAAGTCATACGCTTTTCTCCTTTGAGCCAAAGAAAACGACGGCTCTGGAATGACAATCCACGAAACCGGCTCACCTTGCCGGAGCGACAACTGCAGAGGTTGCGCCGCGGCCAGCCGCGCCATTTTAAAGGGCGCGGCCGCCCCTTGGCGATTAGGCCGCCTTGGATCGCTTCGATGTTTTGTTGATCGACGTCACGGCGAGGTTGGTGAGCTTGTTGTTCGTAGCCTTCTCCTGGTCGAGAATCTCGCTCAGAAGTTTGTGCGCCTCATCATGACCAAGATCCTTGGCCCACTCACGAAGAGAGCCATAGCGCGCGATCTCGTAGTGCTCGACAGCTTGGCAAGCGGCCAGTAGTCCGGCATCGAGAGCTGTTCCTTCGGCCTCTTTCATCAAACCGTCGGCCTCCTTGATCAGCCCTTCGATGGCATCGCATTTTTCACCAGACGCCGTCTTGCCGATCGACTTGAAAACCTGCTCCAATTTCTTGATTTGGTCTTTGGTTTCCGAGAGGTGTTCTTCGGCCGCTTTTTTCAGTTCAGCGCTGTTGGCTGCCTTAGCAACCTTTGGAAGTGCCTTGGTGATGGCGTTCTCAGCGAAATAGATATCCTGCAGTGTATGCTCGAAAATTTCAGCCAGCGATTTCAATGGTTCTCTCCTTGGCAGGTGAATGCAGGAGAGAAAGCATTTTACGGAGGAATCGTTCCACTTCTCGTCGCCAAACCATACCATCCGTACGATCGGCACATTTAATCGCGGCGGGCGATCAGACGCCTCGACACCTACAAACTTGAAAAGAAGCACTGATGATGAGGGCTCACGCACGACCCTTTCAGAGCGCAAACCGCCGGGATCGTTCATGAGACGATGGGGTAGCGCAATTCGCTCACCTGGTCGGTAGGATAAATTCATGCCTTGGAGAACACTACGAACTCGGCGTGAAGAGTTCAGTTGTTCGCACCCGCAAAGACCAGAACACTGGAAGCAATTAAGAACATCTCAAATCTTCGCAGCATCGGGAACAAGCATGGCTGTGCCCCGTTTTGTCGTAAACCCGCTGTAGGCCAACGACATCGCACGCAGGCCTGACCATGGATCGTTTCTTTGCAAGGTTCGCCACCGCAACCGCACACGCAACAGGCAGCCCGCTTGCCTTCATCGTCTGTGTGATCACGGTTCTTGCTTGGGCACTGTCGGGCCCCTTCTTTGGCTTCTCCGAGACGTGGCAACTAGTGATAAACACGGGAACAACGATCGTCACGTTCCTCATGGTGTTTCTCATTCAAAATACCCAAAATCGAGATGGGGCGGCGCTGCAGGCCAAACTCGACGAAATCATATTGTTTACGGATGCCGAAAACGAATTCGTCGGTATCGAGAAACTGACGGACAAGGAGCTACAGGAGCTGCATGCTCGATGCGAGAAGGCTGCCCAGCGCTCGCATGCAATGCTTCAGAGCGCCCATGCCGAACGAAACGCAAGAGAAAATCGGTCGAAGCCGGCCTTCAATCGAGAGGATATCGAGAATCCGTCTCAAGCAAGCACCTCGGGTCGTTGATAAATGTGGCCCAGTGTCGGACGCCGACAGGCGCGAGTTGTTCTCCATGATCCATGGCGGTCGTAGATGTTCATCCAAGCGACCATTGCGAACGCGATAGCTATCGTGCGGAGGGCAGTAAATTCGGCTTGTTGATCATTATCCCGAAGCCGCCATCATCGTCTGAAAGGAACTCTAAGGAATACCGATCACGACTATCTCGTTCGTTGTCAAAGGGGCAGAGGACGGCTTCTCAGTCCCGCAATATGCAGCCGTCTTCAGCTGCGAGCTAGACGGCCTCAAGGCCACCGAACCGGAACGAACGAAAATCTACTACCTGAATTGAGCAATCAGATGAAAACGTTAGCGATCACCACGGCCGCCATCCTGATGAGCGCTGCATCCAGCTTTGCGCAGTGCAAAGCGAAAGTCGGCACCACAGTCAGCATCGTCAGTGCTCGAAACAGAACACAACGTGCATCACTCTAACCCCGGTCTTCCGGGGTTTTTTTTTCGTAGCAGCCAACCCGTTATAAGGTTTTGGCAAAGACTTATAACATTGACAAGGCCGCGCATCGTTATAAGGTCTTGGCAGCGACTTATAACAGCGGTGAGATGAGCCAAGATGACTTGATCAGCAGAAGGAAACGGAGCTTCGACCAAGTGATGGCCGAACTTGTCGCCGAGAGGGCCGGCGCACTCGATAAGGAAACACCAATGATGAAAGAGATCGACATCAGCTATCGGACGATGTTCGCGGAGCTGGCGCAACGGACGCTCGATGCTCAATTCGTGGCGGACTTCCCCTTGGAGGGATGGTTCGTGAGCGTGACCGTCAAAGATCGCAATTACTGGTATTTTGATCTCCCTACCCCCGAGGGCAAAGACAAGCGAAGCTACGTCGGTCCCGCGAGCGACGAAGCGATCACGGAGCGGGTGAAGGCCCACAAGGAAATCAAGGACAAAATCCGGGAGCGGAGGCGCATGGTGAGCACGCTGCGCCGCGCTGGCCTCCCCGGCCCCGATCAGTTTGCGGGCGACGTCACGAAAGCCCTAGCCGACGCCGGATTGTTTCGGTTGCGGGCCGTGCTTATCGGGTCAGTCGCATTCAGCACCTATGCGGGGATGCTAGGCGTCCGCCTTCCCTCGGCGGTTATGCAGACAGGCGACGCGGACTTCGCGCAGGACTTCGCAATCTCGGCTGGGGTCCAAGACAGCCTGCCGCCTATCCTCGAAATCCTCAAGTCGGTCGATCCCGACTTCCGAGCGGTTCCGCACCAGGCTGACAAAGCCAAGGTGGTGGCCTTCCAGAACGCCAAGGGTTATCGGGTGGAGTTCCCGACTGGAAACCGAGGATCGGACGAATATACTGGCAAGCCGTCGCCCATGCCCGCCCTCGGCGGCGCGTCGGCGGAAAACCTCCGGTTCTTGGACTATCTCATCTACGAGCCCGTCCGGACGGTGCTTCTCTTCCGCGAGGGCGTGAACGTCCTTGTCCCCGCTCCCGAGAGGTATGCCGTCCACAAGCTGATCGTGTCTTCGCGTAGGCTGACGGACACGCTAGGACGCGTGAAGGCGGTCAAAGACCTGTCGCAGGCCGCCTTGCTCTTCGAAGCGCTTGTGGAGACGCGCCACGGGGACGAACTGGCCGATGCGTGGGAGGAAGCATGGGAACGTGGAGATGCGTGGAAAGAGGGCATTGTCAGCGGCCTATCGAGACTGCCCAAGAACGGAGTGAAAGCCCTCGAAAAGGTTCTCGGTCCCGAGGTGGTGGAAAGCCTCCTGAAAAGGTGATCGACAGATGAACGCGAACCTTAGCCCTTACGACCCCGGCCCTCGCCAGCGTTGCGGCAAGCCGTCGGAAGTCGTCCTGAAGGTCAGCCAGCAAGTCGTGAACGGCGAGGACAAGCATCTGCCGGATCGCCGGCTGTGCCTCGGTCTGCTGCGAGATCGAGAGGAAAGAGCTTTGGGAAGCGGGAGTAGGGCCTCGAGAACCTCTCAAGGCCGCCGACGCATGCGGGCGCGGTTTCGTACGACAGACAAAAGCACGGTCGATTGCCGGCGATGGTTCAGACCGCCTCATCATCCCTTGCCGTCAGAGTTTATCCCTTTTCAAGCAAGCGAGCTGTGCGGTTACGAGCAAAGACATTAGCGATCGGATGTGAGTTATCGGGATGGGCGAGAGTTGCTTGAGTTGCGAGATTACGTCGGGAAGACGAACAGTCCCTGGAGGCGCGGTCCAAGAAACACGCTTTTTCCATGCTCACCAGGACGTCGCCTATCCAATCCCCGGGCAAATCGTCGTCACCGCAAAGAGGCATTTTTGCTTTTTGACGGAAATGAGCCAAGCCGAAACATCGGAATTTCTGCCACTGGTCCAACGCATTAGACGTGAGCAGGAGCGCCAACTGGGTATCGAGCACGTGTATTACATCTACAATGAAGACACGACACACCACTTCCATCTTTGGATGGTGCCGCGCTACCCATGGATGGCACGTTTTGGAAAATCGATCGAGGCGGTGCGACCCGCCTTGCGCCACGCGCGTGAGCAAATGAGTTCTGAACACCACTTGGCCGCAGTAGCAGAAGCGGCCGCAAAGCTGAGGGAAAGCTTGGCCCGAGAGGTGGAAGGTGACTGACAAAGCGAACGACGCGCAGTTAGCCCCAACCGACGTGCGCCGTCCTTCGGCGGTCGTCAAGTTAGTCCCTTGGGATCAGAAACAGACGCCGACCTCACTCAACCAATCCCGATGGACACTGTGACCGGTATTTAAGGCCTGAAACGACCGCTTCGGTCGCACGCGAAGCCCTTCCGCCACGTCATCGCTCCCAACCAAAATCCCGCACGTTTCCTAGATCGTCCGCAATCCAAGGATGTTTCTAATTCAGATATAGACAACCCCAGGTGCAGATGATTATATCTTTGAAGGTTGTATTCTTCGTTTTCTCTACTAATAGGAGCATTCTTTGGAAGATGCAAGTTTAATCATCAAGATCATATTGGGGTTCAGCGTGATAATAGCGGCGGTTCTGGTTCTCTTGATGCTAGCCCCTGCTTAAGCCCCTTCCCCAACGAATAGCGGCGTCGAAACCAAAATCCGACAACTTAAAAGCCGAGTTTCAGGTCAGGGTCCGCCGTTCCGCGGATTTTGCGAAAGGCAGACCCGAAATCGTCGTCGAGTGCGGAGACCTCGCATCGCGCTGCAGACAACGCGAACAACCGATTGACGCCTAGGTGAAGATATCGATAAAACGCCCCATCGAATTTGCTCGCTAGCTTTGGTTATAGCGCAATTGGCTTCGCGCTCTGAACGAACCTTCCTTTCAAAATCGCTATCAGGCCTCAAGTTTCGCGCGGAGGCTCCCAGTATCCTACGGAAGGGCTCGTCATGATTGCCGGCACAGTCAAATGCTCCAGATAAAGCCCTGGCGTCATCCAACATGCAACGGCGGCGTCGGCCGGTCTGCCGCTATTCCGCCGGCGAACGCGCTGCTATGAGCGATCACGTCGAAGGCCGAAACATGATTTCGAAGGCGAGCGAGATCTCGGCCCAAAATCCCAGTTTGCCTGTTGCGTCCATAGCAATGTCTCAAGGCGACTATGTCACACAATCAACTAGGAAGACGCCTTGAAGAATACCAAAGTCAGCCCGCTTTCCGGCCACGGCGCGGCAGCAACCGTCGACCGTGAAAAAGCCTGGCTAAAGATCCTGTCCACCTATCGACAGCCGCATATCGGCCGCAGCACCTTCGAGCTGACGGCGACCCTTGTGCCATTTGTTCTGCTGTGGGCAGGAGCTTGGGCCTGTTTGCACTTCGGGTACTGGCTCGGCGTGGTCCTTATCGTCCCTGTTGCGGCGGGATTTCTCCTGCGCTTGTTCATGCTGCAACATGACTGCGGACATGGTTCGTTTTTCGGGCGGCGCAGCCTGGATGACTGGACGGGCCGAATGATCAGCGTTTTGACACTAACGCCTTATGACTACTGGCGCCGCGCCCATGCCGTACACCATGCTTCGGCAGGCAACCTCGACGAGCGAGGTGTCGGTGACATCACCACGCTTACCGTTGCCGAATACGACGCCCTCACGCCAGGAGGACGGGTTCGTTACCGCCTCTACCGGCATCCGCTCGTGATGTTCGGCATCGGTCCCGCCTGGCTCTTTCTGTTCAAGCAAAGGTTGCCGTTCGGAATGATGCGCTCTGGCGCTCTTCCGTGGGTTTCCACCATGGCAACGAATGTGGCGATTGCCGCACTCTCGGGCATCCTTATCTGGGCAGTGGGTGTCGCACCGTTCCTCCTGATCCATCTGCCGATCGTCCTTCTTGCTGGGGCTGCAGGTGTCTGGTTGTTTTATGTCCAGCACCAGTTCGAAGACACGCACTGGTCAAGGCCACCCGAGTGGACGTTCCAATACGCGGCCATGCATGGCGCCTCGCACTACGATCTGCCGCAGCCCTTGCGCTGGATCACCGGCAATATCGGCATGCACCATCTCCATCACCTGTCGAGCCGCGTTCCCTTCTACAGGCTTCCTGAGGTCATACGTGATCATCCTGAACTGGGAGATATGGGCCGCATCACCATCAGGCAAAGCCTGGGCTTGGTGAAGCTCGTCCTTTGGGACGAGGCCTCCCACCGACTGATATCATTTCGAGAAGCAGACGCGCGCGAAACTGTGGCACGATCGGCTTTGCCGACCCCTGCTTGAGCGCACCAGGCGCCGGCCGCGGCACGCGGCCAGCCCCCGTTCTCCCCCGGCTTGACCCGTCAAAAGAGCCGCTCGCAAAGAGGTTCAGCGTAGCGCCCGCCAGCGTCCAGGAACGCTATCCAACTAGCCGCTCCGGTCGCTTTAATCGCACCATCGTCGCGCCCAGGCTCCATCGCCTGCTTGCAACGGGTCGACCTCACGGTTTTTTTGCTGATCGACAAAGCAAGACCGCTCGAAATGTTAATTTGGACAGCTCCGTCTAGCTGCACAGCGTATTGCGGCAGCACGCCTGCAGTTTAGAGAAGGGTTTTCACCAAGCGCGGATCACTTTAACAATCGCACAATGCTCCTCGGCGCCGTACCCCGCGTCTGTAGCGTTGCGAAAGAGATCAGAGGCAAAGGCGGGAAACGCGGTGTTGATGTTCAAATCATCCGCTATCTCGACGAGCCGCGTGATATCCACGCCGACCGACCTGATGGTGCTTTGGGGATCAGCAAATCGGTTTCCTTCGATGGCTCGACCCATGTGGCGCAGGTCGTCCGCAAACATCGGTGACAGGCTAGCTATTGTTTCGCCAAATTCCGCGACATCCATTCCTTCCGCAGCACACATCGCCGCCCCGTGGCTGAAGCCAATCCAGTGCCCGGCAAAATAGGCAAGAGCCGCATTAAAGAGAACCTTTGCGCGGCTTATATCGTTTCCGACGTGAGTAAGATTTGGAGCGAGCAGCCTTAAGCTCGCTTCGAGCGAGGTGAAGACACTTTCTCGTCCGGCGATAACGATCGAGGCCTCAGGTCCACCGATCTGACTTGGCCAGGCAGAAATCGCGCCGTCAAGATAGCTTCCTCCACGGTTCGCCACCCATTCTTCAAGCTGACGCGCTTGCTTCGGCGTGCCCGACGTGAGTTGCACGACGGTCTTTCCTTGGAGCAAGTCTGTCGCGCATGCGTCATCGAGGACCATCGAGGTTGCCGCGTAGTCTGACAGGCAGACGATAAGTGTGCTGCTGGCGGCAATAGCAGCGGACGGCGTTTCCGCCCTCGACGCGCCGAGGTGCTCCAAGGCCTCTGCCTTGCCTGGAGTTCGGTTCCAGACTGTAACGCTCCTTCCCGAAGTTATAAGCGCTTTGGCGAGCGCGCTGCCCATGCGCCCCAGCCCGATGACAGCTACTTCACTCATCACTTCACCCTTGACCGGTTAGTTACACTATGTAACTTACATATTGTAACTTTAGGTGCAAGGGGCAACCGTGAAGCTCAAGAAAGATATGCGTCGCGAACAAATGCTTGATGTCGCGATGCAAATTGTCCGGGATCAGGGCGCGGATGAACTGACGCTCGGGACCTTGGCTGCAAAAGCAGGGGTCAGTCGTCCGATCGCTTACGGACACTTTTCTACCCGGTCCGGACTTTTGCTGGCACTGTTCAAGCGGCTGGAGGAAAACTATGTCCACCGTCTCCGCTCCGCGCTTTGCGAAGCGCCAAAGGAGCTCACCGCCGTAGCTGACATTATCAGCAAAGCATACTTCAATTGCCTTGCCGATTTTGGCCCAGAAGGTCTCGCAATATCCGCGGCGCTCAAAGGGACAGAAGAGATGGCCGCGCAGCAACGGCTCATGATTCGCGCATACATAGATTTGATGTGTAATGCCCTTCGGCCATTCTCAGAGCTGGAAGTTGGCCATATCCATCTTGTGTGCGTCGGTCTGTTAGGTGCAGCGGAGGCGCTTGCTTCCGAAACGCAAACCGGCGCGATATCTGAGCGGGTCGCCACGGCCGTTCTGGCGGCGCTCATCATCAAAGGGGTCGCAAGTGAGCCGAGCAAGGTTGGGTGAATTTTACCCATGAGGCTTGAAGCCTCAATATCCTAAACCGGCTGGCCGACGCAGGATGCATCGTCAGGCGTCAGCAGTCTTTCGCAGCCGCTACGGTCATACGGCCGATTGATGCACGACGGCTCGTATCATCCACCGAACCACCCGCGATTGCCCTCTACAGAAACGCTGCTTCGTCTATCAGCGAGCGGGTGCTGCGGCACAACAATCGACGTGGAAAGGCCAGCGTCAATAACGACTAAGCGAAGCCCCGCGCGACAGGTCGGCTGTGCACTTTTACGATGGAGCGCATGGCCCGTTGTGCATTTCCAAGGAAACCGCCCTCGCGACAGTACCCACCTTGTCCCTTGGTGTTTCCTTGGCCGTTGGTCCGAGGAGCATATTTCAGGTTTCACGCCAAGCACCCGGGAGTATGCTGACAACAGACAATTCGTACTTGCCAATCAGCAAGCAACCTCTCGGCGTTTTCGAAGGGCTGCCTCCAAGGAGGTGCACAATGAGAGCCGCGCCATCATCCATTTATCTGATTATTCTTGCGACAATCTCAGTCGGAGTCGTCCGAACGGACGCTCACCAGGCAAAGACCGGCTGGACCTATCCTCTGGCGTGCTGCAAGGCCCATGAGGCAGGTGGCGATTGTGCTGCCATCCCCGCGCCCGACATTTTGCGAGGGGCTCGTGGTTTTTCCGTTTTCTTGCATGCTGGCGACCACCACATGGCAAGACGACCGCACGTGTTCTTTATCCCCTATGGCGATGAGATCCCCTCGGGCGATGGGCAGTATCATATTTGCCTTCATCCGACGGAAGACGACGTGAACTGTTTCTTTGCCCCACCTGACAGCAGCTAATGCGAATACGCCACCCCGGAGTTCAACCGCTCGAGGTCGCCCGCGTCCGTCATTCGCGGGCGCGATATCGAGGCGGTCCTCGCTGCCGTGACCGTAACCGAAACATCGATCCGAGGTTTCGGCAAATAAAGCGCGAGTCTCGCAACCTCATAGCTCGTGCGACGATCAAGGTAGCTGCTGAAGTTGACTTCGTACCAGCAAGACCCAGGCTCATCACACGACGCGAACAATTCCACCTGAAGTCACGCAACGGGATCTTTGATTGCGGTCCTTGCTAGTGATTCTTGATTAATTGCACCCCATCGCAGAACGCAATATTTTATTGCGTCGATGAGACGGGACGTCCACGGCCAGCGCTGCCGAACAGTTTCGGGTTCCGCACCAATCCCAGATGCCGTTCGACGACACGATCCACGAGGAGACGAGCGATGGGCACAACGACACCGAACAACATCATGCAGGTCGGCATGGGGTTCTGGGCGTCCAAGGCCCTGCTCAGTGCGGTTGAACTCGGCGTCTTCACCGAGCTTGCGACTGGCCCGGCCGAACTGCCGGATCTGCAGGCCAGGCTGAAACTGCATCCCCGCTCGGCCCGCGACTTTCTCGACACCCTGGTCGCGCTGAAGCTGCTCGAACGCGAGGACGGCCGCTATCGTAATGCCCCTGACACGGACCTCTTCCTCGATAAGGCGAAGCCATCCTATATCGGCGGCATCCTCGAAATGGCCAATGCCCGGCTCTACGGTTTCTGGGGTTCGCTGACCGAAGCCCTGCACACCGGAGAACCACAGAACGAAGCCAAGCACAGCGAAGATTTCTTCGCCGCGATCTATGCGGAACCGGCACGGCTGCGCGGGTTCCTCGAGGCGATGAGCGGGATCAGCGCCGGCGCGGCGCAGGCGATCGCCGCCAGGTTCGACTGGTCGAAATACACGACCTTCGCCGATGTGGGCGCGGCGCAGGGGATGGTGCCGGTGGTGATCGCGCGAGCGCATCCGCATCTCAAGGCCATCGGCTTCGATCTGCCCGCCGTGCGGCCGATATTCGACGACTTCGTCGCCCGGCAGGGCCTTACCGACCGCATCACCTTCCAAAGCGGCAACTTCTTCGACGGCCCAATGCCCAATGCGGACGTGATCGTGATGGGGCACATCCTGCACGACTGGGATCTTGCCGAAAAAAGGAAGCTCTTGGAAAAAGCGTTCGCTGCGCTGCCGAAAGGCGGAGCCGTGATCGTCTACGACGCCGTCATTGACGACGAGCGCCGCTTGAACGCCTTCGGCCTGTTGATGAGCCTGAACATGCTGATCGAGACCCGCGGCGGTTTCGATTATACCGGCGCCGACTGCCAAGCCTGGATGCGCGACGCCGGTTTTGTGTCCACGCGCGTCGAGCCGTTGCTGGGGCCGGACTCGATGGTGATCGGCTTCAAGCCCGGTTGATCGGAAACCAAACCCCGACCGTTGTTCCGCAAGACCGACCACTGGAGCAATTTCGATTGCCGGCAGCTGACAACGCCGTTGCTCAATCTGACTTTTGAACAGTCGCCGCAAAAGCGCCGCTACCAGTAGCCGACGTTTCTTGAAGTGCCGTCGGGAAAACCGAACCGCCTGCGCAATTCCACAAGCAGCTAAACATGCAAACCCTCAAATATACCCGAGGGTGCCGCTTGACTCCCTCAGGCCGCGCCAGTATCAAGTTGTAGGCCTAACCCTACAATTGGATGCCATGCACCAGTCTCAGTCAAAACCAAGTCCCGCACTGTCGTTGTCGGATCTTCCCGCTCCCGATGTCGTCATCCGCCGGCTGAAACACCCCGGACGCTGGATCAGCGGCGGTCTCGTCATCCTGCTTCTGGCGGTGATCGGACGCGCCTTCGCCGTCGGGCAGATCCAGTGGACGGTGGTCGGCGAGTTTCTGACGGCCGGTGTCATCATCACCGGTTTCGGCTGGACGCTGCTCATTTCGGCCTGCGCGCTGGTGCTCGGCGTGCTGCTCGGCTTTGCCTTCGGCATCATGCGGCTCTCGGAAAACCCGATCCTGCGTTTTGCCGCCTGGCTCTATGTCTGGATCTTCCGCGGTACACCGGTGCTGCTACAGCTTCTCATCTGGTTCAACATCGCGCTGATCTTTCCGAAGCTCTACATCCCCGGTCTTATTGACGCGCGCATGGTCGATGTGGTGACACCCTTCGTCGCCGCGGTTCTCGGTCTCGGCGTCAACGAAGGGTCGTACCTCACGGAAGTCGTGCGCGGCGGTATCGGTTCGGTCGACAAGGGTCAGAAGGAGGCGGCCCACACGCTCGGAATGACGCCCGGGCAGACGATGCGGCGCATCATCCTGCCGCAGACCCTTCGGCTGATCCTGCCCGTGCTCGGCAACAGCGCGATCGGCATGCTGAAGTTCTCCTCGCTCGCCGCCACCATCGCCATGGGCGAGATGCTGAACGCGGCCCAGCGCATCTACTTCATCAACGGCGCCGTCATCGAACTGCTGTTTGTCTGCGCCGTCTGGTATCTGGCCGGAACCACGGTTCTGTCCATCGGCCAGTATTATCTCGAACGCCACTTCGGCCGCGATACCGCAACGACAACCACCGAACGCCGCTGGTTCAAAGCCTGGGCGCGTCGTCCGGCCGTCACGGGTGAAGCATGACACTTGCAGTTAAAGCGGTCGGTATCCGCAAGAGTTTTGGCAATCACGAGGTGCTGAAGGGTCTCGACCTGGACGTCGCCTATGGCGAGGTCCTCTGCATCCTCGGACCCTCGGGCAGCGGCAAGAGCACGTTCCTGCGCTGCATCAACCACCTGGAAACGCCGAATGGTGGCTACGTGTGGGTGGACGGCGCGATCATGGGCTACGAGCTCAACCGCGGCGCGCTGCAGGAATTGCCGGTCAAGCGACTGCGCGCCCAGCAGAGCCAGCTCGGCATGGTGTTCCAGCACTTCAATCTGTTTGCGCACCGCACCGTGCTCGGCAACGTCACCGAGGGACCGATGGTGGTGCGCGGTCTCAGCCGCGCCGAGGCCGAAGCCCGCGCCATGGCCCTGCTCGAGCAGGTCGGCATGGCGGCCAAGGCATCGAGCTACCCGTCGCAGCTTTCCGGTGGCCAGAAACAGCGCGTGGCAATCGCGCGGGCGCTCGCCATGGAACCGCGCGTCATGCTCTTCGACGAGCCGACCAGCGCGCTCGATCCGGAGCTCGTCGGCGAGGTGCTGGAGGTGATGCGCAATCTGGCGCGCGGCGGCACGACGATGATCGTCGTCACCCACGAAATCGGCTTCGCAAGAGAAGTCGCCGACCGCGTCGTGGTGATGATCGACGGCGAAATCCGCGAGAACGGCGCACCTCAACAGGTTCTTAGCAACCCCGGTGATGCGCGTGTGCGCAGTTTTCTGAGCCGCGTGCTTGCCTGACGACAAGAGTTCAAAAAAGGGAGAACAGGAAATGAAACGATTGCTGCCGATGGCTCTGGCGCTTGCCTCCGCCACCTTCATCAGCCTTGCCGCAGGGGCTGCTGCCCATGCCGCCGACGAGAAGCTGGCCGCCGCCCTGCCGGATGCCGTGCGCGACACCGGCAAGCTGAACGTCACGATCAGCCTTGCCTATCCGCCGATGGAATACAGCGACGCCGGCTCGACCGAACTGAAAGGCTTCGACATCGATCTTGCCAAGGCGATCGCCGAGCGCCTCGGCCTGACGGCGGAATTCCAAAACGTCGAGTTCCCGCAATTGATCCCGCAGGTGGTCACCGGCCGCTCCGACCTGATTATGACCGCCTTCTCCGACAAGGTGGAACGCCAGACGCAACTGGACTTCATCGACTACTTCAAGACCGGCAACGTCTTCTATTCGACCGCCGACCACCAGGGTGAGATCAAGGCCGAGGCCGACCTCTGCGGCAAGACGGTTGCGGTCGCGACCGGAACCAGCTGGGTCACCTGGGCGGAAAACCTTGGCAAATCCATCTGCCCGGCCGACAAGCTGATCACCGTCATTCAGATCCCGACCCAGGCCGAGCACATCATGCAGATCCGCCAGGGGCGTGCCCAGGCTTCCGTCATCGGCCTTGAAGGACTGCTCGACCTGATGAAGCAGGAGCCGGACAAATTCTACCAGATCGGTGAGGTTGGCGAGATCAACCACTACGGCATTGCCCTTGCAAAGGCCAACACGCAACTGCGCGATGCAATCAAGGGCGCGCTCGACGCCATGAAAGCCGACGGCACTTATGCACAGATCCTCGACCGCTACGGCTTGAAACAGGCGGGTGTCGAGGAGTTCAAGATAAACGGAGCCACGAAGTAACAGAACCGCGCCGGAGCCTGCCTTGACCCATCCCCCCATGCCAGACGCCTCAACCGCAACGGGCGAACGCCCTGACGATCGACTGTCGCGGCTGCGCCTCGATCTCTATTCGAGCGAGCAGCTTTACCGGCAGCTCTATCGGGCGCTGCGCGCCGCGATCCTGAGCGGCGACTTTTCCGAAGGTGAAGCCATTCCCTCGGAGAACCAGTTGCGCGAGCAGTTCGGCATTGCCCGCACGACCGTGCGCAATGCGATGGCGCTTCTGGTTTCGGAGGGCCTCGTCCAGCAGGTTCGCGGCCGCGGCACAATCGTCTCGCACCGGCCGATCAGCCACAACATCTGGAACTTCGGCAGCTTCACGGAGCTTGCCCGAAAACAGGGCCAGCGCCCGGTGACGCAGGTGCTGGAGCACCGGGCAGACAACGGCCAGCTCGTGCTGGTGCGCGCCCGCGGGCTTGCCAACGGCGACAGCGTGACATGGCTGAACGTCGACACGTCCGAGCTCGATCTCGCCCTTTATCCCGGGCTTGATCGATACGACTTCGCGTCGCAATCCCTCTACGAGGTGTTGCGCCGCGACTATGACCGTCACCCCCTGCGTTCGGAACTGCTGTTGACCGTCGTGCCGGCTTCCGATCGCCTGCGGGAGGTCTTTGCCCCGGCGCAGGACGTGCCGGGCTACCTTTGCGCCAGCGGGGATGTGCTCGACGCGGACGACCGGTTGGTCGAGCGCACGTCGATCGTCTACTCGCCGGCAGTCCAGATGAAATTTGCAACGCGCTGGGGCCGCGAGACCGCGCCGCACGGCGTGCAGGAGACATGACATGAGCCGCTTCGGCGACACCTTTACCATCCAAAAACCGATCCTCGGCATGCTGCACCTTGCCGGTGACGGCGCTCAGGCCAAGCTTTCCCAGGCCGAAGAGGAAGCCCGCATCATGGCCGGCGAAGGCGTCGATGGGCTGGTGGTCGAGAACTATTTCGGCGATGCCGAGGATGTCGAACGGGTGCTAGAGCGGATCTTCCACCTCGACCTCGGAACGCGCATCGGTGTCAACGTCTTGCGTGACGACTCCCGCGCCTTCGCGCTCGCGCGGACCTATCCGGTCTCGTTCATCCAGGTGGATTCCGTCGCTGGCCACCTGCCGCCCGAAGCAGACGTCCCCTTTGCGACCGAACTTCAGACCCGCCGCGACGGTGTGACGGCCCTGCTCCTCGGTGGTGTCCGGTTCAAGTACCAGCCGGTCCTATCAGGCCGGCTGGAGGAGGAAGACGTGCGCATCGGTGCGTCGCGCTGCGACGGGCTGGTCGTCACCTCGGACGCGACCGGCCAGCCGACCGACTTGGAGAAGGTGGCGCGATTCCGCGCGGCGACCGGTGGCGAGACGCCGCTCCTGATCGGCGCCGGCCTCACCGAAGCCAACGCCACCGAGCAATTGGCTCAGGCCGACGGCGCCGTCGTCGGCAGCTGGTTCAAGCACGATCACAAGGACACCGGCCGGGTCGAAGCCGCCCATGTCGCAGGCTTGATGCGTGTCGTGCGCGCGATCAGGAGTGCGGCATGAACGTCGTCCACGCCCGGCCGGTGACCCCGGACAATTTTTCCCGCTACGGCCGGGTGTACGACCTGACCGGTGACACGGACGGCAAGGTCGTCTGGACTGTCGGCGACGGCTGGAACGACGGCTTTACGAAAACGCCGTTGATCGACGGCCGCGGTCATCTCGGCATCACCCGTGGCGGACAAGCGCCCTGGGACTGCCGCGCGATGGAGCGGCACCCGCTGACCGAAGAGGCGATCTTCTGTCTCGCTGAACCGGTTGTCCTTGCGGTTGCGCCGGCGTCGGATGGCGAAGCACCTGATCGCGACGAGATCGAAGCCTTCGTCATCGCGCCCGGGCAGGCTGTCGTCATGGATCGCAATGTCTGGCACGATGCCTGCCGCGGCGTTTCCGGCCCCGCACCCTATTACTGGATGGCCGTCTGCGGCCTCGGCGAAAGCCCATGGGTAGCAGTTTCGGGCGGTCCGATAAAGGTGTCGGCGGCAGCGGGCACGGGACTAACCTTATGACCGCATTCTTCATTGGCGATGTCGCCCTCGACGAATACTACACCGCCGACCGCTGGCCCGGCCCCGCCGACAAGGGCATGATCAAGGAGCTTCCGGCCGAAGCCGGCGGCTCCATCGCCAACGCCGCCGTCGTGCACGCCGGTCTTGGCGGCGATACGCAGTTCATATCGCTGCTCAACGACAGCCCATTGTCCGAGCGCCTGATCGCCGATCTCAGGCAAAATGGCGTCGGCGTCGATCACATGCTGATCGATCCGGCCATTCCGGAATCGCGCAACTTCATCTTCCTCGTCGAGGGCGAGCACATCGTGCTCACCGTCGAGATGGGCGAGCAGCCGATGTGGCTTTCAGGCGCCAGTCTGAAAGCGTTGCGCCAGCCGGGTTACCTCTACACCACGCTCTATCGCGTCCGCCGTCTGCACGCCAAGACGCAAAACGGCGTTCTGAAGCAAGCCGATCTCCTCAGGGACCTGCATTCCAACGGGCGCCGGGCGATCTTCGATCTCGACGTCGGCGGGTGCACGCCCGAGGACATGCCCTATCTGACTGGCGCGGCTGTCGTCATCTTCAACCAGATCGGTTTCCACACCGCTTTCGGCCACGACGACATCAACCTCATCGGCGACTGGATGCGAGAGCACCGAATCGACCGAGTGGTGCGGACGCTGGCCGCCGACGGCGCGGAGGCTCGCAACCATGAAACGGTCTTGCGCGTGCCCGGCTTTACCTTGAAAGTCGTCGACGTGACTGGTGCCGGCGACACCTTTGGTGGAACGCTTACCTGGTGCCTGTCGCAGGACCAGAGCTTCGAGGAAGCGCTCGACTTCGCAGTCGCGGCCGCTTCGCGCGCCGTCACCATCCATGGCCCGCGCGCAGGCAAGGCGACACCCGAAGATGTCCTTGCCTGGCGACGGCGGCACCGCCACCAGGATCGCTGAACTGGCCTCATGGGGCGCACACGAACCGCAGGCCCTGCGGTTCTCCCGAACCATGACAAACACAAGCGTTTGGCCGATCACGGGTCGCACCTACCCGGATTTCCCGTCGCCGTTTGCATCGATCACGACGCGTACCGGCCCACCGTCTGGTCGTGCGGCATCGACGGGAGTCCGGGCGCAGAAGGCCATCGAAGGTAGCGTGGGGCGATCGAGCCGCAGGACACTCCTCAAACCCGTTGGTGTGTCAGCTTTGCGATATCAGTTTGCCCGAAGGGCTGCGGCGATGGTCGCATATATCGTTTCGACCTCGTCCTTGCCGATCGTCAGAGGCGGCGACAAGACGATTGTGTTTGCGACCGGACGAATGAGCACGCCGCGTTCGAAGCAGAATTCATAGACCTTCTTGGCGAGTGCCTTGCCGACGGCGGCGTTTTCGCCAAGCTCGATGCCCGTAAGCAGACCGAGATTGCGGATGTCGACGACACCGGGCAGCCCCTTCAGGCTGTGCGCACATTGCTCCCAGTGCGGTTCGAGCCCCGCTGCCCGCTCGAAAATCCCCTCGGAAACATAAACGTCCAACGCCGCCAATCCGGCGGCGGCCGCCAGCGGATGGCCGGAATAGGTATAACCGTGGGAGAGTTCGACCGTACCTGGTGCCGCCTTTGAGGTAATCGCATCGTAGATGCGATCGCTAGCAATGACGCCGCCCATCGGAACCGCGCCATTGGTCATGCCCTTTGCCACCATCAGTAGATCGGGCTTTACCGAAAAGCGGTCGGCCGCGAAAGCATGGCCGAGCCGACCGAAACCGGTGACGACCTCGTCGAAGATCAACAGGATGCCGTGGCGCGTGCAGAGTTCGCGCAGCCGCTCGAGATAGCCGACCGGCGGAACGAGAACACCGGTCGATCCCGCGACCGGCTCAACGATGACGGCAGCAATCGTCGATGCATCGTAGGTCGCGATCATCTGCTCAAGCGCATCGGCCAGCTCTGCCCCGTGCGGCGGCTGACCGCGGCTGAAGGCGTTCTTCGCCGGATCATGCGTGTGCGGCAAATGCACCGTGCCGGGCAAGAGCATGCCGAACTGCTTCTTGTGCGGGCCCATGCCCGCAGCCGACAGGCCGCCGAAACCGACGCCGTGATAACCGCGCTGACGCCCGACGATGCGCTGGCGCTGCCCTTCACCCCTCGCATGATGGTAGGCAAGCGCGATCTTGAGCGCGGTATCGGCCGCTTCCGAGCCGGAATTGGTGAAGAACACGCGGTTCATGCCTTCTGGCGCAATCGACGTTAGCCGGTTGGCATATTCGAAGACCAGCGGATGCCCGAGGCCGAACGAGGATGCGAAGTCCAGCCGCGCCGCCTGTTTCTGGATCGCCTCCACGATGCGCGGATGGCCATGGCCAACGTTGACGCACCAAAGCCCGGCGATAGCGTCCAGCAGGCGGTGGCCGCCGCTGGTGAAGTAGTAGAGCCCTTCGGCACGGGAGATGAATTCAGCATTCACCTTGAAGTCCCGGTTGGCCGTAAATGGCATCCAGTAGGCATCAAGGTTGTTCGGGCCGGGCGTGGTGAGCGTATCCATGGCATGTGGACCTTCTGTGAATGGGCAGGGCGCGCGCGAGGCGACGGCGACCAAGGTTCAAGCGGCAATTTCGTCGCGATAGGTCGGGTAGCTCTTGAAGCTCGGATTGTCGGCCGGCAGCACCGCGAGTTCCATTTCACCTGCCGCCGGCCGCATCACGATGGTCGCGACTGTCGCCGAGACATGGCCGCGGGACGAACGATGCGGCGGACGGCAGACGGCGTAGGGATAACCAAACTTGTCAGAAAGCGCGGCTTTGACCTCGGCGACGCCGATCTTGTCGGACTTTTCGAGAATGCGGCGAACGCGCCAGTCGCGGTAAAAACTGTCCGACCAGCTTGAATGAGCCTGCTCACGCAATTTCAGAAGCGCCGTTTGGCTCTGCCAATGGTTGGCATGCACGATGAGATCGTTTTCCGGATAGATGTTGAACGCTTCGTCCGGTGCGCATTCGAAGCTGACGGCAAAGCCATCCTTGTGGCTCACGATGATGTTGTTCGACGCCGACTTCCTCGTTCCGGCAACGGCACGCATGGCCATCGCCAGATGTTCCTGTTGCAGGACCATGCGCCGGATGAGTGCTAGCGGCACGCCGTCGCCGGCAAAGTCGCGGTCGCTCTCGAGATAATTTGCCGTGACGGCGATGCCCTTGTCGTTCATGCCGCTGCGTGCAAGGCCACCGGCCTCCGTGAACGTCTGATAGGACGGACCTTCATCCGGCTTGACGCGCAAGACGATCGCCGTCTCCGCGCATTCTGCCATCCAGTCCCAGTTCTGCGCGTGCACGAGCTCTCCCGTGGCGCTGCGCTCAGGCAGGACAACGACACCGGTGCAGCCGTCGCCGGAATGCTCAGCCCTCGCAGCCTGGGTCCTTCGTGCCCTCGCAAGGATCTCAGTACGGGCATTGATGAGGACGACGTGCTCGAACGGCAAGTCCGCACCTTCGGAGATACCCTTCATCTCCACCACGAAGTTTGGGTCGAATGCCTCGATGAGCGGTACATAGCCGGCAACGATCGACTTCAGGTCGTCGGGCAAGACCCCGAGCGTCGCAAGCCGACCAGCATACAGTTCGACGCTGCGACGCACACGGTCCTTCGCCTGCTGCCCATACTGACGCCCGCGCTCGAGCGGAGTTCCTGAGATCGAAACGAACGGAAACGGTGCGGCGGTCATCTGTCTTCTCTTTCACTCTATGTTGCGTTTTGTGTGGTTAAAATGCACTATCACAAGGAATTGTCCAGAGGAAATCGAACAGCTATGTCAGAAGCGCACCCCAAAGACCGACCAGACCCTGGAGCCAGTTGATGAGCACGGTAAGCACCCCGAGCGCTTTGCAGATCGACATTGCCCGGCAGATCCTGCTTCAGGCACAAAAAGAAGGCTGGCGGGCAGGTCATCCGATTGTCGAGAAGACCCTGGCAACAATGTTTGGCGTATCGCGCACACCGATGCGGGCCGCTCTCGAAATCCTTGCGACCAAGGATCTCGTGCGCCTCATCCCCAACAAAGGCTTTGTCGCCGCCACCGATCTCGGCAACGGCACCTACATCGAGACATTCAGTGAGAGCGAAACGGAGCGCCTCAAGCAGCAGATCCTGCGCGACCGCTCTGTCGGCACCATTCCGCAGGAAGTGTCGGAAAATGAGCTGACGGAACGCTACGGCATTGCGCGCGGGACGATCCGCAAGGCGTTGACGCAATTATCCTCCCAGGGCCTCATTCACCGCCAGCGCGGCCACGGATGGGCGTTTGTCGATTCGCTCGACAGCGCAGAAAGCCTGGCCGAAAGCTATCGTTTTCGCATCGCGATCGAGCTTGCAGGCCTTGCCGAGCCGAACTACCGCGCCGATCCGGATGCGCTCAAGGCCCTCATTGCCGAACATGAAAGCATGTTCGACCAGATCAATGCCGCCGGCAGCATCAGCCGCGACAGCTGGTTAAAACTGAACGCCTCCTTCCACGAGACACTCGCCACCTGGTCCGGCAACCGCTTCATCCTGCAATCCGTGCGCATGCAGAACGACCTCAGACTGCTGCGCGAGTCCTCGGTATTCGATCGGCTCCGGCCCGAGCGCATGGAGAGGTCGCTGAAGGAGCACATCCAGATCCTCCGGTATATTGGCTCCGGCGAGATCGAATTCGCCCAGCTTGCGCTGCGGCGCCACCTTGAATCGACGCTGCAGAAAGTCGAGGACCGGATCCGCAGCGAAAGATAACGCCTGCCGAGAGCGCATTTACCCCCCTTTTGGGGAGGCCGAGAAGGTTTGCGATTTTTCGTATTGCATTATGATCAAACAAAAGGCACAGTTCGCTCAACCGGAAAACCGGGCAGACCACAAAGAGGAGAACTGAGGTGAACCGTAGACAGAGACTGGCCGCGTCGGCCGCAGCACTAGCGCTGACCTTGGCCTGCGGCCCGGCCGCAGCAGAAACGCTGAAAATCGCACTCAATGCCGACATCCGCAGCCTTGATCCGGGCGTCAACCGAGACGCCAACAGCGACGCCGTCGTGTTGCACATAGTCGAGGGTCTCGTTGCATATAGCGAGGACGCCTCGGTAAAGCCGCTGCTTGCCAAGGAGGTCGCTGTCTCGGACGACGACCTGACCTACACGTTTAAGCTCAGGGATGGCGTCAAGTTCCATAATGGCAACGTGCTGACTTCGGCCGACGTCGTCTGGAACTGGAACCGCTACATGGACGAAGCTACAAAATGGCGATGCCGCAACGACTTTGCCGCGGGCGGCGCCGCCCATGTCGTATCGGTCACGGCACCCGACGACAAAACCGTCGTCTTCAAGCTCGAAAAGCCGAACGCCCTCTTTCAGGCAACGCTTGCCAGAACCGACTGCGGCATGACCGGCATACTCGACAAATCATCGTTTAACGCCGACGGCTCGTTCAACGTGCCTGTCGGCACCGGTCCCTTCCGGTACAAAGAATGGCGTAAGGGCGAATTCATCGACCTCGAAGCCTTTGCCGACTACGCGGTACGCAGCGAAGAAAAGCGGGACGGCTACACCGGCGCCAAGCGTCCGCTTGTCGAGGCCGTCCGCTTCGCCGTCATTCCCGACCGCTCCTCCGCCAAGGCTGCGTTGCTCAATGGCGACATCGATATCGTACCGGACGTTCCCTATGCCGATGTCGAGGAGTTCAAGCAGAACGCCGATACCGCCGTTTCGCTGGCGACCAATCCCGGCATCGTCGCGCTCCTGTTGCAGACGCGCGATCCGCTGCTCAAGGACATGCGCATCCGCAAGGCCATCGCCATGGCTCTTGACACCAAGACCATGGTCGAGGGAATTACGCTCGGTCTCGGCAAGGCCAACAACTCGCTGATACCGCCGACCTCAAAATACCACTCCCCAGCCCAGACCCAGGGCTACAGCTACGATCCCGCGGCGGCAAAGGCGCTGCTGCAGGAAGCCGGTTACAACGGCCAGCCGATCAAACTCATCGCCAATACGCGCTACTCCAACACCTACGATGCGGCAATCGTGGCACAGGCAATGCTGCAGCAGGTCGGAATATCCGCGGAACTCGAAGTGCTGGAGTGGGCGGCACAACTCGACCGATATCAGAGCGGCAACTATACGGCGATGGTGTTTCCCTATTCGGGACGCTACGACCCCGCACTGACCATGGACTCCGTCATGGGCAACAAGGACAAGGAGCCGCGCAAGGTCTGGGACGATCCGGACGCGCAGGCCATGCTCGCCGACGCCGTGCGTTATTCCGACCCGGCCAAGCGCCAGGAGCTTTTCGACAAGCTACATGCGCGCTTCCTGGAAACCGTGCCCTTCATCATGCTCTATAACGGGCTCGAGGCTTCGGCCTACCAGAAACACGTCCAGAACTACGCGGCCTCGATCTTCTCCATGCCGAGGGCGTGGGAAGTCACGATCGCCGAGTAAGAGAGTTCGCTCGAGATGCTGCGCTTCATCCTTTCGCGGATAGGAATGGCCGTTCCGACGGTTTTCCTCGTCGCCGTCGTCGTCTTCTTCCTGATACGCCTTGTTCCGGGCGACCCGGCAGCATTGCTGCTCGGCGACATGGCGTCGCCGGAAAGTGTCGCTGCCTTGCGCTCGGACCTTGGACTCGACAAGAACATCCTGACGCAGTTTGCGATCTGGCTGACCAGCGTCCTGCAGGGCGATTTCGGGACGTCGATCACTACGAAGGAGCCGGTGACCCATCTCATCATCGAGCGTTTCAAGGTCAGCGCCGGCATCGTCCTCGTTGCCGTCGCCCTTGCCTCGCTGGTCGCCGTTCCGGCCGGCTTCATCGCCGCCCTCCGCCAGAACTCCAGACTTGATTTCACCCTTGTGTCGATCGCCGCGTTGCTTCTGTCGATCCCGACCTTCTGGCTCGGTCTCGTCATTCTGCTCATCTTCGGCCTCAAGCTCGGATGGTTGCCGGTGGTCGGCTACGTCTCCGTCGCCGAAGACCCGAGCCGCGGGCTGCTCTATGTGCTGATGCCGATCCTCACGCTCTTCCTACACGAGATCGGCGTGCTTCTGCGCATGGCCCGCGCCTCGGCGCTCGAAGTTCTCAGGCTCGACTACATCACTCATGCGCGCGCCAAGGGCCTGCCCGAGCGAACGGTGCTGTGGCGCCATGTGTTCCCCAACGCCTTTGCGCCGACGCTGACGCTGATCGGCCTGGTGCTTGGCAACATGCTCGGCGGTATCGCCGTCGTCGAAACCGTGTTCACGATCCCGGGTCTCGGGCGGCTCCTCGTCGATGCGATCTTCGGCCGCGACTATCCGGTCATTCAGGGATGCCTGCTCTTCATCGCGGTCATCTACGTGCTGGTCAACCTGATCGTCGACCTGTGCTACCCGCTCTTTGATCCGCGAGTGAAAATCACATGAAGACCCTTTCTGCCAATGCGCTGGTTGGCGGCCTGTTCGTCGGCGCCTTCGTGATCGTCGCCTGCCTGGGCTCCGTCTGGACGCCCTATGATCCGATGGCGCTCGACATGAAGGCACGCCTCGCCGGCCCCTCGGCCCGGCATCTGCTCGGCGCCGACGAATTCGGACGCGACGTGCTTTCCCGCTTGATGCTCGGCGCGTCGGCAAGCGGCATCGTCAGCCTTGCCACGGTCGCGATCGCAACTGTGCTCGGCACCGCGCTTGGCGCCATCTCAGGCTATGTCGGCGGTTGGACCGATCGGGTGCTCGTCGCCGTCACCAATGCCCTGCTCGCCTTTCCCGGCATCCTGCTTGCGCTTGGGCTGCTTGCGATCTTCGGCGCCAACAAATTCGGCATCGTGCTGGCGCTTGGCATTGCCTACACGCCGTCCGTAGCAAGGATCGTTCGGGGCACAGTGCTTTCGTTGCGGGAGAAGGAATTCATTGACGCCTCCCGGATTGCAGGCGATTCCGAAATCTACACGCTGCTGCGCCATATTCTGCCGAATTGCATCGCGCCGCTGACGGTCCTGACAACGTCGATGTTCGGGTGGACACTCTTATCTGAAAGCGCGCTTTCCTTCCTCGGCCTCGGCGTGCCGCCACCGGCCCCGACCTGGGGCAACATGCTGGCCGCTGCCCGCCCCTACCTCGCCCAGGCGACCTGGCTTGCAATCTTTCCGGGCCTTTGCATCTCCGTTGCGTTGCTCGGGATCAATCTGCTTGGCGATGCGCTGCGGGATAGGCTCGATCCGAAAATGAGAGGCACGCAATGACCCAGCTAGCACTCCTGACCGTCGAGCAACTCGTGCTCGGCACCTCGGCTGCGATGGCACCACCCGTCGTCGATTGCGTCAGCCTCACTCTTCGCGCTGGCGAACGCATTGGCATCGTCGGCGAATCCGGTTCGGGCAAGTCGATGTTGATGCGCGCTGTCATCGGCCTTCTGCCGCCCGGGATCGTCAGGCGCGGGGGCTGCGTCCGGTTTGCCGGCCGCGATATGAGCGGGCTTGCGCCGGACGACCTGCGTAAGCTGCGCGGCAAGAGCATCGGGCTCATCTTCCAGGAGCCGATGACCTCGCTCAATCCGGCGCTCACCATCGGCCGCCAGATGGAGGAAGGTCTGGCGCTGCACACGACAATGGACGCGTCAGCGCGTCAAAGCGCAATCCTGGCGATGCTGAAACGTGTCGGCATTGCCGATCCGGACGCAGCCGTCCGTGCCTTCCCGCATGAGTTTTCCGGTGGCATGCGGCAGCGCATCATGATTGCCTCCGTCATGCTGCTCGAACCGGCACTCTTGATCGCGGACGAGCCGACGACCGCACTCGACGCCGTCGTGCAACGTGACGTGCTGGAACTGCTGCATGCGCTGGTCGAAGAGAAAGGCACCGCGATGGTGCTGATCAGCCACGACATGGCGATGGTGGCGCAATATACCGATCGCGTGCTGGTCATGCAGAAGGGTGTCTGCGTCGAGGAAGGGACAACGGCCGAACTCCTCCGCATGCCGCGGCACGACTACACCCGGAAACTTCTTTCGGCCCTGCCGCGCCGCGCGCCGGCGCGTGCAGTCGCACCGAATGCTCCGCTCGCCAGCGTCAGAAATATGAAGCTTGCCTACGGCAGCGGCACGGGCGCAAAGCCTGTCTTGCATGGCATCGATCTCGATATCCATCCTGGAGAGATCGTTGCGCTGGTCGGGGGTTCCGGCTCCGGGAAGACGACGCTTGGCCGCATCATCGCCGGGCTGCTGCAACCGGATGAGGGCACGCTTACCTTCCGCGGACAGGTGGTCAATCGCAAAAGCAGCGGCTTCGCCGACTACCGCGCCAATTGCCAGATGGTGTTTCAGGATCCCTACTCTTCGCTCGATCCGCGCATGCGGATCCGCGACATCGTGGCAGCGCCGCTCCGGCACGAAAAATCGATGCGCGCCGCAGACCGCCGTGCGCGGGTCGATGAGGTGCTCGCCGAAGTGGGTCTCGCTCCGCAATTCGCCGAGCGGTTTCCGCATCAACTCTCCGGTGGGCAAAGGCAACGTGCCGCCATCGCCCGCGCGCTTGCTCGCCGGCCCGACCTTGTCATCGCCGACGAGGCGGTCTCAGCGCTCGACCTGACCGTAAAGGCCCAGATCCTCACCCTTTTGAGCAAACTGCAGCGAGAACAAGGTTTTGCATGCCTCTTCATCTCCCATGACCTGGGCGTCGTAGAGCAGATCGCCGATAGAGTTGTGGTCATGCACAAGGGCGTTATCGAAGAACAGGGCAGCCGCGACGAGATCTTCGACCGCCCATCCTCGGCCTATACGCGCAAGCTCCTGTCTGCCGTACCGATGCTGACCCCGGCGGCCGGCGGAGGCATCGATCTCGTCTGGCGCGCCGCTTGACGGGAGCTGCTCGCGCCACAAAAACTTAAGTCGTCGCGCCTGGCGCCTTCGGCTTGGGACCCGGTGGCCGCATCGCTTTCCAGTCAAGGTCGCCTGGCCAGGCGACCTGTTCCCCATTGACCTGATCCTACGGCATCGCGCTCAAAGCGGCGAACTTCATTCAGTAAAGGGTTTCCCATGGCTCACTACCCAGACATCCTGCTTCATATCGACGGCGCCTGGCGGCCGGCGCGTTCCGGCAAGACCATTCCCGTCATCGACCCGGCCAACGAGGAAACGATCGGCCAGGTGGCCTGGGCCGAAGTGGAAGACCTCAATGAGGCGCTTGCGGCCGCCGAGGAGGCGCTTGCGGCCGCCGACGTTCGCGTGCGTGATC
>NZ_LMGC01000013.1:0-96881 GCF_001427045.1 Ensifer sp. Root558 | reverse complement strand
CCCGTCTGCCGCTCCCCTTGCGGGGCGCTCGACTTGCATGTGTTAAGCCTGCCGCCAGCGTTCGTTCTGAGCCAGGATCAAACTCTCAAGTTGAGAATTCAATCATTGGCATTACGTCACGTTCTGAATCGACGAGAACTCACACCTTGTCTTCAATCAACAGCAATCCAAAGATCGCCACCGAGAAAACAGGTGTAGTCTCTTGTTAAAACGTGACCGCCAAAGTCTCTTTCCGAAAGAACCCCTAAAGGTTCCYCACGAGCTCCGCCGCCCACGTTTCTCTTTCTCTATATTCAATTGTCAAAAAACCGACGAACGCACCGTCCGTCAAACCGTTTCCAYAAAGCCCAGAACTCTCGTCCCGAACCCCTCAATCAGCACCAAGCCAACCAGGAAACTCTAGAGCGAAGGTCGTCGTCGCCAGCAGCGCCGCCGCCCTCGTCAGTGATCGGGCTTATAGACCCCCATCCTCACAGACGTCAACAGGGATTTTCATGGGCCCGACATAAATCTCACAACACATTGAAATTAAACGGTATTTCTATCCACAGGCAGCAGCAGCCAATTTCCGCCCGGTTAAACGGGCGGAAATCGATCGGCACGGGATGAATTAACCGGCCTTGGCCTCGTCGTTCCCGCGCAACAGACGGATCAGCGCCGAAAAATCCTCGCCGCCGTGGCCGAGTTTCTCGAACATCGAATAGAGCTGTGCGGCCTGCGCGCCCATCGGCGTCGTCGCACCAGCGGCACTCGCTGCCTGCTGCGATAGCTTCAGGTCCTTCAGCATCAGGCTTGCGGCAAAGCCCGGCTTGTACTCGTTGTTGGCGGGCGAGGTCGGAACCGGGCCTGGCACCGGGCAATAGGTCGTCAGCGACCAGCACTGGCCGGACGACGTAGAAGCCACGTCAAACAGTGCCTGGTGCGACAGGCCGAGACGCTCGGCCAGCACGAAAGCTTCGCAGACACCGGCCATGGAAATGCCGAGGATCATGTTGTTGCAGATCTTCGCCGCCTGACCGGCGCCCCCACCTCCGCAATGGACGATTTTCTTGCCCATGGCGTCGAGCAGCGGCTTGCCGCGCGAAAAAGCCTCGTCGCTGCCGCCGACCATGAAGGTCAAGGTGCCAGCCGCAGCACCACCGGTGCCACCGGAAACCGGTGCGTCGAGCGAGGGGCAGCCGATCTTTTCGGCGAGCATATGAGCTTTCCGGGCGCTATCGACGTCTATCGTCGAACTGTCGATCAGGAGCGTGCCCGGATCGACGAAGCCGAGAAGTTCATCCCAGACGTAGAGGACATGGGCGCCGGCCGGCAGCATGGTGATGACGCATTCAGCACCGCGCACCGCATGTGCTATCGAGCCGGCGACGGAAACGCCGGTCTTCGCCGCGGCGTTGCGCGAAGCCTCAGACAGGTCGAAGCCTGTGACCGCGTGTCCCGCCTTCACCAAATTGGCGGCCATCGGACCGCCCATATTGCCGAGCCCGATAAAGGCGATCTTCGTCATGTCATTCCTCCTCGCATTGAAACTCGGCCAAAACCGAACTGCGCCCCATCCTCAGGCGCTAGAACAGTGGCGGGTGATCTTTGCGCGCAAATCGCGCGAGCCTATCGGGCGTCACGTCGGCAAGTCCAACCGACCATTTCGGATTGCGGTCCTTGTCGATCACAGCGGCACGCACGCCCTCGTAGAAATCGGGATTGGCGAGCATGCCGAGCGTCGCGGAGTATTCGCGCTCAAGGCATTCGTTCAGCGAAGCACTGCGGCGGCCGGCGCGCAGGAGATCGAGCGTCAGCTTCATGCTGAGCGCGGAACGGGAGTTCAAGAGCGCGAGCGTCTCCCTGGCAAAATCGGAACCATCGGCTTCGAGCGCCGCGAGGATCTCTTCGATCGTATCGAAGGCAAAGCAACGGTCAATCAGGGCAAGATGGCCTTGAAGCGGCGTTGCCGGAGCTTCCGAAGCATGCTTGGCAATCACGCCGTCGACATCCGCGCTGCCCGCGCTCGGCGCAAGTGCGGCGAGATCAGCGATCAAGGCTTCCAGCTTGTCCGCAGCGACAAAACTGTCCGCGAGCCGCGCAAGGATCGCGTCGGCAGCAACGATGTCCCGGCCGGTGAGACCGAGATAGGTGCCGAATTCACCGGGCGCCTTCGGCAAAAGCCAGGTGGCCCCGACATCCGGGAAGTAGCCGATGCCGGTTTCGGGCATTGCAAGCCTGGTGCGCTCGGTAACGATCCTATGGCTGCCGTGGGCGGAGATTCCGACGCCACCGCCCATGACGATGCCGTCCATGATGGCGATATAGGGCCTACGGTAGCCGGAGATGCGGCTGTTGACGACGAACTCCTCGCGCCAGAACTGGGCGCCCTCCTCCGGGCGCTCGCGGCCGCTCTCATAGATCATTCGGATATCACCGCCGGCGCAAAGCCCGCGCTCGCCCTCGCCGGTGACAAGCACGGCAGCGACCGCCGGATCGTTCTCGAATTCGGTCAGGGCCGCCGCGATTAACCGGATCATCGGCACGTTGAGGCTGTTCAGCGCGCGCGTGCGGTTCAACCGGATCCGGCCGACCGCGCCCTGGCGCTCGACGATCACTTCCGGTGCTGGCGTCTGCATTTCCATGAGCGGTCTTTCCCGTTTCTGGCCTATTTCCGGCCGATAAGCGAACGCGCCACGATGAGGCGCATGATCTCGTTGGTGCCTTCCAGGATCTGGTGCACCCGAAGGTCCCTGACAATCTTCTCGACACCATAATCGGCGAGATAGCCATAGCCGCCATGAAGCTGCAGCGCGTCGTTGGCGACGGCGAAGCAGCGGTCGGTGACGAAGCGCTTGGCCATGGCGCAGAGCTTCGTCGCTTCCGGGTCGCCCGCATCGAGCGCCGAAGCGGCACGCCAAAGGAAAGTGCGGGCGATTTCGAGATCGGTCGCCATGTCGGCGAGACGGAACTGTAGCGCCTGGAATTCGCCGATCGCCTTGCCAAAGGCGCGCCGCTCCTGAACGTAGGCCAGCGCCCTTTCGAAGGCCGATTGAGCACCGCCGAGCGACGCGGCGGCGATGTTCAAGCGACCGCCATCGAGCCCGCCCATGGCGATCTTGAAGCCGTCGCCTTCGCCGCCGAGGCGATTTTCAGCGGGTACGCGCACGCCGTCGAGCATGACGGCGCGGGTCGGCTGCACGTGCCAGCCCATCTTCTTCTCGTTGGCGCCGAAGGTCAGGCCCGGCGCATCCTTCTCGACGATGAAGGTCGAGATCCCCTTGGGGCCGTCTTCGCCGGTGCGCGCCATGATCACATAGAGGCCGGATTCACCGGCGCCGGAGATGAACTGTTTCTGGCCGGTCAGCACATAGCTGTCGCCTTCCTTGACCGCCTTTGTCTTCAGCGCCGCCGCATCCGAACCGGAACCGGGCTCGGTCAGGCAGTAGCTCGCGAGCACGTCCATGGTCAAAAGCTTGGGCAGCAGCCGCTGGCGCTGCTCGTCGGTGCCATAACGGTCGATCATGCCGGCGCACATATTGTGGATCGACATGAAGGAGGCGACGGCGGGGCAGCCGGTCGCCAACGCCTCGATGATGATCGCAGCGTCTAGCCGGGTCAGGCCCGTGCCGCCGACATCGTCACGGACGTAGATGCCGGCCATGCCGAGTGCGGCGGCGCCGCGCAACGTGTCGACCGGAAAATGCTTCTGCTGATCCCAGTCGATCGCGTGAGGGGCAATCTCGTCGCGGGCGAAATCGAGCGCCATCTGACGAATGGCCTCCTGTTCCTCCGACAGGCGAAAATCCATATGCATGTCCTCCCTGACCGCATAGTCGAGCAATTAGGGCCTAGTTACACCAAACCTCCGGCAGGCCCATATGCAACTTCTCACAGGGTCTGTTCAAAAATGGACAGACAAGCCCAATCAGCTCTCACTTAGACGATACGGCAGAGCGCCGCGTAAGTCATGATCCACAATCAGGCGACGCTTCAATGGCGGTACGGCCCGGCTGGCGCATTTCGTGCGCTCGCAGATGCGACAGGAAATACCGATCGGGTCGAAGGCGGCGCGGTTGCCGAGATCCATGTCGTCGGCATAGACGAAAGCATCGGCGTAGGAGATCTCGCAGCCGAGCGCCAGCGCATAACGCGGCTGCGCGGCGCGGAAACCACCGCCACCCTTGGTGATCTGGGTGGCGAGACAGAGGTAGCGCACGCCGTCAGGCGTTTCGGCGAGTTGCCGGATGATCCTACCCGGAGTCTCGAAGGCCTGGTGCACGTTCCAGAGCGGACAGGCGGCACCGAAGCGGGCGAATTGCAGCTTCGCGGCGCTATGGCGCTTGGTGATGTTGCCGGCGCGATCGATGCGGGCAAAGAAGATCGGAATGCCCTTCTGCCCCGGTCGCTGCAGGGTCGAAAGGCGGTGACAGACCTGCTCCAATGAGGCGCCGAAACGGGCGGCGAGCAGCTCGATATCGTGCCGCAAGTCGCGGGCGGCTTTTGAGAACGCCTGATAGGGCAAGATGAGCGCACCGGCGAAATAGTTCTGCAGGCCGATGCGACAGATCTCATAGGCCTCTTCCGTGCGGAAACCGGCGCTGCCGGCCACCCGGTCGATCTCCTCGCGGGCATGAAGCTGGGCGATCTGCAGGGCGATCTGAAAGTCGCGCGTCGCTGGCGGCGCGTAAGGATTGAGCGTCAGGATACGGGCACGCGGATCGAAGCGACGGATCGCCTCGTCGCCGGCAGCACCGCGCACAACACGGACGCCATGTCGTTGCTCCAGATAGCTTGCAAGCGCTGCATGATTGTCGCCTTCGCCGAGCCCGAGTTCGCTCGCCAGCCGCTCCGCGAGTATATCAATCTCGTGGATGTAGTTGTCGACGAAATGGAAGAAGTCGCGCACTTCCTCATAGGGCGTCGTTTCGACGAAGGGACCGCCGCGGCCGATGGTGTCGTCGATGCTCGCAAGCTGTTCGCTGTTGCGGCGGTAGGCCTGGTGGCAGGTGATCAGTGCATGCGCCAGGCCTGGCGCGTTCTGGGCAACGAGCTTCAGCTCCTGCAGGCTCGCCGAATAGGTCTCGAACAGGGGGTCGCTGAGCGCTTCGGAGAGCGCCGAAAGCAGGCGATCGCCCTCCCCGGTCGAAAGCTCGGCGATGTCGATCTGGAATTTTTCGGCGAGCGCCAAAAGCACCGCCGCCGAAACCGGCCGCTGGTTGTTTTCGATCTGGTTGAGATAGCTGGTGGAAATACCGATGCGTTCAGCGAACTGACCTTGCGTCGCCTTGTTCGCTTCCCGCAATTCCCTGACCTTACGGCCGATGTAGAGCTTGCCGATCGCCATGTTTGCAACTTTGCAATTTACGTTTCACAAAATACTCTATTTCACACTTGCACATGAAGAGACGTTTTTCCATGCCGTCTTCGACGCTATTGCGAAGCTCGAAGCGCCTCTGCACAATCGTTGAAAAAGCCGGGCATCAAAAAATCGGGAGGGCACCATGCGCGCCATACTAGAACAGGTCGAAGCCCGCAGGGCGGAAGCAAGAGCCGGCGGCGGCCAGCGGCGGATCGATGCCCAGCACGGCAAAGGCAAGCTGACGGCGCGCGAACGCATCGTGGTGCTGCTCGATGAAGGCTCCTTCGAAGAATACGACATGTACGTCACGCACCGCTGCGTCGACTTCGGCATGGAAGGCCAGAAGGTCGCGGGCGACGGCGTCGTCACCGGCTGGGGCACAATCAATGGCCGCCAGGTCTATGTCTTCTCCCAGGACTTTACGGTGCTCGGCGGTTCGCTGTCGGAAACGCATGCGCAGAAGATCTGCAAGATCATGGATATGGCTGTACGCAACGGCGCGCCGGTCATCGGCCTCAACGACTCGGGCGGCGCCCGCATCCAGGAAGGCGTGGCCTCCCTTGCCGGCTATGCCGAGGTCTTCCGCCGCAATGCCGAAGCCTCGGGCGTCATCCCGCAGATCTCGGTCATCATGGGGCCCTGCGCTGGCGGCGCCGTCTATTCGCCGGCCATGACCGACTTCATCTTCATGGTGCGTGACTCCTCCTACATGTTCGTGACCGGGCCCGACGTCGTAAAGACCGTGACCAACGAGATCGTCACGGCCGAAGAACTCGGCGGTGCGGGCACGCACACGAAAAAGTCCTCCGTCGCCGACGCAGCCTACGAGAACGACATCGAAACGCTTGAGCACGTGCGCCTGCTCTTCGATTTCCTGCCGCTCAACAACCGAGAGAAGCCGCCGGTCCGTCCCTTCCACGACGACCCGGCGCGGCTCGAAATGCGTTTGGACAGCCTGATCCCCGATAGCGCCACCAAGCCCTACGACATGAAGGAACTGATCCTTGCGCTCGCCGACGAAGGTGATTTCTTCGAGCTGCAGCAGAGCTTTGCCCGCAACATCATCACCGGCTTCATCCGCATGGAGGGCCAGACAGTCGGCGTCGTCGCCAACCAGCCGATGGTGCTTGCCGGCTGCCTCGATATCGACAGCTCGCGCAAGGCCGCGCGTTTCGTACGCTTCTGCGACGCCTTCTCGATCCCGATCCTGACGTTGGTCGACGTGCCCGGCTTCCTGCCTGGCACGGCGCAGGAGTATGGCGGCGTCATCAAGCACGGCGCCAAGCTGCTCTTCGCCTATAGCCAAGCGACCGTGCCAATGGTGACGCTGATCACCCGCAAGGCCTATGGGGGCGCCTACGACGTCATGGCCTCCAAGCACATCGGCGCCGACGTCAACTATGCCTGGCCGACCGCCGAGATCGCCGTGATGGGCGCCAAGGGCGCAACCGAGATCCTCTACCGCTCGGAACTCGGCGATGCCGAGAAGATTGCGGCGCGCACCAAAGAATACGAGGAGCGCTTCGCCAATCCGTTCGTCGCCGCCGAGCGTGGCTTCATCGACGAAGTGATCATGCCGCATTCGTCGCGTCGCCGCATCGCTCGTGCCTTCGCATCCTTGCGCAACAAGCAGGTCGATGTCCGCTGGCGCAAGCACGACACGATCCCGCTCTGATGGAGGCGACGATGGAACGGGAGCCGGAACGCGTAATGACACCGGAAGAGGCCCGACGCGACCACTGGCAGATGCTGCGCTACATGACCGTCAACGCGCTGATCGGCGTTGCGATCGGGGCCATAACGGCCGGCGTGCTGATCTGGCTCAATATCGGCGCGGTCGGCACGCACATCATACGCTCGACGAGCCCGGTACTCGCAACCCTCATGGTCGTGGTGCCTTTCGCGTTGCTCTTTGGAGGTGCTGCCGCAGCATCCTCGATCGCGCTTCTGCCCTATCGCCGCAAGTTCAAACGCTGACGCGCAGTCCGGATTTGAAAGAGAAACAAGATGTTCAAGAAAATCCTCATCGCCAACCGTGGTGAAATCGCCTGCCGCGTCATAAAGACTGCGAAGAAGCTCGGCATCGCAACGGTCGCGGTCTATTCCGACGCCGATCGCGACGCGATGCATGTGCGCATGGCGGATGAGGCGGTGCATATCGGCCCCTCGCCCTCGGCGCAGTCCTATATCGTCATCGACAAAATTATCGATGCGATCCGCAAGACCGGCGCCGATGCCGTTCATCCGGGCTATGGCTTCCTTTCGGAAAATGCCGCCTTTGCGCAAGCCCTGGAAAAGGAAGGCGTTGCGTTCATCGGCCCGCCGGTTGGAGCCATCCAGGCGATGGGCGACAAGATCACCTCGAAGAAGCTCGCGGCCGAAGCGGGTGTCTCCACGGTTCCGGGCCATATGGGTCTGATCGAGGATGCCGACGAGGCGGTTCGGATCGCCGGTTCGATCGGCTATCCCGTCATGATCAAGGCTTCGGCCGGTGGCGGCGGCAAGGGCATGCGCATCGCCTGGAACGACCAGGAGGCACGCGAAGGCTTCCAGTCGTCGAAGAACGAAGCGAAGAACGCCTTTGGCGATGACCGCATCTTCATTGAGAAATTCGTGACCGAGCCACGCCATATCGAAATCCAGGTACTCGGCGACAAACACGGCAATACGCTTTACCTGGGCGAACGCGAATGCTCGATCCAGCGACGCAACCAGAAGGTCATCGAAGAAGCCCCCTCGCCCTTCCTCGACGCCGAGACCCGCAAGGCCATGGGCGAACAGGCGGTCGCGCTCGCCAAGGCCGTCGGCTATCATTCGGCCGGTACCGTCGAGTTCATCGTCGACGGCAAGCGCAATTTCTACTTCCTCGAAATGAACACCCGCCTGCAGGTGGAGCATCCGGTGACCGAGCTCATCACCGGGCTCGATCTCGTCGAGCAGATGATCCGTGTTGCGAGCGGCGAAAAACTAGCCTTCGGCCAGGACGACGTAAAGCTCAATGGCTGGGCGATCGAAAGCCGGCTCTATGCGGAAGACCCCTACCGCAATTTCCTGCCGTCGATCGGTCGGCTGACGCGCTATCGTCCCCCGGTCGAGGGCAGACGCGAAGATGGCACGGTGACACGCAACGATACCGGCGTCTTCGAGGGCGGCGAGATCTCGATGTATTACGACCCGATGATCGCCAAGCTCTGCACCTGGGGGCCGGATCGCAAGACGGCAGTCGATGCCATGGCCGATGCGCTCGATCAGTTCGAGGTGGAAGGCATCGGTCACAACCTGCCGTTCCTTGCAGCCGTCATGCAGCAGCAGCGGTTCCGAGAGGGCCGGCTGACCACGGCCTATATCGCCGAGGAATTCGCCGACGGCTTCCACGGCGTTGCGGCCGACGAGCAGTCGCTTCGCAAGATCGCAGCCGTCGCCGTATCGATCAACCAGGTGCTGCAGGAGCGCGCCAGCCAGATCTCCGGCACGATCGGCAATCACCGTCGCATCGTCGGTCACGACTGGGTGGTCAGCCTCGGCGATCACAACTTTGCAGTCACCGCCGGCGCGTCTGCCGATGGTGCCTATGTCCGATTTGCCGACGGCGCCTCGGTTACGATCGCCGGTGACTGGGCTCCCGGCCGCACCCTTGCCACCTTCAATATCGACAATGAGCCCTTGAGCGTCAAAGTCGATCGGGTTGGAACCGCCATCCGGCTCCGCTGGCGCGGCATCGACACCATTGCCCACGTCAGAAGCCCGCGGGTTGCGGAGCTGGCGCGGCTGATGCCGAAAAAGCTGCCACCGGACACGTCGCGCATGCTGCTCTGCCCCATGCCGGGTGTCATCACCTCGGTCACGGTCAAGGCCGGCGACACCGTGGAGGCCGGGCAGGCTCTTGCCGTGGTCGAAGCGATGAAGATGGAAAACATTCTGCGCGCCGAAAAGAAGGCCGTGGTCAAGCGCGTGGCGGTCGCCGCCGGCGCCAGCCTCGCGGTCGACGAACTGATCATGGAATTCGAATGATGGCGACGGCTGTCGACGCCATCATCCAGGAGAACATCCGATGACCGAAAAGACCACCAAGGACTGGGAAACGCTCGCCGAGCGTGAACTGAAGGCAGCGCCGGAAAGCCTCACCTGGCAGACGCCCGAGGGCATTGCGGTGAAGCCGCTCTATACGGCCGGCGACCTCGACGGCATCGATCATTTGGATTCGCTGCCGGGCTTCGAGCCTTTCGTGCGTGGTCCGCGCGCGACCATGTATGCCGGGCGTCCCTGGACGATCCGCCAATATGCCGGATTTTCCACGGCCGAAGCTTCGAACGCCTTCTATCGGAAGAATCTCGCGGCCGGACAAAAGGGCCTTTCCGTCGCCTTCGACCTTGCGACCCATCGGGGCTACGACAGCGATCATCCGCGCGTCGAAGGCGATGTCGGCAAGGCAGGGGTTGCGATCGACTCGGTCGAGGACATGAAAATCCTGTTCGACGGCATCCCGCTCGACGAGATGTCGGTCTCGATGACCATGAACGGCGCGGTCATTCCGATCCTCGCCTCCTTCATCGTCGCCGGCGAGGAACAGGGCGTTTCGCGCGACAAGCTCTCGGGGACCATCCAGAACGACATCCTCAAGGAGTTCATGGTCCGCAACACCTACATCTACCCGCCGGAACCCTCGATGCGCATCGTCGCGGATATCATCGAGTATACGGCGAAGGAGATGCCGAAGTTCAATTCGATCTCGATTTCCGGCTACCACATGCAGGAAGCCGGCGCGACGCTGGTGCAGGAGCTTGCCTTCACGCTCGCCGACGGGCGCGAATATGTGCGGGCTGCCCTTGCCAAGGGGCTGAACGTCGACGAGTTCGCCGGGAGGCTTTCGTTCTTCTTCGCCATCGGCATGAATTTCTTTATGGAAGCGGCGAAGCTTCGGGCGGCGCGGCTGCTCTGGACCCGGATCATGAAGGAGTTCGAGCCGAAGAAGCCGTCTTCGCTGATGCTGCGTACCCATTGCCAGACCTCGGGCGTCTCGCTGCAGGAGCAGGATCCCTATAACAACATCATCCGCACCGCTTTCGAGGCGATGTCGGCCGCCCTTGGCGGCACGCAATCGCTGCACACCAACTCCTTCGACGAGGCGATCGCACTGCCGACGGAGTTTTCAGCGCGCATCGCCCGCAACACGCAGCTGATCCTGCAGCACGAGACCGGTGTCACCAAGGTCGTCGATCCGCTTGCCGGCTCTTACTATGTCGAGAGCCTGACCAATGAACTCGCGGAAAAGGCCTGGGCGCTGATCGAAGAGGTCGAGGCGATGGGCGGCATGACCCGTGCGGTCAACGCCGGCCTGCCGAAGCGACTGATCGAAGAGGCCGCGACCCGCCGCCAGGCCGCGGTCGACAAGGGCGAGGAAATCATCGTCGGCGTCAACAAGTACCGGCTCGACAACGAGGAGCCGATCGACATCCTGGAAATTGACAACAGCGCCGTGCGCGCCGCGCAGATCCGTCGCATCGAGGAGACGAAGCGGCGGCGCGACAGCGCAAAGGTGAAAGAGACCCTGGCCGCGGTTTCAAAGGTCGCCTCGACCGGCGAAGGCAACCTCTTGGCGGCCGCCGTCGAAGCGGCGCGGTCGCGCGCGACCGTCGGCGAAATCTCCGATGCGATGCGCGGCGCCTTTGGTGACCATGCCGCAACGCCCAAGGTCGTCAGCAAGATCTATGGCAAGGCCTATGAGGGCGAGCCTGAACTCGAGGTGCTCTCCGGCCGCCTCGACGAGGTTTCGGCGAAACTCGGCCGCAAGCCGAAAATCATGGTCGCCAAGCTCGGCCAGGACGGCCACGACCGGGGCGCCAAGGTGATCGCGTCGGCCTTTGGCGACATCGGCTTCGACGTGCTTGCCGGCCCGTTGTTCCAGACACCGGAGGAAGCGGCCGACATGGCGCTTGCGAACAAGGTCAATGTCATTGGCGTCTCTTCGCTCGCAGCCGGCCATAAGACGCTGATGCCGCAATTGGCCGAAGCGCTGAAAAAGCGTGGCGGCGAGGATGTCATCGTCATCTGTGGGGGTGTCATCCCTCGCCAGGACTATGACTATCTCATGGAGAACGGCGTGTCGGCGGTCTTCGGCCCCGGCACCAACGTGCTCGATGCGGCACGCGCGGTGCTCGACCTGATCGAGGGCAAGCGCCGCAACATCTGACGCCGGGCGACGCGGAGGACATTGTCTCTCCGCCCGCCCGAGCGGTTGTCGTTACCGGCCGACGCAACTATGGTGTCGGCATGACGTCGATCGCCGAAGTGTTCGGACCCTTTGCCCTGATGGCGCGCCTTCTCGCCCGCTTCTGGCCGCAGCTCCTGCTGATCGGCGCCTGCGGCGCCATTGTGCACGATCTCCTGATGCGGGCAGCCGTCTGGATCGGGATGCAGCATCCGCTCGGCGGCATGGTCACGCTCTCCCTCGTCGTGTTGGCGAAGCTCGTCGTTATCGTGCTGATGTTCATGGTCCTTCGCCCGGGCTTGCCGGCGCTCGAAGCGCTCCGGCAGCAACCGGCTGCGGCGCCTGTCGAGAGCAAGGTGCCGAAGGCCGAGCGCAGGCTGCTCGCCGTCACCGCCGCCGCCCTGCTACCGTTCTTTGCCTACTACGCCGCCTGGGGTTTTCTCGGCGATACCGTGCGCGAATATTCGCGATCAGCGCTTGCTGCCGTCGCTTTCGGCGAAAAAGCCAACTTCTTTGATATTCTGGGGTCGCGCGGCGTTCTCGTGTCGATCGCGCTCTGCTGGCTTGTACGCTGGGGCGCAAAACGCATGAGCAAGCTGAGCGAAGCGCCCGTCTGGCGTCTTCTGATTGTAGCCGCAGATGCAAGCTGGATCTTCATCGGTCTCTACGGCCTGTCGGTCTGGAAGGACCAGGTGATCACCTGGCTAGGCGCCGGCAAGCTTCTGAGCATGAACGGCTTCGCCTTCGCCGGCATTGCGCATGCCGCCGAGACCTTCGTGCCGGTGGAATTGAGAAAACCTGACTGGGATAGCCAGGCCACAGGCCTGTTCTTCTATGCGCTCCTTCCGGTCGTCTGGCTGGTCATGGCGGCCATCATCAACGGCTACGAGCTTTCGAGCGCAACACCGCGCACCCGGCCGACATCGCCAAAGCCGCGCCGCGCCCGCACGCTGCGCAAATGGGTCGCCGATTTTCTCGACCACTTCATCAGCGATTATCGCTCCCGCTATGCGCCGATCTGGACCTGCCTGAAGCTGACGCTCGGCTCGGGGCTGGCGGCACTTTTCGCCTTTATCATCGCCTACAATGCCATTGCCTGGCTCGGCGCCTGGACCTGGTACGCGGCAACACGGACGCTGGACGTGGCAGATCTTGCGAGCTGGCGGCTCGTTTTCGATGCCGTGAGCCTTTTCATCGGCAGCCCCAGCGATCTCAACGGCGGCATCGTGCTCGATGCCCTGCGCATCACCCTGCTGGCGGCGATGCTCGAACACGCCGTTTCCCGTCAGGCCGAGAAAGTCGAGATCAACTACGCGTCCACTTGAACACCAGCGTCTCGTCACTGGCGCCGGGAAATTCGATCCGCAGCGAAAGGTCCCGCGCCTCCGCCGGAACGATGAAGCTCTCGGCCATGCGGACGGGGCTGCCGGCCTTGGCATCCGTAAAGGCCAGGACACTGCAGCGCGGACGCTCGGCCACCTCCGGATACATCTCTCGCACGATCGGCTCGGTCAGGGTGACCGGTTCGAAGCGGCGCCCTTTGTCGTCGATCAGTCGAACGCGGCAGGCGCCCTTCGACAAAGCGGCGAGATCGGTCGGCGATGCCTCGAATTCGGTAAGAATGACGCGTGCGTCGTCGGTGCGCGGCAGGCGTCGCATATCCATAAGCTTCCATTGCCCGCCGGCGAAGGCCTGCGCCGCTTCATCCGCAACGACGACTTCCGGGCTACCGCCGGCGAGCCATTGGCTCTCACCAAGGCTTTCCCATGCGCGGGCGACGAAGGCGAGCGGCAGCGCGACGATCAACGCGAGCAGGCAGGTCCAGAAGGTGCGTTTCTCGCTCATGACTACCTCCCTCAGTGCGCGGCCAGTGTCCAGGGCGCCCTGCTGCCGCTGCGCGCAATGGTGACAGACGGCTTGATCTCGGCCGGCTTCTTGTCGCCGAGCGCAATCGACAGCTCCTCGGCGAGCGGCGACACACGACTGCGTGCAACGAGCAGCGTGCCCTGGTCGACGGCCGCCTCGGGAAGCTCGAAGGCAAGAAGCACCGGCCTTGGCAGGCCGGGTTCGAGCCGCTCCGTCGGCAGATAGCCCGGCACGGTCGAGAACCGCTGGCTCAACGCGTAGCGCACACCATTGCTCGCCAGCCATTCCGCAGACATCAACGTCATCGTTTCCGTCTTGGAAACGGCCGCGCCCTCGATGACCAGCCAGATGCCGGATGTGGAGAAGTCCTTGACCCGTCCAAAACTTTCGACCTTGAGCTGTCGTGCCAGATGCACATTGGCTGCGCCGAAAGCGAAGTCGCGCGTCTCCACCCGCTCGCCGACAGCACCGCGAATGGCGATCGGCGCGGTGATGTCGCCGTAGCCGGGGGTACTGTTTCGCATCCCATAGAGCGCGGCGATTGCAAGGCCGCAAAGCAGCAGCGTACGGAAAGCCGACATCATTGCTCCGTCGTCTCCACAGCTTGCGTCACCGGCAACTCGACGACCGCGGCCTCGCCGTCATCGAACCAATTCGGCGCGCCGTAGAGATTGTCACGTGGCTTGTAGATCTGTTTGCCGATCGCCAGCGAAAGCGTTTGCGGTTCCGGGCGGTCCGCCGGCCACTCCCAGGCCGCGACCAGTTTTTCCGG
This sequence comes from Ensifer sp. Root558, assembly GCF_001427045.1. Classification (NCBI taxonomy): domain Bacteria; kingdom Pseudomonadati; phylum Pseudomonadota; class Alphaproteobacteria; order Hyphomicrobiales; family Rhizobiaceae; genus Ensifer; species Ensifer sp. Root558. The sequence goes on along the minus strand of NZ_LMGC01000013.1, from coordinate 82,694 downwards.
CATGTTCGGATTGATCGCACTGGCGATCCACTTGTCCCTCGCAAGGTAATAGGTGGGCTTGGGCTGCAGCGGAGCGACGTCATCCTTGATCGTGATCAGGTTCATGAAGACGTTGCTGCTGGCCACGGACCGGTTGTCGAGTTCGAGATCCACAAGGAGGAACCTCTTCGGCTCGAACGGTTTGGTGCCGGTTGGCGGCAGAGACGACATATGGGCGCCATTGATGGTCACCCGCCAACGGCCCGTGTCGACGACCTGGTCTTTACCTATGACCGGAACAGGAACCGGATTGGCTGCATCATAAACCGCCGAAGCAAAGGAAATCGCAGCCGCCGCCATGCCGCCGATACCGGTGACAAGCATGATCAGCAGGCGCTGCCTGATCTTCGACCGCCGCATGACCGGCATCTGTCCTCCATCCACCCTGCGGATACTGCAACCGGAAGATAGGAAAGTTTGCCGAGGAAATCAAAACACGCGTGTCGGAAACGGTTTCTTCGGCAGGCACAACCTCAGAACGAAGGTCGGGTGGGCTAAAAGCTGTGCATTGCCCAGCCACAACACGTTTGCCGCCCGCCAACCCACCCGTGATTGGCGCTTGCCTTCTGCCCGCGACGGGCGACAATTGCATGCGGTGGAAAGCGGTGCCAGGAGCCATTCGGCCCACATTCTCCGCCGAACCCAGGAGGCCGGCTATGCGCAAACTGCAATCGCAAGGCGTTCACCACATCACGCTTGTCGGGGCGGACCGTCAGACGTCGATCGATTTCTGGGAGGGGCTGCTCGGCATGCCCTTCATTTTCGAGCAACCGAACCTCGACCGGGCGAGCGAAAGCCACCTCTATTTCGATCCGGGCGACGGCCGCCTGATCACCGTCTTCACCGACGAGAACCGCACGCCGGATCCCGAGCGCACCCCGACCGACATGGGCTGTGTGCATCACATCGCCTTTGCTGTTTCGCGCGCGACATTCAACCAGGCGGTGGAGCGGCTCGACGAGCGAAAGATCCGCCACAGTGGCGTCAAGGATCGCGGCTTCATGGATTCGATCTACTTCGAAGATCCGCTTGGGCTGCTGGTTGAACTTGCCTCCTATCGCTTCGAGCCGCCGGCCGGTCACAGCCATGCCGAAGTCCTGATGGAAGCGCATAGGATCAGGACTGAACGCGGCGACTATAACATCGCCGAGGTCCATCTCGCCGATGCGATCGAAGCCCTGAACGAACGCTCTCGGCCGACGCTGTCGCTCGATCGCCAACCGAAGAACCCATACGGACCGCGATAGGGTCGCACTTGGTGAGATCTGTAGCCAAGTGGCGGTGTCTGCCGCGGGCGAGCCGCCGCCAGTTCAACGACGATCAACCGGGAGGAATGCCATGTCCGCAATCCAGCTCAACGTGATCAAGCCCAGCGTCAACAACATGACCGCGCGCGTGTTCCTGCGCGCAGCCAAGCTCGATTTCAGTGAAAACGATGTCTACGGCCAGACGCGCTCGCCCGAATATCTGGCACGAGCGCCGTCGCATCTGACACCGATGATCGAGACCGCGGACCTGCCCAGGGGCGCGCTTTGGGAAAGCTGCGCGATCATGCAGTACCTTTGCAACAAACATGGGCTTGATGACTTCTACCCGAGGGAACCCGAAGCACGCGCGATGATCGACAGCGCCATGTTCTACCTGATCGGCACCTTCTATCCCTACCTTGCCCGCGCAACCTATCCGGCGCTGAACTTTCCGCTCTACGCGGGCGAAGTCGGCTGCAGCGATGCCGATGCGGCGACGAAGGAGATCGCCCGGAAGGCAGCGGTTGCAGCCCTTGCCGAACCGCTCGACGTATTCCGCGCTTTCTACATTGGCGACAAGCCGTTCATCGGTGGCGCCAAGCCCTCGATCGCCGATATCCGGCTCGCAGCAACGCTCGAGTTCCTGGCCGCGATCGACTATGACCTGCCGGACTGGGCAAAGACCTACATGGCAAGCATCGAAAGAACGCTCGGGGCCGCCTATGCCGAGCCCGCCGCCGATGTCCGCGGCTATATCGCTTATGTAAAATCGCAGCGGCAATAGCCTGGCGGCTGCGATGCAGATCATTGAATGAGGAGTGCGACGCCGGTTGCTCCGAGGGCGAGCGTCCAGAGGCGATCGAAATTGATCCAGGCGGAACGCAGGACCGCAAGGTCGAACCAGGTGAAGACGGCGAGCGCCAGCACCGCGGTCACCGTCAGCATTGCGATGCTATGCACTGCAACGGCGGCGAGCGAGACCGGCAGCGAACTTGCCATCGCCAGTTCGCCGGCGTGACCTGCAAGACAGAGACTGAGCACCGCCGGCACCAGCATGAGGCCGGCCCCATGGCTCGTCGCCATCAGGAATGACCAGACCGCAAGTCCCGCCATGCCGGTCCGCATTCCGATCCGGACGCGGTGGCGATGGCCATGAATGGCGGTGTAGCCGGCGGCCCCCAGAATGAGCACGGCGGCCGCGATCCTGAATGTGTTCGGATCCAGCACCGAGCCGAATGCTGCGACCACCGCCAGCACGGTCGCGACCGAGATCGCGTGACCAACCGCAATGGGTGCGAGGGACAGCCAGACGACCCGGCTGCTCTGGCGATGAAGTCCGAGCGCAACCGCAAACAACCAGCCCATTGCCGGGTTGAGGCCGTGAAAGGCACCGAGGCCGGCGAGCGAGAGCCATGGCCAGACCGTCGTCATTCGCCGTGACCCGGCTGCACCGCGGCTCCCTCCTCACGGATAACAATAGGAATCGGACGAGCAGTCGCCGCCTTCGAGACGAACCTGATGCGGTCGATGACCCTTTGGCCAGTCGACGAAGAAGTTTTCGTCGAAGGCGATCCCGCCACCATCGGCGACATCGAGCTTGACCATCCAACCGTCGATGCCTTCGGGATAGAACTGCGGGTCGATGGCGCCATAGAGCGAGTTGGTGAAATAGACCCGCTTGCCGTCGCGGCTGATTTCCACCATCTGCGGCCCACCGTTGAGCGCACCGTTCTTCGCCTTCGGATGGCTCGCACGCGAAACGATGCCGCCGATCCTGACCCGCCCCGTTTCCTTCGGTGCGAAGGGGTCGGACACGTCGTACTGGATCATGTCGCCGGTGCCCCAGCAGGAAACGTAAAGGAAGCGATCGTCCATCGACAGGTCGATGTCGGTGACGAGCGGCGCGACCGCACTGAAGCCTTTCAGCACCGGTGGCAACAGATCCGGATCGGCCGGTTCTGCCGGGATCTCGATCACCTTCTTCACGGCCCATCGGTCGCCGTCGCGATACCAGGTCCAGATCGACGCCGAGAGGTCCTTGAGGCTGATGACGCAGCCGACGAAACCGTAGGCCTTGGTCGGATCGTGGGCCGGGCGCAGTTCGAAAACGAGCTGGTGTTCCTCGCCGAAGTCGATCTCCTGCACGTGCTTGCGTTTGTGCAGGTCCCAGAAGTGCAAGCGGCGGCCGTATTTCGAGCCAAGCAGCACCTCCGGCACCAGCCCGTTCTCGAAAGTATCGGGCGTGCCCCATTCGCTGGTGATCATCGTGTCGTGGCCGAGGTGCCACCAGAAATCATAGGCGAGCTTCTGCGGCCCACGGTCCATTTCCCACTGTCCGAGCACATCGAAGCTCTGATGGTCGAGCAGGAAAATGCCGCCGGGCGCCTTGCCGTCTCGATCCGCAAGCGCGTTGACGTAAATGCCTTCAGGTCCGCAATGGGTTGTGTGCAACCGCGAATAATTCGCCTTCTCGGCGATTTCCGCGGGCTCGATCACCCGCACGATCTTCGGATTGCGGGGGTCCGGCTTGGTGTCGATGATATGGAGACGGGAGGAGCGCAGGCCCGGCACCACCAGGTAGCGACGCTCGACATGTGGATGCGGTGCGTTGGGGCACAGGCACGAGGAGCAGGCGTTCCAGCCGAAATGGTGCAACTCGTCCCCGACATTCGGCATCTCGACCTGCCCGACGATCTGCGAATAGCTTTGCGACGCCGGATCCACATCGACGACGGCGATCGCGTCCGGCCTTCTTCTGTCCGGATCGAAAGCCGCCACGTAGGCGAGCGTCTCCTTTGGAGCCTTGGCCGCCATGCGCGGTGATGGATAGAAGGAAGGATCGGGTCGCCACGTCGCCATTGCCATTCTCCCCCTTAGAGAATTCCCGAATGCGCGGTGCTGATGCAGGCTCCGGTCATGCGGCAAAAACGCGTCGGAAATACGGCCTTTGCCTTATTTCCGGACAGGGATCGGAACGCTTCTGGTTGAGCGAGACGTCATTGCGACCGGCAGGGGCGGCCTGACGGCCTCAAGTCTCGATCCGCAGCTTCATCCGGTCAGCGGCAAAGCGGCTACGGGAATATTCGATCGGCTTGCCGTCGAGATCGGCGTTGATCGACTGGGCTTCGAGCACGATTGCGCCCGGCGAGAGCTTCAGCATCGCAAGCTCGTCGGCGTCAGCGTGCCGGGCGACGATCTCCGTTGAGGCGCGTACATAATCATCCAGACCGTGGGCTGCGAAGGCCTTGGTGACGGAGTGCAGCTGTTCGAATTCTTCGGCCATGCGCGGGAAGCGATGCGCCGGATAGTAGCTCGAGGATACCGAGAGCGGTCGACCATCGCCGCTGCTGACGGTTCTGAGTTCGATCACTGGATCACCGGGCCTGATGGCAAGCGCGCTCGCCACTTCGCCCCTTGCCGGCAATTCCGTGTGGCCGAGCAGCCGCGAGCCAATTTCCTTCACCTGGTGGCCAAGACCTTGCGAGAAGCGCGTGCGCTTTGAAATCGGATAACTCACCCGCTCCTTGCGCTCGATCATCGTGCCGCGCCCCTGGACGGGACGCACCAGCCCTTCTTCGGCCAGCGCCGCCAGCGCGCTTCTGACCGTGTGCCGGTTGACGCCGAACTCGCCCGCAAGCACCGTTTCCGGCGGCACCATGCCGGTCGCGTCATAGTCGCCATTGCTGATCGCCAGGCGGATCCGGTCGGCAATCTGCCGCCAGAGAGCGACGCCGGTCTGGCGCTCCACCACTTTTCGCGCTGCCGTGTCTTTTCGCATTGGCATGTCACAAGCCTGTCATTTGCCGACGTTATGAAAAAGTATAAGATGTATAGTTGTCTAGATCAATAGACATTTGAGGTGAAAATGATGGACGCGAAAGTGAAGCAGGAAAGCCCGCCGGACCCGGCGCGCAAGGAGGCCATGCGGTTGCTCGCCCAGGCAACGCTCGCCGAACTCAAGGACGCCTGGAAAGCGCTCGCAGACCAGCCCGAGGTTTACCCGGTCCGAGGCCCCGAGACCGGCCTCGTCATGGTGCGCGGCCGCATCGGCGGCGGCGGCGATCCCTTCAATCTCGGCGAGGCTACGGTGTCGCGCGCCACCGTCCGCCTTTCCACCGGCGAAATCGGCCACGGGCAGTTGCTCGGAACCGACAAGGAACGCGCCCGGCTTGCCGCCATCTTCGACGCCCTTGCCCAGCGTGACGGCGACAGGGCTAAGGTCGAGGCCCTACTTGGAAGCGTGGCCGACCGGCTTGCCCAGGAAGAACGCCGCAAGTCGGAAGAAACCGCGGCCACCCGCGTGGACTTTTTCACCATGGTTCGGGGAGACGACTGATGGCCAGCCAATCGCAGATTTACGCCGGCGCCTTTGCCGATCCAGTCTTTGCCGCTCAGTCCGTCTTCCGCGACCTGATGGACGGCTTTGCCCGTCCGGGTACGATCAAGCGCCTCGAAGCGACGAGCACGCCTCCGGCTCCGCTCGCTACGGCCGCAGGCGCCGTAGCGCTGACTCTGTGCGACCATGACACGCCCGTCTGGCTGACGCCGGCACTTTCCAAATCGGCCGTTCCGCAGTGGATCGCTTTCCACACCGGTGCTCCGCTCACCACCAGCAAGACCGACGCGCGCTTCGCCTTCATCGAAAAGGGCGCCGCCTTCCCCGGCTTCGACCAGTTCTCGCTTGGCACGCAGGAATATCCGGATCGCTCGACGACACTCGTCATCGAAGTCGAAGCGCTGAGCGGCGGCCCTGCGCTGACCGCCAAAGGCCCCGGCATCAAGGACGTGACGGAGATTGCGGTGAAGGGGCTGCCGGACGTCTTCCTCGAATTCTGGACCGCCAATCGCGCGATCTTTCCGCGCGGCGTCGATCTCGTGCTGACGGCCGGCGACAAGCTCGTCTGCCTGCCGCGCACCACCCGTCTTTCGCTCAAGGAGGCGTGAGCCATGTATGTAGCCGTCAAGGGCGGGGAAGCCGCCATTGCCAATGCCCACCGCCTTCTCGCCGATCGCCGCCGTGGCGACCGTAGCCTTCCCTCCATCACTATCGACCAGGTAGTCGAGCAGCTCGGCCTTGCGGTCGATAGAGTGATGGCGGAAGCCTCGCTTTATGACCGTGCGCTCGCAGCCCTTGCCGTCCGCCAGGCGCGCGGCGACATGATCGAGGCGATCTTCATCCTGCGCGCCTATCGCACGACGTTGCCGCGCTTCGGCTACTCCGAGCCGGTCGATACCGCCAACATGAAGGTCGAGCGCCGCGTGTCGGCGACCTACAAGGATCTGCCCGGTGGACAGCTTCTGGGCCCGACCTTCGATTACACCCACCGCCTGCTCGACCCATCACTGATCGCCGACGAAGCGGTCGAAGAACCGGCAGTCAAGGAGCCCGGTGAGCATGTGATGCGCGTCTCCGACATTCTCGACGGCGAAGGCCTGATCGAGGGTGATGGCCAGATGCCCGAGGGCCATGTCATGGGCGACCTTACCCGCGAGCCGATGGAGTTTCCGATGGCCCGGGACCTGCGACTGCAGGCGCTTGCCCGCGGCGACGAAGGCTTCCTCTTGGCGCTCGCCTACTCCACCCAGCGCGGCTACGGCCGCACCCACCCATTCGTCGGCGAAGTCCGCATCGGAGAAGTGGAAGTCGAACTCGATCTGCCGGAACTCGGCTTTGCCGTCTCACTCGGCGCGATCCGCGTCACTGAATGCCAGATGGTCAACCAGTTCATGGGCTCGGCCAAGCAGCCGCCGCAATTCACCCGCGGTTACGGCCTCGTCTTTGGCCAGAGTGAACGCAAAGCGATGTCGATGTCGCTGGTCGATCGGGCACTGCGCACTGACGAGTTCAGCGAGGACATCGTCGCACCCGCCCAGGATCAGGAATTTGTCATCTCGCATGCAGACAACGTTCAGGCTACCGGCTTCGTCGAGCACCTGAAGCTGCCGCACTATGTCGACTTCCAGGCCGAACTCGATCTCGTGCGCCGCATGCGCCGCGATTACGAGGCCGCGAATTCAGGTGAAACACCGAAGGTACAACGGGAGGCGGCAGAATGATGCGACATGCCGCCAGCCCTAGCGGTTCAATCGCCATCGCCATCCCCGCCACCACAATCGCCGCCGTCACCGGCATAGACACCACCGGCGTCGCCACCTCCGTCGTTCTTACGCGCCCTGCTGTCCGGCCCGCGCTGCGGCCGGCGGGCAATGCCGAACAGGCCGGCAACCGCCGAACAAAGCACGAAGATCCCAATCACCCAGACGAAAATCTCGCTCAAATCCTGGCCTCATCAGCGGTCGACACACTCAAGGGTAATCAGCGATGAACGACCTTGCTACCTATAATTTCGCCTATCTGGACGAACAAACCAAGCGCATGATCCGCCGCGCGATCCTGAAGGCGATCGCCATTCCCGGCTACCAGGTTCCATTTGCGTCACGCGAAATGCCGATGCCCTACGGCTGGGGCACCGGCGGCGTCCAGGTCACCGCCTCGATCCTCGGTCCGCAGGACGTCTTGAAGGTCATCGACCAGGGCGCCGACGACACAACCAACGCGGTTTCCATCCGCGCCTTTTTCCAGAAGGTCGCCGACGTTGCCGTCACCACCCGGACGAAAGACGCGACGATCATCCAGACGCGCCACCGCATTCCGGAGGAAAAACTCTCGGAGGGACAGACGCTCGTCTACCAGGTGCCGATCCCGGAACCCTTGCGCTTCCTCGAGCCGCGCGAGACCGAGACGCGGAAGATGCATGCGCTCGAGGAATACGGGCTGATGCATGTGAAGCTCTACGAGGACATCGCCCGCAACGGCCATATCGCCACGACCTACGCCTATCCGGTCAAGGTCGAGGGACGTTACGTGATGGACCCGTCGCCGACGCCTAAGTTCGACAATCCGAAGATGCATATGTCGGAAGCGCTGCAGCTCTTCGGCGCCGGTCGCGAAAAGCGGATCTACGCTGTCCCGCCCTATACCGAAGTCGTCAGCCTCGATTTCGACGACCATCCCTTCGAGATCCAGAGCTTCGACAAGCCCTGCGCGCTCTGCGGCGCCGAGGACGTCTATCTCGACGAGGTGATCCTCGACGACAAGGGCGGACGCATGTTCGTCTGCTCCGATACCGATCATTGCGAAGACCGCCGCGCCTGCGGCCATGCAGGTCACATGCTTGCCCGAAAGGAAGCCGCAGAATGAGTACGCTCCCGCTTTTGAAAGTGAACGACGTCTCGAAGTTCTACGGAAGCCGCATCGGCTGCCGCAACGTTTCCTTCGAGCTCTATGCGGGCGAAGTGCTCGCCATCGTCGGCGAATCCGGCTCGGGCAAGACGACACTTCTGTCGTGCCTCTCGACCCGTCTGATGCCGACCTCCGGTATCGTCGAGTACCACATGCGCGACGGTCAGTACCGTGACCTCGCCCGCATGGGCGAAGCCGAGCGCCGCTTCCTGATGCGTACCGACTGGGGCTTCGTGCACCAGAACCCGGCCGACGGCCTGCGCATGACCGTGTCTGCCGGCGCCAATGTCGGCGAGCGGTTGATGGCCGTCGGCGATCGCCACTACGGCAACATCCGCGCCACCGCCAGAGACTGGCTGGAGCGGGTGGAAATCGGCATCGACCGCATCGACGACCAGCCGCGCGCCTTTTCGGGCGGCATGCGTCAGCGCCTCCAGATCGCCCGCAACCTCGTCACTTCCCCGCGCCTCGTCTTCATGGACGAGCCGACCGGCGGCCTCGACGTCTCGGTTCAGGCGCGCCTGCTCGATCTCGTGCGCGGCCTCGTGCATGACCTCGGGCTTGCCGCCATCATCGTCACCCACGATCTCGCCGTCGCCCGCCTTCTTTCACACCGCATGATGGTGATGAAGGACGGAGCCGTCATCGAACAGGGGCTGACCGACCGCGTGCTCGACGATCCGCGCGAGCCCTATACCCAGCTCCTCGTCTCCTCGATCCTGCAGGTGTAAACCATGGCCACGCCCCTTGTTGTTTCCGAAGTCGCAAAAAGCTTCACCATGCATCTGCGTGACGGTATCCGCCGGCCGGTCGTCGCCAACGTCTCCTTCTCGGTGAAGGCCGGCGAATGCGTCGTTCTCGGCGGCCCCTCCGGCGTCGGCAAGAGCTCGATCCTGAAAATGCTCTATGGCAATTACGGCGTCGACGAAGGCCAGATCCTGATGGATCACGACGGCAAGCTGGTCAATCTGGCAACGGCCGAGCCGCGCACGGTGCTCGAAGTCCGGCGCACGACGCTCGGCTATGTCAGCCAGTTCCTGCGGGTGGTGCCGCGCGTCTCCTCCCTCGACATCGTCGCCGAGCCGCTGCAGGCCCGCGGCATGCCGCTCGAAGAGGCCCGCACCCATGCGGCCGAACTGTTGAACAAGCTGAACCTGCCGCGCGAACTCTGGAGCCTGCCACCGGCGACCTTCTCCGGCGGCGAACAGCAGCGCGTCAACATCGCCCGCGGTTTCATCACCGACCACAAGATCCTTCTGCTCGACGAGCCGACCGCGTCGCTCGACGCGAAGAACCGGGCGGTCGTTGTCGAACTGATTGCCGAGAAGAAGGCCAAGGGCACCGCGCTGATCGGCATTTTCCACGACGAGGAAGTGCGCGACGCCGTTGCCGATCGCATTCTCGACGTCTCGGCCTTCTCGCCGCGAAAGGCTGCCGCATGAGCCAGAAGCTCGGGCTCGAGCCCTTTATCCACCCAACGGCGAGCGTCAACAATTCGACGCTCGGCCGCTACACCGAAGTGCAGGAGCGCTCAAGGCTCGACGAGGTCGAGTTCGGCGACTACTCCTACATCATGCAGGACGGCTCGATCTGGTGCGCAACGATCGGCAAGTTCGTCAACATCGCAGCCGCCGTGCGCATCAACGCCACCAACCACCCGACCTGGCGGGCGACGCTGCATCACTTCACCTATCGCGCACCGAACTATTGGGACGATACCCAACTCGACCACGACCTTTTCGCCTGGCGGCGCTCGAACCGGGTGACGATCGGCCATGATGTGTGGATCGGCCACGGCGCCACCATCCTGCCGGGCGTCACTGTCGGCAACGGTGCTGTTATCGGTGCGGGCGCAGTCGTCTCGAAGGACGTCGAGCCCTACACCATCGTCGGCGGCGTGCCCGCCAAGCTCATCCGCGCCCGTTTCAACGAGGGCGTCGGCGAGCGGATGGACGCGCTCTCGTGGTGGGACTGGGACCACCAGCGCCTGCGCCGCGCGCTCGACGATTTCCGCGAGCTGACGGCCGAAGAGTTTTTGGTGCGTTATGCGTGAGTGATACGGCGCCGGGCAGAGGTTCGGCGCCTTTCCGAGCTGAGAACGAGCCGGTTACGGCCCGTTGACCAACTTCAGAATCAACTGGTGAATATTGCCGCCATCGGTCAACTCGACCTGGTCGAAGTCGCGGCTGCGCTGGCGCTGCGTCTGCGAGAGCGCGCCGAGGCGCTCGGTCATGACGGTCCTGATCTTGCGGCACTTCGGATCGTCGGGAACAGTGAGGCCCAGCGTCGCCTGCTCGATCGCGCGGACCATCTCCTTGATGAAATCGCCGTGCACGAGTTCGTGCTTGCGCACGCCGTCGATGAAGATGTCCCAGTTTTCGCGCGTGCCTGAAGGCAGCGGCCTTGCCGGTTTCGGCAGGGTGTAGGTGATGATCAGTTTCGGCTTTGCCACCGCCAGCACGCAGGCACCGCCTTGCTCTTCATATTTTCGCGTCCAGGTCAGCTTGAAGTTGGTGTGTGCGATCGCCCTGCCGATTCCGGCTTTCGGACCCCGTTCGCCGATCGAGGCGTAGAGCTCGGCACCCGTCTGCCCGGTGATTGTGTAGAGCGCTTCCTTTTCGACCGGCTGCCATTCGGCAGAGGCGAACCGCGGCCCAGACGCAAGGCAAAGGGCAACGACGCCCAGGCAAAGGCTTTTGTTCAATCCAACCCCTCGAAGTTCGCCCTGTCGGCGCACGATTCCTGGCCGCATTCCTTAAACGCGAATCGGCCAATGGCAACAGGCCAAAAAACAAAGGCACCGCGCGCGGTCTCCAGCGTGCGGTACCTTTGCGTCTTACCCGGTCTTTTGACGCCCCGTTGTGGGAGGTGCAACGGGCCGCCCAAACGACGTTAGTTGACGGCCGTCAGCGTCATCGACGTGCCGGTGGCCGCGAGGTTTAGGCCGATCTGGCCGGTCACGCTGATCGTCTGCAGGTGGATCGAACCGGAGGTGCCGCCGACGAGGATGTTGGCACCGATACCGGCGCCGACGGTCGCTTCCGCCGTTGCACCCTGGTAGAGACCGCCGAGCGAACCGCGGTGGTAGCCGGCGGTCGGTGCGAACACGGCCCAAATCAGGCGGCTCTGCGTCGTGAAGCCGACATCGACGCCCATCTTGCGGATGGCGCCGGAATAGTGGTCGGAGGCTTCAGCACCCATGGTCGAGCGGAAGACGCAATCGACTTCCTTGGCCGAGCCGAGCACATAGCCGACACCGCCAGCGATGTTGCAATCGAGGTAACCAATCTTGACGCCGTTGCTTGTGTCGGGCTCGGGCTGCGGTTGAACTGTCGCGAGATCGGCTGCGTTTGCGGCGATCGCGCCCGCGAGAACCAGAGACGCTGCGGACACCTTTACGGCAAAACTCTTTTTCATTCTTGTCTCCTTCTCGGAACGTCAGAAATGATTGTCATTTGACCGGCGGCACACGAACTCAAGCACATAGCGCACGCTGCAGGAAACCAAAGCCATAGCCCGCGATCGGGCAATTCCGTGGCAAGCTTTTAGCAGACGATAAAATTGGTCGGGTTTCCCCAACAATGACTGCAGATTGTGTTGAAAAAGCCACGGAAAGGCCCGGGCCGGGCATTCCGCGGAGCTGATTTGCGCGGCAGCGTGTGGCGGCGCCGATTGGCGCGGGGCAATGCAGCGGTTACACGGGGGGAGGTTCCGATCGGGCGACGGCGCCGCCCGATCGGAGGAGATATCGTTTCTTAGGCCTTTGCGGCCTGCGCCAGGACACCGGCGGCAACGCGTGCCGTCAGCGCCAGAGAAACGGCGCCGGCGTCCGGATGACCGATGCTCTTTTCCGCAAGCGGCCGTGCCCGGCCGAGCTTCGGCGTCAGGCTCGAAGTGGCTTCGGCCGCTTCGGTCGCAGCCTTTGCCGCCGCCTGCCATGCCTCGATCAACGGCTTTCCGGCGGCAAACTCGCGCTCCAGGGTCTCGACGAAAGGCACCAATGCATCGACAAGGGTCTTGTCGCCGACACGGGCGCGGCCGAGGCGGGTCACGCCATCGAGTGCACGGCGGGCACCGTCGACAATCGCGGCATCGGTCGGGGCTGCATCATCGTTGAAGGCATTGCTCCAGGCGCGCAACAGCAGGCCCCAGATCGCGCCCGACGTGCCGCCGGCCCGGTCCGCCCAGGCATCGCCCGCGACCGCCAGAACGCTGGCGGCGCCTGCACCCGCTGCAACCGCCGCCTTCGCGGCATCGTTGGCCGCGGCCGAACCTCGGCGCATGCCCTGTCCGTGGTCGCCGTCGCCGGCAAAGGCGTCGATGCGACCGAGTTCGTCTTCCGCCTGCTTCAGCGCCTCGGCCATTTCGCCGATCAGCCGCGCAATGCACGCGCCGCTCTGACGGGAGGTCTCGGAAGCCGCTGCGAAGGAAATGGCGTCCTCGTCATCCTTGAGCGTGTCCGTCGCGGGCTCGGTGGCGATGATCGCCCCCTTGCGCAGGGCCGGCGCATCGCAAGCCGCGCGCCAGTAGGTCTCGAGCTCGTCGTTCAGCCACATCAGCGTCAGCGAGCAGCCCTGCATGTCGAGGCTGGTGACGAATTCCCCGCATTCCGGATCGACGATCTCCAGGCCAGCCGCCTTCAGTTCCTTTTCGATCGCAACCCAAAGCACGAAGAGTTCTTCATACTTGGTCGAGCCGAGGCCGTTCAGAAGCGGTGCGACCTTGCGCACATCCGCCGGCCGCTCGGCGAGCAGTTTGCCGACGAGCAGCTTCGCGAACTCAGTTGCCGAAACCATCTTTTCTTCGCGGATACCCGGCTCGCCGTGGATGCCGAGACCAAGGGCCATCTCGCCCTTTGGAACGGTGAAGAGCGGACCCTTGGCGCCCGGAAGCGTGCAGCCGCCGAAAGCCACACCGAAGGAGACGGTGCGGTCGTTGGCAAGACGGGTGACGCGCTCAACTTCGTCGAGATTGAGGCCCGCTTCCGCTGCGGCTCCGGCAACCTTGAAGACCACGAGGTCGCCGGCGATGCCGCGGCGCTTGGCCGGGGTTTCGGCAGAGGCGCTCGCCACGTCGTCCGTCACCGGCACGATCCGCACGTCGATGCCTTCGGCGCGCAGCCGCTCGGCGGCAACGCCGAAGTTCAAGACGTCGCCGGCATAGTTGCCGAAGCCAAGCAGCACGCCGCCGCCCTGATCAGCCACCCGGCAGACGCGGGCAACGGCCGCAGTCGAAGGTGAGGCGAAGACGTCACCGGCCACGGCCGCATCCGCCATGCCCGGGCCAACATAGCCGGCAAAGGCCGGGTAGTGGCCGGAGCCGCCGCCGACGACGACGGCGACCTTGCCCTTCGGCACTTTGGTCGAGCGCACGACGCCGCCCTTCACGAGACGGACGTTGCGCGCGTAGATCGAGCTGAATCCGGCAAGCGCGGTCGTCGCAAATTCTTCCGGTGCGTCAAAGATTGTGGTCATCGCGTCTCTTCCCTTAGTCGCGAGGCAGAATGCGCCTCAGATAGTCCCGGTTGGCGGCGCTGACGGAGAGCCCGTCGCCACCGTAATGCTCGCAGAGAAACGGGCTGTCGAAGCCATGCGCCAAGGCCATACGGATCGCCGCCCGATAGTTGATAACGCCGAATTCCAGCGGCGCCGGATGGGTGACCACCAGCCCCGAGGTCTCATCCTCGGTGCGGTAGTAATTCTTGACGTGCCAGTATTTGGCGAAGGGTGCAACCTTGGCCATCATCGGCTGCCAGTGCTCGACCGGGCGGTGAAGGCGCACGAGATTGCCGAGATCGGCATTGATGCCGACGTTCGGCAGGCCGACATCGGTAACGAAGCGCACGGCGCTGTCGGCCGAGCCGATATAGGTGTCCTCGTACATCTCGAGCGCCAGCTCGATGCCGAGTTCCTCGGCATGGCGACCAAGTTCGCGGATGCGCTGAACCGCTTGTCTCCAGACCGCGGGGTCTTCCGGGTTCTTGACGCCGTCGACGGTCCAGAACCAGAGCGCTTTCTTCTGCGCGTCGGTCAAAGGCCCGAAGAAGCCGAAGGAAACGGAGCCGGCGCCGATGGCCGCAGCCGTGTCGATGACCCGATGTCCGTAGGCGAGATATTTGTCGCCATGCTCCGGATCAATGACGCTACGCCGCGAAGTCGAGATCGCCGGCATGGAAAGGCCAAGGTCACGCGTCAGCTTGACGAAGTCATCGCGCCGCGCGGCCGGGAGGTCGGCCAGCCGGATCCAGCTGTCGGTCGGGTCGAGCTCGGTGAAGCCGGCGTCGACGACATCGGCGAGTGTCTCGGCCCATTGCTCGACCGACTGATCCTGCACGGAGCTGCCGTCTGCTAGCACGTTCGGATACTGGATCATCGCGGCCGCGATCGGCCAGGTTTCACGGGTCCATTTGCGCGATGGGTTCGCCATGGTTTTCCTCACTTATTTTGCGACGCAGTCTATAAGCAGACCGCGCCGCGCTTTTCCGATGCGCTTGTTTTGAGGTGCGGCGGCTCCGTCAAGCCGCCGCGCTGCCGTCGCCATGCGGCGTGGCCGCATCTTGCTTGCGCTTGCGGACCAGGCCGACCAGCCCGAAGACAAGCGGCGACAGCAGAAGGGCAAGAGCAAGCGCCATCAGAGAGGAAACCAGCGGGTTTGACCAGAAGATGTTCAGGGTACCGCCGGAAAGAAGCATCGACTGGCGGAAGGCGTCCTCAGCCTTGTCGCCGAGCACCATGGCCAGAACCAGCGGCGCAAGCGGGTAGTCGAGCTTCTTGAAGACGTAGCCGAGTACGCCAAAGCCGATGACCATGAAGATGTCGGAGACCGAGTTTGCCACCTGATAGGCGCCGGAGAAGATGACGGCGACGATGATCGGACCGATGATCGCAAAAGGCACGCGCAGGATCGAGGCGTAGAGCGGCACGGTGGCGATCACCAGGAAGACGGCGACGACGTTGCCGAGATACATGGACGCGATCAGGCCCCAGACGAAGTCCGGCCGCTCGGTAAAAAGCATCGGGCCGGGGGTCAGGCCCCAGATCATCAGGCCGCCCATCATGACGGCCGCCGTTGCCGAGCCGGGAACGCCGAGCGCCAGCATCGGCAGCAGCGCCGAGGTACCGGCCGAGTGGTCGGCGGTCTCGGGTGCGACGACGCCGCGCGGGTCGCCCTTGCCGAACTTCGACTTGTCGCGGGCCGAGCGACGGGCAACGCCGTAGCTCATGAAGGAAGCCGCGGTCGGTCCAGCGGGCGTGATGCCCATCCAGATGCCGATGATCGTCGAGCGCAGGATCGTGAACCAGTAGCGCGGGATCTCGACCAGCGTGCGACCGATCTCGACGAGCTTGACGCGCGCCTTGATGCCTTCGAAGCGCAGGCCCTCTTCCGTCGTCAGCAGCAGTTCACCGATGCCGAAGAGCCCCATGACCGCGATCAGGAAGCTGACGCCCTTGATCAGCGTCGGGATATCGAAGGTCAGGCGCAGGTCGCCGGAGATCGTGTCCATGCCGACGGAAGCAAGCGCGAAGCCGAGCATCATCGAGACGAGCGTCTTGAAGGGCGATTGCGCGCCCATCGAGATGAAACTTGCAAACGCAAGGAAGTAGACCGCGAAGTATTCCGGCGACGAGAAACGCAGTGCGAAGTTCGCGACCCAGCCGGAAAGCAGTGTGATCATCACGACGCCGGCCAGCGCGCCGATGCCGGCGGATACGAAGGCGAGCGTCAGCGCTCGGCTCGCCTGCCCGGCTTTCGCCATCGGATAGCCGTCGAACGTGGTCGCCACCGACGAGGGTTCGCCGGGAATGTTGAACAGGATCGATGTGGTCGATCCGCCGAAGAGCGCCCCCCAGTACATGCAGGAGAGCAGGATGATGGCGGAGATCGGGTCCATCGAGAAAGTCAGCGGCAAGAGCAGCGAAACGCCGTTCGGCGCGCCAAGGCCGGGCAGCACCCCGACCAGAATGCCGAGCGTGACGCCGATCATCATTAGCAGGATATGGTTCCAGCTGAGGATGTGGCCGAAGCCATCGATCAGAAGACCGATATTTTCCATGTCATTCCTCCCGGGGCTTAAAGCACGTCACGATCCTTGGGTCCGTTCCTGCGCTTTAAGTCTTTGATTTTTTTTGCTTGTCGTTAGCGCAAGACCGCTGTGCGCGCTTACGCGACATGCTCTTGAGCGGTCGGGATCAATAGATCCCGAACCAGGCCTCGATCGGTCCCTTGAGCAGGGGAACCTTGAAACCGAACTCGAATACGATGAAGAAAAACAGCGAAACGGCGATGCCCGACGGCAGCGCGATCCACCATTTGTAGCGCCCCTGGAAGAGCATGGTTCCGGCGATATAGAGCGCCGTCCCGACATAAAGGCCGAGCCAGGCGGATACGCCGGCAAAGACAACCAGCGGCAGCAGGAACGATGCCACCACCTTGGCGCGGTGACCGTCGATGAAGATCTCACCGGACCCGCGATGTTTCACGAAGGCGTGGATCGCATTGGCGACGCTTCCGAGAAGGATCAGAAGCCCGACATAGAAGGGAAAATAGCCGGCTTCGGGACCGAATTCCGTCCAGCCCGCGCCGATATCGAGAGATCCGTAGCAGACCGCAGCACCGAAGGCGCCGGTCAGTGCGGCAACACCAAGCTCAACCGCGAAGCGGGAGACCCCATTCGCACCGTTCTCGCTCATGATCGTGACCTTTCAAAGCGAATGACGGGCGCCGGATGGCACCCGTCCCGATCGTCGCCTGTTAGTTGGCGAGCCAACCTTCGCGCTTCAGCACTTCGCCGACAGCAGCGCCATCCATTTCGATGGCGGCCTTGAAGTCGTCGCCGGCGATGTAGGCGGGCGACTGCGACGTGTCGGCCAGGTACTTCGCCCATTCCGGCGTTTCCGAAACCTTGCGCATCAGGTCCGCATAGAACTTGACCACATCCTGGTCAACGCCAGCCGGCAGCCAGACGGTGCGCGGCATGGAGTAGTTGTCGATGGCGATGCCCGAATCCTTGCAAGTGGGGATGTCGCTCCAGGCCTTGTCGCCGGCAACCTTGGTTTCGTTCGAAAGCTTGACGCTCTTGAAGACGCAAAGCGGCTTGACCATGCCGGCCTGCCACTGGCCGAGGTTTTCGCTCGGGTTGTTGACGTTGGCATCGAGGTGCTCGCCGGCGAGCTGAACGGCCGCTTCGCCGCCGCTTTTGAACGGGATGTAGTTGATCGTCGAGCCGGTCGTCTCGTTGATCATCGAGGTCAGGATCTGGTCGACGTCCTTCGACTGGCTGCCGCCGATCTTGAGGCCGCCTTCCTTCGCCTTGGCGGCAAAGTCGGCAGCGGTGTTGTAGGAGGCCTTGCCGTTGACCCAGAGAACGAACTCGTCGGAAGCAAGCGCCGCAACCGGCGTCAGGTCTTCAGCCTTGTAGGGAACCTTGGCGCGGACCGGCAGCAGGTAGGCGTTGTTGGTGCCGAATGCCAGCTTGTAGGCGTCGCCCTTGTTGGTCGCCGTGTAGACGAAGCCTTCGGCGCCGCCGGCGCTGCCCTTGTTGGTGACGACGACCGGAGCCTTCATCAGCTCGTACTTGCCGATGATCGCCTGGATCGTGCGGGCGAAGATGTCGGTGCCGCCGCCGGGGCCGGCGGTGACGACGAATTCAACCGGACGATCGGGCTCGAAAGCGGCGGCCGGAGCAGCAACGCCGAAAACGGCTGCCATGATGCATGCGATGGAGACGGTATTCTTCATGCGGGTCCTCCCGTTTTTGTGGTTCTGCGGCGCAAGACCTCCTCCTGCGCCGTTATTGCTTGAAAGCGTGCGAAATCAGGCAGCAGCCTTGAGAGCCGCCTTTTTCTTCGCCATGCGCACTGCCAGAAGCAGCGCTTCGCGGCTGGCGCCGACGTCGGCAATACCCTTGCCGGCGATGTCGTAGGCCGTGCCGTGGGCCGGGGTGCAGAGCGGGAACGGCAGACCGCCCATCATGGTCACGCCCTTGTCGAAGCCGATCAGCTTCATCGCGATCTGTCCCTGGTCGTGGTACATGGTCATGACGGCGTTGTAGCCTTCCTTCAGGGCGCGGCCGAAGACTGTGTCAGCCGGGAACGGGCCGTCGACGTTGAAGCCGCGCGCCTTGGCCTTTTCGACGGCCGGCTCGATGATGTCGATCTCTTCCATGCCGAAGCTGCCGCCGTCGCCGGCGTGCGGGTTGAGACCGGCAACAGCGATCTTCGCCTCGCTGTAACCGGCTTCCTTGAGGCAGCTCTGGGTCAGCTCGAGCTCGGCAAGGATCGCCTCGACCGACAGGTTGTCGGCCACTTCCTTGATCGGAATGTGCGAGGTGACGCGGGCGTTCCAGACCTTCTCGAGAACGTTGAATTCCCGGACCTTGCCCGTGAAGTTGAGAACGTCGGAGACGAAGCGGATCTCGTCGTCGTAGCCCGGATAGGCAAAGCGCATCGCCTTCTTGTTGAAGGGCGTGAAGCAGACTGCTTCCGCCTTGCCGGCATGCGCCAGCTCGAGCGCTACGCGAAAGTTGCGGGTCGCAAAGGTGCCGCCCGCAAGCGTCGCCTCGCCGCGAACGACGTCGGCCGGATCGAGATGGCCAAGGTCGACGAACACGTGGCGCTCGGTCCCGACAGCGTCGAGGTCCTCCAGGGTCGAGGATGCAAGGTCGAGCGTGACGCCGGCAATGCGGGCGCCTTCATCGAGGATACGACGATCGCCGATCGTGATGATGTGGGCAGCCTCACGAATATCGGAAAGCGCCAGCAGCTTTGCCGTGAGCTCCGGGCTGATGCCGGCCGGATCGCCCATAGCGAGCGCGATGACAGGACGCGCGCCGTTAGCGGCTACACCGTTGGTCGTCATGAGAGATGTCCTCCACTTCATTCTTTCGAGAGCCGTCATACGTTATTCAAAATTCTGCATCAAGTCTTTTGTATTCTGTATGCAGCATTTTCTGTTGACGATATCGGGGGCCGTCTCCATGCTTTAATGAGACAGCGCTGATTCAATTGGCGCGAACGGGAACAGACGGCCGACACTTCAGTCGCCAGATGCAGAAGCGAAACGATGAACGAAATTACCTCTCTGGAGAAACGCCCCGAGGGCGGCCCCGGCCCGATCCGACGCACTGCGCTGCACGACACGCTGGTCACGCATCTGCGCGACATGATCATCGAGGGTGATCTCTCGCCCGGCACGCGTCTGCATGAAGGTCAACTCGGCGAGCAGCTCGGCGTTTCGCGCACGCCGCTGCGCGAAGCCATTAAGTATCTGGCGAGCGAAGGACTGGTGGAGCTCGTTCCGAGCCGCGGCGCCGTCGTCAAGCGTTTCAGCGCCAAGGACGTGCGTGACATGCTGACGGTCTTGCAGACGCTGGAAGAGCTTGCCGGCAAGCTCGCCTGTGAAGCCGCCAGCGACGCCGGCATCGCCGAAGTGCGCGCGCTCCACGACGAAATGGTCTCGCGCTACAAGGCCGGTGACCGGCTGCAGTATTACAAGCTCAATCAGCAGATCCATTCGGCCATCGCCCAACTGGCGGCAAACGCCGCCTTGGCGGATATGCATGCGATCTTGCAGACGCGGCTGAAGCGCATTCGCTTCATCGGCCACGAGGGGCCCGAAAAATGGGCAGCGGCCGTTGCCGAGCATGAGGAGATGATCGTCGCGCTCGAAGCCCGCGACAAGGCAAGGCTTTCCGAAGTTCTCGGTCGGCACCTCATGAATGCCTGGGAACGGGTGCGCGCCGCGGTGTAGGCGACGCTCCAGCTTCGGCGCAAGTGAGCCCCGCGGGCGCACCTTCTGTCAGAACTTCGAACAGGCGTTCGCAACGGCCTCGGCATCTCCCGCGGCCACCTGCTTTTTCCCCGCGCGAATTGCGTCGCGCGGTACCGGGGTTTGCGGTCAGCGCCTTTCCCGAGACATCCAGGCTCGAGAGCTTGGAGAGCAAGCCCTGCGTCCCCAGCAGACGCGCCAGCCACCGAGGGAAGCCGACGGCAGTTCGACGGCAGGTTCAGGGACGACACACTCGCGTGCAACAGTGAAGAATCCGTCCGCCACCAAGCAACGGCAGGCGATGGCAGCGTCGCTGTCCGCCTGGTGTTACAGATTTGCCTCCCGAACAATCTGCATTGCTTGGAAAGCAATTAAGGATATTCGATTTCAATTGACTTTAACCTGATCGAAATTCACTGAATCTACGTGGGGCGGAGACAGGAACGAAGATGGGGCAGCAACGGCTTCGGGGACTGCTTGCGACAGTGGCAATCCTCTGTCCAGGCGCAAGCATGGCAGAGCCGGTTCAAAGAACACCGCCCGTCGCCGGATCGGTGATTGCCCGCAAATCCGGTGAGGAAGTGCGCTTCGTCGACGTTTCGAGCTGGCGTTTCGTCGATCTCGCACAGGACCTTTTGTCCGGCGATATCCTGCGCACTAATGCGACCGGGGCGCTGGCGGTGCTTTTCTCCGACCACACCCAGATCCGGCTCGGCCGCAACACGGCGTTGCGCGTCAAACGCATGGGCACAGGCAGCGATACCAATCTCGAACTGCAGTCAGGCACGATCTGGGCACGGGCGGAGCGTGGCGGCCAGGGCCTGACGATCGACACGCCGGCGGCAACGGCTGCCATTCGTGGCACCGACTGGACACTGACGGTCGCCGGCGACACGACCTCGCTGACCGTGCTTGAAGGCGTGGTCGAACTCAGCAACGAACTTGGCAGCGTCACCGTGAAACAGGGCGAAGGCGCCGTTGCCGCCATCGGGAAAGCGCCGACCAAGATCGTGATCGTGACGCCGAAGGACCGCGAACAGATGCTCTTCCATCTGTCTTTACGCGACGCCTTCGCGCTCATGCCGTCAACCCCGCTTAAGGTGCGCGACATGCGCAATGAGCGCGAACGGATCGAAGCCCGGCCGGAAGCGTCGCGCTCGGCCGAAGACTGGCTGACACTCGCCGAAATCCAGCTGCGGTTCGACGGGCGAGCCCAGGCCACAGCCGCCCTTCAACAGGCCCGACGCCTCGGCCTCAATCGATCTCAAGCCGCGCGCGCCTATCTCGTCGAAGCGCTGATTGCCGGTTCTGAAAACCGCTACGGCGATGCGGCACAGCTGTTCGAGAAGGCAGCCCCCGGGCTCGACGCCGACCGCCGCTCCGTCGCGGCCTTTGGCGGCTATTTCGCACGCGCTCTCGCCGACCCGGACCGGATCGAGCAGCCGCCATCTCAGGCGACAGGTGCCTATGGTGCGTTCGCTGCGGCCTGGACCGCGGGCTTTCGCACCGATATCCGCGCAGCGATCGAAACGATCAAGAAGGCGGAAAGGCGATATCCGGACGATCCGTTCCTTCCAGCCGCCCGCGCGCAATTTGCAATGCTGCTCGACGATCGAGACGAAACGCGCGCCGGTATCGAAAAGGCGCTTGCGAACGATCCCGACGACCCGACCGCACTGGAATCGCGCGCCAAGTACCGCTTGCTCATTGAAAACGATCGAATAGGCGCGCTGGCGGATCTCGAGCGCGCTTTGGAAATCACGCCGGGCGACCCGTCGCTGTGGAACTGGGTGGGCCTGGCAAAAAGCGAGCGGGGCGACAATCGCGGCGCCGAGAGAGCATTCCAGAAGGCCGTGGAACTCGATCCGGCCGATCCGCTTTACCACGCCAACCTGGCCTATCAGTACCTCGATGAAATGCGGCTTGCGGAAGCAAAGCGCGAGATCGATACGGCACTCGCGATCGATCCTTCCTTCGACCTCGTGCTCGTCGCTCGCGGTCGGTACCATTTGCAGAACGGCAACCTGGACAAGGCGATCGACGACCTCTTGGCCGGTTCGACGGCCAACCCCGCCTATTCCAACGCGCAATTGCTGCTCTCGGCGGCGCATTATGAAAAGGGAGACCGCCTTCCGGCGGCACAGGCCCTCGACAATGCCGACCGGCTCGACCCGAACGACCCCGTCGTCGCGACCGTGCGGACCGCGATTGCGATCGACGAATACGATTCCGATGCGGCGATCCGCTATGCGCAGGAGCTTATGCGGCGGACGCGGGCGCGCGGCGGCGAAAGTGCTCCGCTCGGCGCCAACCAGGATGCCGGATCGACGCTCAACGACGCCTTCCGCCTGCAAGGCCTGAACGCCTGGGGGCAATATTACGGCGATGTGGTCTTTGATCCGTTCACGGGATCGAGCTATGTCGACCAGGCGATCCGCGGCAGCGTCAATCCGCTGTTCAACACCTATGATTTCGATGGCAGCCCCGTCGTCAACACCGCCAATCCGCAGAGCTTCTCCGCCTTCTTCCAGGGGCTGCTGATCGAGCCGCACATGCTGGCAAGCCGCGAGCGCACGGCCAATCTCGTCCAACGGCCGTTCTTCGAGGCCGCGGTCGCAGGCGGCATCATCGCCGACAGCGACCATGAGGGCGGGATCGGCGAAGCGGAACTGCGCGGGCTGACGTTCTCGCCCTTCCCGATCAGCGTCTACGGCAATCTGCATTGGGAAAAGCCGCGCGATACGATCGATATCGGCAATGGCCTGGCGATCGAGCGTGAAGCACGCCTGCTTGGCGGCAATGGCTATGTGACGGCCTCCCCGACGCCGGATGACAGGGTCGTGGCCTATGCCAACTACGGCGATCTTGATGATAGACGCAGTATTTTCGATATCCCGGATCCCCGCGCGGCCCCTCTGAAGCTCGACGGGCTGAGCGACGACGATTCCTCGCGGCTACTCTCGGGCGTGGCGTGGAGCCATACCTTCGGATACCGCAATATCGCCAATGCCGCGTTCTTCTTCTCCGATCAGAATACCACGGAAAACGAGCGGATCCGGCTCACGGACCCGCGCTTTCCGGACCTTGCCACCAGCCGGAGCGAGGACAAGCAAAGAACCTATATCGCCGCCATCAATCACCTTTACGGTGACGGCGATTTCACCTGGCGCTACGGCGTCGAAGGCGGCGTGGTAAAGTCATCGAGCGCGTTCGACATTTTTGACCCGCTGGGCGTCAGCACCGGCAGCAGCAATGCGCCCGTCATCGCGTCCGGTTCGACGTCCGCCACACAGACGGTCGCCAAGGCTTACATCGACACGATCTACGAAATCACGCCGGACCTGAAGACGGAAGGCGCCCTCTTTGCCCGCTATATCGAAGGCGTCAACGACGGCGATGTCAGGCTCGAACCGAAATTCGGCATCGCCTGGGCGCCGGCCGAAGGGCATTGGCTGCGGGCGGCAGCCATGCGCGATGGCCTCAACTTCGACGTCGCCACCCTTGCGCCGATCGGCATCGTCGGGCTGCAGCCGAACCAGCTGCGCTTCGGCGCCGAAGGCTATGCCGATACGCTGGCACTACGTTGGGACGCGGAGTGGAACAGCTGGTTCTTCACCGCGCTCGACTACCAGCACCAGGAGGTGCGGCAACTCGCGCTCGACATTCCGCTTTCGACCACCAGCCTTGCGTACGCCAAGGTCGGGCTCGACCGGGTTGCGGCAACGGCGAACTTTGCCATCGGCCACGGCTTCGGCCTCTCCCTGACAGCGGCCCACACGGAAGCCGACGTTAAGGAACACACCGGCAGCCAGCCCGGCGAACTGCTGTTCGTGCCGGAAAACACCGGCCAAGCGGCGCTGACTTGGGTCAGCACGGCGAACGTCAAGACGACCGTTGCCGCCAACTATGTCGGTTCACGACCCGGCGGGTTAAAGACGCTCGACGACTTCTGGACGCTCGACGCCGCCTTGCAATGGGAACCGTTCGACAAGCAGATCGAGGTGGATCTGGCAGCCTTCAATCTGCTCGATGAAGATTTCGAGCTGGGCAATGGCCTGCCGGGTTGGGGACGAACGTTCAAAGGCACGATCAAAGTGCGGTTCTGATGGAGGAGCGCGTCGCCGTGCAGGCATCGAGCGGTCGGTCCGGACAATGGGACAGCCCCCGCTTCCTGCAACGGCGGTTGAAACTTCTTGCGCTTGCGGTTTTCGTCGCCATCGCGCTGTCGCTGGCGACCTTGACCAATGCCTGGCGGCTGAACGAGTTGCGCAGCTTCGACTACCTGTCGACCATCGACGGCCCGCCGCTGCCCGAGGACAGCCCGATCATCGTCGCGATCGACGAACCGTCGATGGCCGAAATCGGGCGGCAATGGCCCTGGCCGCGCGCCCTGCATGCGCGCCTCATCGAGGCGCTGCGCAAGGCCGGCGCACGCGCCATCGGCATCGACGTGATTTTCGCTGAACCTTCGGCCGATGCCGCCAACGACGAGGCGCTGGAAAAGGCGCTCGGCGCGGACGTGGTTCTTGCCGGAGACCAGACGCTGGTGGAGGCGCCGCAGGCCGACCAGTTCGTGCGCACCGAGCCGCTCGCCCGCTTCATCGCAAAGGGCGCCTGGACCGGGATCGCCTCCGTCAGCCTCAGCGGCGACGGAACGTTGCGCGCCGTTCCCGACTATCCGGACGGATTTGCCGCCGTGCTCGCGGCAATCGCCGGCGCAAAATCGCACGCACCGCCAAAGGACGCGCTGATCCAGGTCTTCGGACCGGCGCGGACCTATCCCACCGTCTCCTATTACCAGGCGCTCGATCCCGACAATTTCCTGCCAGAAGGCATGTTCGAGGACCGTGTCGTGCTCGTCGGTCTCAGCCTGCAAAATGCGCCATCGATCGCCGATGGCGGGGCCGATGCCTTCACGACATCGGATACCGTACATTCGAACAAGCTCGTTTCCGGCGTTGAGATGCAGGCTACCATCTACGACAATCTGGCTCATGAGCTTTTCGTAAAGCGCGCAGCAAGACCTTATGTGGTTGCCGCCATTGCGCTGGCCGCGATGCTTGCGGCCTTTTCGGTGCTGCGGACGACCGGCTGGCGCACGCTTGCCTATGGCGCCGTCGCCATCGGCCTGATCATCGCCGCCAGCTATGCCGCGATGCGTCTTGGCCACGTCTTTCTGTCGCCGCTTGGGCCTGGGCTTGCGTTCCTTGCCGTGACTGCCGGCCAGGCCGGGCTCGACTATGCGGAGGAACGCAAGAAGCGCCGCGAAATCACCCGCGCCTTCCAGCAGTACCTCTCCCCTGCCCTTGTCGAGCGCCTGGCGAAAGACCCGTCACACCTGAGGCTCGGCGGCGAACGGCGCACGCTGTCGATCCTCTTTTGCGACATCCGGGGCTTTACCACCATCGCCGAGGAAATGAAGGAGGATCCGGAGCGTTTGACGGCACTGGTCAACCGGCTGCTGACGCCGCTTTCAGAAGCTGTTCTCGAACAGGGCGGTACCATCGACAAATATATCGGCGACTGCCTGATGGCCTTCTGGAACGCGCCGCTCGACGACCCCGACCATGCCGTGCATGCAGTCGGGGCGGCGCTCGACATGCTTGCGCGGCTTGAATGGGTGAACCGGGAACTCGAAAGCGAGGCGAAACGGGAACGCCGACCGGCCCAAACCTTGAGGATCGGCATCGGCATCAACACCGGCGAATGCGTCGTCGGCAACATGGGCTCGCACCAGCGGTTCGACTATTCGGCCCTTGGCGACGCCGTCAATCTGGCCTCGCGCCTCGAAGGCGCATCGAAGGACTACGGCATCTCCCTGCTCCTCGGCGAGGAGACCGCGCGTCTCGTCGAAAAGACCTTCCCGATCGCCGAACTCGATCGCATCACCGTCAAGGGCCGCACCGCCGTGTCGCCGGTCTTCACCGTCGCCGTCGGCGCCAGGAAGGACGCGATCGAACGCCACCAGGCCTTCGTACAGGCCAAATATGACGGCACGCTTCGAGCTCATGACGCGGTGTTCGACCAGTTGAGGAGCGCCCTGCCGCCACTCGCGCGCTACTACGAAAGGGAGCGTTCCCGTCTCGATACGTCGCGACGGGAACCGAAGTGAGCAGCCACAACCGACCGCGTGGTCAGTGGAGCCCGCCGACGCCGAGCAGCCGCTCGACGGTATCGTGATCTCCCGCCAGCGCTTCCGGCGTTCCGGTCCAGGCGATCCGGCCGCGTTCGAGCACGATCACCCGGTCGGCAAAGTCGAGCGCGCTCTGAATGCGCTGTTCGACCAAGACGATCGTCATGTCGCCGGTCTTTGCCAGTTCGGCAAACGCCTTCATCAGCTCTTCGCAGATAACGGGCGCCAGGCCCTCCAGCGGTTCGTCGAGCAACAGGATCGACGGACGGCCGAGGATGGAGCGTGCCGTCGACAGCATCTGCTGTTCGCCCCCTGAGAGCTGGCTGCCGAGATTGCGCCGGCGCTCGAAGAGACGCGGGAACATGTCGTAGGCTTCCTGGATCGCACTTTTCGGGCGGTTCTTGAGGCCGACGAACAGGTTCTCCTCCACGGTCAGCGTCGGGAAGACGCAGCGCGCCTGCGGCACGAAGCCGAGCCCCTGCATGGCGCGCGCAGCACTTGGCAACACGGTCACGTCCGTCCCGCCCATGCGGATGCGCCCGTCATAACGTCGCGTCTGGCCGGCAAGCGTTGCAAGCAGGGTCGTCTTGCCCATGCCGTTGCGACCGAGCACGGCAAGCCGGGCACCTGCCGGAACGGCAAAGGACACGCCTTCGAGCACCCGCGTCGGCCCATAGCCGGCGGACAGGTTTTCCACCTCAAGCGGCGTGGCTGGCATTGGCATAGCTCCCCAGATAGGCTTCCCGCACGCGCGGATCCTTCGTCACGTCAGACGGCGAACCGTCGAAGATGATCGCGCCGGCGGCCAGCACGACGACGCGCTTGGCAAAGCGGAAGACGAGATCCATGTCGTGCTCAATCATCAAGACGGCGAGATCGGCTGGCAGGTCGGCCAGTGCCTGCTCGATCCGGCCGGTGTCGCTCTGCGGCACGCCGGCGGCGGGCTCGTCGAGCAGCAGCACCCGCGGCTTCAGCGCCAGCGCAACGGCGATTTCCAGCAAGCGTTGCTGACCGTAGGCGATCTCGCTCACCTTGCGGTGCATCAGTTCCCGAAGCCCGAGCTTGCCGAGAAGGTCTGCCACCTCGGCCATGACGTCCGGCATGCCCAGAAAATTGCCGAACAGACGACCGGCGCGGCCAGTGCGTTGCAGGACAGCGAGCGCAACATGTTCGGAAGGTGTCATATCGGCAAAGAGCCGCGTCACCTGAAACGAGCGAACGAGTCCCCTTCGCACCCGACCGATGGCGTCGATACCGGTCACCACCTCGCCACCGATACGCACCTCGCCGGAATCCGGCTTGAGATTGCCGGTCACGAGATTGACGAACGTCGTCTTGCCGGCGCCGTTCGGCCCAATCAGCGCGACCCGGTCGCCCGGCGCCATGCTGAGGCTGACATCATTGGTGACCGCGAGCCCGCCGAAGGCGCGCTTCAAGTTGCGGACTTCGAAGATCGGCTGCATCACTGTGCCTCCTTGCGGCGGGCAAAGAACGCAGCCGCGGTGCCATAGATGCCCTTCGGCGCGAAAAGCACGACGGCGATCAACAGCGCGCCCACCATCGTCAGCCAGTGGAAGGGATTGGCCGCCGAGACCACGTCCTCGAAAAACATGAAGACGACAGTGCCCGTGAGCGCACCGAACAACGAGCCCGTACCCCCGAGCACCAGCATGACGAGGCTTTCGGCAGACATCGTAAAGGAGAGGCTGTCGAGCCCGACGACCTGGGTGGAGATCGCATTCAGCGCGCCGCCGACGCCGGCAACGGCACCGGAGATGACATACATTTTCGTGAGCGCGAACTTCGGCGACGCCCCCATCGAGCGGATGCGGACAGGGTCTTCCTTGATGCCGCGGCACAACATGCCGAAGGGCGAGCGCACGATCAGTCGCAGCACGACGAAGACGATGGCAAGCAGCGCCACGCCGAAGACATAGGCCGTGCGGCCCCAGAGATCGAACTCGTAGAGTCCGAGAAGTGCCGTCGGCGCAATGCCGGAGAGCCCGTCGCTGCCACCGGTCCAGGAGGAGGCCTTGTTGGCGAACTCGTGGAAGAGATGGATGAGCGCGATCGACAGCACCAGTTGCGGCAGCCCGTGCGCACGCAGGATGACGACCCCGCAGATAAGTCCCGCCACCGCCCCGGCAACAATGCCGAAGGCCAGCATCGCCAGCGGATCGTTGATGCCGTAATGCGCCGAGGCGATGCCCGCAGCATAGGCGCCGGCGCCGAAGAGGGCCGCGTGCCCGAGCGTCGCGACACCGCAATAGCCGGTGACGAGATCGAGCGACAGCACCAACAGAGCGGCTGCGATGATCCGGGTCAGAAGAGCCAGATTGTTGGGAAAGAGGAAGTAGCCGACCACCGCGACCAGCAGGATAACGGCCAGACCTATGAGGTCCCCACCGCCAAACCGTCGGCGCACCGGAGCGGTCGCGATCAAGTCGTTCGTCGTCGTCATGGTCATCCCTTGGCCCTCCCGGCGAGCCCGCGCGGGAACACGCAGATGATCGCGATCACGGCCAGATAGAAGAAGAATTCACCGAATTCCGGCATGAGATAACGGCCGGTCGTATCGATCGCGCCGAGCAGCAGGCAGGCAACGAGCGCGCCCGGGATAGACCCGGCGCCGCCGACGGAGACGACGACCAGGAACGTCACCATGTAACGCAACGCGTAATAGGGTTCGACCGGAAGAAGTTCCGCCCCCACCACGCCGCCGAAGGCGGCAAGTCCGACGGCAACCGCAAAGCTCACCGCATAGACGATTTCCGTGCGCACACCGAGGGCGGCCGCCATTGCCGCGTTGTCAACCGAGGCCCGCAGCTTGACGCCGAAGGCGGTCTTTTCGATCGCGTACCAGAGACCGGCTGCAACCACGAGGCCGCAGACGATCGCAAAGATGCGATGGGTGGCGATTGCCCGGAAGCCGAGGTCGACGGATCCCTGCAATTCGCCAGGCAGCGGCACCGTCTTCAGCGTCGGGCCGAAGACATAGTTGGCGATGCCGATGATGCAGAATGTGATACCAATGGTCATCAGCACCTGGGTCAGTTCCGGTGCGCCGTAGATCCGCCTATAGAGCAGCCGCTCGATCGGCACGGCGATGATGATGGTGCCGAAGACCGCGAGCAGCACGGCAAAGCCGTAGGCAAGACCCAAATCGCGCGCTGCATAGGAGGCGATGTAACCGCCGATCATGGCAAAGGCGCCATGCGCCAGGTTGACCACGCGCATCAGGCCCATGGTGACCGAAAGGCCGATGGAGATGACGAAGAGCACCATGCCATAGGCAAGGGCGTCGATCGCAATGCTGAGGACGGTTTGCATGGGGCTATCCGTTGCCCTTTCTTCCAAATTTGGCTGCGCCGGATTCGGTGCGCACTATGCGCGGAGCGGCAGTCAGGCGCCAGCATTCGCGGCGCCGCAGGCGCGCCGGTCGCTCAAAAGCAACCGGTCAACGCATCATCAGTGTCGGTGGGCGCTCAGCACCCGCCCAAGTCGACTACTTCAGCGCAGCGAGACCGGGGTCGCCCTGCTTCTCGAAGGTCTGGATTTCCTTGTTGTAATAGGTGCCGTCATCGGCCTTGGCGACCTCGCGCAGATAGATGTTCTGGGTGATGTGACGCGATTCCGGATCGATCGTCACCGGACCACGCGGGCTGACCCAAGAGAGGCCTTTCACGGCTTCCACGGCCTTGGCCGCATCCTGCTCGCCGCCGGTCGCCTCGATCATCTTGTAAATCACATGCATGCCGTCATAGGCTCCGACCGAGGGGAACGAGAGTTCGGCCGGGTTGCCGATCGCCTTGCTCGCCGCTTCGACAAAGGCCTTGTTCTCCGGCGAGTCATGCGAGACGGCGTAGTGGAAGGTCGTCTGAATGCCGAGCGCCGCCTCACCGAGAGCAGGCAAATCGGATTCCTGCGTGAGGTCGCCGGGCGCAAAGAACTTGATGCCGCCGTCCTTCAGGCCGTTTTCCTTGAAGGCCTTGACGAAGCCGAGCGTCGTCGGGCCGGACGGCAGGAAGGCGAAGACGCCTTCCGCGCCCGAATCCTTGATGCGCTGCATGATTGGGGAAAAGTCGTTGGTCGCAAGCGGCATGCGGATCGCTTCGACCACCTGGCCGCCGGCCGCTTCGAAGCCCGTCTTGAAGGCGTTCTCGGCGTCCACGCCCGGGCCGTAGTCGCTGACGACGGAGATCACCTTGGAAACACCCGCGTCCTTGGCAACCTTGGCGATCGGCGTCGAGGTCTGCCAGGTGGTGAACGAGGTGCGCACGACGAGCGGGCTTTTGGTGACGATCGCCGAGGTCGCCGCGTTCATGATGACGAGCGGCACATTCGCCTGGGTGAGCAGCGGCGTGACCGCCATGGCATCCGGGGTGAAGTAGAAGCCGGCGAGGTACTGCACGCCTTCCTTGACCACCAGTTCCTGGGCCAGCGCCTTTGACTGGGCGGGATCGGCCTGCGGCACGTCGCGGTAGATGATCTCGATATCGTCGTCGCCGACCTTGCTGCCGTTCAGCGCCATATAGGCGTCGATGCCAGCCTTGAAGTTCTTGCCCTGCAGCGCGAAGGGGCCGGAGAACGGTCCGACGACACCGATCTTGATCGTGTCGGCATAGGCAGCACTGCTCATTGCCAAAGCCGCAACCGCAGCCAGAATCATCCGCTTCATATTTCCTCCCTGAGATGCCGGCCACTCCCGAGCCCGCATCCTCGTCGCAAACGACTGTCGATTTGATGGTTGTCAGCTTGCCATGCCAAACGGTGATGTAAAAATGAAATATGGGGTGCCAATCATAATTTAGGGGTTATGTTTTGACACAGGCAGCGCGCCTCGGCCAGCCGAGTGCACCGAAATCCCCAGCCCATGACACGCACCTTCCGGTGCCCGCGCCAGCCCACTGCGATCAACAGGGGAGCAGCAAACGACACGGTGGCGGCGCAATCGCAGGTTCGGGGCGTATCGCCGCCGCTAACCTAGATCGGCGGCAGATTTTCCGGCTGCGCCATGTCGATGAAGACCTGAACGCGTTTGGCTCGCAGCTTGCGGGGCTTGTACTTCTTCAGCCACTCGCCAGTTTCATCGAGGAACAGACTGGCCGCGGCTCCCTCGGATGTCCCCACGCGCGCCGCCTTGTCCCGGTCGGACTTCTTCTTTGCTGTCGCCTCCCGGACAGAGCGGAAATAATAGTGGTTGAACAGCCGATTGAACTCCGTGAAGTAGATGTCGGCCGCGCGCCGATCGCCACGGATGAGCAGCATGTTCTCGTCGTTGTCGTTGGTCGACGCGTCCGAGAAGTTCGCCGAACCGGTGACGACCATTGGATCCGCGCCAAGGGGATCGGCGAGCAGAAACTTGGAATGCACATAGGCGACGTGATTGTTGAGCCCGAGCGCCCGCGCATTGGTTTCCCGCGCCCACTGATAGACCGGATCGCGCAGATAGGATCCCCAGGCCTGATAGACGTTCTGTCGCGCCGTCAGCGGAATGAACGGCTTCTTCGCCTTGGCCTTAGGCTGGTCGCGCTTTTCCAGGAGGAGGAAGAGCACCGGATGCACGCCGGACTGGGCACTATTGTCGAGAAACGCCTGCTTGAAGCGATCGTTGATCCCGAAGGCGAGCGTCACGCCGCCATAGGACCGCGCCTCGTCCAGCGCCCTCACATACATATCCAGAACGGCGCTTCCGGCACGCGGACTGAAGATCGAGGTCACGCCGCTTGAAACATCCGCGGGCGCATGCGGCACCTCGGCAAGGTCAGAGACCGCCTTGCGAAAGGCTTTTCGCTTTGACCTGCTCGCGGCAGGATTGTCGGTCTTTGCCGCACCAGGGTCGCCGGCAAGCAGTGTCCAGTATGTTTCAAATGCCTTGGCGAGATCGGCGTCGCGGACCCAATGCCCGACATTGGTCTGGCCATGCACGCCGCCCATCGACAGGTTCGTCGAGCCTGTCCAAACCTGCGGCTTTCGGCCCGGATCCTTGGGGAGCAGCACCATGAACTTGTTGTGCTGTATGTCGGCGGGATTGTTCTCCCGCCACCGCGCGATCGCCGCCTTCGGAAGCCCTACGGTGCGGACGATTTCCTTGTTCTCCTCGCGCGGAAAGCTCTCGTGGAACTTGCCCTTCTTGTCGGTATAGGCATTTTCCTTCGCGTCGAGCACGAGCCTCACGGCGACGCCGCGCTCGAAGGCGGCCTTCAGCCTTTCCACGACGGGGCGATATCTGAATTCATAGAAGCAGCCGAGCAGCGTGTCCCCCGCTTCCGCCTCGTCGATGAAACGCAGCAGTGCTTCGTCAAGGTCCCGGCTCAGCCACTGCAGCGCCTCGAGCGTCTTTTCCGGCGTTTCCAGCTTGTCCGGCGGCTTGTTTCCGAAACGGCGTCGGTAGGCCTGGCTGCTCGCGACACCGCGGTTGAAGAAAACGTCGTGCGTCTCCTCACTGAAGAGCGGTTCGGTTTTGATACCGATTCTGATGGCAGGTGCTGACCGGTCGATGTTCTTCGCCATACCTGTCAGCGGATGGAAGTAATAGTCGTAACGCCGACCGGGCTTGGCCGTGAAGTCATCCCAGACGAAACTCTGAACGGGATGGTCGTAGGTCAGAACGACGGTATCCTCATTGGGATGGGAGATCACCGTTTCGAAGACCTTGAAGCCGTACATGTAGTACCGCTCGCCTTCCGTTGGATCATGCCGCTCGACCGCAAAACCGAGAAGCCCCGCGGTGTCGGCGTTGCGATAGTCTATCGCGAACGAAACCGTATTGACCCCCGACACGGCGAAGACCTTGTACCCGCCAACCGCATCCGAAACGAAATGCATGCCGTCCTCCCGCGCGTGGTTGCGACAAGCATACTCGCTCAACTTCGAGGAATTACAACAGCGACAACTACAAAGGAGCTTGATCGGCGAACTCCCGCGCCGCTGCGCAGTGGCAGCGGCTCCGGCTCGAAAACACCGCCACACTTGTTACTCCCGCCGATCCTCTTGCGGTGTCAAGCTGGTCAGGACTGCAAGGCATCGGCCTTGCGTTGAGAAGTTTTGCTGAAACGAGGAGACACAGCACCATGACCCAGACGATCGAGAAACGTGAGAACGGACGCGCGGACGCCCAGTCGACGATGCAGAAGCCGCCGGTGGTTTCGGCACAGGCATGGGAAGCGGCCCGGCAGGAAATGCTGGTAAAGGAAAAGGCGCACACCCGCGCCCGCGATGCGTTGGCTGCCGAGCGTCGGCGGATGCCCTGGACGGCCGTGACCAAGAACTACGTGTTCGAGGGCTCCGACGGCAAGGCGAGCCTGCTTGACCTCTTTGCCGGCCGGCGCCAGTTGATCGTCTACCGCGCCTTCTACGAACCGGGCGTGCATGGCTGGCCCGATCACGGCTGCCGGGGCTGCTCGATGGTCGCCGATCAGGTTGCGCATCTGTCGCACCTTAACGCCCGTGACACGACCCTGGTCTTTGCCTCGCGCGCCCCGCAGGCGGATATTGCCAGGCTGAAGGCACGGATGGGCTGGACCATGCCCTGGTACACCATCACCGACAGCTTCGATGCTGATTTCGACGTGGGCGAGTGGCACGGCCACAATGTCTTCTTCCGCGACGGCGAAGAGCTGTTTCGCACCTACCTCGTCAACAGCCGCGGCGACGAACAGATGGGTAGCACCTGGAACTATCTCGACATCACCCCGCTCGGCCGACAGGAAGTGTGGGAGGATTCGCCGGCCGGATATCCGCAGACCCCGACCTACAAGTGGTGGAACTGGAACGACAGCTACGTCGAAGGCGCTGCCCCCGACAAAAGATGGGTCGAAGTATCGGATGCCGGCGAGGCCGCGATGCGCGCCTCCGACACGAGCGCGAAGCCATGAGCATCGGCGCCCGCTCCGGTGAGCGCGACGGGCGGGCGCCCTCCCTCGCCCGTTTGGTAGCTGCGGGGTTGGCGCTTGCCGCCGCCCCCACCTTCGCCCTGATGGCGGTTCTTTCCAACATGGGAACCGCCGGGGCCGATCCGATGCTGTGTAGCGGCGCCGGACAAACTGTGATCGGCGGGATGACCGCCATGTATCTGCTGATGGGCGCCTTTCACCTTCAGCCCTGGCTGAAACTGATCGACATCAGAAAGGGCTGAGGGATCGGCCTCGCCCCCGGCGCCTGTCAGTTGCGGGCGTCGGGAGCTGAAAAATCATCCGGCGACATGCTATTGTCGCACGGCACGCAAAAGATGTGGAAACGCCGATGGGCATATGTCCCTGAAATCGGCGAGTGGGCATGCTGTCGAGTCGGAGAAGCAAGTGACTTCTCAGCTTGAAGTACGGAACGGTTCCACTAGGTAGATTTGGCAAGATCTCCGGCCCTTGTATCGGCAGGAGAAATCAGTCGCTTTCCACCTGTGGCCGGATCCGTTCGGAAAATACAGCGAATCAGGAAGTTGACCTTGAGTGTTGCCGCCTCTCAACCGAACCCGACACGTTTCAAGAGCCGCCCGTTGCCTTTGGCGGGCGCCCTGCTGCTTTTCGTTACAGCCGCTGCGGCATCGCTCTACTATTTGAGTGGAGCGAAAGAGCCTTCGTCGGAGATCGCAGCGATTGCTCCGGCTGTGACCGGCGCTGAAGTCGACGCCGCGATGATGCAGTCGCCGAATTTCCAGATCCTGTTCAGTGACGGCGATCGCGGGCTGATGGTCTACGAGGGTTACGTCTATGTCGTGCGACTCGGCGACAAATTGCCGAATGGCCGCCGCATGATCGGATTCCAAAAACGGGACGGAAACTGGGCTGCGGTGACTCTTTGACAGCTTTCACCGCCTCCGAATTGTGGATGTTAACGCTTTGTTAACGCTCGCTTGCAAGGCACGGGGAACCCCCATTTAGCCACGGTTGCTACCCAGGGCGAACTGGCGCAACTCTTTGTTAAAGAGTCGTGAATCAGTGCTTTGGATGGTGCAGAATGATTAACAAGAAGCTACAGGATGAGCTGGTCGAGCTCGACGAAAGCCCTGCGTTCGAAGGCCGTTCTGTCATGAGCGAGCGCGCAGTCCAGGGAATTCCTCTCGCGATCGAAGCGGTGATCGGGCGCGCCAAGCTGACGGTGTCGCAGATCTCGAAACTCCATCAGGACGACACGATCCATCTCGATCGCAACTTCGGCGAACCGGTGGAACTCAAGGTCAACGGCATGGTGATCGGCCGCGGCGAAATCGTCTTCGACGAAGCCACCAACGCGATCGGCATCAAGATCATCGAAATCTCCCCGATCGGCGCCCAATAGGCTCCGACGCGTAAGGCCGCCGTCGTCAGCGGAACTTGGCTTCCACAGCCAGCAAGGCTATGTCGATAGTTCAACGACACGATCCGGTACGGGAGGAGCCTCATATGCTGATCGATGGAAAAGTCTTTATCGTTACCGGTGGCGGTTCGGGTCTGGGTGCGGCCGTCGCGCGGCAGCTGCATGGCGAGGGTGCCCGCGTGGTTCTCGCCGACGTCAACGCCGCAGCCGGCCAGCAGATGGCCGAGGAGCTTGGCGGCAACGCGCTCTTCCAGAAGACGGATGTCACCAGCGAGGCCGATGGCGCCGCCGCAGTGGCAGCGGCCCTCGATCGCTTCGGACATCTGCACGGCCTGGTGAACTGCGCCGGCATCGCGCCGGGGGAAAAGGTGCTCGGGCGCGACGGTCCGCACCGGCTTG
Source organism: Ensifer sp. Root558 (assembly GCF_001427045.1). Taxonomy (NCBI): domain Bacteria; kingdom Pseudomonadati; phylum Pseudomonadota; class Alphaproteobacteria; order Hyphomicrobiales; family Rhizobiaceae; genus Ensifer; species Ensifer sp. Root558. The sequence continues at coordinate 46,573 of NZ_LMGC01000013.1, read as the reverse complement.
AAAGCTTTTCGCGCGCGGTCGCGATCAACCTCATCGGCACCTTCAACATGCTGCGGCTCGCCTCAGAGGCGATCCAGCGGGAAGAGCCCGGCGAGGATGGTGAGCGCGGGGTGATCGTCAATACCGCATCGGTCGCCGCCTTCGATGGCCAGATCGGCCAGGCGGCCTATGCCGCTTCCAAGGGCGGCGTCGTCTCGATGACCCTGCCGATTGCGCGCGAACTCGCGCGCCACGGCATTCGCGTCGTCGCCATTGCGCCGGGCATCTTCGAAACACCGATGATGGCCGGCATGCCGCAGGAAGTGCAGGATTCGCTCGGCAAGAGCGTGCCCTTCCCGCAGCGCCTTGGCAAACCGGACGAATTCGCGGCACTCGTGCAGCACATCTGCGAAAACCGCATGCTGAACGGCGAAGTCATCCGCCTCGACGGCGCCCTGCGCATGGGCGCGCGCTGACAGGATCGGAGCTGGTGGCGCCCGACGACCGGGCGCGTGCCAGAGCGTTCCTTTGGCACGATCAGGCGGCCCGGTCGGCCGACTTGACCACATAGGCACAACGTCGCGCGCCGGCCAGAATGTGCTCGGCGCGCTCGACCTCGACACCGGGGCCGAGCACCGCCCGAAACACGCTCAATTCTGCCCTGCAGAAGCCCTGGCAGTTGGTCGCGGCGGCACAGATCGGACAATGGTTCTCGACGAACAGCAGCGTGCCGTCGCCCGGATCCTCGCAGGCGGCCATATAGCCTTCCTGTGACCGCAATCGAACGAGCACGTCCACCCGTTCGCGCAGGCTCTCTTTCTCCACCATCGCCGCACGATAGTTCTGGCGCGTCTCGTCCTCACGCGCGGCGATCAGCCGGTCGATCGCGTCCTCGCCAAGCGTCTGCCGGATGGTGCGCAACAACTGGACGGTCAGCTCTGCATGCGTATCGGGAAACTCCGCGTGGCCGGCAGCCGTCAGCCCCCAGAACTGCGACGGACGACCGACGCCTTTTGCCTCGGACCACGACGTGGCCAGCCCCTCCTCGGCGAGACGCACCAACTGCTGGCGCACGGCCTCGCCGGTGATCGCCAGACGTTTGCCGAGCGCTGTCGCGGTCTGCGGTCCGTGTAGCTTGAGTGCAAGCATGATGCGCTCGCCCGGGGTGCGGCCGGCGCTTTGCTCTGGATTTAACAAGGGATCGCTTGACATATTCCCGCGCGCAGATTTACAAAGAATTGTCTTGCTAAATACACTCTCCTCCGTTCGCAGACAAGTGATCCGAGAGTGCCCCGCCCGCAAAGGATTTGACCATGGCCTTCGAACTTCCCGCCCTTCCCTACGCCGCCGCAGCACTTGCCGAAAACGGCATGAGCGCCGAGACGATCGAGTTTCACCACGGCAAGCATCACCAGGCCTATGTCACGGCGCTCAACGGCTTCGTCGAGAAGGACGCCTCGCTTGCAGGCCTGTCGCTGGAAGAGATCATTCGCCTCAGCCACGGCAAGGCGGAACTCGCCCCGGTCTTCAACAATGCCGGCCAGCACTGGAACCACATCCTTTTCTGGAACAACCTTTCGCCGAAGGGCGGTCAGATCCCCGGCGCGCTCGATAAGAAGATCACCGAAGATTTCGGCAGCGTCGCTGCCTTCAAGGATGCCTTCAAGGCAGCCGCCACCGGCCAGTTCGGTTCGGGCTGGGCCTGGCTGGTGCTTGGCCAGGACGGCAAGCTGAAGGTGACGAAGACCGCCAATGGCTCCAACCCGGTTGCCACCAATGAAGGCAAGGCGTTGCTCGGCATCGATGTCTGGGAGCACGCCTATTACATCGACTACCGCAATCGTCGCCCGGACTACGCGTCGAACTTCCTCGACAAGCTTGCCAACTATGAGTTTGCCGAAGCGGAACTCAAGTCCGCCTGACCGACTGAAGGCGGTGCGGGCTGGAAAGAGTTCGCGAGCCGATCGGTCGAAGAGTTGCAGCAGCCGCTCGCCCCCGCCTGAGCTCAGGCTTCTGCAAATCCCGTGGCGTCTCCCCGCCGCCACGGGCTATTTCATCTCGGAACGAGCCCCATGCGCCAGACACCTCCGCCCTCCCTCGCCATCGACGCCCATGCCGACCTGGCGGTGTCGAAACCGGAGTTCGCCGACACCCTGTCGCATCTCGCCGCCACCGTCTGCGTGGCGAGCGCCGGCAATGGCCCCGACAGTCTCGGCCGGACGGTGACGGCGACCTTCTCGCTCTCTGCCAACCCGCCGTCGATCGTCATTTCGATCAAGGCGGACAGTCCGCTTGCCGCGCTGATCGCCGCCGAGCGAGGGTTTTCGCTCGCCATGCTGGCTGAGGGCCAGGAGCTGATCGCAGATGCCTTTGCCGGCAAGATCGAAGCGTCGAAGCGCTATCTCGTCGGCATATGGGCTGAGTGGCCGAGCGGACGGCCAAGGCTGCTCGGCGCGGCTGCCACGCTCGACTGCCTGCTCAGCGCTTCGATCGAGGTGGGCGACCATATGCTGTTCGTGGGAACAATTGTCGCAACCCAGACGTCTGCTCATGCCGACCCCTTGATCTGGGGCCGCCGCCGGTATCAGTCTCTCGACAGGACGAGATCGCTGACGCTGGCGAGCAATGGGCATGCGCCCCTTACCCCAAGCAAGCCTGCGGCCTGAACCGGCGATCGCGGAGGAGGAAGCCATGCGGCAAGTGCTCGAAAAGCTCTTACAGGACGGAAAGGACGACGCCCTTTTGCGGTTCACGCTCGGCAGCATCTGCCTCCAGGAGGCGGACTTCGATACCGCCTTGGCCCATGTGGAGCGGGCGATCGCCTTCGACCCGGACTATTCGGCAGCATGGAAACTGCGTGGCGCAATCCTCCTCAAGCTGGGCCGCCACCAGGAGGCAATTCAGGTCTGGCGCGAAGGCCGTACGGTCGCCGAGCGGAAGGGCGATCTGCAGGCAGCAAAGGAAATCGGCGTCTTCCTGAAACGCCTGGAGCGGCAGTGTCTCGCCGCCAACGGGAACGAGTAGCCAGCCCTGAAAAAGGCCGGGCCCGGCGGATATACCGAGCCCGGAGATATCGCGAACGATCAGTTCACTTGAAGACCGAAGGCAGCCACAGCGACAGCGCCGGTATGTAGGTGACCGCCATCAGCACTGCGATGCTGGCGCCGAAGAACGGCCAGATCGTGCGCATCGCCTCGCGGATGGATATCCCGCCGACGGCGCAGCCGACGAAGAGTACGGTTCCGACCGGCGGCGTGTTGAGGCCGATGCCGGCATTGAGGATCATCACCACACCGAAATGCACCGGATCGATGCCGAAGGCCTTGACCACGGGCAACAGCACTGGCGTGCAGATGATCACCATCGGCGCCATGTCCATGAAGGTGCCGAGGATCAAAAGGATGATGTTGATGACGAGCAGCACGATGATCGGGTTTTCCGAGATCGCGCCGATCGCACTGATCATCAATGCCTGCACCTGAAGGAACGCCATCAGCCAGCCGAAGGACGCTGCCATGCCGATGACGAGCAGCACCATGGCCGTCGTGCGCACCGCCCCCATCACCGCCTCGACGAAGCCCGTCCAATCCAGCTCGCGATAAACAAGCATGGCGACGAGGAAGGCATAGAGCACGGCAATGCACGAGCTTTCCGTGGCGGTGAAGACGCCGGAGCGCACGCCGCCAAAGATGATGCCGATCAGCACGATGCCGGGGAACGAGGCGAGCAGGTAGTAGAAGACCTTGGCAAAGCCCGGAAACGGTTCGGACGGATAGCCCCGGCGCCTGGCAACGACATAGGCCGTCACCATCAGCGCAAGCGCGAGCAAGAGCCCCGGGATGATGCCGGCGGTAAAGAGATCGGCAACCGAAACATTACCGCCAGCGGCGATCGAATAGAGGATCATGTTGTGCGACGGCGGAACCATCAGCGCGATGATCGCCGCATTGACGGTGACGTTGACGGCATAGTCGCGGTCGTAGCCGCGCTTGGCCATCTGCGGGATCATCAGACCGCCGACCGCCGAGGCGTCAGCCACCGCCGAGCCGGAGATGCCTCCGAAGAGCGTCGAGGCGACGATATTGACCTGGCCGAGGCCGCCGCGCAGGTGGCCGACGAGGCCGGCCGCAAACTGGATCAGCCGGTTGGCGATGCCGCCGCGCACCATCAGGTCACCGGCAAAGATGAAGAACGGGATCGCCATCATGGCAAAGACGTTCATGCCCGAGTTCAGCTGCTGAAACACCACCACCGGCGGCAGGCCGAGATAGAGCACGGTCGCGAACGAAGCGATGCCGAGGCAGAAGGCGATCGGCGTGCCGATGAGCATCAGGAGGGTGAAGACCCCAAAGAGGATAGTGTAAGCCATTCAGGCCATCTCCTGCACGACGACATCGGCTGCGAGTTCGACGCCGAGAAACTGGTCGATAAAGCGCTCCGCGGCAAAAAGGGCGATCATGGCGCCACCGACGATCAGCGGGAAAAAGTCGACGCCGCCGGGCCATCCGAGAACCGGAATGGAAGCCGTCCAGGTGCCGGCCGAAAGGAGCAGGCCGTAATAGGCCATCGCTAACCCGAACACGACGATCAGCCCGAGGCTCGCCAGATCCATGGCAAGCTGCACCGACGGCTTCATCACGTGTCGGACGACATCGAGGCCGAGATGCACGCTTTCGCGTACACCGACGGCGGCGCCGAGCATGATGAACCAGGCCATGAGATGAAGAGCCAAGGGCTCCGACCAGCTCGGAGAGTCGTTGAGCACGTAGCGGGCAAAGACCTGCCAGCCGACGATCAGGGTCATGGCGACCATGCCGATGCCGGCGATGTAGAGCGAAGCGCGGCTCAGCGCGCCTAGAAGCGGACGTATCGTCCGCATGAAACGACGCATGTTTCTTCCTCCTCCGCAAATGCGATCCGGTAAACAGTTGAAAAGGCCGGCCCCGATCCCGGAGCCGGCCTCACCGCTGTCACTTGACCGCCTTTACCCTTTCGAGAAGGTCCTTCAGCTTCGGGTCGCTGACGAACTGGTCGTAGACCGGCCCCATCGCGGCTGCGAACTCCTCCTTGTTGACCTTGATCACGTTGGCACCGGCAGCGCGGACCTTCTCCTCGGAAGCCTTTTCGCGCGCGCTCCAAAGCTCGCGCATCTTGCCGACGCTGTCCTTGGCCGCTTGGCGAAGCAGCGTCTGATCCTCAGGCGAGAGCTTGTCCCAGCTCGTCTTGGAAATGACGAGGATTTCCGGATTGAGCGAATGTTCGGTCAGAGAATAGTTCTTGGCCACCTCGAAATGGCGGGCGGATTCGTAGGATGGCCAGTTGTTTTCGGCACCATCGACGACGCCCGTCTCGAGCGAGGAATAGACTTCGCCCATCGGCATCGGCGTCGGGTTGGCGCCGAAGGCCTGCATCATCGCGATCCAGAGATCGGATTGCTGCACGCGGATCTTCAGGCCTTTCAGGTCAGCCAGTTTCTCGATCGGCTTCTTGGTCGTGTAGAAGGAACGCGCGCCGCTATCGTAGAAGGCAAGACCGATCAAGCCATGCGGTTCGAAGGCTGCGAGGATTTCGTCGCCGATCGGGCCGTCGACTGTGTTGTGCATATGTTCCGTCGAGCGGAACAGGAAAGGCATGCCGAGGACCATCGTCTCCTTGACGAGGTTGTTGAAGGGTGCTGCGTTGACGCGGTTCATGTCGATGACGCCGAAGCGGGTCTGTTCGATCGTGTCCTTCTCGCCGCCGAGAACGCCGTTGTTCATGACCTCGATCTTGATGCGACCGTTGGTGCGCTCGGAGAGCAATTGCCCCATGTATTTGACCGCATCGACGGTCGGGTAGCCATCCGGATGGATGTCGGCCGAACGCAGGGTGATTTCCTGCGCCTGCGCCGCTGTGCCGGCAAACGCCAGCCCCATGGCGACGCAAAGCATGCTTGCAATTTTCTTCATGTTTTCCTCCTCCTATAGTCGTGCTTCGGCCTCTCCCAAGACCGGGTTGCTGCCCATCCGGGCCGGCATGCGAAATCTCCATGTTGTGGGTTCCACGGGCGCCTCCCAGCACCCGCGGCAACTACACCGCGGCGAAGGCAGGCAGCTTGAACAGGCGTTCCGGGTTCTCGACGAGAGCCAGATGTCTGGCCCGTTCGTCCGAAAGCCAGCCGAGCACGAGGTCTGCCAGCCGTGCATCGTCGGGATAGTCTTCTGTCTTGCGGATCATGTTGTGCGGCCAGTTCGAGCCCCAGACAATGCGCTCTGGCGCATGCGCGGCGATCTTCCTGGAGACGGCTGCGACATCCCCATAGGGCCACCCGTCGCGCGAACTCTCGTAGACGCCGGCGAACTTGAACCAGACATTGTCGCGATCGATCATCTTGAAGAGAGCCGCGATCTCCGGTCCATCCGGATCGACGCCGGCAAAGAACTTGCCGTGGTGATCGAGCACCCAGCGTGACCGGATGCGCGCCAGCCGCGGCAGATGGTCGAGCAGCCGGTTGCCGTCGAACTGCACGGCTATCATCCAATCTGCCGCATGTGCCCGCGCATCGACCGCTTCCAATGCATCGAGCCCCACCGCCCCTCCAGGCAGATCCATGATACGGGCACCGACAACGCCCGCGTCGCTGAGCGCGCCGATGTCCGCATCGGACGTGGTTTCGTCGATGACGGCGACGCCGCGCGCGACATCGCCCATCTCGGCCAGGCAGGCGAGCAGATTGGCGTTATCCTTCTGATGGGCGTTGCCCTGGGTGATGATCACCCGGTCAATGCCGAGCCAGTCCATGACCTGGCGGTAGGCGGCAGCATCCGGCAACGGCTCAACCGGCAAAGGCGGGCCGCCGGGAAGCGATGGATAACCCGGCAGATACATGTGCATCTGCGCGTCGACCGTGCCCGTCGGCAAGCGCGGTTCAGGCGGGCGGCCGGTGAGGGTTCGCTCGATCATTGCGCGCTCTCGGGCATCTTGAACCTGGCGAGCGCGTCACGATCGATCTCGATGCCAAGGCCGGGCGCATCGGGGATGGCAACGACACCGTYGACCGCCTCGATCGGCGCCTTCAGCACCGCCTGCCGGAACGGGTTTTCCGTCCGGTCGAACTCCAGGATCGGTTCGATCGGGTTGACCCGCACCGGATNGACCGCCTCGATCGGCGCCTTCAGCACCGCCTGCCGGAACGGGTTTTCCGTCCGGTCGAACTCCAGGATCGGTTCGATCGGGTTGACCCGCACCGGATCCGGCGTCATCGCCGCCATGAACTGCAGCGCGGCAGCGATATGCACGCCCGTGCCCCAGACATGCGGCACGATGCGAACGCCGTGCAGCGTCGCAAGGCTCGTGATCTTCGCCATCTCGGAAAAGCCGCCGCAGCCGCAGAGATCCGGCTGCAGGATGTCGACGGCACGGCTTTCGATCGCCGGCCACATGCCATAGCGGCCATGCCAGGTCTCGCCGCCGGCAACCGGGATYGGYTGGCCGGCCCTGACCGCGCGATAGGCGGAAAGCTGTTCCGGCACGACCGGCTCCTCGAACCAGTCGATGTCGTAGTCGGCCGCCGCCTTGCCAAGCCGGATCGCCTCGGTGACGGTGTAGCCGTCCTCGATGCCGAAGCCGATCTTGATCTTGCAGGCATGGAAGCCTTGCGCCCGGCGCTCGGCCATCTCCAGCGCATTGTCGGAGACCCGGTCGACGCCATCGCGCTTGAAGCTGCCGGTCGCATAGGCGCGCACGCTCTCGCGCCAGCGCCCGCCAAGCAGCATGGARACGGAGGCRCGATAGTGTTTGCCCTTGATATCCCAGAGCGCGATATCGATGCCGGAAAGGGCGGTGACCGCAAGCCCGCGCTGCCCCTGATCGCGCAGCGCGTTGTAGAGGATMGCCCAGAGCTTTTCCGTCTGGCGCGGRTCCTGGCCGATCAGCCAGGGCGTGTACGCCGCAACCACCGCCGCATTCGGCCGCGCCGGGCCGAGGCACTCGCCCCAGCCGATCGTGCCGTCGTCGCAYTCGATCTCGACCAGCACATGGGCGCGACGGTCAAAACGCATSGAGGCGCTTTCGAACGGCACGGCCAGCCGATGTTCGAGAAGGTGGGTGCGGACGGCGACGATCTTCATGGGCTATCCTCGCAAAACGCTCATTTCTGACGCTTGTTCGCACCGATGAGCGCGTCGAGCATGGCGACTTCCTCCTCGGTCAAGTCTTTCAGCGGCGCACGCACCGGACCGGCATCAAAACCCTGCAGCCGCACGCCGGCCTTGATCGCCGACACCGCATAGCCCTTGGCGCGGTTGCGGATGGCCATGAACGGATAGAAGAASTCGTTGAGGATGCGCTCGCAGGTGGCGCGCTCGCCGGCGCGAAGGGCGGCATAGAACTCATTGGCAAGGCCCGGCACGAARTTGAAGACGGCCGAGGAATAGGTGGTGAAGCCGGCACCGAGATAGGCCTCGGCAAACAGTTCCGCCGTCGGCATGCCGCCGAGATACATCAGCCGGTCGCCCATCTTGGCGGTGACCTGGCGCACCAGCCCGATGTCGCCGGTGCCATCCTTGAAGCCGATCAGGTTCGGGCATTCGTCGCACARCCTTGCAAGCGTGTCGGCCTGCAGCACCGCGTTGTCGCGRTTATAGACCATGACGCCGATGCCGACCGACTGGCAGATCGTCTTCACATGGGCATAAAGCCCTTCCTGCGGCGCATCGATCAGATAGTGCGGCAGAAGCAGGATGCCGTCGGCACCGACGCGCTCGACCGAACGMGCGATGTCGACCGCCATCTCCGTGCCATAGCCGCAGCCCGATACRATCGCCGTGTCGCCGGAAACGTCCTTGGCCGCCCTGACGATGCCGGGGATCTCGTCCGGCTTCAGCGAAAAGAACTCGCCGGTGCCACCGGCCGCAAACAGAACCGGCGCCTTGTAGCCGGCCARCCACTCGACATGCGCCCGATAGCTGTCCGGCGCAAACCGACCCTCCGCATCGAAATGCGTCACCGGGAACGAAAGCAGGCCCGATCCAAGCGCGGCCTTGATCTGCTCAGGGTTCATTTCGTACCAGACACCTGGCAGCAACTGATGCGTGAGCACGGCAGCACAAGCGCTAGCCGCCAGGTGTCTGGTACATCGCTGCCGGGGCTGCGGCCGGGGTCGTGGTCGCGCTTCTCTCNATAGCTGTCCGGCGCAAACCGACCCTCCGCATCGAAATGCGTCACCGGGAACGAAAGCAGGCCCGATCCAAGCGCGGCCTTGATCTGCTCAGGGTTCATAACGTTGATTTCCTCTATGGTTGATAGCCCCAGATAATCGGGATATCACACCAATGTCAATAGTCATCATACAACTCATCATACAAGTTATTTTAGCGCGCCAGCCAACCGCCATCGACATTCAACACCGCACCATGGATGTAGTTCGCAGCCGCCGAAGACAGAAACACGGTCGCACCCGCAATGTCTTCGGAGCGCCCCCAGCGGCCCGCCGGAATCCGCTCGAGTATTGCCTTGCTACGTTCAGGATCTGCCCTTAGAGCCTCGGTGTTGTTGGTCTCGATATAGCCGGGCGCAACCGCATTGACGTTGATGCCTTTTGACGCCCATTCGTTGGCGAGAAGCTTCGTGACGCCCACAACGCCATGCTTGGCGGCGGTGTAGGACGGTACGCGAATTCCGCCCTGGAAGGAAAGCAGCGACGCGATGTTGACCACCTTGCCGGACATGCCCTTCGCAAGCAGCTCCTTGGCAAAAGCCTGGGTCGTGAAGAACAGTGCCTTGAGGTTCACATCCATGACTGCATCCCAATCAGCTTCGGAAAAATCAACCGCGTCAGCGCGACGGATGATTCCGGCGTTGTTGACGAGAATGTCGAATCCCGCACCGGCAAATACTCCGGTTGCCGCCATCGGATTGGCGAAATCAAGCGCCAGTGCAGTCGCCCTTCCCCCGGCCTTGTCGATGAGCGCAAGGGTCTCGTCGGGCGCCCTGCGCGCGGCGCAGACAACCTCAGCGCCCGCCTGAGCCAGGCCAACTGCGATCGCTTGGCCAAGACCAGTATTCGCCCCTGTGACGAGAGCCTTATGTCCTTCAAGAGAAAAGAGATTTTTCATCGCAGATCCGCCGGTTGAATGAAATCCATATCCGTGTAATCGACGTTGTCGCCGGCCATCGCCCAGATGAAGGTATAAGAGCCGATGCCCGCGCCCGAGTGGATCGACCATGGCGGCGAGATCGCGCCTTCCTCGTTGGCGATAAACAGATGCCTCGTCTGCTGTGGCTCACCCATCAGATGGAGCACGCGAGATTTTTCGTCCATACCGAAATAGAGATAGGCCTCCATGCGGCGATCATGCACGTGGGAGGGGATCGTGTTCCAAACGGAGCCGTCTTCGAGCGTTGTGTAGCCGAGCACGAGCTGGCAGCTTTCCATCACGAGCGGGTGGATGAACTGATTGATGGTCCGCTTGTTGGAGGTTTCCATCGCGCCAAGCTTGACCTCCTTGCTTTCACCGAGTGTCACAAGCCGCGCCGGCAGGCTGCGGTGCGCCGGGCAGGAGACGATGTAGAAACGTCCGCGTCCGGCAAACGTCACCGCACCAGAACCGGCCCCGAGATAGAGCACATCGCCGCGGTTGAGCGCGTATATCTCATCACCGGCTGTTACCGTACCGGCCTCACCGATGTTCACGATACCCATTTCGCGCCGGTCAAGGAAGGACGGCGTCTTCGTTTCCTCGACCCGGTCGAGCGTCAGCGCAGCACCGTTAGGAACGGCACCTCCCATAACGAAGCGATCGTAGTGCGTGTAGACCAGCCGGATCTCACCGGGGCGGAACATATCCTGCGCCAGGAAATGCTTACGCAGGCCTTCTGTATCGAGCGCTCGCGCATAGTCCGGATTAACGGCCTGCCTTGTTTCGACGGTCAGCATTCGGTCCTCCTTTGAGGTATTGCGAACAAGAGATAATACATGTAAGTCCGTATTGTATGATAACGTGTTCAAGGTCAAGACCCGAATGAAACGCCTCCTGATCACGGGCGCGGCTGGCGCGCTTGGCCGCGCCTTGCGACCGCGACTGGCGTTGCTTGCCGAAACAATCCGTCTTGCCGACATCGCACCGGCTGATGTCACCGGCCCCAACGAGGAATGGATGCACTGCGATCTCGCCGAACCATGGGCCGTCGACGCGATGGTGGCGGGCTGCGACGGTATCGTGCATCTGGGCGGGATCTCCGTCGAACGCCCGTTCGACGAGGTTGTCACCGGCAACATCGTCGGCCTCTACAATCTCTACGAGGCCGCCCGCGCCCATGGCTTGCCCCGTATCGTCTTTGCAAGTTCAAACCACACGATCGGCTACTATCCGCAGACTGATCGACTTGGGCCCGATGCACCGTTTCGCCCCGACGGGCTCTATGGTGTGTCCAAATGCTTCGGTGAATCGCTCGCCCGCCTGTACTTCGACAAGTTCGGACAGGAGACAGCACTGGTGCGCATCGGCTCCTGTACAACTGAGCCGATGGACCATCGGATGCTGTCGACCTGGTTTTCTCATGGCGATTTCGCATCGCTGATCGAAGCCGCTTTCCGCTCCCCCGTGCTTGGTTGCCCGGTCATTTGGGGCGTTTCAGCAAACGACAGCTGCTGGTGGGACAATTCGCATCTGACTTGGCTCGGCTGGAGGGCGAAAGACAACGCCGAGGCCTGGCGCGAGAAAATCGAAACGAACGCGGCGAAACCAACCCCCGACAAGTCAATGGCGCGGTTTCAAGGCGGTGCCTTTACCGACAATCCTATCTTCAAGGAGTGACAATGACCTTCACCCCTCACGGCAAACACCTGGTTGCGGGCGAGTGGATCGCGACCGAGCAGACATTCAGCAGCGAACCGGCCCATGGTGCCGCGTTTGACTTTTCCGTCGGCACGCCGGATCTGGTCGACAGGGCCGCAAAATCGGCCGAGGATGCCTTCTGGTCCTATGGCCATTCAAGCCGGAAAGAGCGCGCGGCATTTCTAGAAACGATTGCCGATGAGATAGAAAGCCGCGGGGCGGCCATTACCGAAATCGGCAGTGCAGAAAGCGGTCTGCCGCCCGCCCGGCTAGAAGGAGAACGTGGACGCACCACCGGCCAGCTCCGACTTTTTGCAGCCCATCTCGGAAAGGGCGAGTATCTCGACAGACGCCACGATGAAGCGCTGCCGGACAGAAAGCCCCTGCCGCGCCCCGACATCCGACTGCTTCAGCGACCTGTCGGTCCGGTTGCGGTGTTCGGTGCCTCCAATTTTCCGCTGGCTTTCTCGACAATGGGCGGCGATACCGCGTCGGCTCTTGCCGCCGGGTGCCCGGTCATCGTGAAGGGCCATTCAGCCCATCCTGGGACGAGCGAAGTGGTTGCCGAGGCTGCCCACGCAGCGATCAGGAAGCAAGGGCTTCACCCCGGCGTATTCTCACTCATCCAGGGCGGTCGCCGGGACGTCGGCACTGGCCTCGTTACACATCCCCTCATCAAGGCCGTCGGCTTTACCGGCTCGCTTGCGGGTGGCCGCGCGCTTTTCGACCTATGTGCGAAGCGCCCGGAACCAATCCCCTTCTTCGGCGAACTGGGTTCGGTCAACCCGATCTTCATCCTGCCCGAAGCCGGCAAGGTCCGCTGCGAGGAAATCGCCAAGGGTTGGGCAAGCTCGTTGACGATGGGCGCCGGACAATTCTGCACCAATCCAGGCATTGCCGTGATCGCAGCAGGCGAGGCGCCAGCGTTTGCGGAAAGCGTGCGTGCGGCGCTTTCGCAGATCGGCGCACAAGTGATGTTGACGGATGGAATTGCCAAAGCGTATCGCGATGGGCGCAATCGCATCGCCTCAGGCAGCGGCGTTCGCGAGGTCTTCACATCCAGCTGCGATCGGCGCAACGTCACACCCAATCTCTTCCTCGTCTCTGCACGGGACTGGCTCGCCAACCATACGCTTTCAGAAGAAGTCTTCGGCCCGCTCGGCCTCATCGTCACGGCCGAAAGCATTGAAGAACTGGTCGTCGTCGCCCAGAGTTTCGATGGCCAGCTGACTGCAACTCTTCATCTCAACGACGGAGACACCGATCTTGCACGCCAACTTATGCCGATCCTGGAGCGCAAGGCCGGCCGTCTTCTTGTGAACGGATTTCCCACGGGCGTGGAAGTCTGCGACGCCATGGTTCATGGCGGGCCCTATCCGGCCTCTACGAATTTCGGCGCCACCTCGGTCGGAACTATGGCGATCCGCAGGTTTCTGAGGCCCGTATCCTATCAGAATGTACCTGACGGGCTTTTGCCTGCTGATTTGCTATCGGATTGAGGAGCGATTGCCTCGTCCGCCATCTTTGGCGTATCCAGAGATAAAGCGGCAGGTGCCGCCACATCCTGGAACCGGGCAACCACATGACGATAGCGACTGCTTCCGATACGAACGCCCCGCAGCCCAGGACCCTGGTGGCAAAGGTTACCGACGTTCTGCGCTCCCATATCGCCGAGGGCCGCTACCGGCCCGGCGACCGCCTGCCATCAGAGGCGCAACTGACCAAGGAATTTAACGTCAGCCGCACTGTCGTAAGAGAAGCGATTGCAGCACTGCGTTCCGACGGATTGGTCGAGGCACGACATGGCGTCGGCGTTTTCGTGCTGGAGCCTGCCCCGGCCGCAAGAAATTCGTTTCACAACGTCGATCTCGCCCGCGTCTCATCATCGATCGAGATGCTGGAAATCAGAACGGCAGTCGAAGGCGATGCAGCCGGGTTGGCCGCGCTTCGCCGCTCCCCGGGACAGGAAGGCAAAATTATCGAAGCGTTCGAAGCATTTCGCATCCGCGCCGAAAGTGGTGAGCCGACCGCCGAAACCGATTTTGCTTTTCATCTCGCCATTGCCGAAGCGACGAACAATCCAAGGTTTGCCGAGTTTCTCCATGTGCTCGGGCCGGCTGTCATCCCGCGCCGTGCGGTCGCCCGCGAGGGAGAGGAAGCCGCCCTTCCCTCCGTCGAGATGCGCCGGCTTCTCGATGAACACGAGGCGATACTCGACGCGGTCCATAGCGGGGATGAGGAACAGGCTCGCGCGGCCATGCGCGATCACCTGAAGAACAGCCAGACACGATATCGCTCCATGCTGCGAACCTTGCGCTAGCACTGGTTGAGAGAGCCGCACTTGCATTCGAACAGATTACGACTAACATGCCAGACAGGTTTGAGCATGTTAGGACGAAAATGGAAGCCGTAAACACTATGGAGCGTGGCACGTCGCTTGCGGCAAAAATCAGCGCCGCGCTGCGTCGCGATCTGGCGGAAGGCGTGTTTCGCCCCGGCGACCGGCTTCCGAGCGAAAGCGCTCTGACGCGCGAGTATTCCGTCAGCCGCACAGTCGTAAGGGAAGCGATTGCCATCCTTCGCGCCGACGGGCTGGTCGAAGCGCGCAAGGGCGCCGGCATATTTGCCCTTGAGACAAAGCCGGAAAAGGAGCAGCCTTTCAAGGATTTGAAGACCGAGCGGATTTCGTCGGTCATAGAGCTTCTTGAACTTCGGACGGTTTTCGAGGTGGAATCGGCAGGGCTGGCGGCCGCGCGCCGTTCACCCGCCCAGATCGAAACCATCCTTGAGGCCCATCATCGTGTTGGCGAGTGCCTGGCAACTGGCAATCCTACGCGCGATGCGGATTTCGAGCTTCACCTGGCGATTGCGGAAGCCACGCAAAACCGGCGTTTTCCGGAGTTTCTCCAACTGATCCGTACTGGCATCATTCCGCGCGGCGAGTTGCAGGGATCTGCGCCGGGGTCGCGCCCGAAGGACTACAACCTCCATCTTCAGGAAGAGCATGGCCAGATCGTTGAGGCAATCATCGAAGGCAATGCTGAAGCGGCGCGCGAGCGCATGCGCGCCCACTTGCGGGGAAGCCTTGATCGGTACAACGCGCTCTTGCGTTCCCGCACCATGAGCCCCGACGCAATTTAATAGACGCGCAGAGTTGTCATACAGGCGAAAGGACATGTATGGTGATGTTGTCATACATCACCTATGAGGTCCGCATGTTTCTTCCTACTTTCCCCACGATTTCGACCGATACCGGCGTCACCCGCCAGGTGCTTTCAGATTCGCCTGAGCTCATGGTCGTCTCCTTTCGCTTCGAAAACGGTGCAAAAGGCAAGCTCCACCGCCACCCGCACGTGCAATCGACCTATGTGGCGCGCGGCAAATTCCGCTTCTTTCGCAATGGACAGACCTATGAATTGAAGGCTGGCGACAGCCTCGTAATCCCCGGAAACACGGAACATGGCTGCGAATGCCTGGAGGCAGGAGAGCTCATCGACTGCTTCACACCCCGCAGAGATGACTTCCTCTCCGTCAGCTCTGCTTGACACTCGACATAACCTGTGACAGGTTCAGTGAAAGTTGTCATACAGGATTGGAGCCTGTAACGCCTCACCGCAGGCGACTGACAAACGGAGGAACCATGTCAATTCGTCGCCTACGCTTCCACGGCGTGGCCGGGCATGTCGGGACCATTGCGGTCACGTTGCTCGGCCTTCTGCTCCTGACGTTCTTCATCGGCCGCCTTATGCCTGCCGATCCGGTCCGCGCGATCGTCGGGGAGGACGCAACCCGCGAGACCTACGAACAGGTCTATCGTTCGCTCGGGCTTGATCGACCTCTTTGGGAACAATTCGCCTACTATCTTGGAGACGTTTTCACCGGCAACTTCGGAACCTCCATCCGCACGGGCCAGCCGGTCATTCAGGATATCCTGCACGTGATGCCGGCAACGATCGAGCTTGCGACCTTCGCAATCCTCATCGGAGCCGGCCTCGGCGTTCCGCTCGGAGTGCTTGCTGCCGTCAACAAGGACCGCTGGCCCGACCATGTCGTGCGCGTCTTCAGCCTGTTCGGGCACTCCATGCCGATCTTCTGGACCGGCATGATCGCGCTTATCGTCTTTTATGCTTATCTCGGCCTCGTCGGCGGCAGCGGACGCATGGACCAGTTCTATATTGGCCTTATCGAGGAGCGGACCGGATTCTTGCTGATCGATAGCCTGATCGCCGGCGAAATGGATGTGTTTTGGTCGGCCGTCAACCACATCATCCTGCCGGCGTCGCTGCTTGGCTACTCCTCTTCCGCCTATATCACGCGCATGACCCGCAGCTTCATGCTGGATCAGCTCGGTCAGGAATATGTCACGACGGCGCGCGTCAAAGGCCTTTCTCGCAGCCAGACGATCTGGCAGCACGCCTTCATCAACATTCGGGTGCAACTGGTCACCATCATTGCGCTTGCCTATGGCTCGCTGCTCGAAGGCGCCGTGCTGATCGAGACGGTCTTCGCGTGGCCGGGCTTTGGCCAATATCTCACCAATAACCTCATTACCGGCGACATGAACGCCGTCATGACCTGCGTCCTGATCGTCGGGATCATCTTTATCGCCCTCAATCTTCTGTCCGACGTTCTCTATCGCATCTTCGACCCGAGGACACGCTGATGACCACCCAAGCTGAAACTGCGTTCCGCTTGCCGGCTCCGCTTTACGCACTCAAGAACATCGTGCGCTTCCTGTTGAAGAGCCCAACCTCGACCTTCGGTCTTGCGGTCCTGGTGCTGCTCGTCCTTGTCGCAACCTTCGCGCCGCTGATTGCCACCCATGACCCCTATGCCCAGAACCTCGCAAACACGCTGCAGGCGCCTGGAAATGGACATCTGTTCGGCACCGACGAGCTTGGTCGTGACATCTTCAGCCGCCTGGTCTGGGGCTCGCGTATCACGCTTACGATTATCTTCCTCGTCTCGATTGTCGTTGGCCCAATCGGGCTCGTCATCGGCACGACTGCCGGCTATCTCGGCGGGAAGGTCGATACCGTGATGATGCGGATCACGGACATCTTTCTCTCCTTCCCGAGCCTCATTCTTTCGCTCGCCTTCGTTGCAGCGCTGGGTCCAAGCCTGAACAACGCCATTATCGCGATTGCGCTGACCTCTTGGCCACCGATCGCACGCCTCGCGCGCGCAGAGGCAATGACCTTTCGCAAGGCGGACTACATCTCGGCAGCCAGGCTCCAGGGCGCATCGGCCACACGCATCATCGTCAAGTCGATCATGCCCATGTGCCTGCCCTCGGTGCTCATTCGCCTGACACTGAACATGGCGACCGTTATCCTGACGGCTGCCGGTCTCGGTTTTCTGGGGCTCGGCGCCCAACCTCCGCTGCCGGAATGGGGCGCGATGATTGCGACAGGCCGCAAGTACATGCTTGACAGCTGGTGGCTCGTCACCTTCCCGGGTGTCGCCATTCTTTCGGTCAGTCTCGCTTTCAACCTTCTCGGCGACGGGCTGCGCGATGCGCTCGATCCGAAGCAGATGAACCGGAGGTAGACCGATGAGCCAAGACATTCTTCAGGTCGAAAACCTCCGCATCCGCTATGGCGGCGCAGCGACCGATGCCGTGCGCGGCGTGTCCTTCACCCTCGGCCGCGAACGCCTTGGCATCGTTGGCGAGTCCGGTTCCGGCAAATCGACTGTCGGACGGGCCCTGCTGCGACTTCTGCCGGGCGCCACGATTACCGCCGACACGCTGCGCTTTGCCGAGCTTGATCTGACAGCCCTTTCGGAAAAGGAACTGCTCAAGGTTCGCGGCCGGCGCATGTCCATGATCCTTCAGGATCCGAAATTTTCTTTGAACCCTATTCGCCGGGTCGGTGACCAGGTGGCGGAAACCTATCTGCGGCATTTCAATTGCACCAAGGCGGAGGCGCGTGAAAAGGCGCTCGCCATGCTGTCGGCAGTCAAGATCCGCGACCCGGAGCGCGTTTATGACCAGTATCCGCACGAGATATCCGGCGGCATGGGGCAGCGCGTGATGATTGCCATGATGCTGCTTGCTGATCCCGAGCTCGTCATCGCCGACGAACCGACCTCGGCACTCGACGTCACGGTGCGACTTCAGGTGTTGAACATTCTCGATGGGCTGGTGCGGGATCGCGGCATCGGGCTCATCATGATCAGTCACGATTTGAACCTTGTACGCAATTTCTGCGATCGCGTACTCATCATGTATGCCGGCCGTATCGTTGAAACGCTGGCCGCCCGCGATCTCGACAAGGCCCAACATCCTTACACGCGTGGCCTGCTGGCAGCTCAGCCGCGGATCGGCGGCCCACGCGCACCGCTCCGCGTGCTCGATCGCCGCCCCGAATGGCTGGAGGAGAAAGCCTGATGTCCGTCTCTATCGAAGTTCGCGATGTCTCAATCACCTTCGGTAGCGGTCCCACCGCGGTCAAGGTGTTGCCAACCGTCACCTTCTCCGTGGCGCCGGGCGAATGCTTCGGCCTCGTCGGCGAAAGCGGATCAGGCAAGTCCACGGTCCTGCGTTGCATCTCTATGCTGACCGACATCTGGACCGGCGACGTACTGATCGGCGGCAGGTCGGTGCGTGACATGCCGCTGATTGAGCGTTGCCGCACGCTGCAGATGGTCTTCCAGGATCCCTACGGTTCGCTGCATCCACGCCAATCGGTTCGCACGGTGCTGAACGAGCCTCTCGTCATCCACAAGCTCGGCGACCGGGAGGAGCGCATACGCAAGGCAATCACGGATGTGGGGCTGCCGGTCTCCTTCCTCGATCGTTTCCCCCACCAGCTCTCGGGCGGCCAGCGCCAGCGTGTTGCGATCGCGCGGGCGCTGATCCTCGAACCTTCCCTGCTGCTCCTCGACGAGCCGACGTCGGCGCTCGATGTTTCGGTGCAGGCGGAAATCCTGAACCTGCTTCAGCGTCTGCGTGAGGAGCGCGGCTTCACCTACATCATGGTGACGCACGATCTGGCCGTCGTGGACCATATGTGCGACCGTTTCGCGGTTATGTTGCGCGGAGAAATCACCGAAGTGCTGCCGCGCGAGGCGATCCCCGGCAACCAGGCAACCCACGCTTACGCGCGTGAGCTGATCGGCGCCTCGCTGGAGTACGAAGGCTCGCACTGAGCAAGCCGCATCTCCTCCCAAAAGAAGACTCCTCCTCCCCAACTCGCCCGGTCCTGTGCCGGGCTTTTCCTTGCCTGATGGCCCCGGTTGAGGACTATCGGTGTCTGAGCTTGCCAATGATCCCGGGAGCACGCCTGCGACCCTTTCGGCGCGTGCAGCCCGGGCATGTGAACCTGGCCGCGGCACGCTTGCCAATCGCTGCCCCTCCCCAGACGTACCGGTGATGAAGGTCTTCGCGAGGCGAGGGCGATGGGTAGGCAACCACGCAAACCCGCACAGATGAGGAATACTTCGGCTTCAAGCGAGAGGAAACCGAACAGCGGCAGCCACGGGGTGACGTTGCCGATTTCGTTCCGCATGCGTTGGCGCCCGGCCGACGGCACTTTTCAATGCAAAAAGAAGGCGCATGGTCAAATGCGCCTTCTTTCCTTCATTTCATTAAATTCCCGGAGCCGGTCACCGCTCCTTGGTGACACCTTCGAAGCGCGAGAGCCAGGGGCTGACGATCATCCCTTTCACATCGCTGCGGTACGCGGCCGTGTCGACCACTTCCGAGAAGGGTTGGATCGACATGACGACCTCGTCCATGTACTGCTGCACGCCCTCGTAGAGCTTGGCCTGCTTGGCCTGGTCGCGTTCAACCAGGGCCTCTTCGATCATCTTGTTCAGCTTCTCGTCATAGAAGCTGGTGCGCCAGCTCTGATAGTTGGTGAGCTTGGCATCGTCCGAATTGTCAGGATTGTAGGCGATAGAGCGTAAATTGTTGTCGGGGTGCGGCTGCTGGCCACCGCCGCCGCGGCCGAGAAGCAGTTCAAAGTTCCGTTCACGCATCGCGCCGTAGATCTGGTCGCCCGAACCGCTGATGAGCTCCGCCTGGATGCCAGCCTGGCTCAGCGTGTTCTGGATGGCCGTCGCAGCCTTCATGAAAGGATCTTCAGACAGGACACGCAACGTCGTCTTAAAGCCGTCCGGGTAGCCTGCCTCGGCAAGCAGCGCCTTTGCCTTGGCCACATCAAGTTTGTAGCCTTCGTCCGGCAGCGCGCCGAGGACGCCTGTCGACAAGGGCCGCTGATGCAGCTTGCCGTAGTAGGGCATGACAGCCTTGTCGAGACCCTCGTAATCGATCAGGTAGCGCAGTGCTTCACGCACTTTCTTGTTGGCGAAGCGCTCATCCTTCATCGAGACGCTGAGGTAGTAAAAACCCGAGCCTGGTGTCGATGCGATGGCGATCGCCTCGTCGGCCTCTAGCGACTTCAGGTCCGGCGCCTGCAAGGAATAGGCAACGTCAATGTCGCCTTTTTCCAGAAGCAGCCGCTGCGACTGCGATTCCGGCAGATGACGCATCAGCACCCGCTTCATTGCGGCCTTTTCACCCCAGTAGTCGTCGTTGCGCGTGAGGATGATGTACTCGTTCGATTTCCACTGCGTGAGCGTGAAGGGGCCGGAACCGGCGGAGTTCAGGGTCAGCCAGGCGGCGCCAAGATCGCCGTCCTTCTCGTTTTCGAGAACCGTCTTGCTGTCGAAGATGGAGCCAGGTCCGTTCTGCGCAAGGATCATCAGCAGCAGGTTCGGGTCGTCGGGTTTCGGAAGATTGATAACGAAGGTGTGGTCGTCTTCGGCGACGAAGGCTTTGTCGGCTTCTTCGAGCGTGAAGCCCCTTGTTTTCAGGAAAGAAGACTGCGCGAGATTACGCGCAAGCAGGCGCTTCAGGCTCCAGGCAACATCCTGAGCCGTGACGGGATTGCCCGACGCAAATTTCGCATCGCTACGCAGGTGAAAACGAATTGAATCGCGATCGGCGGAGACCTCCCAGCGCTCGGCAAGGCGTGGCTGGACACTGCGGTCCTTCGGCGAAAGGATGACCAGCGTATCGTAGATGTTGTTGAGGACCTGTACGGTCTCGCGGCCAGTGATGGCAGCGGGATCGAGCGTCAGGATGTTGCTCATTGTCGTTGCGACGACGAGTTGATCTTCCGGAGTTTCGGCGAACACGCCGTGTGGCGTTGAAGCGATGAGAAGCGCGCCGAACGCGACCGTTGCTAGAAAGCGTTTCATGTTTCCTCCTATTGCGGCCGCCCATGCGGGAGTTCGGCCTTCCGGTTACAAGTTCTGCCCCACCTGTTCCTCCACAGGCACCAGGACAGATCAGCCAAGAATTTCGGCAACGGGTGCTGCGAGCGCCCGGCCAATCGCCGCCGTGGCAGCGGCTTCCAGATGGACCCCATCGACCCGCGAGGCGTGTGCGACAGAGCCGGCATCAAAGAAGGCGTGTCCAAGTTCATCTGCGAGCTTGCGGTAGAGCGGAGAAAGCCGCTCTGATTCAGCAATGCTGCGTCCCGCCGCTGGCACCCCGCCCGGACCGGCGCAACAGGGTGGAGGGGCGACGATCAGCATTTTTGGCCTCGCACCACTTGGCTTGTAGGGAAAAGTGTCGATGATTTGCGCCAACCGGCGCACGCCGGAAACCGCTCCCTCCGCCCGCCCGCCATGCACGGGCTTGATGTCATTTGTACCGAGCATCACGATGATGAGGTCGAGCGGCATGTGGCTTGCGATCGCCACTTGCAGCGCCTTGGCCCCATTGCGGCACGCCGGTCCTCCATGGTCGTCATAGCAGGTTGTGCGGCCACCAAGTCCTTCGGGAATGACCTTTGCCGCACCGTTGAGTTCACGCGAGAGCACCTCGGGCCAGCGGCCTTCAGGCGGATGGCGTAGCCCGGTCTGCGGATCCGCTCCCCACGTCAGGCTGTCTCCAAAAGCGAGAATGGTTTTCATGAAAGATACCCCGCTTCTCACCGCACGCGGTTGTTCTCGATGAACTCGAAGTTGATATCCTCGCCGAGCCCCGGCCGAGCTGGGACATGGACATAGCCCTCGCGATCCATTGGATCGGACAATGACTTTAGGTAGTCGTGCCCGTCGTCGTATTCGAGGAACGGGTGAAGCAGCCCGCGTTCGTACCAGCGGCAATTCTTCGTCGCCGCGACGACATGCAAGTTCATCGCCGTATTGCCGTGTACCTCGCACTCCATCCCGAAGGCCTCGGCAAGATGCATCGTTTTTAATGCCGGCGTGATGCCGCCCACGTCATTCACGCCGGTCCGCAAGATGTCGCAGGCGCCCGCCTTGATCCATTCGGCACGGTGCCAATGCTTGCCGCCAGCGCTTTCCGGACCAACGACGGGGATATCGAGATTGTCGGCCAGCCACTTGTAGGAAGACAGCGACTGCTCATCCATCGGCTCTTCGATCCAATCGAAGCCGAGTTTTTCCAGTCCCCGCCCCAACTCGAGCGCATCCGTGCGCGAGTACCAATGAAAGGCGTCGATCATCAGGCGGATATTCGGTCCGACGGCTTCGCGCACGGCCGCACAGGCCTTGATGTCCATTTTCACATCCGGCGCCCAGCTGACAGGCGGCATCCAGGTGTGCAACTTGATGCCCTTATAGCCGCGCTTGACGAGAGCTTCGGCAAAGCGACCATAGTCTTCAGGTGTTGCGAGCCCCCCTTCCAGTTCGTCGCCGCACATGATGGAACCGTAGGCCAACACCTTATCGCGATAGCCGCCCACCAACTTGTATACAGGTTGCTTCAAACTCCGCCCGGCGAGGTCCCAAAGGGCGCAGTCGACCACCGCGAGCGTGCGATCCGTCAACTGCGCGGCCGATCCGCGTTGCCAATGGGCAAGGTCCTGCCAAAGCCGCTCGCGATCTCGGTGGTCCTGGCCAATCAGGACTTTCTTGACGAATTTGTCGATGACATGCGACCGCACGATTTCCGGCGCCGTGAAGGAATGCCCCTCCTGGCCGTCCTCCGTGCGAACAGTCAGCATAGCTTGCTCAACCTGGTGCGGCGGGCCTGGATGCGCGTGACCGGCGCTGTCCGAATGGCGGCGCGTGGTCGTGCGGAAAACCCGCACTTCGACGTCAGTGATGATCATTGGTCCTCCGGCATGTGAAAGGCGCGGCCTGGCCACACCAACTTGTCTAGGCCTAGATTAGACAGATATCAGTCAACCTGTCAAACCTGTATGACATGTTTTTAGAATATACCTGATAAGAACCCGGCCGCCCTGTGATCTCGCATAGATCGGGACGCAAGCCATGATGCGAGCGGAGCGACAACTTCGTGCTCCAGCAGGGCGAGCGACCGGCCAACGTGTGAGATCAACATCGCGTGCCGAACGAGGGGAACATGCGCAACAGCAACGGAAACGACCGTCCACTCGCGGGCTGGGTAGGTTTCCAGTCAGCCCCCGAGGATCCAGACGTGAAATTGCCCTCGATTGGAAATCGCGCTGGCTTGTAGCAACGCTCGGCAGACCCGTCCTGATCCGGGTTTCTTCGCGGTTACGCACCGCTGAGCAGGGCTTCTGGTAGAAATCGAAGGCCGTGTCACCGGCAGCGCCAAAGTGGGGGACCCCATTCCTTCACGACACGCTTTGGAAGCACAAATGCGGCGGCGAGACTGCCCTATCCTTTTTGACTGCGACAGCTACCAACGAAGGGCTATCGAAACCACTCCCTGTCCGCACGATGTAGGTCTGATCCTTCGCATACCTTCGCCATCACCTCAGCGGGCAGCCTTGCAAAGATGACCTTGAACGAAGCAGATCCTCGCCGAAAATACGCTGTCCGCTATCCGGACGGACTGACATCACAAGAAGCAATCGCCCTGCTCGAGCAGGCATGCGCCGACGTCGCCCCGGACCTAAGACTGAGCGAAATGAGTGGCGGAGCCACGGTCGAGGGCGAGCCTTGGCACGTCCTGTCGATCTGCTTGGCGCTGCCGCTGTTCGAGATGACCGAGATACCCTAGCCGCCCTCGCCAGCTATGCGCCTTTGCTCCAGCCCGAACGGCCGGCGAAGTCCACGTCAAAGGACCAGACGTCTACCGGGGAGCGTTTCCCGATCCGTGCTACTCGCCGGTGCTGGAAAGCAATTCGTCAAGCTGATCCAACTGCTCGGGCAATGCGGCCGCCCCGCTCTGCAGTGCTTCCTCAAGCGCTTCCTTGGACGGATAGATTTCGTAGAAAGTCAGCAAGGTTCTGCCGCCCTCGTCCTTAAAGGTCACGGTCGTGATTGCGCCCTCTTCGCCCTCATCGTTGGTCCAGACGATGCGCTCGTTCGGCACCACCTCAAGATACTTGCCATAAAAGGCCATGGTGTCCGAACCGCCGGCGCCGAATTCCAGCCGATACCTGCCGCCCGTACGCACGTCCATCTGGCACGATACGAACGAAACCCCAGGTGCCGATTTCGGCACCCACCAGCGCTGGAACAGCTCGGGCTGGCTCCACGCCCTGTAGACCATGCTCGGCGGCGCATTGAATGTCCGCGTTACGACGAGTTCGCGGTCCCCTTTGCGCTCGACTGACGTGCGGTTCTGCGCGCCAGCGGCTTTGTTGACTTGCTCATTCATCGCTTACCTCCCGTTTCAGTTCGCTGATGATCTCGTCCAGTGCCTCGAAGCGGGCCTCGAAGAGTTTGCGATGCGCCTCGATCCACTCGGCCTCCGCCTCAAGGCCACGTTTCCCAAGCTTGCAGGTTCTCACCCGTCCGACCTTCTGCGTGACGACGAGCCCCGCCCGTTCGAGAACCTGGACGTGCTTCTTCATGCCGGTCAATGTCATCTGGAACTTGTCCGCCAGACTGGTGATCGACGCGTCCCCTTGCCCAAGTAGATCGATGATCCCGCGACGGGTCGCATCGGACAGCGCCGCGAACGAGAGATCGAGAGGGGCATTATAATACTGAACCATGTAGTTCAGTATTTAACTTGCTTCCGAAGGAAACGCAAGCGGCGCGGCGGGGGACGCTTTCACTTCTTTTTAACCACGAATCGTGAAACTGCGCAGATCCGGAGGCATGATGCCGACGTTCGTCTAGGGTAAAAGTGCATGCGTAACCCGCAAGATCAGAAGCTCACCTCCGGCGCGACCAATTCGGAACCCGGCTACCTCATCACCCGCCGTGCCCTGCTTTCGAACCTCGGCGTCATGACCCTGCTTGGTGCCTCCGGCTGCTCGCAGTCCCTCGAACTCCCATCGCTCGAGCCGTCCAGTCGGATGTCGACTGCGAGCGTTGACTATATGTCGACCGGCGCAATCCCACCGATCAGTGTCGACAGCAACATCACCGACAACAGCACGATGTATGCCTCGCTGAACGACAATGGCTTCGTCATCCCGGCAATCCCATTCCAGAAGGTCAAACCGGAATTCCGTCGTCAGATCGTTCGCGACCCTACCGGCGAGGCGCCGGGCACGATCGTGGTGCGGCTTAGCGAGCGGCATCTCTATTGGGTGCAGGAAGGTGGCGAAGCGGTCCGCTACGGTGTCGGCATCGGCAAGGCCGGCTTCGAGTGGAGTGGGCGGGCAGAGATCCAGTATACGAAGGTGTGGCCGACCTGGACGCCGCCCAAAGAGATGATTGCGCGCAAGCCGGAGCTGGTGAAATGGACGGGCGGCCAGCCGGGTGGCCTCGACAACCCGCTCGGAGCCCGGGCACACTATATCTTCAAAGACGGCCAAGACACCGGCTATCGCGTGCATGGCTCACCGGAGTGGTGGACCATCGGCACACAGGCATCTTCCGGTTGCGTACGCATGATCAACCAGGACGTTGTCGATCTCTACAACCGGGTCAAGGCGTCGCCGACCAAAGTCCCGATTGTCGTCGCATAAGAGGGCGCTTCGAGCCCATTTCCCGGGATGCCAAACACCCAGGGCCAAGAGGATATGCGGATAGAGCCGCCGCCATCGCGGCCGAAAACGAGCCGCAAACTGGGCTGCAGCTTCCGAGCCACCAAATGAGCCACCCGGCATGCGCTCAAGACTCGTTCTGCCCTTTAGCTACCCGAACAGGGGCGCTGCACGAACTCACCGCACCGCTCCTTGAGCAGCCGGAAGGCGAGGGATGCACCGGCGACGACGGTGAGCACGCGCACAACATGGTGCAGTACGACAAAGGGCACTTCCACATGCAGCGACAAGGCAATGAGGCTCATTTCAGCGACCCCACCGGGAGAATAGGCAAGGACATAGGCAACGAAGCGGTCGCCGCCGGCCAGCGACAACAGCCAGGCGAACATGACGGTGGACAGAAGCATCAGGACCGTCGCGCCAGCGGCTAGCGCCAGCGCGCGCAAGATCAAGCGCGGCGAGGCATTGGCAAAGCGGCATCCAATCGTCGCGCCGATCACGACCTGCGCACAGGCGAGAGCGGCCACCGGCAGTTCGAAATCCGTCACACCAACCAGATGCAGGATGGCGCTGGCAAGCATTGGCCCCACGAGAAACCGTGCCCGGCAGTTTTAGAAGCGCGCCAAGGGCAACGCCACCAACGACTGCACTGCCAAACCAGATAACGTCCTCCGCCGATATTGCCATTTCACCGGCAGAAAAGATGCCCGTTCTGTCAATGGTAATGCCTGCAAATGTCTGGATCAGAAAAGGCAGAGTTAAGACGACGAGGAAAATCCGGGCAGAGTGAATGAGGGCAATCATGCGCTCATCGCCGCCCTTTTCCGCGCCAAGTGTGATCATTTCGACGAGCCCCACCTGGCATAGCCGAGAAGAAGGCGGTGACGGGATCAAGCCTGGCAATCCACCGAAAATAAACAAAGGCCAGTGCACCGGTGGGCGCAATGAAGGCGACCAAGCCGACGAGCGAAATGCTCCAGGCTGCCGCATGCGCGAATGCATCCGGTGAGAACGAAGTGCCGAGCATCGCACCGATCACCGCTGCCATCGGTGGTCTGGCCTGTTTTGGCAGAGAGACGGGAAGGCCTGCAAAGGCACAGACGGCCGTAGCCAGCATGGCCCCCAGCAGCCATGCGAGCGGCATATGCGCGAGCCACATCAAGGAGCCGCCGAAAGCACCTATGGAGAGCGTCAGCGCAAATCGCCCGCCCGTCTTCCTACCGGCGCGGTTCACCGGAAGCTCATAACCTGGCGCGTGTGCGTTACGACGGGTGTGGTCGCAAAGCACGGACCGACGATCTTGCGCCAAGTCTGAAAATCCGCCGAGCCTCGAAACCCGACCGTGTGATCCTCGACCGTTTCCCAATCGACGACGAGGCGATAGACCTGCGGCGTCTCGATGACACGGTGGAGAGCGATCCCGCGACATCCCCTGGCGTGGAGGAACAGCGGAGCGGCCTTTTCGACGCCCCGCTCGAAATCACCCTCCATCCCCGGCTTGATGGTCAGTTCTGCAACTTCCTGGATCATGCCTGGGCGCCCGGCTTGTGGCCATGCTCGGCGTCAATCGTGTGCTCCTCGCCGGTGTCGATCATAGTCCGGGTGGCATCGATCGATGCATAGACCCAGAAGATCCGCATGGGCTCCGTCTCCGACGCATTGATGAAGCGGTGCGGAACGTTCGCCGGTATCCAGGTCGTATCATTGGGTCCGAGGGGATAGCGCACACCGTTGATCTCGGCGATCGCCTCGCCATCGAGGATCATTACGCTTTCCTCGCAATTGTGCTTGTGCATGCCAATCGCAGCGCCTGGATCGAACGCGGTGATGCCGTTGATCATGCTATTTGAGCCGCACTTGCGCGTGACCAGCGGCGTGGTGCGTGCGCCGTTGCCACGGTCGTTGGTCTTCAATTCCCTTGGCCGCAGTACGGCCGGCATCGCAATGCTCATCGTGCTCCTCCATGTGCTGTCGCCGGCGTCTGGGCGGCGCCAATCCACACGGTCTTGATGTTGACGAACTCGCGGATGCCGTAGACCCCGAGTTCGCGCCCGTAGCCGGAGCGCTTGATGCCGCCGAAAGGGTAGCGAGGGTCGGAGGCGACCATGCCGTTGATGAAGACGGCGCCGGCTTCGATGTCGTGCGCAAGCGATCGGGCGCGTTTAAGATCGCTGGTCCAGAGCGCGGCACCGAGGCCGAATTCCGTCTGGTTGGCGAGCGCCACCGCCTCTTTGGCATCCTTAACGCGGATAATCGCCGCAACCGGCCCGAAGGTCTCCTCGCAAAACGCAGCCATGTCGGGGCGGACATGGTCGAGGACCGTCGGCGAATAGTAGAATCCATCACCTTCAAGCGGCGCACCGCCAACTCTAAGTATCGCGCCGGCAGAAAGGCTGCGCTCGACCTGTTTGTGCAGGCCAGTCATCAGGTTCTCCCTGGCCATCGGGCCGATATTCGTTTCGCGCTCCATCGGGTCGCCGATCTTCAGCTTCGCCACCTCTTGTAGGAAGAGTTCAACGAACCGGTCGGCGATGGTTTCCTCGACGATGAAGCGCTTGGCATTGACGCAGGATTGGCCGACATTGATATAGCGCGCCTTGACTGCGATCTTTGCCGCCTCTTCGAGATCGGCATCGCCGAGCACGATGAACGGGTCCGAGCCGCCGAGCTCAAGCACCTGCTTCTTCAAGGCCTTACCGGCCTGGGCAGCGACAATCGCCCCTACTTCCGTCGATCCCGTCAACGTCACGGCGGCGATCCGATCGTCCGCGATGATGCCGGCAACCTTCGACGGCTCGATCAGCAGCGTGGCGAAGAGACCTTCAGGGCAGCCGGCTTCCCGCATCACCTCTTCGATCGCGAGCGCGCATTCCGGAACATTGTTGGCGTGCTTCAAGATTGCGCCATTGCCTGCTGCAAAGGCCGGGGCCGCAAAGCGGAAGAACTGCCAGAACGGATAGTTCCACGGCATGATCGCCAAGACCACACCGAGCGGATCGAAGGCGATGACGCTCTCAGCCGCGTTCGACGCCACCGGTTCATCCGCAAGGTACTTCGGCGCATTCTCGGCGTAGAAATCGCAGTTGTAGGCGCATTTTTCCACCTCAGCTTCGGCTTCTACGATCGGCTTGCCCATCTCGCGGGTGATCATGGCGGCATAGCGAGACTTTCCGGACCGCAGCACCCGCGCCATGGCGTAAAGAAGCGTGCAGCGCTCAGCGACTGGCACTCTTCGCCAGCCGGCCTGTGCCTTCGCCGCCGCGCTCAACGCCTGGTCAACATAGGCATCGTCGTGAAGGTCGTAGCGCGCGAGCTCGCGGTCGTTGGCCGGATTGATGGAAACGATCATGCTCTTCTCCTGGTTTCTGATCTCGCCCGCCAGGCGGCGAGAAATGTCAAACTCTCGGCAGTGTTCGCCGAGGGTGTGAACTCGAAGCCGACGGCGCCCTGGAAGCCATGCGCTTTGAGTGCCGAAAGGACCGGTTCGAAATCGATCGTCCCAGTCCCTGGCTCTTGCCGCCCCGGATAATCGGCGATGTGGACGTGCCCGATGCGATAGGCATTTGCCGCGATCCACCGAGTCGGATCGATGCCGGTCGCGCTCGCATGGAAGGTATCGAGGAGCAGCAAGAGATTGCCGGGACCAAAGACATCCTGCACGTGGCGCGCCTGCTCCAGTGTGGAGAGCGCATAGCCTGGCACCGACCGCTCACTGATCGCCTCGATCAGGATCTTCACCGGCGTGCCGGCGGTTCCCTGGATGGCGTAATGCAGGTTCTCGAAGTACACGCTTTCGGCGTCTGCATCGCTAGGTGGAATGCCGGCCATCGGGTGAAGGTAGGGCGCATCGGCGGTGAGCGCGAACTCAAGGGCGTTATCGAAGGCTGCGCGAAATTCGGACTGCCGGCCCGGCAGCGCGGCGAGACCTTTTTCGCCCTTCGCGAGGTCGCCGAATGCGCAGGAGAGCTGCGCAAAGCGGAGACGGTGTTTCTCTAAAAGACCGCGGATGATCGCCGGCTCGAACGTCTCCAGATAAGGGTGTTCAATGGCATCAAAACCCACCGCAGCCGCCGCTTCGAAGCGTTCCTCGAAGGGTAGCTCCCTGAACCGATAGCCGATATGGGCCGAGAACATGGACCGCGTGGTCACCGCACCATCCCCTCAGCAAAGATAGCGGGCGCTGACGAGCACGCCGTCCGCATCCGCATAGAGGTAGGCGCCGGGCGCGAACGTGACGCCGCCAAATTGGACCGGTATGCCCGTCTTGCCGGCACCGTCTTTCACGGACTTCTTCGGTGTCACCGAAAGGCAGAAAACGCCCACGTCCATCTCCGCGATCTCAGCACTGTCGCGCACCGCACCGTTGATCACGATGCCGGCCCAGCCATTGTCGCGAAGGATCATCGCGATCTGGTCGCCGAGCAAAGCGACGCGGCTCGAGGCGCCACCATCGACGACCATGACCCTGCCCTCGCCCGGCTTCTGCAGTTCGGCCTTCAACACAGCATTGTCCTCGAAGCATTTGACGGTCGCAATCGGACCGCGGAAGGACTTCGTCTTCCCGACTTTCAAAAAGGGAAGATCGCAGAAGTGCACTTCCTCCCCATGCGCATCGACGAGATCAGCCGTTTTCATCAGTTTCTCCTTCAATAGCTGCCGAAAACGGCCTTTAATTCCGAGACGTTTTCAGGGGAAAGCATGCGTTTCGGCGCATCGCGCAGCAGCACCAGCAGCTTGGCAGTTTCCTCCAGTTCCTCGGCTGCGTAGACCGCCGATGCGATATCCTTGCCGGTAACGACGGGGCCATGATTAGCAAGCAGCACGGCGGCATAGCGACCACCAAGCTCCGCGATCATGTCGCCCATGCTTTCATCGCCCGGCTTGACGTAGGGTAGCAGCCTCACTTGCCCCACGCGCATGACGACGTAAGGGGTGAGCGGCGGAATGCAGTCGTCCGGATCGGTGTCGGCAAGACAAGAGAGAGCCGTGGCGAAGGTCGAGTGGAGGTGAACCACCGCACCTGTCTGTGGTCGCGTTTCATAGAACGCCCGGTGCAGGAACACTTCCTTCGAGGGCTTGTCTCCGGAGATGTGCCGGCCGCTGCGATCGAGCTTCGAGATACGTGCAGGATCGAGGAAACCGAGGCACGAATTCGTCGGGGTCATCAGGATCCCGTCCTCGACCGCAGCACTGATGTTGCCGGCGGAGCCGACCGAGAAACCACGGTCGAACAACGACTTCGAAAGCCGAGCGATCTCGTCGCGCATCCTGATTTCAGCACTCATCTGCCTGCGAGCCTTTCCAACGCTTTGACAAAAAAATCGGGGGCGCCGAAATTGCCGGACTTCAGCGCCAACGACACAGCTTTTGCCCCACCCGACAACAACACCGGCACCCCGGGATCGATTTCCGGCCCAATCGTCAGCGCACCGAGATCGAGTGCCGAAACGACCGCCCCGGACGTTTCCCCACCGGCAACGACGAGGCGACGGACACCAGCCTTGACCAGTTCCTGAGCCGTTTTCGCAAAGAGTTCATCGAGCGCCGCGGCAACCGCTTCCCGGCCGAAGCGCGCTTGGACCGCCTGGACCTCGTCGGGGGTGCTCGAGGAATAGACGAGCGGCGCCCTGCCCTCGTTGGCAAGCAGGAAGGATGTCAGCATGGCGGTCGTCACCGAGCCGGCCATGACACCTCCAACGTCGATCGCGAGCGTCGGGTGGTTCTTGCGGTGGATCTCGACCTGTTCGCGGGTCGCACCGGAGCAGCTTCCGGCGAGAATGGCCTCCGGCCCATCGACGCCTGCGACGCTGGCGCTGGTTCCGGCAGCAAGGCCTTGCTCGATGAAGTTCGCGGCAAGACCGATCGCGATGCCAGAACCTCCCGTGACAAGGCGATCTCCCGCCGCAGCACGACCGATTGCGACGAGATCGTCATCCGTGATTGCATCGACGATGACGAGCGTGCGATTGCGCTCGCCGTTCTCCCGCAGCGCTGCTCCGATTTCGGCCGAGCCTTGCCGCACGACGGCGATCTCGACATGTCCAACCTCAGTCGTCGACTGGAGCCGCAGCCAGCGCCGGATGTCCGCATCGGTCATCGGGTTAAGTGGATGGTTTTGCAGGCCGGACTCGCTCAGAAGCCGATCCTTCACGAAGAGGTGACCGTTATAGACCGTTCGGTCGGCACCGGGAAATGCGGGGCAGGCAATCACGCCGCTGACGCCCAAGGCCTCAGCAAGCGCTTCGGCAACCGGGCCGATGTTGCCGGCCGGAGTGGAATCGAAGGTCGAGCAGTACTTGAAGACGATCTGCCGGCACCCCTGATCGAGCAGCCAGCGCAGGCTTTCCAGCGACTGTTCGACGGCCGACGCTACATCGATCGACCGGCTCTTTAGCGCAATGACGCCGGCTTCCACCTCGGGCTCGGCCTTTGCACGAGGGATTCCAAGGTATTGTACCGTGCGAAGACCACCCTGCCGCGGCAGGCCCTTGGCGAGCGTATTCGCGATATCGCTTGCCCCTGTAAAATCGTCTGCGATAACCCCAAGCAGCATTGAAGGTGTACTCCCGAATTTCATGCTGCGCCGAGAAGGCGCTTGAGTTTGTCGATGGCGGCATCCGGGCTCGACAGAACCGGGATGTCCGTCACCGCCCGCACCTCCGGTACGGCGCGTGCCGTGGAAAAATGCGCAAGCACGATGCTGTCGAAGCCACGCAAACCCGCCGCCGCTTCGGCGACGAGCCGATTGTGGGTCTCTACATCACCCGCCCGCACCGCCTCGATCGCTCCGTGAACCAGGAAGCTCTCCATGGTCGCGGTCGGATCGATCCTTTCGGCCTCTTCCAGAAACTCCGCCTCCATGCCGTCGCGCGCAGGCGGGAAGGTGTAGAGCATGGCAGTCCTGCCGCCTTTCCGGATCGCAGCCTCGAACATCGCCTCGTTGGGTTTCAGCACCGGGATGTCGACGGTCGCCGCAGCCTGCTCGATCGCCCGACCGAAGGCCGAGCAGGTAAACAGCACCGCCGCACTCCCGATCTGCCGCGCATATTGGGTCAAGGCCTCGATACGGGCCGTCAGGACTTCGGTGATGTCGGCGCTGGCGGCACGGTCGGGCGAAAGGCTGTCTTCCAGGAGGTTGACCAGATTGGCGTCCGGCCAGGCCGTTGCGAAAGCAAGTTTGATCGGTTCCATCGCGATCGGCGTTGCATGGACGAGCGTTATCCGAGGCTGTCTCGACATGAATATACCCTTGAATGGAGCGGTCGCCGCAAGAAGCAGCGACCGCCTGGCGGCCTTCGCTAGCGTTGGCCTGCCGAGAACACCCAGACGCTTTCAGATGGAATTCGTGCCCAGACCGTGCCGGTCGCAAGCTGCCTTGCGCCGTGTGCCTTGGCGACGAAATCACCGCGACGCAGACGGTATTCCCAGCGGTCGCCGAGATAGATACTGTCGTCGAGGTTCATCTCGAGCCCACCCGCCTCGGGCTGGTCGCTGACGCTGATCTGCTCGACCCGGATCACCGCCCGCGCGTCGTCGGATGGGTTGACGCCGGAGGCATCGCGCACGGTGCCGTCAAGGCTCCAGTTGTCGCCGCCGATGACGGCGCTGCGGCCGTTGATCGACTTGACCTTCGCCTTGACGATGTTGTTCGCGCCCAGGAAGTCAGCCGAATAGAAGCTGTTCGGGTTGGAATAGATCTCCTGTGGTCCGCCTTGCTGAACGATGCGACCGTCCTGCAGCAGGAGAATGTTGTCGGCTGCGGCGAGCGCCTCGCTTTGATCGTGCGTGACGAGGATAGCGCAAATTTCAAGGTCGAGGATCAGCTTGCGGATCCAGTAGCGAGCCTCCTCCCTCAGCTTCGCATCGAGATTGGAGAGCGGCTCGTCGAGCAACAGCACGCGCGGCTCGTAAACCAGCGCCCGGCAGATGGCGACGCGCTGTTGCTGACCGCCCGACAGTTGCGACGGGAAGCGATCGGAAAGATGGCCAAGACCCATGCGCTCCAGGATCGCCTGCACGCGCTTTTCGATATCGGCCTGCGTCACGCCGCGGAGCTTCAGCCCGTAGCCGACATTTTCCTTGACGGTGCGATGTGGCCAAAGAGCGTAGGACTGAAACACCAGACCGATGTTGCGCTGCTCGGGCGGAAGCGCGAGCTTCTTTTCGCCATCGAGCACGGTCTTGCCGCCGATGACAATCTGGCCAATCTCCGGCTGCTCGAGCCCGGCGATACAGCGCAACAGTGTGGTCTTGCCGCTGCCCGACGCGCCGAGCAGGGCGACGATGGAGCCGCGCTGCGCGGTGAAGGACGCGCCTTTGAGGATCTGCAGACCGCCCAGCCACTTCTGGACATTGCTGACAACGAGTTCAGTCATGGATTTTTGCTCCCAAGCGGAGGGCGAGTGCGAGACCTGCGCCCGTCAAGACGATGCTGATGAGGGAAAGAGCGGCGATCGTGTTCATGGCGCCGGTCTGAAGAAGGGAGACCATCAGCGAACCGATGACTTCCGTGCCGGCGCCCATGAGGTAGACGCCGGTCGCGTATTCGCGGAGGAAGATGATCATGATGAGCGCCCAGGCACCGGCCAGACCCGGCCGGACGATCGGGATCACCACATCCTTCCAAGTGCGGCCGATCGTGGCGCCCGTGGTGCGCGCGGACTCCTCGAGCTCCGGCGCAACCTGAATGAGCGTGCCCTGCAAGAGGCGCAGACCATAGGACAAGCCGACGACCAGATAGGCGACGAAAAGGCTGACCAGTGTTGGCCTCAGCGGCGTAAGCAACGGCACAAACAGGAAGACCCAGAAGAAGGCAAGGCCGACGACGAGGCCCGGAAGCGCACGCGGCAGGAGTACGATATAATCCAGCACCGTGTTCGACATGC
Source organism: Ensifer sp. Root558 (assembly GCF_001427045.1). NCBI lineage: Bacteria > Pseudomonadati > Pseudomonadota > Alphaproteobacteria > Hyphomicrobiales > Rhizobiaceae > Ensifer > Ensifer sp. Root558. Next base: position 12,037 of record NZ_LMGC01000013.1, on the reverse strand, counting down.
CCCAGTTGCGGTGACCGGCCAGGCCGACGGCGAGATAGATCGCCACCGCCGCAGCACCACCGACCACCGACAGGATGATCGTGTTGATGATACCGTTGTAGAGGCTCGGCACTTCGAGCATGCGGCTGAAATTGGTGAGCGTCAGTTGGTCGAAGAGGTTGACGCCCTCGCCCCAGGCATCGACGAAGGCACGTACGGTGATGCCGCCGATCGGGAGGACAACCGATACGAAGAGCCAGAAACCGATGAGCGAAAGGGCAATGACCTGGCCGCTCGCGCCGAGTTTCAAGGTGGCGACCCGGGCACCCTTTCCGCCGAGCGCTGCATACTTGCGAGCATTGCGCAGCAGCCTGCGCTGCATCCAGACGAGCGGCAGCGTGATCAGTACCAAAACGACCGCGACGACAGCCATGAGCTGATAGGTCGGTGTGCCGAACAGCGTCGTCAACTTGTAGATATAGGTGGTCAGCACCATGATCCCGTTCGGATCGCCAAGAACGAGCGGAATGCCGAAGGTCTCGAAGCCGAGCAGGATGTTGAGGGCCGCCGCAAAAATCAGCGCCGGCAGCACCATAGGCAGCGTGACGTCGCGCGAAACCTGCCAGACGGAAGCGCCGGTGGTGCGTGCGGCTTCTTCGAGGTCCGACGGCAGGTTCCTCATGGCCGAAGAGACATAGAGGTAGACGTGCGGAACGTGGCTCAGACCGGCGATCAGGATCATGCCCGGCAGGCTGTAAATGTTCCAGGGTACGAAGCCCAGCACACTGCGGACGAAGAGCGAGACGAAACCGGTCGGACCGACCGACACCGTGTAGCCAAAGGCAAGCACGATAGACGAAATGAACATAGGCACGAGCACGAGGATCTCGAGCAGTCGCTTGCCCTTGATGTCGGTGCGCGTGATCAGAAAGGCGAGCAGACCCCCGAGCGGCACTGCGATCGCCACCATGCCGAAGGAGAAGATCGCCGTCGTACCGAGAGCGCGATAGAAATTCTTGTCGGTGAAGACGTACTTGTACGCATCGAAGCCGAAGTGCGCACGGGGGCTGAAGAACGCAGCCGTCAGGAAACTCTGATAGATGATCAGGCCGACGGGTGCCAGGACGGCAACCGCGAGCAGACCGATGACGATGCGCCGATAAAAGTTTGCATTTCCATGCCGCGGCATCTTTGCCGGATACTTCTTTTCGGCTGCGGCTTTCGTCAAAGGGACTGCAGCCGGTGCTTGGATGTGGGTTGACATTCTATGCCTCTCGCAAACGGTGGCGGAACCGCGGCGCCTGAGCGCCGCGGTCGGCTAAGCATCAACGGCCGAGGGCGGCTTTCCAGTCGTTGAGGAACTGAACGCGCTTCATCTGGTCCATGTATTCCAGAACACCCTCGTCGACGGCGATCGGCTTCAGGCCGCCGCCGACGCGTTCGTTAAGCGTCTTGATGTTGAGGCCGGCGGTCACGTCTTCACGGATCGACGGCAGGCCGCCTTCAGCCAGAAGCGACTGGCCTTCGGACGACAACATGAAGTCGACGAAAAGCTTGGCCGCGTTCGAATGCGGAGCGTCCTTGGTGATCAGCGCCAGACGCGAGAAGGCCGGCGTATAGTCCGTGGCGAAATGCACGCCGAGGTTCGGGCTCTCCTTGACCCAATCGAGCGCGTAAGAGCCGATAATGTTGATGGCGATGACGTTTTCACCCGAAACGACCGTTTCCTTCATGCCGCCGGAGCTGGAATAGATCTTGGCGCCATTGTCGCCCATGGCCTTAGCAAGATCCCAGAAATCCGGCCGGTTGCGTGCGTCGTTGGAGTGGTGCAGGAAGCCGGAGCCGCTCTTTTCAGGATCGAACGTGGCAACCTTGCCCTGAAGCTCGGTCTTGTTGCTCTTCAGGAACGTGATCATGTCGCCATAGGTCTTCGGAAGCTTGTCTTCGGAAAGCGCCTTGGTGTTGTAGATCACGCCGATCGGTTCGACCGTGGTGGCGTAGAGCGTGTTCTTGTAGTTGGCCCAGCTCGGAAGATTGCCGGCTTCAGGTGAAGCGTATTCGGCCGCATAGCCATCCTGAACCAGCGTCATCTGCAGGTCCATCGCCGAACTCCAGACGATGTCGGCGGTGGTCTGGCTGGCGGCGGCCTCCGAGATCACCTGGTTATAGGCGCCGTTCGTCCCGAGATCGTTATAGGCGATCTTGATTCCGTACTTCTTGGTAAAGGCATCCTGTAGCTTCTGCGACTGGGCAGCATCGGTCGAGGTGTAGATCGAAACGGTGCCCTCCTGTTTCGCCTTGGCGATGAGTTCCGCATAATCTGCTGGATAGCCCGCGGGTACTTCCTGCGCGTGCGCCGAAAATGCCGTCATGACCGCGGTGACCGCAACGGCCGCAAGGCGGCCGGAAACATACTTGTTCATCTTCTCTTCTCCCAAAAGACGCCCGGCTCCAAATCTCCTCCGGGCAGTTTCGCGAGGGCCGTTGCCGCCCTCGCGTCTCCATGTCCACTCTTTGGCTTTTAATTATCCAAAGTACAAACCTCGATCAGGCGCTCGCAAGCTTCCGATCACCCTCACCACTGCGAACAGCACGTGCCACGAGCGAACCAAAAGCATCCGTGCCGGTGCTGCCGCCGAGGTCGCGCGTCCGCGCGTCGGGGTTCGCGAGAACCTCGTCGACCGCCCGCTCGATCTCCGCGCCCGCCGCTTCAAATTGTGGCAGACCGCGCTGCTCGCCGAGCCAGCTGAGCATCATGGCTGCGGACAGGATTAGCGAAGTCGGGTTGGCGACGTTCTGGTTCTGGATATCGGGGGCAGAGCCGTGCTGCGCCTGGGCACAGACAAGACCTGTCTCGGCATTGGCGTTGATCGAACCGGCCAAGCCGAGACTACCCGAGAGCTCGCTGGCGAGATCCGAAAGAATGTCCGAGTAGAAATTTGTCGCGACGATCACGTCAAACCGCGAGGGGTCGCGAACCAGATGGGCAGCCATCGCGTCGATGATGAATTCGTTGAGCGTGACCTCGGGGTATTCGGCGGCGACCTTGCGTACCTGCTGAAGGAACAGGCCGTCCGTAAGGATAAAGTTGTTGGCTTTGTGGACCGCAGTCACCTTCTTGTTGCGCTTCATGGCGAGCAGGAAGGCCTGTCGCGCTATGCGCTCGCAGGCAGAGGCGGTGATTTTGCGCACGGAAAGCGCCACGTCCGGCGTCGGCATGAACTCTCCCGTACCGGCATACATGTTGCGATCGGGATAAAAGCCTTCCGTCGCCTCGCGCATAATGACGAGGTCCATCTTCTTGGCGTCGTTCAAGAACGGACGGGAGCGCGCCGGACGCACATTCGCGTAGAGGTCCAGCTTGACGCGGAAGCCTGCCGAGACGTTCACGCCACCCTTGTCGCGGGCCGGATAATCCATGTGGGACTGGGGGCCCAAGATAATGCCATCAAAAGTGCGGGCACGATCCAGCGTCTCGTCGCGAAGCGTCGAGCCGAATTTTTCCAGGCTCGCGAAACCGGTGTCTTCGAAATGGTACTCGAGGCCGAGATCGAAAGCCGCGTCGGCTGCCTTCAGGACCTCCATGGTTGCCGCAGTGATCTCCGGACCGATTCCATCACACGGCGTCACGAATATTTTCATCAGCTAATCTCCCATGAGGCGACGAGCGAAGTCGCCGCTCTACGTCACGGGCGAATTATTGGCTTTTTAAATCTGAAAATGCAATCTCTATTTTTCGAGATTGTCTTTTTCATGCGCTTGGTGCGACCAGGACCAGGTAATCGGCGACTTCTTCGACAGCGCGCCCCCAAGGTGCCGACGCATAGCGTAGGAAGCCTCGACGACCTCGCCGCGCTCAAGAAGATCAAGGATTTCGAGGTGTTCCTGGCATTGCCGTACCGTACGGCTACGATCGACGCGGGATCGATATTCGAGGAGGCGTCGCATGCGGTTTACCCGCACTAGCGAGATGTGGAAGAAGGGATTGTTTGACATCTTGATGAGCTCTTCGTGGAAAAGCGCGCCATTGTGCAGAAGGCGCTCCGCCGGTAGTCGCTCGATGTCCGTCTCAAGCATGCGCATCTGGATGCGCCGTTGCTCATCGATGATCTTTCGATCGAGGCTGAACTCCGGCTCAAGCATGGCGGCCGGCTCGATCAGCATGCGAAAACGATAGATCTGCTCGAAGGCTTCCGGTGTTTTTGCGACCGGCAGGAAGCGCCAGCCATAACCCTGCTTGCGCTCAGCCCATCCTTCACGGGTCGCGCGCATCAGCACGTCGTTAACCTGGGACTTGGTCAGTTCGTAGCGCTCGCGCAGCGTCTGCTCCGTGACCTCCGCCGGGATACGGTCGGTTAGCCAGTCTTCGGCAAGGCGCTGGTAGTCGTTCGCAACTTCGAACGGCTCGGCGTCTTCACGGACCCGCTCGGCGATGGCACCTGGCGGTTCTTTCACAAAGAAGCCGCGGTTCTCCTTCTGCTCCAGCAGCCCCTGCCCGGCTAGGATCTCCATCGCCTCGCGGACCGGTGAACGGGAAACGCCGAAACGATCGGCCAATTGTTGCGTCTTTACATGGTCGCCGACAGTGAGCTCTCCCGATGTCACAAGCAGGCTGATTTCGTTGGCGATGGTCTGGGCCAATTGGCTGGAACGCATGTCGATATTCCCCGGATTCGGAAAGCTTTGCCGGGTCCAACGATATTTCACCCCACCGCCAAAGGGAACTGACATCCCTTCTTTTTGCATATTTCGCCAACGAAAAAGCCAAAGGAAGGCGGTCCATTGATTGACTTTGCTGCTATTGTGGCTTTTTAGTTATAAAAAAGCAATATAGGAGCAATCGACATGGTGCTGCGCATTCCTTCGGAACACGGAACGCTGAACGCAATTGACCTGCGCACCGCTTTTGGTCCTGACTTCGAATGCCTGCCCTGGGTTCTGCGTAATCTCCTTGAAAACGTAGCGCGCAAGGATGTGGCTCGGTTATCCGCCACCGTTTCGGCCCTCAAGGCCTGGCTTTTGACTGGCACGAGCGAGGCAGAAATCGCATTTCACCCCTCCCGTGTCCTCATGCACGATACGACGTGTGTGCCGGCTCTCGTTGATATTGCCGCCATGCGGGACGCGGTCGCGGATGCTGGTGGCGATCCGAGCGAATTGAGCCCCGTTCTCCCGGTCGACGTCTCCGTCGATCACAGCGTTGCCGTCGATCGCTACGGCCAGCCTGATGCCCGCCGTTTCAACATGCAACGGGAAATGGACAGAAACAGCGAGCGCTACCGCCTGATGAAGTGGGCAACCCAGGCTCTACCGGGTGTCAAGGTGCACGCCCCAGGTACCGGCATCATGCACACGATCAACCTCGAGCAACTCGCAAAGGTGATTTCCATCGAGGAACGCGATGGAGAAAAATGGGCCGTACCCGACACGCTGATCGGCACGGACAGCCACACGCCGATGATCAACGGCATCGGCGTATTGGCTTGGGGCGTCGGGGGTCTTGAGGCCGAAAGCGTCTTTTTTGGGTTTCCTGTGACGCTACGCATTCCCGATGTGGTCGGCGTGCGGTTGATGGGACGGCTCGCACCAGGCGTTCTGTCAACCGATCTCGCGCTGGAAGTGACCCACCTGCTGCGGCGTCATGGAATATCAGGGGAATTTGTCGAATTCTTCGGCGAGGGTGTTTCGACGCTTTCGGCCGGAGACCGCGCCGTCGTCGCCAATATGGCACCGGAATACGGCGCCTCGACGGGTTACTTCCCTATAGACGAACAAACCCTTTCCTATCTCGCCCAGACGGGTCGCTCTCCGTCCCATTGCCAACTCGTCCGCGACGCGGCGAAGATGCTCGGCCTCTGGTTCGAGCCTGCCGTTTCGCCGCGCTATACCGGCGTGATCGAGCTCGACCTTGCGGCGGTCGAACCCTTGATGGCCGGTCCACGCCGCCCGCAGGACAAGCTGCCATTGGCCGATGCCCTAGGTGCACTTGAGACCGCATGCGGCCGGCCCTTGGAGCAAGGCAAACCCGGCATACCGGACGGCGCAATCGCGATCGCCGCCATCACGAGCTGCACCAACACGTCGGATCAACGGCTGTTGGTCGCGGCGGGCCTGGTTGCCCGCAATGCGAACCGGTTGGGTCTGCGCCCACCCTACTGGGTCAAGACATCGCTGGCACCCGGCTCGCCATCGGCCGAGCGTTTCTTGAGGCGCAGTGGATTGCTTGCTGATCTTGAGGCCGTCGGGTTCGACATCGTGGGGCACGGGTGCACGACCTGCATCGGAAACTCTGGTCCGCTTCAGGGCGATATGGCTGAAGCAATCGCCGGCGGCACGATCGCGGCAGCACTGCTTTCCGGTAATCGCAACTTTCCTGGCCGCGTGCATCCAAGCCTCCAGTTCGGCTTCCTGGCATCGCCGCCTCATGTTGTGGCTCTGTCGTTGATCGGAAGGTTCATTCCAAACCCCATGAAGTGGGAAATCGCCCGGAGCCCGGAGCAGACAGCCATTCATCTCGGTGATTTGATGCCTGGCAGTGACGAGATCGACGCTGTTCTCAAGCAGCATTCCGACGCACAAGATTTTCCCCAGGCTTTCCTGGATGCGGAACGAAATGATGCCTGGCGCGCGCTGGCCGCTCCGAAGTCGCCGACGTTTCCGTGGAACGAAGCCTCAACCTACATCCGCCGGCCACCCTTTGCTGCTGTGGAGACAGCCAATCGCCTCGGAAACTACAGGGCACATCCCTTGCTCGTGTTGGGGGACGACATGACGACGGACCATATCTCGCCCGCGGGCCAGATTAGCGCTTCGAGCTTCGCCGGCCGCCACCTCGTGGCCGCTGGCGACCCTGCGGACGATCTTAACGTCTACGCCGCACGTCGCGGTAATTGGAAAGCAATGGTGCGCGGCCTCTTTGACAATCGTACAGCCGCCAACCACCTCCTTGGCGGAAGGCCTGCATCGATGACCATCCACGCGCCTACAGGGGAGGAAGCGCCGCTGTGGGAGACGGCGGAGCGCTACCGATTGGAGCACCGGTCCGTCGTTATCATTGCAGGGCAACGCTATGGCGCTGGATCGTCGCGAGACTGGGCCGCAAAAGGCATCGGGCTACTCGGCGTTCGCGCCGTGATCGCCTTGAGTTTTGAGCGGATTCATCGAACAAACCTCATTGGCATGGGCATCCTTCCTATTCTTCTGCAGGAGGAGGAAGTGCCGCGGATAACAGCCACCGATCTCCTGGAAGTCAACGCGACGACCATTTCTCCGCGCGGACCCGTGCCACTGGTCTTGAGACGTGTTTCAGGTGAATGCCTGCGATTGACGGCCCGAGCAGCCGTGGAGACGGGGCAAGAAGTAGAGAGCCTCCTAGCAGGCGGCATGATCCCCCAAATTCTGGGTCGCCACTTCAAGCAACGCGGCTGAAGCAGCAACCACCACGGTGTCGGAGAGCATCGAAGCGACCCGACACGTTCTGGCAAGCGGGCGCCTCGCTGGTCAGTAGTACGGCGACACACATTCCTGGCGCGGCCCATAATAGGGTTGGAAGGAGTTGTCGTAGGCACGGTACGAACGATAGCGGTCATAGCACCATTCGACATGCGACGACGGCGCGTTGGAATAGACCTGCCGAGGCGGTGAGGCGATTGCGCCACCGATGATCACTCCTGTCCCGAATGCGGCCAGGGGATACCACCATCCATCACTGTGGCGACGGTACCCGTCGCGGCGGTACCGGTAACCCTCATAGCCATTGTAATGGCCGTATCGTGGAGCTGCATTGTAGCGGTTGCTGCCGTAGCGGTAGACGTCGTAGCCGCGCTTGTGCGGCGGTCCGCCGTAATGGCCTGGCTTATGATGGATCAAATCGACCGGCTGGGAGGTCTGCCCAGTGGAAACAGCGAACATCGGAACCGCCTGCGCCGAGACCGCCGATAGCGCCGTGCCGGCGGCCAAGAGTACTGCACCTATTTTCTTCATAAATTTCCCACCTACAGAGTCCTAGCGATCGGCATTCGACCTCCACGGGTCAAATGGGCTCGGCACCATGCAGGTGCCACCGATCATCAACAGATCGAATCCCTCTGACCAAGTTAGTTACCGCGAGAGGTTCCGCCATAGGACCTCAGTCTTATGGCGGCCGGCAAAGGTCTTATGTGCTCGGCAAGCGCATCGGTTGGCGCGGCAAAAAAGGCGTCGCATTGGCTCATTCCGGAGCGAGCCCGGCCGCCGTGAAGGAGCATTTATCGATCACCAAACGGCTGTCGCTCAGTTCTCAAAAAAGAAGAGTGGCGGGACGCGCTAAATCGGCCCCCGACCACAAGTTACGGACGATCTCTCATTCAGCGCTTGAAGAGATCTCGCGCAGCCACTCGATGAACAGCCGTCCGCTTTCCTTTTTCGGTCTTCTCGCCGGCACCACGACAAAATATGCCGCCCTGGTGCGAATGGAGGCTTCGGTAAGGCGGACCAAACGAGTTTGCCGAATAAGGTCAGAGACAAGGCGGTTCCAGCCGAGGGCAATGCCTTGCCCGTTCATCGCCGCATAAATGGCTTCCGTATAGAAGCTGCATCGCAGGCCGCGGGCGCGTTTCGGCGCTTTTACGGAAAATGCTGCAAGCCATTCATCCCAGCCCGTCCATGTCGGGTCATCAATATCGCTCGTAATCAGCGGATGATTGATGAGGTCTCCCGGCGTGCGGATCGGATCCGCCGTGGCCAGATAATCTGCACTGCAAATCGGGAAAACCTCGTCCTCGAACAGGAACTCCGCCTGGCCGTCTGGCCAGGTACCGGTCCCGTAGCGGATCGCCAGGTCCACATCGCTAGCCTCGATACTCGTTCGAGCATCCTGTGTGATGATGCGAAGCTTGATTTCGGGATAGGCTCGAGAAAACGCAGCGATCCTTGGCAGCAGCCAGAAATGTGAAAAGGAGATGGTCGCTGCAATTGCCAGCTCGTCATCTGCTCCCTCCGACCGAAGATCCGCAACGGTGTCGGCAATAAGATTGAACGCGTCGCCGGCCGCTGCGTAAAGCAGCCGGCCTTTATCAGTCAGTTCGATCTTGCGATGAAGCCGCCGAAACAAGGGGAACCCAAAGTCCTCTTCGAGCAAATGGATCTGTCTGCTTATAGCCGCCTGCGTCACGCCGAGTTCCGTCGCGGCCCGTGTGAAGCTCGACAATCGAGCCGCTGCCTCAAAGGCCGTCAGCGCGGTGAGCGGCGGGAGTTTCTTCCTCAGATTGACCATCTTGGATCCATTACATTTGGTAATGTGAAACGCGCATATTTGTGCCGTTGAGCGACTGCCGCGCCTGAGCGATCCTCTTTGTGGAGCCCCTCGAGCTTCCGATCGGAACATAAGGTGGAATTATGCTGCAGACATTTTCTTCTCCCATATCATCGCTGCTTGATGCAAGAGCGGAGGGCCATTCGCTTCCCGCCGGTCTCTACACGCGAGAGGATGTCTTCGAGGCGGATCTGGAGGTCTTTTTCCGCCGGCACTGGATCTGCATTGGGCTTGAATGCGATGTACCGGAGCCGGGCGATGCAACCGTCGTCGATATTGGCAAGACCAGCCTCATCCTCCTGCGCGACGATGACGGCGGGATCCGCGTCATGCACAATGTCTGCCGCCACCGAGGCGCCCGACTGCTCGATCCAGGCAAGACGATCGTTTCGAAGCTTGTCTGTCCCTACCACACCTGGACCTATGAGCTTTCCGGTGAACTGAGCTATGCGCCCCATATGGGCAAGAGCTTCGACAAGGAATGCCGCAGCCTCAAGCCCGTGATCTTCAAGTCGGTTGGCGGCCTTGTTTATGTCTGCCTTTCGAACGATCCGCCCGAAGATATTGAGCGTCTCGTCGGGGTCATGGCAGAACGGCTTGCTCCCTACGATATCGCCAACGCCAAGGTCGCGTATGAATCCGATGTCATCGAACAAGGCAACTGGAAGCTCACGATCGAGAACAACCGTGAATGCTACCACTGTTCCGCCAACCATCCCGAGCTCTGCGTCTCCTTCGTCGACCTCGATTTCGGCTTCGATCCGGACGCTTTGAGCCCGGAAGATCGCGCCCAGGCGGAGGAGCATTTTTCGCTCTATGAGGAGCGCACCAGGCGGTGGGAGGCAGATGGCTACCCCTCCGCGGCGGTCGAGCAACTGGTGGACTGCACCACCAACTTTCGGACGCAACGGCTGATCATTTCGGGGGCGGGCGAATCCCAGACGCCCGACGCGACCGCTGCCTCGGCAAAGCTGCTCGGCACGATGTCGCGCAAGGATCTCGGCGACATGCATCTCTGGGGTCACAACAGCTGGAACCACTTCATGGGCGACCACGCCGTCGTTTCGATCGTCATCCCCCTATCGGCCGACAAGACGCTCGTGCGGACGAAATGGCTTGTGCACAAGGATGCCGTCGAGGGGGTCGACTACGAACTCGAAAAGCTCACCAACGTCTGGATCGCCACAACCGAGCAGGACGCCGAACTGGTCGCCCGCTCCCACGCCGGCGTCGAAGATCCCGCTTACGTGCCGGGTCCCTACTCGCCCTTCTCCGAAACAAACCTCGACAAATTCGCGTCGTGGTACATCGATCGGATGCGCGCCCATGGATACTAAGAGCAACTTTTCTCCCGCCGGGCGTCTCGAGCCGAGCGATATCTGGAGCCGCGACGCGGACGAGGACCTGGTCTGCATCGATGTCCATCAGGAAACACACGACGTGAAGACCTTTACCTTTGCGTCCACCGAAGGCAAACGTTTTGCCTTCGAAGCCGGTCAGTATTTCCTGTTCGACCTCGATATCGAGGGCGAGCCGGAAAGCCGCTGCTACAGCATCTCGTCCTCGCCGAAGCGCAGCAATGCGTTCTCGGTGACCGTCAAGCGCGTCGCCGACGGCAAGATCTCGAACTGGCTTCACGATCGGCTCACGGTCAACGCCAAGGTCAAGGCGAACGGTCCCCTCGGCCAGTTCATTCGCCCGAACGGTCGGAAGTACCTTTTTCTGTCGGGAGGGTCGGGGATCACACCGGTCATGGCGATGGTTCGCGAATTGGCCGATACATGCGAGCCTGTCGACGTCGTCTTCATGCACGCGGCGCGAACCCCGAAGGACCTCATCTTCCGCGACGAACTCGCGTCACTCGCCTACCGGATGAAGGGCCTGCGCTTGCAGTTTCTGCCGGAAGTCGTTACCGGCGAAACCAACTGGCATGGCCTGACGGGACGCATATCGGCTGCTTACTTGCAGCTTGCTGTTCCCGATATCGCCGAACGCATTGTCATGTGCTGCGGCCCTGCCCCGTTCATGGCGGCAGCGCGCACGATCGCTGCCGAACTCGGCGTTCCGCAATCCAACTACATCGAGGAGAGCTTCGATGCGGCCGTGATCGACACCCCGGATATTCCTATCGTCGATCAGCCGGCGACCCGAACGTTCCAGGTCGAGTTCTCCAAACAGGGCCGCAAGATCGAAATCGGGGGCGAGCAGACCGTGCTTTCCTGCGCAAAGAAAGCGGGCGTAAAACTCGCCTCATCGTGTTCGAACGGCGTCTGCGGCACGTGCAAGTCCAAGCTCGTATCGGGTTCGGTCGAGATGAACCACAATGGCGGGATAAGGCAACGAGAGATCGATGCTGGGCTTTTCCTTCCTTGCTGTTCGAAGCCGCTCAGTGATCTCGTCGTCGATCGCTAGGCTTGGCCTAGCGATCGACATAGCGGACAGTCAGCGGTCTGACTATTAGGCAGGAAGCGCGCCGCTCTTCTTGGCCGCCCAGGTGGCGAGAACGTCCATCAGGACTGGGTTGAGACAGTCATAGGGTTCGAGGCCCAGTTCGCGCAGCCGCGCGCGCATGCTGTCCATTCCGGCCGGGTCATAGCCGCTCTCGATGATCGACGATACGAAGGCGGCAAAACCCGGTTTTGCCCAGCCTGCCTCCTGGAAGCGCTCAGGATGAACGAAGGAAAGCCCCTTGAACGCGTGGTCACGCTCGACCGGGCCGTACATGTGTACGCCGCAATCCTTGCACGCATGTCGCTGGATCAGCGC